>JAEDKA010000074.1 GCA_016296065.1 Kiritimatiellia bacterium
CAATGTTTTCAAGGGTGTGCTTTACACAGCCATCCGAAAACTGGGGATATTTCAGCAGACTTTTTGCCGCGGCGGGCAACTCGGCCGACCCCGTTGCCCCCAACGGGAACACCAAGAGAGTCGACAGCATGGCCGAATGGCGTTGCCCAGACCTCGCCGTGGGAAACGACCTCGACGCCGAATAGGTGGGTCGTCCCGTGCGGGATGACCCATCCGTCCTCGAAAGGCAGATAGTTTACTACCTTATGCGCAATGACCAGAATCCGCAGGGGTCCTCCGAGTCGCGCTTGACCGTCATGGGGAAGGCGCGGTCTTCGAGAGCCGTGACCTCGGGCTCAAGCGAGAGATCTGTCCAGTGAAGGACTTCAACCACGCCGTTGACCGTCCGCTCAGTATCAACACCGCCGAGATACAATGTGCCCTCGAGTGTTATCTGCCCATTTCCGTCAACGTCAATCGACCTGAAGCCAACCTCGGCCTCGGGATCGGCAAATGAATCGGAATTGACGATGTATGCGTCGACGAGTGCCGCGGCGGAACCAGTGTACGCGTCGAGTTCTGCCTGCTTCGCGGCGTCGGAGCGAATCACGGAATCAATCCACGCGCCGACTTTGGCATTCGCCGTTATCGCAGCCGTTACCGCCGCGGCCGCGTCAGCGGCGGCGGGAAGCGTGTAGGACGGCACCCAGTCCCCAGCACCGATTTCGGACTCGAAGCTCGTCGCCTTGAGTGACGCACCTCCGCCCGGTCCGCCTGCGCCGTACACGGTCGGATGGCTCTTCTGCGCGGCATACGCATACTGGATCACGCTCACGCCGTCCGGAGCGTAGATGTACATGCACACCTTGTTGTTGGTGATCTTGTTCCATCCCCACGTCGCCTGGTCGAGCCTGACTGACGCGCCGGGCGCGAGCTTGACGCCGGCGATGACGAAGCTGCACTTCGCGGCGTCGATTGGATCCGCCTCCTTGACGATCACGACCTTTACGCCTTCGAGGTCAAGCGTCGCCTCGGAAGAGAGGTTCGTGAGGACGATCCACTCGTCCGTATCGCCGTTTCCAGTCGCAGGAAGTCCGCAGAACTCGGCAAAGCGCAGGTTCGCCGAAAGTGCCTCGTCGGAATCCGACACGCTCTTCAACTCGACGCATTCCATCGCGCTCCACTCCCCTTCCGAGGTGCGCACGCGGGCGCGCAGCGACACTGCGCCCTTCGCGAGCGCCAGCGGTGCGCTGTAGACTAGCGCCTCGGAGTTGACTGAACCTCCCTCAAGGCGCGGATCCGTTCCGTCCAGCGTGTAGTAGACCGTTCCCTTGTCGGAGTTCGCGAGCGTGACCGTATCCGCGACGTTGACTTCGTCTCCGTCGACTAGCTCATCACCGCCCGTGACGAACGCAGTCGGCGCGTCGATGCTCGGATACCATCCGTACTTGTCGCGATAGATCTTAACGAGGCACGGCGAGCGGCGGTCGATGAAGTTGAGGCAGTTGTTGCACCAGTCCTCCCAGTTGAGGTGGCTCATGCTGGTGGCAGGGTAGATCGACCAGCGCGCCATTTCGTTCGCTATTGGATGCACCATCTCGGCCATCCTAGACTCAAAGCGCGCGCGCGCCAGTGGCGCAGTCATCGCTCCACCCTTCTTGAGGCAGTGCTTGTAGACGAGGTCGCTCCACGTCATCTTGTACTCGTCGTTCTTCATGAGCGCGGCGTTAAGGCGCGCCGGCTGGAACTGATAGTAGTGCTGGTAGTAGTCGCCCTCAAGTCCGATGCCGTCGTATGTTGCGGATTCGATGGGGTCGGTTTCGGGAGGGAGTCCGCTGCTGACCTGGGCGCCTCCGAAAGTCCACTCGCAGTCATGGCGCATGAACAGGAAGCCGTCCCTCTCGCCCTCTCCGTCGATCCGGTTCCTGATTGCGTTCACGTTGTTTCCCGCGCCGCCGCTCTTCACAGGGCAGTCGGTGTCGTTCGCGTAGTACGTGGACGTCATGTAGACGATGAGATTCGTCGGATTGAGGAGGATCGGATACGCCGGATTGCGCGTTCCGTCGGGGTTGAGCCCGCGCACCTTGTTGTAGTTTGCGGCCGCGGCCGTTCCGGACTGGTAGCCTTCGTGCATCGAGATGTCCCAGAGGTTGCTCCACGCCTCGCGAGTTCCCTCGGTGACGTCCGTCGTGTAGACGCGCTGGGAGTTCACGAGGTCGCAGGACGTGCGAACGACGTCGTAGTTCTCCTTGTCGCCGCCGTTGTATGTCTCGCCGAAGCTCTGCTCGGCGCGCTCCTGCGTCTGGTAGACGCCCCAATAGACGCCGTTGATGAAGAGGTTGTAGTAGCGGCTCCTCGTGTAGGGCTCGCCCATCGCGCCCTGCGAGTCGCGCGAGAACACCTCGTGGACAAACGTGTCGCACCAGTTCTGCGAGTTCGCAATCGAGAAGTTCTGCGAGCAGCGCAGGTCCACCTTGTCGAAGCTGGACGCACCCTCGTCGCCGAAGAGCGGGAACTCGAGCTTGCTCATTCCGTAGTCGGAGCGGAAGAACAGGCGGAAGCTGTGCTTGGCGTTGCCGTTCTCGCGGCTCGCGGCGCCGCGGATCCTAAGTCCGGCCGGAGCGGCGAACTCGTTGTCCTTGCCGTTGACGGGGTCGATCTGCTCGATCATCGTCTGGCGCTCCGCCTCGCGTCCGTCGTTGTAGGCGTTCACGTAGATTCCGTCGACCGGGTCGAAGAGGTTCTTCGGATCGATCACGATGGACATCGTGGCGATGGAGTTCGTGAAGCCCTGTAGCATGTGTGCCGTCTCCTCGGGTGTCGTGGGCGTGCGCATTCCGTAGCGCATGGCCTGGCCGTTGAACTGCGCGTTCGCGGGGAAGCCCTCCGGCACGACATCCGGACTCGCCGCGAGCACTTCATCGACGAAGATGTATGTCGAGGAGGTGTCCTGCTGGAGGATCGAGTTCGCGTTCGGCACGGCCGCGCGTATCGCCGTCGTCTTGGATATCCTGATCGGTGCGGTGTAGCGTATGCCCTTCTCGACTGTCGGGGACGTTCCGTCGAGGGTGTAGTAGATCGTCGCGTCGGGATCCTTGACGCAGTAGAGCTCGAGGTCGAACGGCTCCGTCTTGTATCCGCGCTTGATGCTGTACTTCACCTTCGGGGTGATTCCGTCGAGTCCGTCGTCGCCGTTAGCGGCGCCAGGCGTCGGATTCCTGAAGTACACGAGCTTCGACGCGTCGGGGGAATATCCGAACGAGACGTCCTTGAACTGCTGGTCGAACTCGTACTGCGAGACGATCTCGCCTTCGGGCGTCGCGAGGGCAATCGCCTCGCCGGCCGTGGAGAGTCCTACGGCAGCATGCGCGTCCTGCGCATTCCAGTCCATAAACGCCGTGTCGCACCATACGACGAGGTAGCCTCCGGCGGGAACGACGGCCGGGCCGGAAATCGCCTTCCACTTCGCCATCGCCTTCGTCGGATCGTCCGTGACGAGCCATCCGGCGAAGTCGACCTCGTTTTCGCTTCCGTTGTAGATCTCGATCCAGTCGAGCCCCTGCACGCCGCCGGCGGTCTCAAGCATCGTGTTGGACGCCATGACTTCGTTGACGCGGATTGCGGATACTTCGACGGGCTCGGGATCGTCTCCCGGATCAGGATCGCCGCCTGGATCATCACCAGGATCGGTCTGTTCGGGAGCCGTCGCGCTGAGCGCGGAAAGCGTGCCCTTCCCAGTGAAGCCGACTTTCGGCGACGACGCGTCGGATCCAGCCGCGATCCACGCCTCTCCGCCGAGCGTTAGCTGCGCGTCGCCTGCCTTGTAGGAAACGTAGGTCGTGCCGCTCTCGCTCTTGAACGAAGCGGAAACCGCAACGGCGGCACCGAACGAAGGCGTCGCGCCGTCAAGCGCCTGCCAGGAGCCGCCTGTGAACGCGAGATACTTGGCGACCCCGCCGACGCGCGCGGCGGAGAGCGCTCCCCTTCGCCCCTGCTGCGCGGCCGGCGCCGCGTCCGTGTCAACGAACGCGACGGTCATCTGAAATTCTGTTGCCTCGGCGGCAATCTCCTTTTCGGAGGAGGGGGTGAAAAGGAGTCCTGATGCCGCATCGCCGTCGACGGAGAGAGCTCCGCCGGAGAGCGCTGCGTTCGACGTACCGGACCATGTTCCAGCACCTTCGACGACTTTGTCCGATCCGTCCGTAGGCCATCCGGCGTAGGACGATATCCCCGCGTCGAACCACTGCGCGCCATGCGCGGCGGCAACCGCCGCCAACGCCGCGCAACAAATTGCGAAAGTCTTATTCATTTTCTGTCGGTTATTCTTTTGAGACAGGATTGACAGGATTGACAGGATTGTTAAAGACTGCAGGAGCTTGAACCCGTAAATCTCGCTAATCCTGTCATAACTAAAAGCGCTCTTTTACTCGAAATAGATGACAAGCGGGTTGGTCTCGTCAACAGGAGGCTCGTCGCCGCCCTCGCCGGCCGTGACGGTAAGAACGCCGGTACCGGTGAAGATGTCGTCGCGGATGTTTGCCGCGCCAGAGCCAGTCGCGCCATAGGTGCCGGCGTCGAGCTCAGCGCCGTCGATAAGCAGCTTGTTCACAGTGCCGCCGTATGCGAGGTTGATCGTACCGAAGTCGCCCTTCTTGCCGTTGTAGGACTTGACGTTGATCGTCGAGGCAGCGTTGAGCGCGTTCGCGCACGCGACGTCGAGCGTCGCGTTCCAGCCGACGACGACAGTCCCCTTGCCGAGCTTGCACTCGGTCGAGACGACGGTGCTGACGTTCCCGTTTAAAACGTTTCCGCCAAGCCTAAACGTTCCCGATACAATCTGGTAAGCGCAAGTCTCAGAGGAATGATCGTCGAAATACACCGTTGTCCCATGAGCGGTATGCACCAGTTCAGGCGCGAGAACCAAAGCCCTGAAGAAGCTGTCCGACGAACTCTCGCCGGAGCTGCGCGACCAGAAGTAAAGTTTTTCCCCGGTCGTGGCAATCTTGCCCTGGCGCGAATCGGCGTAGCGTCCGACTGAAGCGTGATCGCCCTGGGGATTCAGGACACCGGAAGAAACAGTGAAAGTCCCCACATCATTCATATGGCTGTAGAAGTTGAAATTTATGCCGCGAAGCTCATTGTCATTCGACCACGCTGAGAAGAACACACCGCCAGCTGCGTCGTTCGTCGTGTCGCCGTCGATCCAGATGTATCCTGTTTCGTCCGGCGCATGTGTCTTCAGCTTGCCGCTTGAATCAATCGTAAGCCAGCCCCTGATGTTGAACCCTGTCTCCGCCCAGTTGCGGTAGTCCATAGAACCGCGAATAAGTCCGCCGTCGGAAACAAGCGCCTCGGACCTGTTGCCGATCGTGAAATCGCCTGGCCCAATGAAATTCGCATCCCACGTCTCCGGCGCGAATCCGAAGGTCGCTCCGTCGGAGACGACAAGGCGGCCGATCACAACGTGAGCAGAAAGGCCCGACACCAAAGTGCTGTTTCCATCGGCAAACCGCAACTCGTCGATCTCGACAGAATCAGAATCCGCGATTCTTGCATACCCGCCCTGGGCCATTCCGTGGAAGACCGCGACATCGCCTGCGACGTGCGGATAGTCGGCGACGGCGTTGCCGCTTGCGTCCGTCCAGTTCGAGGCGTCCGCCCAGTTCCCGGACTTCCCGTTCGCGGTCATGTCAGGCGCGTTTCCGCGCCAGTGGTATTCCGCCGCGAAAGATGCCGTCGCTGCGAGCGTTGCTGCGATTACTGCTATTGTCTTGTTCATTGTTTGTTCCCTTGTTTTAAGTTTAGTTTAAATTGTTCTCCCCTGCCGGCTGACCGTCTTCTCCCCTGCCGTGTCGACATTCTCCCCTGCCGAATTGGCTTTTCACTCGATGTCCGATAGTCGCGTGCCCGCTCCTATTGACACCGGTGTGGCAACGATCTTCACAAATTTGCTTGGCGCGTCGTACGCCTCGACGTCGAGTTCGAGAAGCCCGTCCAGCGGAGCCGGAGACGACGTCTTCTCCGCGACCCAGTCCGCCGCGCTGGAGGAAAGCGTCGTGCAGGTAAATGCCGTATAGTAAGCGCCCTTCTGCGCGTTCGCAATCGTCACAGCGAAGACTGCGTTGCCTCCGATGTCCTTCATTCCGACGCCGCCGCGCGTGACGCCGTCCGGACCGACAAAGCTCGGCACTTCAATTGTCCCGATTTCGCGCGGACCGTTCTCGCAGTATCCCGCGAAATCGCCGATCGTCCCGTCCCCTCCGAAGGCGAGGGAGGTGAGGAACGTCTTGCTCCCGGAGCACGCAAACCACGAGTTGCCGTCAGCGTCCTTGAGCTCGGTGTAAGAATCCGTTCCGTGCTCCCAGACGCGGACGCGGGGCGCCGATTGCGACGAGTAGTCGAACTCGACGCGGAGACTCTTCGCGACGCCCTGCGACACCGTTGCGTTGGCGAGGCGCGTCCATCCCGCCGAACCGTGCACGTACAGAGCGCCGTCAGCCGCCGACACCGCGGCCTGTCCGCGGGCTGCGGACGGCAGCGCGCTCGCCGCGACCTGTGGAAACGTCGCCTCGACATCGACATACACGGCATCGCGTTCACGCGACGCTGCGTTCGGAGCGAAAACGAGCTCGTCGCCTTCCGGCGTACGCCAAGCGCCGCCGACGATCTGCTCGGGCGAAACAGTGCGCGAGAACCACGCCTGCATCGTCTTGTCGGGCTGCTCGGCGGGAGGCGTCGGCGGATCGTCCGGTTCGTCCGGATCGTCGCCAGGCTCGTCCGAACCTTCATCTCCAACGGCCCATATCTCAACCTTCTTGAACGCCTGGGCCGCATTGTAGCGGATGCCGATGATCGGAAGCGCCTCTTCGTCGGGCAGCTGCGGGAAGAGTCGCCAAGTCCCCCATGCGTTGCCGAGATTCACATACTTGTTGTATTTGGCGAAGTTGAACGGAACTTCCCCATTGGCGGTGACGAGGCGGAGGTTGATGTCGAATCCGTCCGGAAGGTCCCCGAACTGCTGCAGGCGCATGCCTGCGAACAACACCGGCTCGTTGAACGTGATCTCCTGAGCTACCACGGAACCCGAGCTTACCTTGATTTCAGCCTCATGGGCCTTCACGAGGTTCCCAGCCGGATGGTTGGTGATCTTTTCTCCGATAACAGGCGTCGTCAGGAAGACGTCGCCCGCGGCATTGCGGTAGAGACGGCCGCCTTCCGGCGCGGTGAGCTGAGCGCTGGCGTGGATGCCGGAGATCTTGAGCGTCAGAGCGGACTGTATAACCGTCTCAGGCAGGCTGACTGTCACTTTGCCGCCAGTGACGGAGACGGTCGCCGCTTCCGCAGCCTTGCGGTACTGCGCCACGCGGTCGGTTGTGGCGAGCCACACGTTGTCGGCGCCACCAGCTCCCCATTTCGTGCGGATGTATTCGAGACGGTTGCTGGCTGCCGCATACGTGCCCTTCCCCGGCTCGCTGATTCCGTGGGTGAAGTCGATGAACCAGTCGCCCTCCTCGAAATTCTCGGGGAGAAGCCACAGCGGATCGAGATCGCTGTGGTCCCGCCAGTTGCCTTCGTCGAGGTTGGAGCGTCCGCAGTCAAGGAAGTTGACCTTCGAGCCGTTCGTGCCGCTGCGCAGGACATTGTGCGGAGTGCTGGCGCAGACCGTCCCCACGAGGATGCCGTACTGTTCGAGATATGGCCCATAGCCCGTATCGCCGTTGGGGAACACCATCGCGGTGCAGGAGCGCTGTCCGTCCCAGATGTAATGAGAGATGAAGAACTGCCCCCAGAAGAACTCGCGGCGGTACATCGCCTCGTCGTTGGCCTTTTCCGGATCCCAATGGATGCCGGTGTGCCAGTAGCCGTGGTTCGAGATGCTCCAGCCCGCGGCGACGAGTTCCTTCATCTGTGCGACGGTGATGTTTACGGACGGCTTCATGTTGTCGATGGTGTTCGCGATGATTCCCAGCGTCCCCGGCATCGAGTAGGCCGTGCCGCCCTGAACGCCGGTAGGGGCGTCGGTCGCCGTGAGCCTGTCGAAGAGCGGCTTCGCAATCGTGTATGCGCCGACCGGATTGTCGTCCATTTCGAAGGTGTAAGCCCATGTCTTGCCGTACATGAAGGTGCAGATCTCCGCCGTAGGCGCAGCTCCGGTCTCGGGGAATGTCCATGTGAATTCCGAAGTGGACGGCGACGGCGGCTCGTCCGGATCGGGATCGTCGCCCGGATCGGGATCGTCGGGCTCCTCGCCAGGGACGTAGTAGCGTACCCAGTCGATCTCGTACTTCATCCCCGCAGTCGCGGCGGTGACATCTGCGTTTACGAGCCCAAGCGAGAAGCCGAGGTAGAACTGGTTGCCGTCGGAGATGAACGGACACTCACCGTTGTTCTTCATGTCGCTCGTCGACTTGCTGTGGAAAAGCTCGCCGTCGAGGTATATCTTCATTGCGCTGTCGTCCCAGTCGAGGCGCCAGACATGGAACTTCGCCGCCCACTTGGGGTCCTTCTCGATGTAGTCGAAGATTCCCTTCGAATACCAGTCCTCGTCCGCAGCCCAGGTGGACCACATGGCGACGGCAGGCGCGCCGCCGAGATAGAGGGAGTCGAGTATCTCGTACATTCCGCCCGCGGGATAGTCGCGGTTGCGCGAGAGCAGCCAGCCCGTGGGGCGCACGCCCTTTTCGACGGGAATCCTTGCGCGGAACTCTACGCGGCCCTTCATGTGGTCGTGCTTGCCGTAGGTGTTGACTTCGCCGGCGGTCATGTCGGACGCCCCTGTGCCGCTCGTCTTGATGACAAGGGCGCCGTTCGCGCAGGAGACGTTGACGGAGGGATCCGAGCTGTCGGCCGAGACATTCCAGTGTTCCGAAGTGGGCGTTCCGTCCGTCGCGAACTCGTCATGCCACTCGAGCCTGTAGCCGTCGTAGCGCGCCGGCGCGTCGGACGACGTCTCGTACTCCGGCCCCTCGCCCGGAACGGGGTCGACAACGGGGATGACCTGCGGACCGTCCGTCGTGCCGACCTTGCGGTATACGCGCACATAATCGACCTCCATGTGCGTCGGGAATGCGGAATCGTCGATCGCACCGCCTGCATCGCCACCCATCGGGAGGTCGAGGAGGATGTACTGCGGAATCCTGAACGGACTCTTCTGAAGCGCGTCTTCCTCGCACGACCAGTTGATCGTGCTGTCAAGGAGCTGCTCGTTGAGAAGCACGCCGTCAACGTACATGCGGATGTAGTCCTTGTCCCAGTCCATCACCCACGTGTGGTACTTCTTGTCCCATTCCGGATCGAGATCGTAGATCGAACGCTCCGTCACGTGGCTGTTTCCGCTCCAGAAGAGATTGCACAGCAGCGTCGGCGTATTGCCCTTCCAGTAGAACTCCTGAACATCGATCTCGCCGCTCGCCGGCCACTCCCACTTGGTCCCGAGGAACCACATGCACGGCCACATTCCGCGCGATGTGGGGATGCGCGCGCGGAAGACGTACTTGCCGTAGAGGAAGTGCGCCTTGCCGGAAGTCGTTATCGACGAGGAGCTGTAGTCGGCATATTCGTTCCTCGTGTTCCATGAGTCGCTTCCCGCGGAGTAGTTGGGGTTCTTCGTCCGCTCCTTGCGCCCCTCGATGACGAGGCGTCCGTCGGACACCGTCGCGTTGTCGCGCGTGTAGCACTGAGCCTCGTGGTTGCGGACAAGACCAAGCTCATAGCCCCACGTGTCCGGGTCGGGCTTGCTAGTTCCGTTGAACTCCTCCTGCCAGCAGAGCTCGTATCCGTCGAACTGCTCAGGTTCTGCGACGCTCGGCGCGTACGGCGAGTCGGCGGGAATCTCGCTCGTAAGCGCGAGGAGCTGCATCGGCTGCATCGTGAGCGAAACCTTGCCCTGAGTCACGGGATACACCGTGCCGTCGACCGAAGCCGCGACGCGCGAAAGCTCCGAGGGGTTTGACGAGAGAGTGAACTCCGCCGTTACTGGATCGGCCGAGGTGTTGACGAGCGCCCAGTACGTGACACCCTTGTCGGTGTCGTAGCGGCGGACGGTCTGGAGCGCGCCCCACACGCCGCCCTGCATGACAGTGCCCTTCTTCGCAGGGAGCGCGAGGAAGTTGCGGTTGAACTCGCGCATCGCGGGTGCGTACGCCGTCTCCATCGCCGCGCCGTAGAGATAGCCGATGTCCGTCGGGTCGTTAAGCGCCATCGCCCACAGCTGCGGAAGCATCGAGGCGCGCCCGCCGTGCTCCGAGTCGGACGTGAAGTATCCGAGCGGCTTGTCCCATTCGCCCTGTTCCGTGAAGATCGCGTCCTCGTTGAGCGAATAGTGGCGCGCGATGAAGAGCCTGCCGTCGGCATTGCGGAAGGACCCGACGCCCGCCTGCGGAATCTGCGTGTAGACGGCACTGAACGGCAGCGTAAGCGCGACTCCGCTCTTCGACTGGTAAGTCTCCGGGTCGTCAGTCGGGCAGCCGTGGTAATGCTCCAGGGCGTTGTATGTCGGATACTCGCCTTTGATTCCGTACTGCCACCACGTCTGCGCGGTGTTGACGATGGAGTCGGTGCTCCATCCCGTGTTTCCGACGTACTCCGCCCAAGTCTTTCCGGAATAGCGGTAGTCCGCGTCGTAGGCGACGTTGTTGCGCCAGCTCTCCCAGAAGCGTCCCGGCTCGGTGATGTCGTTGTCGAAGTACGCCTGCGCGTCGGCGACGCCGTTCTGCCTGAGGTAGTCGCGCATCGCCTCGAGAAACGCGGCGCGCTTCGCATACCACCAGTTCATGTACGCGCGGTAGAGGTCGGAGGAGCGTCCGGCGTCCGCGATGTTCTTGCGCGTGACGTTCCGTCCCGTGTCGGCGTTGAAGCGCGCGACGGTGTTGTCGTGGAACGACACAGGCATCGAGCCGCGGTTCCTCAGCCACGCGCCGCGGAAGTTCGCCCTGTCCTTGAAGCGGATGATCGTGCAGTCGAGGATCTTCTTGAACTCCGCAACAGCCTCGGGCGAGGTGATGTCGACGAGGGAGCCGGCGGCGGCTGAAACACTCTCAATGAAGTCCTCGCTCTTCTTCGTGTCGTAGTAGAGCGTCTTGCATAGCTTCTGGTAGCCGAGCCCGTCCCCGCCGCGCGCGCCGGAATACTCGTAATACGGCATTATGTAGTGCCCTTCCGCACCGAAGGCATCGACCGTAGACTCCCAGTACCCCTTCTTATCCCCGTCGTAGTTCATCCAGTTCGAATAGCCGTTGTAGTCAGGATCCCAGTACTGGCAGTGTCCGAACTCCAGGAGGTCGCGCGAGGCGCAGTTGAAGCCCAGCACCTTCATGAGCTTGGCCTTGGTGCGGTAGAAGTCTATCGGATCGGTGAACGCCTCGTACCCGCCGACGTCCGCCATCTCCTCGCGCCACGTGACGAAGCGGCGGGGAAGGCCGTCCGCCGGATACTTCACAGCCGTCTCAAGCGCGGACGCATCGTCGATCTTGTAGAGCTTGATCGACTTGAGCGCAAGCCCGACGGAGTCCGGCGCGTCCTCGGCCGGATACAGCGCGAAATAAACGTCAAAACCGTCAGTGGCGGACGCGAGGCGCGAGTTGCCGTCGAGCGACTCCGGCTTCTCCATAAGGTACATCACCTGCTCGATGCGCTTGAACTCGCCCGAGAGCGGAAGCGGATACGACTCCGGGTGCTGCGTGATGTAGGGCGGATTGAGCGCGTCGCCTACGGTGAAGCCAGTGTGGACGCCAGTACGCGAGCCCGTGCCGCGGTTGCCGAGCGTGAAAGAGCGCGGCTCGTTGTCCGGATACTCCGCGACGAGGAGGTACGCCGCCTTCGGGACGAGGCCCTTGCCCTGTCCGAGCCGCCACGCGACGTACGCGCCGCATTCCTGTCCGTTGGACGTCTCGGACTTCGCGACGTGGCGCAAGACTCGACACTGCTCGCCCAAGACCGCTTCGGAACTGGAACGTCCCGAGGGGTATTCGCGCATCTGGTGCGTCGAATCGCTGGCGCAGGCGATTTCGTCCACGAGGGAGAGGGAACCGTATTGCTCAAGCCCGGCGACTGTTGCGGCATGCGCAAAAGCTGTCAGAGCTACAGTTGCAAGTATCATGGCGGTCTTCATGCCTCAAATTATAGCACGAAGACCCGACATCAACAATCCCTTTTATAAAACTGCGTGCATCCTTTTTGTAAAGGACGACTTTTATTCTCGCATAAAAACAGCATAGACCGACGGCACGAATGCCGTCGGTCTATGCCTAGCGCGGCACATTTGCCGCGCACCGTCTGCGAGATTACTTCGCGGGACGGAGAATCATGTTCTTGTAGTCCGCATCGGAGTGGTCGCCCTGGAGGTAGATCGGACCGGGGACGAACTCGTTCGCGTCGATCGCACCGCCGGTGATGCCGACGACAGGCGCGTCCTCGATGATCGTGATGCCGTTGAGGACGACGGTCATGTGGCGCTTGTAGAGCGTGACGGAGACGTGCTGCCACTCGCCAGGCTTCTTCTCGGCGGCGACCTTAGGCACAACGCGTCCGTAGTACGCGGCCATGTTGTGCTCGTTGACGGGCTTGCCGTAGCTGTCGACGACCTGGCACTCGTAGCGTCCGCGCAGATAGACTCCGGAGTTGGAGTTTTTCGGGACGCGCACGTCGTACTCGAGGTTGAAGTCGTAGAAGTCGGCGCGCTTGGACATGAGGTTCGCGCCACCACCGGCCCACGAGCCGTCGGGCTTGAGTCCGAGCGTGTTGGAGAGGATGCCGTCCTTGAACGACCATCCGTTCTTCGCGTTCTTGTCCATGAGCTCCCATCCGTCGAGTCCGCCGGCGAGGAGGTCAATCGGCTCGCCGAGCTTGGCGTCCTTGGTCGACGCGGGCTTGAGGACCGGATTGCGCCAGCCGACGACGGTGGTCTCGAGATTGCCGTCGTTCTTGGTCGCGGTCGCGGCGAGCTTGTTGCCTTCAATCTGGCCTTCGACCTTGAAGCCCCACGGATGGTCAAACGAGAACTTGTTGCCATCGAGGACGACGTTCTTCATCGGCTCGGGTGAAGCCCAGCGCCAGAGAACGAGCGCCTGCGCATTGCCGTCCGCATCGCGCGAGACGATCATGTGTCCGGCGTTCATGCTGTCGTAGCCGAGCTGGAGGCCCCAGTTGCCGACGACAGGATCCTTGCAGTTGATGCCGTAGTCGCAGCATACACAACCGGCGAGGGAAACCCCCGCCGCCAACAGAGATAGAATTTTGGTGTTCATGGACAGAATTATACCAAAAAACGCCCCTGCGTGGCAAACGCGAGACCTTGTTGGAGGTTCGAAAGGGTGCACCGAGAGATTTATGCGAGAGCGTGGCAAATTGCCAGGATTTGCGCATT
>JAEDKA010000026.1 GCA_016296065.1 Kiritimatiellia bacterium
CTCGATACCAACCGAATTGCGCGCAAGCGGTTCAACGGTTTAGAATCGCACCCGTAGAAAATCATCGTTTGGTGCACATAAAGACGTTTTTTTTTGGTATAATACCATTGTTAAATGCACGGAGGGTCTGGGCATATGGCGAATCTCATAGATGCAGTCGAAATCGCCGGCGCTGCGGTCTACGGTGTACGGCAGGTGTCGTACACCGTTGGCGGCGCTACCGGGAAGGACTACGGCGCGGCGCTCACGGCCGCGGTGTTCAGGGAGTCCTCCGCCATAGAGGCGACGATGAACTCTTACGCCACAGTGGTGCGCCAGCGCACGCGCAAGCTGGACGATCTCGGCGTGCTCATGGCGAATATAAACTATGCCATCAGCAACCTCAAGGTGAAGGACACGGAGTCCAGCGACAAGGCTGCGCTTGCGAACGGCACCCAGGCCATCACCATTGCGCGGAGATACGGCATAAGCGGCATCACCACGACCATGACCCGCGCAAACCTCTACAAGAAGCAGAACGAGGTCCAGTACGCGATGGACAGGGAGGACAACGACCTGAAGCAGGACATGGTGGCGCTGAACTCGCTCATGTCGAAGCGCGACAACGCATTCTCCAACGCGGCGCGGATAATCAAGAAGGTGAACAACGCGGCGAGCAACACGATCTCGAACATCGGAATGTGACGACAGTCCCAGAGAGGAGCATGAAATGGCGACGATAGAAAAACAGGATCCGGTGGCGCTTAGCCTGAACTGGGGCAAGGACGTCACGTTCAGCGACTACAAGGTCAACGGCAAGCTCGTCGACTTCCAGGACCTGATGATCCGCATCAGCGCCAACCGCGCTACGACGGTCGAGGGCGAGGTGAATCCGCTTACCGTCCGCATCAAGATGCGGAATACGGAACTCGAGAGGCTCGGCTCGCTCCTGGCGATCTTCACGAAGACGCAGGCCGACTTTGCGAGCGACGCAAAAGGCAGCGACAAAAAAAGCGTGTCGGGAATCAAGTCCGAGCAGTGGCAGCTGCTGCGCGAGGCGTACATCAAGCGTGGTGGCAGCGATCCGGGCGCAACGTGGAACTCAAGCTGGGCCAACAGCGACTGGTCGAAGTCCAGCGTGGAGGGCATGATCCAGGCGCTGAAGTCGATGATCGACGGCCGCAACAACCAGGCGCAGACCGACATGTCGCGCCTCCAGTCGCTCGTCGACCGCCGCGACGAGTCGTTCACGACGGCATCCAACCTGATGTCGGCCATCAGCGACACGAGAGGCAACCTCATAAGGAATCTGTAATGGAGCGGAGGACATCGGACTTCAGACGCCGGACTTCGAAGTCCTAAGTCAGAAGTCCGAAGTCAATTAACCATGATTGAAATAGAACAGATATCGGTGAACCGGTACGCGCCTTCGGGATGCGATGCGGTAAACCTGTTTTCCACGGGCGCGGAAGGCGGCTCCGGGCTGACGATCGGCCAGCTCGCGGTGGCGGTGTGCGTCAATGCGGCGGCGACGTACGAAGCCGAAAGCGTCGTCAAGATGAACATGATGACGGCCGGGTCCGTCAAGCTCGACGCGGCGGCGGTGTATCTGCGGGAAATCGCGGAAGGCAGCGCCGTCTGGGCGGAGGCCAAGGCGTTCGCGACCTCGGAGCTCGGCATCGAGGCCGGGGAGCTGCCGGATGCCATCAACTCGTACGACAAGCGCATGGCGGCCGCAGCGGCGTTCAAGGCCAAGATGGACATCCTCGTGCAGCAGCAGCAGCGCGACGCGGTGGATCTCCAGACGATGGTGAACCGGCGCGACGTCGCCTATACGACTTCGTCCAACATAGTCAAGGCAATCGGCACGTCCCAGAGCGACGGTGCCGCCAATTTCTAAGGAGGCGCAGCAATGTCCTTTGCAGTCGACCAGATAGATCTCTCGATGACGAGCCCCGACACGGGCGAGTACCTGACCGCCAACGTCTATACGGTCCCCGGCGTAACGGAGGCGGACGGCAAGACGCCGCGCCTCCTTTCGATCGGGCAGCTCGTCATGGCGATATGCCTGCAGCGCGCCTACATTCTGGAGAACGGCGTGCTGGGCGTGGACGGCAAGCGCACGGACGGCATCATCCCGATCATGGACGAGATGAACACGACGAGCGCGAAGCTCGAAAAGATGACGGACATCGAGAAGACGGTGCTCGACTACGGCTGCTACATGTCCGACATCACGAAGAACGGCATCGTGTGGGAGGGGACGAACTACACGTGCCGCGACTTCCTCATGTACATCGTGGAGATGGATCCCTCCAGCATCCCGACTGGGCAGGTTACCGCCTCGGACTCGGATTTCATCACGGCGCTCGAGTCGAAGATGGACGAATTGAACACGTTCAGCCAGGAGAAGATGATAGAGCTCCAGTCCTACACCAACAAGCGCGACCAGGCGTACGACATGATCTCGAACGTGCTCAAGAGCCTGAACACGACGATAATCGGCAACATCAACAACATGTAGCGGCAGGTTGTTGTATGAAAGGGTGAACATTGTCGCTCAAGCGGACAATCCTGGCGGGCAGGGCGGCGATGGCCGTCGGGCTCGCCTTTCTGTCTGCCGCGCCTCCGGCGGCGCGTGCGGGGTTCTCGCATGAATCGGCGATCACCTCGACAAAGCGCATGCTTCTGGCCGACGGCTACGTCTATACCGTGCCGAGCGACATCACCGTCAAGGCGGGCTCGGGGCTGAGCGCTCTGTACATGTACTCCGGCTCGACGGCGGTGCTGCACATCCCCGAGGGCGTTACGCTTACGGTAAGGGGCGGCATGGCGTCCTTTATGTCCGGCGCGGGCGCGGGCATCGAGGTTCCGTTCGGCGCGACGCTCATCGTGACGGGCGGCGGAAAGCTCGTCGCGACGGGCGGCGCAGGCGCGGACGGACAAGCCGGCATTGACGGCGGCGACGCCAGCCGCGACGGCGACTGGTTCCAGGCAGGGGCCGGCGGCGACGGCGGCGACGGCGGCGGCGGCGCGGGCGCGGGCATCGGCGGCGCTGGCGGCAGCGGAGGCTCCGGCGGCAGAGGCGCCACGATATCGCGCTCCGACTCCGATGGTTCCTACGATGCCGACGGCAACAACGGCTCGAGCGGTTCCAGCGGAAGCGGCAGTTCCTTCGGCAACATCTACATCCTTGGCTCGGTGAACGTGTCCGCCACCGGCGGCGCAAAGGGCGCTGGAGGCGCCAAGGGCTCTCGCGGAGAGAGAGAGAGGCATGTCTTCAGCAATGAATACACGGCCGGCGGCGGCGGCGGCGGCGGTGGTGGCGGCGGCGGCGCCAGCGGCAAAGGCGTCGGAATCGGCGGAGCCGGCGGCGGCGGCGGCGGCGGCGGCGGTTCGGGAGGCTATTTCTGGACGGTGAACGTCGCAGGCGACAGAGGCCATCCGCACGGACAGGGCGGACGCGGCGGCGGCGGCGCGGACGGCAACAGCGGCGAAGGCTGGACCGACGACCGCGGCAAGGCATCGTATGCCAGCGCGAAATACGGCGGCTGGGCGGGAAGCGGCGGCAGCGCGGGCTCGAACGGCGCCTCCGGCGGCGTCTACAAGTCCGCCGCCGCGACGCTTTCCGGCGGCTCGGCCACTGGCGTGGCGGAAAGCCATCCGTCAATAGAGTACACCCTCACCTTCGACGCCGACTGGCGCGCGTCGTCGAACGTCGTCGTCAAGTTCGGCTACGCCATGCCGTCCGCCCCCGTGCTTTCGCGCTACGGCTACCTGTTCGACGGCTGGTACTCCGGCAGCGGAGGGACGGGCGCAAAGTACTACAATGCGGACGGCTCGTGCGCCCTCGCCAATGCTGTCTGGCTCGATGTGTCCGACCGCACGCTGTATCCGGGATGGGTGCGCAATCCCGACGAAGACATCTCGAACGTCACGCTTACCGTCAACGGCACGTCCGTCGTTGAGGGCACGGACGTCTCCGGTCCGGGCTGGAACTACAGCAGCGCCGAAGGAACAATCAAGATCGACAGCGTCGGCACGTACGTCATAGGCGGCAAGGATGCCGGCGGCTTCGCGATGGTCAGCGTCACGGCCAACGCCGACATCAGGGTTGCGGACTCCCTTGAGATGAGGCCCGGCAAACGCGCGGGATACGTTCCGTTCACGGTGCCGGCGTCGTCCGGCGCGAAGCCCACCTTCACCGTCGAAACGGGCGCGACGTGCACGCTGGAGGGCGCGCACGGCAGGCCGGCGATGGTCGCGGAGGCATCTACGTCGATCACGCTCGATGCACTGGGCGTGCTGAACGTCGTCGGCGGATACGGCGCGGCGGACCTCGGGCTCGGCGCGGGCGAGTCTTCGTGCGGAACGTTCTACGTCGTCCCGCATTCCCACTGGGCGTCCAGCATCCGTCCCGGGCACGGAACGGACGCAAGGTGCGGACTCGTCAACGACCTTGGCAAAAGCGCGGTGTTCCGGCTCTCCACCGGGTCGCAGCCGCAGGTCTGGTGCGTCAGGATGTCGGACCTCAACAGCGGCGCGACGACAGGCCCCAGGAGGATGTTCATCCAGCGCACCGCCTCGAGCGACTTCGACGTCATCGAGCCGGACGACGCCGGCGACGCATGGCTCTGGATGCAGGCCGGCGGCTACGAGTGGGCGGGGCGCGCGAGCGCGGACATCGAGAAAGACACTGTCTGGAACGCCTACGTCAACGAGATGCACCTGGCGGCGAACGTCTTTCTTCCCCTCAAGATCATCATAGACGGCGAAGACGCGGCGCACCTGACGGGGCCGGGATGGTACTGCAAGCGATACACCGTCGAGGGCGGCGGGGTGTCTTCGCAGGCGACGCTGGTGATCACCAACTCGGGGCCGCACGTCGTGACCGGATACGGAAACGCGCAGATCGTCCTGGAGTGCGACACCTCGCTCACGGTGTCGAACCTCGCGCTGAACACCGCGAGCTGGACGGGGAAGAGTCCGATGGAGATCGCGGGCGGCGTCAGCCTTGACCTGACGATCGAGGGCACGAACACCTTCACGGCGGCGAAGTCCTGCGCGGGCATCGCGGCGGACTACGGCAAGACGCTCAGGATCGGCGGCGGCGGACAGCTCAGGGTGAACGGCGGATCGGGCGCGGCGGGCATCGGCGGCTCCCCTGGCAACGGGGCCTCGAGGAACGGAGAAATCTGGATCGACGGCGGACGCATCATCGCCCGCGGCGGCGCGAACGCGGCCGGCATCGGCAGCGCGAACATCGCCTCCTACGGTTCGCGCATACGCATCTCCGACGGACACGTCACTGCGCTCGGCGGACAGTACGCCGCGGCGATCGGCGGCGGATACAACTCCGGCGCGAAGGTCGAAATAACGGGCGGCTCGGTGTTCCCCACGCCGGGCGCGAAGGCGAGCGCGATCGGCAAGGGCTACAACGCCGTTGGTTCGGCGTCCACTTCCTCGTCGTGCACCTTCGGCGTCGCCGCAATCTTCGCCACGAAGGACGGCGTGTCGCCGGCGCCGGTCGATTCGAACGGGGCGGGCGTCTTTCCGGTCACGTTCGACATGGAGATGCCCAACTGCGTCGTCACGCACGTCGTATACGACATGGTAAACGTAAATGGAACGGACCTCTGGACGGACGAGGATGGCAAGATCGTCCTCTGGATGACGAAGACGGGTTCCGAACCCCGCACGGTGTCCATTACCGCAGTCGACGAAGATGGCGTCGAGACGACAAGGACGTGGGGCGTGAAAGTGGATGAGGACGGCACGGCCGAAGTGTCCACAAACGTCCTCATGGTGGACGGCATTCCGGTTGCCGGCGGAAAGGCGGCGAGCGGAACGGGATGGAGCTACGATCCGGCGACGACTGCGCTCGTCATCGCGTCTGGGGACCATTCGATCAGCGGGGTGTCGACGAACGGGCTGATACGCATCGTCGTGACGGCGGATGGGGCCAACCAGTCGATCGACGGCCTGACGCTCATGACGTCCGAGAAGTACCTTTCCCCATTCGTCGTCTCGAACCGATGCTCGATCACGCTCTTTGGCGAGAACACGATAGAGTGCATCAACAATCCGGAGGCGAGGGTTACGGCCGGCCGCGGATCGGAGTACACCGCCGCCGTGGAAGTCCCCGAAGGCGCGTCGCTTACGATCAGAGGCGACGGAACGCTCGTCGCGATCGCCGGAATGTGCGGCGCGGGCATAGGCTCGCGCGGCAAGAACGAGAAGGCCGGTTCGATAACAATCGAAAGCGGGGCGATCTACGCGACGGGCGGCTGGGGCAATTCCGGCGGCGGAAGCGGCGTGGGAGGCGGGTTAGGCGGCGGCGTTGAATCCATCGTCGTGAACGGCGGATACCTCCATGCCGTCGGCGGCAAGGAGGCTTGCGGCATAGGCGGCGGCGCGGGGAATGGCCCGAAGCTGACGAACGGCACGTTCCGCGTTACGGGCGGCTCTGTCTACGCGAAAAAAGGCGAAGGAAGCGTCCTCAGCGACTTCGTGACGGCGTCGGGAAGCGTCGTGGATTCCACGTACGGCAAGTCAATCGTCATCGACGGGCCTGCGAGCGTGAGGCCGGCCAGCACAAACGGCGTGTTCGTGACCCCTCCGTATCCGAATCCGGTGAACTCCGCGGGCGAGAAGCTTTCGTTCTCCATCATAGGCGGACTCGTCCCCGGCGAGGCGGTGTTCGTGAGAGATACACTGTGGACGCAGTACGGCGGAGTCGATCTGGTCGCGGACGAAGGCGGGGCTATCTGCCTTTGGGGAGTCAAGACCAATGTCGTCAGGAAGGTGGATTTCGAAGGAGCGAACTTTGAAGGTGGCTTCGCGTCGCTGGACATAAACGCGAGTACGAACACCGTCTACAACATCTCGGGCGGCGGCGAAGAAGTCTCGGAGAGCAGAGTGGTGGACGGCCAGACGTGCTGGCTCGTCATGGTAGGGGCGCTTCCCGCGGGCAAGCGTTCCGCCGTTGTGGGCCTTGATTCGAAATTCGTGCGCGGAATGGTGCTTGCGGACTACACCGGCAAAGCGTATATATACCTCCCCGACGGAGAGTACGACTTCACCGTGGCGGGTTTCCGGTACCATGCGTCCGTCTCAGGTGCGGCGACTAGCGCGACGTACGAGGTCGGCATTTACGTTGATGGCGTCGACATCGGCGCAGAGAGCGGGGAGGGCTGGAGCTACAACGGCACGCTCGAGACGCTGACGCTCGAGAACGCGCGGGAATACATGCTTTCGGGCACGAACACCGAGCGCAGGGTGACGGTATGCGTCAAGGCGGCAGGGACGAAAGTCCGCGCCGACAGGCTCGTTCTCGCCGCCGCCTCGAGAGGCGCGTTCGTGCTGGACGGTTCATCCGCCTCGCTGCAGCTGACTGGCGGAACGCTGACCACCGGCGAAATCGAATCTCCGCTCGTCGTGTCCGGCGGATCGATCGACGCGGAGCTCGTGTCGCCTTCCGCGCCGTCCGGCAATGCGGTCTACCGCCTGGTCGTCGGCGGGTTTACGCGCTACGGCCACATCGAGATCGAAAGCATCGAGGGGCTGGACGGATACGACCTTTCCGGCATATACGCCAATGACATGGGCGAAGCGCATCTCTGGGTGCCCGACGGCGAATACTTCTTCAACGTCATCGACGGCGCGAGCACGAACACGATGATCGCGGCGGTGCATGGGGAGTCGACAGTCGCGATCAACTACGAGGCGACCGGCGTGATCATAAACGGACGCGACGCCGGACGGCTCAGCGGCACCGGCTGGATCAACGACGACGGGCTTGTCACGCTCAACTCCGCCGCAAAATACGTCATAACCGGCACCAACTACGGGGCCAGGATTTCCATAAGGGCGACGAAGTCCCTGTCGGAAATCACGCTCCGCGACCTCGTGATGACGAATTCCCTGGAGTCCGCCGCGCCGCTCGCCCTCGCGGCGACTTTGACCGCGCGCTACACAGTCGTGATCGAAGGGACGAACATACTCTACGGAACGGGCGAGTGGAACTGCGGACTCGAGCTCGGCGAGAGGGCGACCGTCGAGGTCGGCGGCAGCGGACGGCTCGAGGTTCGGGGCGCGGACGCGCCCGGAATCGGACTCGAGCGCGCCGGCGTTTCGAAGGCCACGCTTATCGTCAATTCCGGCGAGATCGTCGCGACCGGCGGCGAATATTCCGCCGGCATCGGCGGCGGCGGCGGGCAGGACGGATTCAGGGTCGAAGTCAACGGCGGAAGCGTCCGCGCCACCGGCGGAATAAACGGCGCAGGCATCGGCGGCGGATCGAACTCCAACGCGGGATACTACATGCAGACGGCCGGAACGGTCGTGGCGAAGGGCGCGAACGGCGGAGCGGACATAGGATCCGGCTCGGGCGGCGGCAAAGGTTCTGGCCAGCGTATGAGCATAACCGGCGGCTCTCTGAAAGCGACGCGCGCCAGCATAACCATCGAGCCCATGAACGATTACTGGGAGTACGTCTACCGCGTTACGATTCCTGTCGGGATTCCGAACCTCGACGTCGGCGCGGTCATGCCGGACTACAACGGCTACAGCCTGGTCGACGCGAAAACGGACGAGGACGGAAACATCTACGTGTGGCTTCCCGACGGGACGTACTACGTCAACATGGGCGGCAAGCCGTACCGCGCGGTGGTCGACGGAGACGATGTTGTCGCGGAAGTCTGGACGGTGGGGGTTTTCATCGACGGCAAAGACCTCGCCCTGCAGTCCGGCGAAGGCTGGACGTACGACATCGAGACGGGAGTCGCCAGCGTTTCCGGGAGCGGCTTGACGATCTCCGGGACGAACACCGCCGGAACGGCGCGAATCGAAATCGCGAACGACGTTTCCGTCGTCGTCTCGAATCTCGTCCTGTCCGCGCTCCCCGACTGGTCGCCGTTCTCGATTGCGGACGGCGCCAGCGCAGTCATTGCGATCGCGGGGGACAGTGTATTCGAGAGCGCGGCCGCCGGCATGCCCGGCATCGAGGTGCCGCACGGCGCGACGCTCGTCATCACGAACATCGACTCCACGGTGTCCGTGCCTGACCTGGACAACATAAATGCAACCACGAACACGCTGTACGACATCGTTGAGCTGGACGACGGAACCATCGTCACGAACGACATAATCGAAGTCGTGATAGTCTCGACAAACTACTACGACACCGTCGTTTCGCCAACGCTCCGCGCGGTCGGCGCTGAGAATGCCGCCGGCATCGGCGGCGGCAGGGCGCAGAGCCACGGCACGGTCGAGATCATCGGCGGGGCGATAACGGCGACGGGCGGGAAGTGCGGCGCAGGAATCGGCAGCGGATATTTCCCCGACTCCGGAGACGGCGCAGGTGATGCCGAGACGCTGCGCCAGGGGACGATCCGCATAGGCGGCGGCGAGGTTGCGGCGACGGGCGGCGAAAATGCGGCTGGAATCGGCGGCGGGAACCAGCATTCGGGCGGCGTCATCGAGATTTCGGGCGGCAAGGTCGTTGCGAAGGGCGGCCGGATCGCGGCCGGAATCGGCGGCGGCTATTCGGCTCGCGGGCACACGGTTTCGATCAGCGGAGGCGAGGTTGTTGCGACTGGCGGCGAGAATGGCGCGGGAATCGGAGGCGCGATATCTGGCCCCGCATACATATCCAGCGCCAACACGGAGCCGTGCCGGATTGCGATATCCGGCGGACGCGTCGCGGCGACTGGTGGCGAAGGCGCCTCGGGAATAGGGTCCGGGTACCTCGACAGCCAGCACGCAGCCGTCGACATCAGCGGCGGAACGGTCGTGGCGACCGGCGGAGCGGGGATGGACGGCTACAGCACGCCGGACGACATAGGCATCGGCTCGTGCGGCAGTTCCGTCCCTGTCGTCTGCCCGCTTTCGATCAGGGGCGCGTCCGTCCACGCGGCGCACAGGACGGCCGCGGCCGAATACGTCGCGCCCGCGCCGTCGAACGGAACGGAGCGCGTCTACTGCGTGACGATCAGCACGGCATTCACCAACGCGCAGGTCAAAGTCGACTACCTCGGCGACTATGCCGGGCATTCCGAGATCTATGCTGACGCGGACGGGAAGATATACCTGTGGCTGCCGGACGGACGGCGTATTTTCAGCATAGGCGGCGACATGTTCTCGGCGAGTGTTTCCGGCGCAGACGTAGCGGCCGAGCCGTGGTTCACCGGGGTTCTGGTAGATGGCGTCGACGTGTCGCATATGGAGGCCAGGGGCAAGAAGTGGGGCTACGACCTTTCGACGAGGACTCTCGCGATCCAGGACGACTGCGTCGTGTCCGGAACGAACAAGAACAACTACGTTCACATCGTCGCCGCGCCAAAAGGAGAGCTTTCCTTCACGATCTCCAATCTGTACCTCAAGGTGTCGAGCGGCTCCCCGGTGAAAATCGAAGGCGGCGTGAACACGCTGCGACTCTCCGGCGTGAACACGCTCGACGCCAGCGCCACAGGCGACTACGCTGCGTTGAACGTTGACGCATCCGCCACGCTCGCGATTACGAATCTCGAGGAAAACGCGGCACTCGTTGCGAGGGGCGGCGCAGACGGGGCGGGCATCGGCGGCAACCGCAGCGAGGGTACGGGGACGATCCGCATCGAAGGCGGCTTGATTTCAGCATACGGCTTGGACGACGGCGCGGGGATCGGAAGCGGCTACAAGGGCAGGTGCGGTGACATCTACATCACCGGCGGCAGGGTGACGGCGACCGGCGGAACGAGCACCGAGTTATTCTCCTCGTACTGCGGCGCGGGAATCGGCGGCGGCGATTCGTCGGACTCGACGGGATGCCGAATTGAAATCTCCGGCGGAACGGTCGTTGCCTATAGCAAGATGGAGACCCTCAAAAAATACGCGGCACTGATCGGCGACGGGTACTCGTCGAAAGCAAACAACGGCTATTCGATTTCGATAACCGGCGGCAGCGTCATGCCGCGGGGAAGGTCCGATCGCGACGCATACTTCACCGCGTCCGACGCCGATGACGCGCCGAACATCCCGGTGAATGCGGCGGGCGACAGGGTGTACTGCGTCATGGTCGAGGGGCTTGAGCCCGGCGCGGCGATTGCGTTCGACGGCCTGCCGGAATACTACGGGACGTCCGGCATCTACGCCGACGGCGGCGGCAGGGTGTATCTGTGGCTGCCGGAAGACTGGTCTGATTCCGGCACGCCGGGCGGTGCGCATCCGTTCTCCGCGAACGGCTATCGCTATACGGCATGGATCGACTCCGCCACCGGAAGCGCCAGGTCCGAAAGAGGCGACGCGCTCGCGCTCGAGGAACTGCGGATCGAAGATATCATTGTCGGGGACGGATGGGTTCTGCTGGAGGTGTCGGCGCTTCCGGCCACATGGCTCCAAGGGTTCGGGGACACGCTGGTGGTCCGCGCGTCACGGACGCTGCCGATGCCGGACGATGCGACGCTGTACCTTCCCGAATTCGTGCTGCGCCTGGAGGGCGAAACCAGGGCCGTCTTGACTGTTATGCTTGGCGAAGAGGCCGACTCGATGTTTTTCAGCGTAGGCGAAGCCGCGCCGTAGGCGGAAGACATGACGAACGCGGAGACATCGGCTTTGCCGGAGTCTCCGCGTTCGCTATGCCGGTTTTTCAGTTCGGCGTTATTCAAAGAGCCAGGTAGAGAGGTAGCGCTCGCCCGTGTCGGGAAGGAGTGCCACGATCGTCTTGCCGGCGAACTCGGGACGCTTCGAGAGCTCGAGAGCGGCCCAGAGCGCCGCGCCGGAGGAGATGCCGACGAGAAGGCCTTCCTGCGCGGCCGCAGCGCGCGCCGTCGCGCCAGCATTTTCGGCCGAAGCCTTGATCACCTCCGTGAGGATCGACGTGTCGAGCACCTTCGGAACGAATCCCGCGCCAATGCCCTGGATCTTGTGGGGTCCGGGCTGTCCGCCGGAGAGGACGGGCGACGTATCGGGTTCGACGGCGAAGAGCTTCACGTTCGGATTCTTCTCCTTGAGGTACTTGCCCGTGCCGGTGATCGTTCCGCCGGTGCCGACGCCGCCTACGAACGCGGCGACTTCGCCGTTGGTGTCCGCCCAGACCTCCGGACCGGTCGTGCGGTAGTGGAACTCGGGGTTGGCCGGGTTTTCGAACTGCTGCAGGATGACCGCGCCGGGCGTGGAGTCACGGAGTTCGTTCGCCTTGGCGATCGCTCCCTTCATTCCGGCCGCGCCGGGGGTGAGGACGATCTCCGCTCCGTACGCCGCCGCGAGCTTGCGTCGCTCGATCGACATCGTCTCGGGCATGGTGAGGATGAGGTGGTATCCCTTCACCGCGCTGACAAGAGCGAGGCCGACGCCGGTGTTGCCGCTCGTGGGCTCGATGATTGTCGCGCCGGGCTTGAGGACGCCGCTCTTTTCGGCGGCTTCGACCATCGAAAGGGCGATGCGGTCCTTGACGCTGCCGCCGGGGTTGAAGTACTCGACCTTCGCGAGGACCTTCGCCCCGCCCTTGTTGAGCTTGCTGGAGATCTCGACCAGCGGCGTGCCGCCGACCTTCGCCAGGATGTTCTTTGCAATGTTGCTCATTTCCGTTTTCCTTTCTTTGGACATTATATCATAGTTGGCTGTTTGTCGTTAGCCGACTTTTTAACTTTTGAACTGTCAGAACTGGTACTGGACGCTGAAGACGAGTCCGGAACCGACGCCGAGGTTCTTGGTGGAGCCGTGCTGGTAGAACCTGTCCTTGTCTCCAGTCTCGACGTACGCTGCGACGAGCGTGAGGTTCGGGTTCACGAACCAGGCGATGTGTCCGTTCCAGTAGTCGTGGTTGCGGATTCCGTCTCCGACGCGCGCTCCCTGCTTGTACTCAACGCCCACCGCGATGTTCTCCGCAGGCAGGACGTCGAGGTTCGCGAACGCAACGAGGTCGTAGTCGTTGTGTCCGACGACGCCGTTCACGACCTCGTCCGTGTAGAGAAGACCGGCGGAGACGAGAACGGGGATCGGTGTCTGCGTGATGAGCTTTGAGGCCACCACGTAGGCGTCGAATCCGTCGTTGTCGAGTCCGAGCGCGTCAACGGTGCGCGAGTCGGTGTACTTGTATATTCCGCCGACCGCCACCGCCGGGACGAATGACGTGTCGAATGCGTTCTCGTCGAGGAGCCTCAGCTTGGCGCCGAGGTTGTACTTGTTGATCGACCTGTCGCCGTACTTGCGGGCATTGACTAGCTCGTAGCCTGCGGAGA
This sequence comes from Kiritimatiellia bacterium, assembly GCA_016296065.1. Taxonomy (GTDB): domain Bacteria; phylum Verrucomicrobiota; class Kiritimatiellia; order RFP12; family UBA1067; genus UBA1067. Next base: position 13,200 of record JAEDKA010000026.1, read on the forward strand.
CCTCGAGCCGCTCGGCCAGCGTGAACGCCGCGCCGAACGCGCCCCAGTTGATCTTCGACTCGTTGAGGTTGACGTACCACGCGCCGACCTGCGGCTTCGAGACGACCTTGTTGAGGTCGTTCGACTCGCCGCCCTCCCACGGCTGGCCCGCCGTGTAAGCGAGCGGGTTGAAGGCGATGCCTCCTGCGCCTTGAAGGTTGTTGAGCGGCACGCCTCCGTATGCGGCGCCGGCTGCTGCGGCGGCGATGGAGAGCGAGAGTGCGGAGCGGACGAGTTTGCTGCTGATGTTGTTCATTGTGAGATTCCTTTCTGTTGTTCCGTTTGTCTTCGGGTGTTGAGGTTTTCAGATGCTTTCCAGCGCGCGGTCGAGTTCGGAGATGATGTCGTCAATGTGCTCGATGCCGATGGAGAGGCGGATCAGTTCGGGGAGGACGCCGCCCTTGCGGAGATCCTCGTCGGAGAGCTGGGAGTGCGTCGTCGAGGCCGGATGGATGACGAGGCTCTTCGCGTCGCCGACGTTGGCGAGGAGCGAGAACAGCTCTCCGTTGAGCGAGTCCGCAAAACATCGGGCCTGCTCGGATCCACCCTTGACGCCGAAGACGACCATTCCGCCGGCTCCGTTCGGAAGGTACTTCTTCGCGAGTTCGGGCTGCGTGAGCGAGGGGTACTTCACCCATGCCACCTTCGGATGGTTCTGGAGATGCTTCGCGACCGCGAGGGCGTTCTCGCTGTGGCGCGCGATCCTGAGCGGAAGCGACTCGACGCCCTGGAGGAATATCCACGCCGCGTCGGGCGCGAGCGTCGGGCCCTGGTTGCGGATGCCGACCGTGAGGAGGCGTATCGAGAACGCGATGGCCTTGAGCGGCTCGGGGAGGTCGTGCGCGAAGCGGAGTCCGTGGTAGCCCGCGTCCGGCTCGTTGTAGAGGGCGAACTTCGGGTTGGTGAAGTCGAAGCCGCCTTTCTCGACGACGACTCCGCCGATGCCGGCGCCGTGTCCACCGATCCACTTGGAGAGCGAGTGGATCACGAAGTCCGCGCCGTGGTCGAGCGCGCGCAGGAGCGGCGGAGGCGTGAAGGTCGCGTCGACGACGAGCGGAAGCCCGTGTCGGTGCGCGATCTCGGCGTACTTCTCGATGTCCGCGACGTCAAGCGCGGGATTGCCGACGGCCTCTATGAAGACGATGCGCGTCTTCTCGTTGATGGCGGCCTCCGTCGCGGCGAAGTCGTTCACCGGGGCGAAGCGTGCCTTGATGCCGACGTTCGGGAGAATCGCGTCGAACTGGCTGAACGTGCCGCCGTAGAGGTTGCTCGCGGCGACGATTTCGTCTCCGGCCCTCGCGATGTTCGTCACGGTGAAGTAGACCGCCGCGGTGCCGCTCGAGAGCGTCTGTGCCGCCGCGCCGCCCTCGAGCGCCGCGATGCGCTTGGCGAGGACGTCGTTCGTCGGGTTCATGAGGCGGGCGTAGATGTTGCCGAGCTCGCGCAGTCCGAAGAGGTCGGCGCCGTGCTTGGAGTCGCGGAAGTTGTAGGCTGTCGTGCGGTAGACGGGAACGGCGCGCGCATAGGTCGTCGGATCGCCGTGGTCGGGCTGTCCAGCGTGGACGGCCAGGGTCTCGATGTGGAATTTTCTGTTGCTCATTGTCGTTGCTCCTTCCTTGCGGTTTTCACGGCGAATATTATGACACATCGGACGCGTTGAAAGGTAATCGGAAATCTCACCTTGGTGGCATAGGAAAAACCTATCGGCGTTTTTTGCCGTTCCCCGTTGACTGCGGAGCGGCCGCGGTGGTATAATTTGCGCCATATGAACAACCTGTCGTTTATTGGCTTTTGGTTTACGATTCGCGTCCGCAAGGCGTGAAGTTCGCTTGCCATTGTCCAATAGCGCGCGAAACCGGCCTTGCAGAAGAATGCAGGGCCGAATTTTTTTACCCCAGGGCAAACACGGAAAACAAAAGATGAACAACAGACTGACGCAGGCAAGAAAAGAGATGGACAGGATAGACGAAGGGCTCGTGAAGCTCTTCCTCGAGCGGCTCGCCGTGTCGCGCGACGTCGCGAAGGCGAAGCTGGAGACGGGCGGCCCCGTATCCGATCCCGCCCGCGAACGCGAGATCCTTACGCACGTAATCGAGGCGGCCGGCCCCGAAAACGAGAACTCCGCGCGTCTTTTCTTCACGACGCTGTTCTCCATATCCAAGGCGCTCCAGCGCGGGATCATTAACGCGGACTCCCCGCTCGTCGAGGAGATGCGCAGCTCGCTCGCCGCGCATGCGCATCCGTTTCCGACGCGCGCGTTCGTCGCGTGCTGCGGAACGGAGGGCTCCTATGCGCAGCAGGCGGCGACGCGACTCGTGAAGACGCCGACCATCGTGTACTTCAACTCATTCGAGAAGGTCTTCGAGGCCGTCGAGAAGGGGCTGTGCGCATACGGCGTCCTTCCGGTCGAGAACTCCACGGCCGGGTCCGTCTCGGCGGTCTACGACCTGATGCAGAGCCACAGCTTCCACATCTCGCGCGCGGTTAGGCTCAAGATCGACCACGTCCTTCTCGCGCCGCGCGGCGTCAAGCTCGGGGACATCCGCGAGGTTGCGAGCCATCCGCACGCGCTCGCGCAGTGCTCCGGGTTCTTCAAGGCGCATCCGGAGCTCAAGGGGGTGCCTTCCTCCAACACCGCGCTCGCGGCGAAGGAGGTCGCCGCGTCCGGACGCCGCGACGTCGGCGTAATCGCATCGCGTCTGTGCGCGGAGCTCTACGGACTTGATGTCGTCGCGGAGGGAATACAGGACTCGACCGGAAGCTACACGCGGTTCATCTGCATCTCGAAGGACCTTGAGATATATCCAGACGCCGGCAAGATTTCGATAATGCTCTCGCTCCCCCACAGGCCGGGCGCTCTCGCCGAAATCATCTCGAAGTTCGCCGCGATCGACGTGAACCTGACGAAGCTCGAGTCGCGCCCCGTCCCGGGGGTGGATTTCGAGTTCCGCTTCATCTTCGACTTCGAGGCGTCGCCTGCGGACGCGTCCGTGCAGAGCCTTCTCGCCGAACTGTCCCGCGATCCCGAGATTGAGCACTTCGCCTTTCTCGGCGCCTACGGCGAGCGCTAGGCCGCGCACACTGTCGGGGGCAGTGGCGGGATCAACCCTTCGGCAGGAGCAACTCTAGCTCGTCCGGCGTGAGGTCGCGCCATTCGCCCGGCGCAAGCGCCGGGTCGAGGCGCAGACGCCCGACGGCGACGCGCTTGAGCGACACGACGACGAGATGCGCGGCGGAGCACATGTAGCGTATCTGTCGCTTGCGGCCCTCCCTGAGGCGGAACTCAAGCGTCGTCACGTTCGCGACGGGACCGGCTAGCACAGTCACTGGAGCGGGGCGCGTGACGTATCCGTCCGGCATCTTGACCGGCCCGCGGAGCGTGTTCAGCTTCTCCTCGCTCCAGCGCCCCGCCGCGCGCACGACATACGTCTTCTCGTGTTCGTAGCGAGGATGCGTGAGGCGGAGCGTGAGGTCTCCGTCGTTCGACATCAGGAGAAGTCCCTCCGAGTCCTTGTCGAGACGCCCGACGGGAACGAGCCGCTCGGGCGTCTTGACGATGTCCGCGACGGTCTCGCCACCGAACGGATCGGACATCGACGACAGCACGCCGACGGGCTTGTAGAGCATTATGGTCCTCTTCGCCTCCGCCGCGGCGAGGGGACGTCCGTCGACCGCGATCCTGGCCGACGCAGGATCGACGCGCGCACCGGGCTCCTTCACCACGACGCCGTCGACTGTGACGCGCCCCTCCGAAATCATGTCCGCCGCTTTGCGCCGTGACGCAACGCCCGCATGGCTCAGTATATTCTGAAGTCGTTCTTCCATGTTCAGTAGGATAGCATGTTTTAACGGACAAATCAAGGAGGCGATTCCCACGAACGGAAAATTTTTGGTATAATATGCGGCCATCAGCAAAATTACCAAATAACTGGGGAGTGAAAATGGTAGTTAAGAACGTCGCGCTGGCGGTCGCCGCCGCGCTTTCCGTGTCCGCATTCGCCTTCGAGGACGAACCGGACGAATTGAACTGGGATCGGCTCGGGGGGACCCTTGTCGGATTCGGGCATTTCTCGTCATACTGCGCTCAGCACGAGGAATTCCGTACAAGGCTCGCTGGCGGACCGCGCTCCGACACGCTGGCCGATTCGCTCGAGACGGTGTGGATAACGCCGCAGGCCTTCGCGGGGGCGAAGATCAACCAGTGGGGATTCGGCGAGGTCGCTGGCGAGGCGTGCATCCAGTCCGCGGCCGGTCATCTTGCAGGCATCTCACGCATCGGCGTCGACATTCCGGCGGACGGCTGGTACCGCGTCTGGGCGCGCTACTGGCACGAACAGGGCTCGGCCGCGTCGTTCGCGGTCACGCTTGAGGACGGACGCCTAGCCGACATGGCGGACGGGTCGCTCACTTTCGTGCAGGACGCCTGGTCGTACCGCTTTGACTTCACCGAGCACGCGCGGCGCCAGAATCCCATTCCGGACTTCCGCGACGACCCCACTGGCTTCAAGTGGGAGTCCGCGCCGATGGTGTATCTCGAAAAAGGACGGCGCACGCTCACTCTTGGCGGACTCGTCCACGGCGGTCCGTTCGCGAACAGGAACGTCGCAGCGATCGTCCTTACGCGCGAGCCTCTCGCGGTGCCTTCGCGGCCTGCGGGCGATGGTCCGATACTCGTCGGTTCCGCCGCGCCTTCGGAGGAGGCTGCGGCGTCGCGCGACGTCTGGGAGCGCAGGCCCATGTGCAACTCTGAAGCGGCGGCGGCGCTTCGTCCGCTTTGGCGCGAGTGGAGGCGCGCTTTCTTCGCAGATCTTGTCGCGGGGACAGTCCCCGGCGTGGAAGCCGGCCGCATGGCGATGATGTCCGCCTTCGACGAGGAGACGAACCTCGTCGGCACGCCCCCGCAGATGGCCGCCGACCGCGGTTCCGTCGCCGCGCAGGCCGCGACATTCGACCGCACGCACTTCAAGATCAAGATCGAGGCGGAGGAGTTCCCGGAGAACGAGGGCTGGTGGGTCGTGGACAGCGCGGGGGCGTCCGGCGGACGGCTCCTTCAGACTAACTGGGGATGGTGGGGGGCGAATGCCGCAGCGCCGTTCCAGGTTCCGTCGAACGGCGTCTACAGCGTCTGGGTCCGCTACAACGAGCTGTACGGCTACCTCGCCCCGTACAAGATGTCCGTTGAGAACGCGGCCGGAGAGGAGCTTGCCGCGCGGGTTCTCGCCGCCGACTCTGAATTCAACACGTCTCACGCCGGGCTTGTCTGGGTGAAGGTGGAGGCGCAGCTCGAGAAGGGCACGGCGCGAGTGCGCCTGTACAGTCCGGTTGACTTCGGGTACACATACCGCAACGTGGACTGCGCGATCGTCACTGACGATGCGGACTATGTTCCCGAAGGAGAGGCGGGTGTCATGCCGGCGATAGACGTGGACGATCCGATCACCGTCTGGCGCGCGAGGGATCCGTGGGTCGGCTACTCCCGCCTCACGTATCCGCGTCTGGACGAGGGGCTCGATCCGTACAAGTTCACGCTGCGCGCGGGCGAGACGGAGACGGTGCTGATGCTCGTTCGCAACGACACGGACAAGCCGGTCGACGCTACGCCCGTGATCGCCGGCGACAACGCGGGGATGGTTTCGTGGCGCGTTCCGGCGTTCATGCTGACGCAATGGGGCGACTGGCAGCCGATGCCGCTGTTCAGGCGCGAGGACTTCACGGTTCCGCCGGGCGAGACGCACGGGCTGTGGCTTACCGTAGACGGGACGAAAGCCTTCGAAAGCGGCGAGGCGACGGTGACGGTCTGCGGCAAGACGCTGAGCCTCGTGATTGAGCACGAGGTGGCGCTCCCGAAGTCGACGCCGGTTCCGTACGTGTTCGGATGGGCGTCGCCGTATCCGATGGTCTCGTGCTGGGAGCTCTACAGGAGCATCGGCGTCAACGTCGTGAACGACGGACTCATCCCGAAGGAGGAGGCGGACAGGTACGGGATCCGCCTCACGGTGCACCTCAACGACGGCGACATCAGCGAAGGCCACGCTAACTACCTCAAGCAGCGCTTCGCGTCGCAGGGGTATGCGCTTTCCGACTGGGCGTGGAGCTTCATGGACGAGCCGGGCAACTCGATGGCCGACTACTGGGTCTCGCTCGCGAAGCAGTTCCGCGCCGTCGCCCCGGAGGTCAAGATATGGGTCAACCCGGGAGAGTACGAGAACGCCGGACCCGAGGCGTGCATGAAGATGACGCCGTACGCGAACGCCTACTGTCCGTACTGCAACCACTTCCAGACGAACGGAGGCTGGAACGGCGACTACAACGCGCAGCTCATGAGGCAGGGCCCGAAGTTCGACATACTGATGGGCTACACCACCCCGTGCTTCGGCGAGAAGGCGTCGTCCGCTCCGCTCGACATGCTCTCGCTGTGCAACTTCGCGCTCGACTACAACCTCGACGGATGGGCGTTCTTCGCCCTGCAGCACGGCTTCACGTACTCAAACTCCGTGTGGGACGAGTGGAACTGCTACGTCTCCGACCAGTGCATCAACATCTACCCCGGCGCGGCCTACCAGGCTATATCGACGCGCAACGCGGAGGCGATACGCGAGGCAGTCAGGCGCTGGCGCGCCGCGAAGGCGCCGACGCTCGAGAACGACCCCGACTGCCATCCGTCCGCGCAGGCGCCTGCCGTCTACCCCGGCTACGCGATGGCGTGGAACGACGAGTTCAACGAGGAGGGGGCGCCGAATTCGTCCGACTGGACCGTGTGGACTCCCGACACCGCCACCTGCACCGGCGGCGCGCTCGTGCTGACGGCGGCGGACGAGGGCGTGCCGCATGAGGGCACTTACGCCAGCCTCACTACCGAGGGGAAGCGCACGTTCTCGTTCGGAAGGATCGAGTTCCGCGTCAAGTCCCCCGTCCTGCCGGGCTTCCATCCGTCGATGGGACTCGCCGGAACGCGCAAGGAGTATCCTTACGGCGGCTACTTCAACTTCTTCGACACCGAGCAGGCGGCGGTGGACCTCCCGGGCGGAGGGTACACCGCAGACGCGAGGCCGTGTCTCGCGCAGTGGGCGACCTGGGACAAGAAGGCGGACGGAAACGACAAGGACTACTGGTCCGCCATCGAGCTCAAGCGCTTCACGGACGTCGATCCCGCCTGGACGAACAAGTTCCACGTCTGGCGGCTCGACTGGGACAAGGACGGTTTCACCGTTTCTGTCGACGGCGAGACGCTGTGGACGCATCCGAACGCCGACTGGTCGGCAGGGGAGTACGCCCCGTTCGGCGATCCGGAGAACGGGTGCGTCATGAACGTGCAGTTCGACAGGCGCGACGTGGGCGGGGTGGAGAACGGATCCCTGCCGCAGACGTTCGAGCTGGACTACATCCGCTACTACGTCCCGGGCGAGCAGCACTTCCCCAGGGTCAACGGCGTCGAGCTGCCGACGAAGGAGCAGTTCCTGCAGAAGGCGAAGGACGGAACGTCCGTGGAGCTCCCGACGGCCTTCGCATGGGACGGCAACAGCGTCAGCTTCGGCGGAATGGAATGGGCGACGCTTCCGGCGTACTACGCAGTCTCGGGCGGAATGATCGCGCTCGACGCGGCGGCCGTGCGTCCGGTCGTCGGACTGGACTCGCAGGGGACTGTCCCCGGCATAGCGGTGGCTGACGGCGCGGTGCGGCTCAACGTGACGAACGCGAAGGCGGGGCTCTACTACGGCTACCGCTTCGCGGAGACGCTGGACGGAGTCGACTCCGCCAAGCCGGTGTGGAGCGGCGACTCGGCCTCGAAGGACGGGGACTTCCTGATTCCCGCTGGCGAAGCCGGCGTGTCAGGATTCTACCGCGTCACCGTCGGAGACGTCCCGACCTCGCCCTGAGGTCCCGACGTCTTGCGAGAGAGCATGTCATTTCCGCAATTTTGATATTCGACCGCCCAAAAGCGACATTTTTTGGTATAATGTATCCTAACTTTACCAAAAAAGGACTCAAATGGGACAGCTCGAAGAATCGTCGGAACTCACGCTTGATTTCACAAAACTCGAGAAGGTGGGCGCGCAGGTCGCGGCCAGCCGCGCGGCGTCGGTGGAGCATGATCCGGGCGTGATTCCCGTTGCCGTCCAGAACGCGGACACGAAGGAAGTCATCCTCGTCGCGTACACGAACGAATTCGCCATGAAGGAGAGCTTTGCGAAGCGCAAGCTCATCCTTTGGTCCACCTCGCGCAACAAGCTGTGGTTCAAGGGCGAGACCTCCGGCGAGACGTTCGACCTCCTCGAGGCGTACGTCAACTGCGAGCAGAACTCGCTCCTCTACGTCGTCAGGCCCTGCCGCGGCGGAATCTGCCACACGAAGAACAAGGCGGGCGCCCCGAGGAACTGCTACTACAGGAAGATCGACTTCGACACCCTGAAGCTCACGTTCGTCGATCCGTAAACTCCCCATCCAAACCTCCAAACTTCCAACCCTCTAAACTTCCAAACCTCCAAACTTCCCCCAAAATGATAAGCCAAGGCATTGTTCTGATGATCGCCGGAATGGGCATCGTCTATGTGTTTCTCTCGATCCTGATCGTCGTGACGAAGGTCTCGATGAAGGCGATCGGCAACTTCGACTCGATTCTCCCGCAGGACGCGCCGAAGAAGAAGCCCGCGGCCGCCGCGGCGACGGACGACGACGCCAACATCGCGCTCGCGATCGCGGTCGCGATGAACGGCTAAGTATCGGAACGGACGGGGCCTCTGGCGGCCCCGAACCCCACACATGGAAATTTGAAAGGTAAATTATTATGGCCAAGAAAACAGTAAAGTTCATGCTCACTGCGTTCCGCGACGGTTTCCAGTCCGTCGTCGGCGCGCGCGTTCTCTCCAAGGACTTCCTCCCCTGCGTCGAGGAAGCCTACGCGGCGGGTGTCCGCTGGTTCGAGGCCGGCGGCGGCGCGCGGTTCCAGAGCTGCTACTTCTACTGCCAGGAGGACGCGTTCGAGGTGATGGACAAGTTCCGCAAGGCGGCTCCCGAGGCTGACCTCCAGACGCTTTCGCGCGGCGTGAACGTCGTCGGACTCGAGTCGCAGTCGAGCGACATGATCAAGCTGCACGCGCAGATGTTCAAGAAGCACGGCATGTCGTCCATCCGCAACTTCGACGCGCTCAACGACGTCAACAACCTGAAGTGGTCCGGACAGTGCATCCACGACGCCGGGCTCAACCACGAGGTCGTCGTGACGATGATGGGCCTTCCGCCCGGAATCGACAACAAGGGCACGCACACGCCCGAGTTCTACCGCGACCGCCTGAAGATGATCATGGACGCGGGGATCCCCTTCGACCGCGTGGCGTTCAAGGACGCGTCCGGCACCTCCACGCCGACGACGGTGTACAATACGATGAAGCTCGCGAGGAAGCTTCTCGGCGACAAGGTGCACATCCAGTTCCACAGCCACGAGACGGCGGGCAACGGCGTCGCGTGCTACCTCGCGGCTCTCCGCGGCGGAGCTGACGGACTCGACCTCTCGATGGCGCCGATGAGCGGCGGCACCTGCCAGCCCGACATCATCACGATGTGGCACTGCCTTGACGGCGACCCGGACTTCTGCTTCGACTTCGACATCAACAAGATCAAGAAGGCGGAGGACTCCTTCAAGAACGCGATGCAGAAGTACTTCCTCCCGCCGGAGGCGATGAGCGTCAACCCGCAGATCGTGTGGAGCCCGATGCCGGGCGGCGCGCTCACGGCTAACACGCAGATGCTGCGCGACAACAACATGATGGACAAGTACGACGAAATGATCGCCGAGATGTACGACTGCGTCAGGCTCGGCGGCTTCGGAACGTCCGTCACGCCCGTCTCGCAGTTCTACGCGCAGCAGGCGATCCAGAACGTCATGTTCGGCAAGTTCAAGAAGTTCGCGCCGGGCTACGCCAAGATGGTGCTCGGCTACTTCGGCAAGACGCCCGTCCCGCCGGATCCTGAGATCGTCAAGAAGGCCAGCGAGTTCATGGCGTCGAGCGACCTCAACAAGGCGTACAGCCAGCCCACGACGAAGACGGTGCTCGAGATGAACGACGCCGACCCGAAGAAGGGCGGCGCGGTCGCGAAGAAGATGCTCGAGGACGCGGGGCTTCCCGTCACCGACGAGAACATCTTCATCGCCGCCTCCTGCAAGGAGAAGGGCATTCTCTTCCTCAAGGACCCCTCGAAGGCCCCGATGGGCTGCCGCTTCGCCGAGGAGGCCAAGCCCGCCGCCGGCAAGGGCGGACCCGTCACGGTCACGATCAACGGCAAGGCCTACGGCGTCGAGATCAAGGGCGACGGCAAGGCCGTCGTCAACGGCAAGGAGGTCGCGTTCAAGTCCGAGGCCGGCATCAAGGCCGCCGCTCCGGCCGCCGCGGCCCCCGCGGGCGGACAGGAGGTTAAGGCTCCCGTTCCCGGCACGATCCTGCGCGTCACGGCGACGAACGGACAGAAGGTCGCGAAGGGCGACGAGATCCTCGTCATGGACGTCATGAAGATGGAGACCCCCGTCACCGCTCCGTGCGACGGCACGGTCACGGTCACGGTCGCTGCGACCGACAAGGTCGCGACTGGCGACACGCTCGCGGTGATCGGGTAAGGACATGAGACGCTGGACGTGGGACGAGTTGGCTCGTCTCGCGTCTAGCGTCAAAGAAGGGCAAATCAATGAAACGCTATCTTGCAGCACTGTTAATGGCCCTCTGCGCGTTCGGCGCGCAGGCGGCGGAAGCGGACGTTCCGGCCGAGAAGCCCGCCTGGGAGACGACTCTCGCCAAGGTCAAGGACATGTGGCCCGACACCGGCCTGTGCTCGTTCCTCAAGAAGGAGGCGCCCGCGTTCATCACGGGCAACTTCGACGAGGCGGCGCGTCCGGAGAGGAAGCCGCTGTCGGCCAACCGCAACGGATACTGGGACAAGGACCTCAACTGGCACGGCGGATACTTCGACGACGGCGGACGCTTCGTCGAGGGCCATGCGGTTAAGGTGCTCGGCGGAATGCCCTACGGCATCGGGCAGCTCATCATGATCCCGATCTGCCTCGTCCTGCTCTACCTCGCCATCGTCAAGGGTTTCGAGCCGCTCCTGCTGCTGCCGATCGGCTTCGGCGGACTCCTCGCGAACTGCCCGCTCGCCGGCGTCACCGCGCCCGCGATGCTGCACGACGGCGTAATAACGTTCCTGCAGAGCGGCATTCCCGTCATGCAGGGCGGCATCGTCGAGCCCGGCGGATTCCTGTACTACTTCTTCCGCTTCGGCATCGACACGGGCGTGTTCCCGATCATGATCTTCATGGGTGTCGGCGCGATGACCGACTTCGGCCCGCTGATCGCGAACCCCAAGGCCGCGCTCCTCGGCGGCGCCGCGCAGTTCGGCATCTTCTTCGCGCTCTTCGGTGCGCTCGGCCTCGCCGCGATATTCGGACAGGACTTCTTCGGCTGCGAGCCGATCAAGGCCGCCGCGTCCATCGGCATCATCGGCGGAGCCGACGGCCCGACGGCGATCTGGCTCACGAGCCGCCTCGCCCCGAACCTCCTCGGCGCGATCGCGGTCGCCGCGTACTCCTACATGGCGCTCGTCCCGATCATCCAGCCGCCGATCATGAACGCCCTCACGACGAAGGAGGAGCGCCTCATCAGGATGCCGCAGCTCCGTCCCGTCAAGAAGATCGAGAAGATCTGCTTCCCGCTCATCGTGCTCCTGCTCTGCGCGCTCCTGCTGCCGTCCGCCGTGCCGCTCATCGGCGCGCTGATGCTCGGCAACCTCGCGAAGGAGGTCGGCCCGTCCGTCTCGCGCATCGCGGACACGATGTCGAACGCGCTCTGCAACATCGTCACGATCATGCTCGGCCTCTCCGTCGGCTCGAAGCTCGCGTGCGAGAAGTTCCTCTCCGGGACGACGCTCGCGATCCTCGCGCTCGGCCTCTGCGCGTTCTGCGTCGGCACCGCGGCGGGAGTCCTCATGGCGAAGCTCATGAACGTCTTCTCGTCGAAGGACAACAAGATCAACCCGCTCATCGGCTCTGCGGGCGTCTCGGCCGTCCCGATGGCGGCGCGCGTCTCCAACAAGGTGTCGCTCGCGAACGACCCGACGAACTTCGTCCTCATGCAGGCGATGGGCCCGAACGTCTCGGGCGTGATCGGTTCCGCTGTCGTGGCGGGCATTCTCTACACCCTCTGCCGCTGAAGCGGGACACGCAGCGAAGAAACGGCGGCGCCTGGCCCTGGAGCCTGGCGTCGCCGCTTTGCATTCCGCCCCGAAAACTGCTATACTATCTGACATCCGCCTAATGGCGCGCACGGTTGTTCGAAGCGCCGGCGGCGGACACGAAAAGGAGCCAGAAAATGCACATCAGGCAGATATCCATCTTTCTGCAGAACGAGCCGGGTCAGCTTTCGCGCATCTGCCGCGACCTCGCGGACGCCGGAATCAACATCGCGACGCTCTCGCTCGCCGACACGACGGACTTCGGGATAGTCCGCATGATCGTCGACGACCACGAGAAGGCCAAGGAGACGCTTGCCGCCAAGGGGCACGCCGCCAAGGTGAGCGAGGTTCTCGCCGTGTGCGTGCCAGACCGTCCGGGCGGGATGGCGGAGGTCATGGCGGCGCTGGACAAGGCTGGCGTCAACATCGAGTACAGCTACGCGTTCGCGTTTCACCGGGGCGAGAAGGCGGTGCTCGTGTTCAGGTTCTCCGACAACGCGAAGGCGGAGTCCGCGCTGAGGGCCGGCGGATTCACGACGCTTGCGGAGTCCGAGATCGGCGAAGAGTGAGGCGGAAATTCGAAAAGACATGAAGTACATTTCGACAAGAACGGGTATAGAGGCAACTGCACCTGAAACTGTTTTCCAGGGGCTTGCTCCCGACGGCGGGCTGTATGTGCCGGAGATAGGGCCAAATAGGGTCGGGTCAGAGTCTGATAGGGACAACCCGACTTTGAACGACGCTAAATCGACCCTAAATGACCCTAATTTGACCCTTGGTGCCGCCGAGAAGTTCGTCGTCGACGCGCTCTTCGGCGACTTCCCCGAGGAGGTGCGCAAGGCGGCGATAGACCGGCTCCTTTCGCGCTTCCCGGCGGAGGATCCGATTCCGCTCCTCGAGAAGGACTCCCTCCACATCCTGGAGCTCTTCCACGGCAGGACGGGCGCGTTCAAGGACGTCGCCCTGTCGATGCTCCCCGTCTTCATGCGCCATGCCGCGGGCGGCAGGCGCGTCCTTGTGCTAACCGCGACGAGCGGCGACACCGGGTCCGCGGCCATGCAGGGCTTTGCGGGCGTAGACGGAACAGAGATCGTCGTCTTCTATCCCGCGACCGGCACCTCGCGAATCCAGCGTCTCCAGATGACGACACCGTCGGAGGCGAACGTGCACGCGGTCGGAATCCGCGGCAACTTCGACGACGCGCAGGCGGCAGTGAAGCGCATCTTCGCCGACGCGGCGATCAACGCCGATGCCGCTGCGCACGGCATCACGCTCTCGAGCGCAAACTCGATCAACACCGGACGCCTCGTCCCGCAGATCGCGTACTATGTGCTCGCGGGCGCGAAGCTGGCCGGAAAGGACGGCAAGGCCTTTGACGTTGTCGTCCCGAGCGGCAACTTCGGCAACATACTCGCCGCGTACTACGCGAAGCTGCTGGGCTCGCCGATAAGGAAGCTCGTCGTGGCGTCGAACGTCAACGACGTCCTCGCGCGCTTCGTGAAGACCGGGGTATACGATCCGGGTCCGAACTTCACGGTGACGAACTCGCCGTCGATGGACATCAGGAAGTCGTCGAACGTGGAGAGGCTCCTGTGGATGATCTCCGGCGGACTCGACGGAGACTTCAAGCGCGCCTGCGCGGAGACAACGCGCATGATGCGCGACCTCTCCGAGAAGGGGCGGTACGAGCTTTCGGAATCCGCAAAGGAGCGGCTCTTCGCCGACTTCGAGGGAGGCGTTGCGACGCCCGAGGAGACCGAGGCGGAGATGCGCCGCATGCGCGACGCAGCCGGATATCTCGTCGACCCGCACACCGCTGTCGCAACGGCGGTCGCGAAGAAGCTCGGATATCCGAAGGACGGCGTGCCGTGCGTCGTCGCGGCGACGGCGACTCCGTACAAATTCCCCGAGACGTGCATGAGGGCTTACGGAGAGGACGTGCTGACCGATCCGCCTCCGTCGTTCCGCGAACTGGAGCGGCTCCCCGTCGCGCAGACGCGCGTCTGCGACGTCGACAAGATCGACGGCGAGGTGACTCGCCTGTTCTGACATTCAACTTCCAACCTTTCAACTTTTCTATGAGGACAGCAGTAGTTAACGGATACGAAATCTCGGCCGAGGCCGTGCACTTCGAACTCGACAGGCTTGCCAGGTTCTACATGAGCCACGGCATGACCGCAGATGAAATCAGGAAGAACCTTCCCCAGCTCGAGGCGAAGGCGCTCGAGCAGGCGATCGGAGCGCGGCTCCTCCTCGAGCGCGCTTCGCAGGTGGAGCTTCCGGTGACGGCGAAGGACGTGGACGCGGAGGTCGCGCGCGTCGTCGCGCAGGTCGGCGGAGAGGAGAACTACAAGAAGGCGCTCGCCGCGCAGGGGATGAGCGAGGAGTCGTTCCGCAAGGAGCTCGAGAAGGGCGCGCGCGTGAACATGCTCGTAAACCAGGCGTGCGCGCACGTGTCCGATCCGACCGAGGAGGAGGTCACGGCCTTCTACGAGGCGCATAAGTCCGAATACGTCGAGGAGCCGCAGGTCCTCTGCCAGCACATCCTCGTGAAAGGCGCGGACGACGCGGCGCTGGACAAGATCAAGGCGATCCGCGAGCGCATCGTGAGCGACAAGGCCGACTTCGCCGAGGAGGCGAAGAAGCACTCCGACTGCCCCTCTGGCGCGCAGGGCGGCTCGCTCGGATGGTTCGGACGCGGCATGATGGTGCCCGAGTTCGACAAGGCCGCGTTCGGAATGAAGAAGGGCGAGGTCTCGGACATCGTAACGACCGAGTTCGGCTACCACATTATCTACAAGGCCGATGAGCGCGGCGGCGGACAGCAGACGATCGTCGACGTCCATGACCAGATCAAGGACCTCCTCCGCCACGAGGCGCGCGGCAAGGCTATGGACGCATACGTCGCCGAGCTCCGCGAGAAGGCCACGATCGAGTACAAGGAAGCGAAGCACGAGTGCACCTGCGGACACGACCACGGCCATGACCACGAGTGCACTTGCGGGCACCACCACTGAAGTTTTAAGTTTGAGGTTTGAAGTTTAAAGTTGGGAGCTGTGACCTAAAATGGAAATCACGTCTCCAAGTAATCCGAAGCTCAAGTACGTCGTGAAGCTCCGCAGCTGCTCGACCCGCGAGGAGTCGGGCGAGATGATCGTCGAGGGCTACCGCGAGTGCCGCCGCGCGCTGGACAACGGATACCGTCCGCGCGCGATCTTCCACTGTCCCGACTTCTACCTCAAGAACGAGAACGAGCCTGCGCTCGTCGCGGACTGCGAGAGGCTCGGAGCGGAGGTGTACACGTGCTCGAAGGTCTGCTTCGAGAAGATCGCCTACAAGGAGCGTCCGGACGGACTCCTCATGGTTGGCCCTCACGTCTCCATCAAGCTCGCCGACCTGAAGCTCCCCGAAAACGCGCTCGTCATCGTCACGGAGTCCATCGAGAAGCCCGGCAACCTCGGGACGATCCTCCGCTCGGCGGACGCCGCTAAGGTAGCGGCGGTGATCGTGTGCGACAGGACGACGGACATACACAATCCGAACGTCGTGCGCGCATCGACTGGAACGATGTTCTCCGTCCCGATAGTCGAGGCGACGAGCGAGGAGGCGCTTGCGTTCCTAAAGGAGCGCGGCTTCAAGATCCTTGCGGCGACGCCGCACGCGGAGAAACTGCACTTCGAGGTCGACCTCACGGGCAACGTCGCCATCGCGCTCGGCGCGGAGCAGTACGGCCTCACGGCGAAGTGGATGGACGGCGCGGAGCTCAGGGTGAGGATTCCGATGCTCGGGCTCGCAGACTCGCTCAACGTATCCGCCGCGGCGACGATTCTCGTCTACGAGGCGGTCCGCCAACGCATCGCCGCCGGAATCGACAAAGTCCCCACATTCATCCCCTGGCACGGGGAAGGAAAGCACGACAAGTGAAAGGAATCACGTTCATGTTGCATAGGCGCCTGCTTGCGGTGGTGACGCTTGCGTCGGCGATGACGGCGTTTTCTGACAGTGCGCTGCCGGTCTGGACCGCTGGTTCGGTCTCCGTGTCGCCGGCTGGCGGCGGACGTGCGCGGCTGCACTGCGAGTTTCCCCGTGCTTCGGCCGCGATTGTCTTCTTCGACCGTTGAAGCTCGCGGAGGCAGCGCTCGACGCGAGAATAAACCTCCGCAGGGCAGACCAATCGGCGATAGCGTGGAGGCAAAAATCGCCCTTGAAAACGCGCAAGAAAATCTGATAGAATATTCCCGTGCTGTTGAGGAGGAAATGATGCCATACGCAGTTCTAGAAAGAGAGATTGAGAAACTTGACGCTGAACAGCAAAACTCAGTCGTCATGTTCGTTCGTTTTCTCGTTTCGCAGAAGACCGCCGCCGCGCCGCTTGCCGAGCCGCGTGCAAAGGCCCTGCATCGCGTGGCAGACGAGAACGCTCCGCAGTGGCTCGATGAAATTTCCGGCATTGCTTCATTGCCGCGCGGGAAGAGTGACTCCGATTTGGTTTATGATGCAATCGCCGAGAAACACGGAGTTTCTCGGTGAATGTTTTCATTGACACAAACGTACTTGTAGACGTGGTCGCCATGCGCGACCCATTTTTCGACGATTCCTACAGGGTGTTTTCCCGTTGTGCCAAAGGTGGCGAACATCGTGTTCTCGTTTCTGATCTTTCGATTTGCACAATGGTGTATCTCGTCCGCAAACAGCTGAATCGAAGTCAGCTGCGCACAATGCTGGACAATTTGCAGAAGCATTTATCGATAGTTCCCGTCGGACCCCGGGCCATTGCTGATGCAATAGCAAATTTCGCAGAAGACTTTGAGGATGAGGTTCAGTATCGTGCCGCGCTTGCCGCTGGCGCGGATATCATTGTAACGCGCGATAAACCGGGATTTGTCAATGCGGCAATCCCGGTGATGTCGCCGCCGGAATTGTTGCGGTTGATTTGACGAAATCCACTTAAGTCTTGTGTTGTCAATTTTGCCGGCGGCGCTGAAGTGATAGCCGGATTCAAGGTTGCGGTTGAGGGGTGCAACAGCGACCATTGAGGCGCTGAAGGGGCCGAGCGGCGGACCCCCTGCGAAGCGCCGGGACGGCGCTTCCCCCAGTCAGGGCTCGTGCTGAAATCACGGGAGAACGAAATATCCGTTCATCTGCGATTCAGAGGTGAGCTAAGCAATGAACATAGCGGAGGGCGTGAGGCGCGGGGCGGCTGCGTAGCATGATGAGCGACGGTGCGAAACCATGAGGGCGACCCGATTTCGACGCGTCGCCCTTTTTGCCGAGGGGCCTGGCGGCACAGGCAAAAAGGTAAAAGACCGCGAAATCGATGTCGCGCCATGGTTTTGCACCGGGCCTTGCGTCAGCAAGGCAGCGAATCACTGGCAAGCAACCGCCCCGCGCAGAGCGCCCGGAGCGACGGCGTTTGGGTGAGCGACGCGCCGATAGAGGCGGAGTGAGATTGTCCGTCGCGGAGCGACGGACCCCCTGCGAAGCGCCGGGACGGCGCTTCCCCCAGTCAGGGCTCGTGCTGAAATCACGGGAGAACGAAATATCCGTTCATCTGCGATTCAGAGGTGAGCTAAGCAATGAACATAGCGGAGGGCGTGAGGCGCGGGGCGGCTGCGTAGCATGATGAGCGACGGTGCGAAACCATGAGGGCGACCCGATTTCGACGCGTCGCCCTTTTTGCCGAGAGACCTGGCGGCACAGGCAAAAAGGTAAAAGACCGCGAAATCGATGTCGCACCATGGCTTTGCACCGGGCCTTGCGCCAGCAAGGCAGCGAATCACTGGCAAGCAACCGCCCCGCGCCGAGCGCCCGGAGCGAAAAAATATGGTATAATCTTGTGCATGCAAAGTCACGGTATGCTATGAGATTCGCTAATCCTATATTTCTCGTTTTTTCGCTCCTCGTTCCGGTTGCGGGGCTGTGGTGGACGTTCCTGAGGGCGCGGCGCGAGAAGGCGCTCGGCGCGCTCACGCTCAAGGTGCCCAAGTCGTCCGTCTCCGGACTTCAGACGGCGTGCATTGTCGTCGGACTCTTCCTCTCGCTTTTCGCCGCGTCGCGTCCGCAGTGGGGCAAGTCGATGGAGAAGACCGTCACCCGCGCACGCAACGTCGTCATCGCGATCGACGTCTCTCGCTCCATGCTCGCGGAGGACGTTCGCCCGAACCGCCTTGAGCGCGCGAAGGCCGACGTCGCAGACCTTATAGACTCTCTCGAAGGCGACCGCTGCGCGCTCGTCGCGTTTCGCCGCACCGGCGTCGCGGTGTGTCCGCTCACGACCGACCACGGCTACCTGAGGAGCGCGCTCGAGCGCATGGGCCCGGAGTCCGCTCCGCGCGGCGAGACGGACCTCGGAAGCGCAATCCGCACTGCGCTTGCGACTCTCGATCCCGCGGCTGACGACCACAACGCGATCATACTCATCTCGGACGGCGGCGACCTGAGGGGCGAGGCCCTGAAGAACGCCGAGGCGGCGAGGAAGCGCGGAATCCCCATCTTCACGGTCGGGATCGGCGATCCAAAGCGCGGCGCGACGATTCCGTCGGAGGACGGACGCGGCGTCGTCAAGTTCGACGGAAAGCCGGTGACGGTGAAGCTCGAGGAGGCTGCGCTCGACGCGATCGCGAAGGCTTCGGGCGGAAGCTACGTTCCCCTTGCGACGGCCGGCACGGCCGAGACGACGCTCGGCGCGATCTACCGCCGCCGCCTTCGCCAGATCGCGCTCATGGAGCAGAACGAGGAGGAGTCGCGCCTCGGCGAGCGCTACCAGTTCTTCCTCATCCCGGGACTCGTCCTTCTCATCATAGGCGCCTGCCTCTCTAAGGGCCGCTTCGCGAAAAGGAAAGAATGATGGCGGTTCATGATTCATCGCTGATGATTCATCATTCTCCATGCTGCCTGACTATCGCGGGGAGCGATTCGGGAGGGAACGCGGGGGTGCAGGCGGACCTCCGGGCGTTCCATGCGTATTCGCTGCACGGATGCACCGTGTTCGCCGCGCTGACGGCGCAGAATCCGCACGAGGTTTCTGCGATACATCCTGTTCCGCCCGACTTCGTGAAGGCGCAGCTCGACGCCGTTCTCGGCGTGTACGACATAAGGGCGCTCAAGACGGGGATGCTCGCGGACCCCGCGGCGATCGAGGTCATCGCGGACGCGATAGGCCCGCATTCCGAAATCGCGAAGGTGATCGACCCTGTCATGATCGCGACGAGCGGCGCGCGGCTGATTTCGGAAGTGGCGATGGACGCGGTCAAGGCGAGGCTTCTTCCGCTCGCGACGCTGATGACGCCGAACCTCCCCGAGGCGGAGGCGCTGTGCGGAAGGGGAGTTGACGAATCGGCGCGTTCGAGCGACACCTCGCATGCGCGCGATCTTGCGAAGGAGCTTTTCGACACATACGGATGCGCCGTGCTCGTTAAGGGCGGACACGGCGCGGGCTCGAGCGCGGTGGACGTCCTGTACGACGGACATGACGTCTCCGAGTTCTCCATGCCATGGGTCGAAAACCCCGTCTCCACGCACGGCACGGGCTGCTCGCTCGCGGCGGCGCTCGCCGCGGAGCTTGCGCTCGGGCGCGGCATATCCGCCGCGGTCGCGGGGGCGAAGGCGTACGTCCACGACGCGATCGCGGGCTCGTACCTCGTCGGACCGGACTGCGGCGTCCTCGGCTTCGCGCCGCGTGTCGCGACTTGACCGCCGTCACTGGCATTTGCTAGAATATATGCAACAACTGGGGTGCGCGCTGTTGCGCGGTCATAACATGTTTGGGAGGCATAAATGAAAATTCGCAGGATGATCCGTTCGTTCTTTATGTTGAGCTGCATGTCGACGCTGCTTTGCGCTGGCGCACGTGAAGTCACGGAAAACGTGACGCTTGACGCCGATGCAGATTGGTCCGCCGACGATACGGTTACGATCTCGAGTGGCGTGACAGTCGACCTCGCCGGTAAGAAGCTCTACCTCAAGTCCTTTGGTGGTGCGGGCACCATCACCGACAACGTTGGAGGCGGAGAACTCCATGTTGCCGTTCCAGAGTCCCAGACGCTCGTCAACAGCTCGGTGGTTCTTTCAGGAAGCCTCAAGCTTGTTCTTGACGGAGCTGGCACATTCGTTGCGGCGAAGAAGGATCAGACATATTCTGGCGGGACGGACGTCCTCTCGGGGACTGTGGCCATGCCGGGACCCGCTACCCCGGCGGCGCCGAACTGCCAAAGCCTCTATAATCTGCCGAACGCTTTCGGAGCTGCGCCGCAGGGGCTGGTCATCCGCACGGGCGCGACACTCGAAACGAACGGAAACTACGACTTCCACATGGCGAATGTAGTTCTCGACGGAGGCACAGTCGTCAACAACGGACGCGACTTCGGCGTTGATGACGAGCAGCGAACCTACGGCGGCAGCGCCATGACCGGCATCACGAAGGATTCGTCGGCTATATTGAACTATTCCTATCTGTGGCGCAATAAGGACTGCGACCTCGGCGGCAAGACGCTGACCGTGACGCTCGCCGACGGCAAGTATTTCTATCTGGGCGGGAACAAGTTTTCAAACGGCACGGTCGTGTTCGCCGACAACAACGGCTCGAATTCCGGCTGCATCTACGCCTACGAGGGCAACGATTCGAAGACGACGACGTTCGACGTCAGATGCCGCATGCAGGTGCTCAACGATCTGAGTGTCAGTGATTTCGTCTTTCGCTCTGGAGCTTTGGCGAACAACGACAATGCCGCCCATCCGGTGAAGGTTTACGGAACGTTCACGCCGGAATCGGACCAGTTCCCGAGTGTCGCGCTTCAGGACGGCGCGCGGCTGAACCTTACCGCGAAGAGCGGCGTATGGTCCGCAAACGCGTCCGGGGACTATTCCGGCTGCTGCGGTTTCGCGCCCAATGCCACGATTGTAATCGATGTGAGGGGGCGCACACTTTCTCAAGGAGCCCAGGTTGTCTCCTGGACTGCTCTTCCGCAGAATGCCTTCAATGCCAGGTTTATGATCGACGACGGGTCGGGCACGCTTGTGGCCGGCTCGCGCACCATGCACGGTGTTTTCTATGGAGGCGATCCTGATTCCACTGAAATCGCTACGGCCGAATGGACGGGCGCGATAGACAAGGACATCTCGAAGCCAGGGAACTGGACATGCCGCAATGCCGCCGGCGTTGTCCTGGATGGCAGAGTTCCTGCCGCGGACACATTGGTTATTCTCTCTGGATCTGTCGCGGTCACGTTCCCCGCAGGCGCCGGCCTCAGCGGGCTTGTTGTTTCCTGCGAGCTTTCAGATGACTGCGACTTCAGGGGTTTCACAATCTTGCCGGGCTCCGGGGCGACCATAGACGTAAAGGGGCACAAACTCCATGTCGCCGGCCTTGGTGGCATCTCCTCGGTGACAAGCTCTGTTGACGGCGGAGAGCTCCATGTCGATGTTGCGGACAATGCCATCCTTGAGAATACCGACGTGGCGCTTACAGGCAGCCTGGCGCTCCACAAGAACGGCGGCGGAATCTTCGTCGCGACGAAGTCCGCGCAGACATACACGGGCGGCACGTTCGTGCACGCGGGAACGATCAGGCCGGGAACGGCCGCCGCAGACCTTCCGTTCGGAAGCAAGGGCGCGTCCGTCGTGCTTGACGGCGACGCGACATTCGACGATGCCGGGAAGGCCATGTCCAATGCATACAAGGTCAGGGTCGGAGACAACAGCACTCTTGCGGTACATGCGTCGGCAACTTCCGGCACGCCAAGCCTCAATGATTTCCAACTGAATGGCGATGCCATCCGTGTAGACGGCACAGAAAACGAGATGCGGCTTACCACGTCGGCCGGGAACAGCCATGGATCGGCCTTCTGGAAGAAGCCGTTCAATCCGAGGCAGCCATGGCGGGCGTCGTTCGACTACTCCACGGTAAATCCGAACAATCCGGCCGACGGATTCACTTTCATGCTTCAGGGTGATTCCAGGGGCGTTGCGGCACTTGGAGGGACCGGCGGCAGCCTTGCGGCCGAAGGCATTTCGCCTTCAATGGGATGCGCCTACAGCATCTGGACGAACGGCGGACAGCAGGGCGAAGGGGCGGGCTGGATCGAAAACGGCGCGCGTGTCGGCATGGGGTCCGTTGCCAATGGCATAGTCATAAGAGACGGAATACATGTTGTCGTGGAGCATGACGGACACGGAACCGTCGTCCAGACCATCACGCAGGGAACGGGGGATGATGCTCGCACCTCCACTCTCTCCCGCTTTTTCGACATCTCAAGCTGGCCTTCTACGGCCTGGGCGGGTTTCACCGCGGCCTGCGGAGAGGCATTCTGCGAGCAGCATGTAAGCGGATTCTCCATAGAGCCCATGCCGTTTGCCGATACGGAGGACAACTTCGACCTGACGCCTGCGGCGTCATCCTGGAAGTTCAACATGAACACCGTGCTGGACGCTGTCGGCGACGAACCCGCAATTCGACTTACAGATGAACTTGGCAACCAGGCGGGGGCGGCAACCTATCTTACGCCTGTACCAGTTGCGACCGACTTCGAGATATCTGGGACGTACATAATAACCGCAGGCTCTGGATCGCCGGCGGACGGCGGGGCGTTCTTGTTCCATGCCAATGACACCTCCGCATACGGCGGGATCGGCGGTGCGCGCGGCTTTGCCGGCAACAACGGGCTTACGACGGCGGTTGGATGGGCGTTCAACATATACTTAAAAGAGCGCATGGACTTCATTAGCATGGCGGAAGTCAAGGAAAGCGCGGACATAGCCGATTCGGGGGTCAGTCTCAGGAGCATGAAGCCAGTCGATTTCAAGATCACATACAAGAACGAGCTTCTTACAATCACGCTTTCGCAGACCGTCGACGAAGTGCTGAAGACGTTCACGGCTTCTCATGTCGTCAACCTAGAGCAGTACTTCGGCAAAAAGTATGCCTATTTCGCCGTCACGGGTTCGACGGGAGGAGAGAACGCGAAGCAGCTTGTCTATAATTTCAAATACAGCCACGGACGTCTTCCCCGCGAAGGGTTGAACGGCTTGACGGCGAGAATGGAGGAAGATTCCGCCGTAGACGTCAAACTTTCCTCCGGAATCGAGATGGCGTATGTCGCGGAACTCGAGTTCGCCGATGACGCATCAGTGACCGTCGGAGCGAGCGGCCTTGCCAATGCGCCGTACGTGTTTGATATCGCTGAAGTCCACTTCTCGAAGAGCGGGGAGTCGGCGAGTCCGTCGATATCAATCACTGCCAACGGAAGCGCTTCCGGCGAGCTGAGAATCGGGTCTGTGGTGCTAGACGAACTCGGCAGCGTGCTGCGGATTAACAGCGGTTCGCTTTCGGGCGAGGCGGGAGCTCCCATCAGGATTGACGCGCCCGACTTCCGCGGGACCGCCGCGCTGCTCGACCTGAGCCAGGTTCAAGGCGCGTCGTCGTCTGGGTTCACGCTGAAGACTCCGTCAGGGGGCGTATACAGTCTCAGGATTGAGAACGGCATACTCTACGCGACCTACGGCAAGCCGCTTGTCATATACATGCGATAAGACTGTTTCACAGGTGTCTGCACGTAGAGGCGCGGACGACGAGAGGGGCGGAGAGCTGTATCTCGCGTGGGGCCAGGTCTGGAGTGCGGATTCGCTGGAAGAGCGATTCGACGGCCGTTTCGGCGATGAGGCGGACGGGCTGGCGAATCGTGGTGAGCGGCGGGTTTAGTAGCCTTGCGATCTTGGCGTCGTCGAATCCCGCGACCATCACATCCCCGGGCACGCTGCGTCCGGACTTCGAAAGCGCCTGCAGGAGCCTCGCCGCCAGCGCGTCGTTTCGGCAGACGAAGGCGTCCGCGCTGCGTGCGCGGCGGATTGCGGCGTCGAACGACGCTGTGTCCTCCGGGTCGACTTCGATCGCGAAGGACGGTTTCCATCCGAGACCCATGTCGATACACGCCTGCGCGACGCCCTGGATGCGCATGCGGATCGTCGCGGCGTAGTCGCGTTGGGTGAGGAACCGTATGGATTTCGCGCCGCGGCGGACGAGGTGGCGCGCGAGGAGGTATCCGGCCTGGACGTTGCCGATTCCGACGAGGTCGTAGCGGCTGCGTTCGGGATACGGCAGGTAGTCGCGGTCGATTAGGATGACAGGAATGCGACTTTTCGCAAGGACGTCGAGCGCGGCCTCGGTCGCCTCGGTTGCGCCGGGCACGAGGTCTACGGGCTCCATGATGACTCCGGCGGTCCTGCGCGCGGCGAAGGCCTTCGCGACGGCGACGGCCCAGCGGGTGCGGTCGGACGAGTCAGGCACAGCGTCAACGCCGTTGACGACGCTGTACCCTGCCGCGTGCGCTGCTGCGACGATGTGGTCGCAGAGGTCCGTGAAGAAGTCGATTCGCCTGTAGTCCGGCGCAATCACTCCGAGCAGCCCGGTTGCCTTGTGGGCGAGTTGGGTGAGGTACACGCCGGACCCCGCGCGCGCCTCGAGGAGGCCCGAGCGCTTTAGCTCGCGCACCGCGCGTTCTACCGTTGGGCGGCTTGCGCCAAACCTGCGCGCGAGGGCCTCTCCGCTCGGGAAGCGCTCGGAGTGCTCGAACTTTCCGGACAGGATCTCCTGCCGGAGTTCCTCTGCAATTTCAAGATATTTTCCTGTCTGCGTGCCCATGCCATAAGTATAGCAAAACCTGGGCCGGTGCGGAAGGGCTGTAATTTATGGTATAATAGCGTGAACGAAAGGAGCGGCAGATGACGATCGGTAGCTACGAGACCGTCCGACTTCTCGGCAAGGGCGGGATGAGCGAGGTGTACGAGGCGGTGAATCCGCGCCTCGGGTCGCGCCACGCGGTGAAGCTTTTCGCCTATGAAAAAGACGACCCGGAGGTTCGGCGCAGGTTCGAGGACGAGGGTCGGCTTCTCGCGAAGCTGTCGCATCCAAGAATCGTCAAGGTCACCGACTTCGGGACCGACCAGGCGACGGGCAAGCCGTTTTTTGTGATGGATCTCATCCTCGACGACTCGGGCGAGGCGAAGTCGCTCGCCGACGTCGAGAGCGGGAGCGTCGACGAGGAGACTGTCGGACGCTGGTACGACGACCTTCGCGAAGGGCTCGCATACATCCACGCGAACGGCGTCATACACCGCGACCTCAAGCTGCAGAACGTGCTTGTCGGTCCGGACGGCCATGCGGTGATCGCCGACTTCGGGGTGTCCAAGATATTCGATCCGCAGGGCGAGGGCAAGCCCGTGGTGGACGTCGTGAAGACGATCGTCAAGATGCGCGAGGGGCGCTCGCTCGTGATGGGGTCGATCGGCTACATGGCGCCAGAGCTGGAGATGGGCGTCGCGGCGAGTCCGCAGAGCGACTGGTACGCGCTCGGCGTCATCACGTACAAGCTCCTCACCGGCACGTGGTGCGACGCGCGCACCGATGTCGTCGCCGCGCTGGAGACGTACGATCCAGTCTGGCGCCGGATTCTTCCGAAGCTTCTGCACGCAAATCCCCAGGGGCGCGAGTGCCTTTCCTACGCGGAGGAGAAGCGCGCGGACCGCGAGTCGTTCGAGTTCGAGTCCGAGGAGCGCTGGCTCAAGGCGAAGTCGCGCGGGCATGTAGCGCGCCATGTCGCGCGGTACGTGAGCGTGGTGGCGGTTCTTCTCGCGATTGCGTGCGCGTGGCAGTCGCGCGAGCTAAGCGTTCAGCGCGAGGTATGGAGGCTCAAGCTCGAGAACGCGGGCGCGCGTCCGGACGTCCCGACCTTCGACGAGCTGTTCAGGATCCCGGCCGAGGCGCGCGGCGAGGACCAGACGGACGAAAACGGCGAGATTGTTATGCCCTCGCGCGGATCGTTCGAGGCGGCGCGTCTCGACGCTCTAGTTCTGACGCATCCCGTGCTCTCGGCGCTGGGTTCTGGCGGGATAACGATCGAGAAGGCGATCGCCGACCTTGAGCAGATGCGCGACAAGCTTTCGGAGGACTCGATGGATTCGCCGTTCGACAATTTGCGCTTTGGGGACGCGGACTATATGCAGGCCGGCGACAGCGAGCCGCTGCGGATGCTGCTCGACGCCGCGATAGAGAAGCTTCAGGAGGCGGCGGAGCGATGAGCGCGTTCCCGGTCACGTCCGCCACGCTGATCGCCAAGATCAAGAACCTGGCGCCCGGTGAGGATTCCGCCGCCTGGGTGAGGTTCTGGAACTCCTATTCCTCGGCGATACGCCAGTTCGCGGCCATGAAGGGCGGCGAGGAGAACGCCGACGACATAGTCATGACGGTCCTCGGCAAGCTTGTCGAGGTGCTGCGGAGCGGACAGTACACGCCCGAGAAGGGCAAGTTCCACTCGTACCTCGCGACGATGATCGTCAATGAGGTCCACATGTCGCACAGGAAGGAGATAGCGCGCGCCTCGGACAGGAAGGTGTCGATAGACTCCTCTCTGGGCGGCGGAGACGCGGAGGCGTCCGACCGAACGATAGCCGACACCCTCGCCGCGCCGGACATCTCGCCCGAGCAGCTCGACGCGGACTGGCGCGAGGCGGTTCTCAAGTCGGCGGTCGAGCACGTTCTCACGAAGACCGCGCTCTCGGAGCGCGACAGGAACGTCTACCGGGAGTACGCGCTCGAAGGGCGCGACATAGGCGAGGTCGCCGCGAAGTACAGGATCACGCGCAACTACGTTAGCCAGATACGCGTGCGCATCGACAAGCGCATCGTCGCCTTCGGCAAGACCCTTGTCGCCGGGGCGTGACCGGCGGACTTACTTCTTGTCCCAGCTTGCCTTCGGCGGGGCCTTGTCGCGCCACTCGGGGAGTGAGATCATATTCCCCGCGTCGGCGTTGCCGGCGAGATAGGCCTCTGCGACGTATTCGCGCTGCACCTTCATCTCGGCGAGAAGGGACTTTATCTCGAGGACGGCGTCGTGGCACATGTCGAGCACCTGCTTCTTCGTCTCCTCGTCGACGCCGTCCATCTGGAGCAGCTCTATCGAGCTCATGAGGACGGTCGCTGGCTGGCCGAGCGCGTGGCAGAATCCGGCTAGCGACTCCATGACGACTTTGGAGCGCGCGGCCTGCAGTTCCGCGATGGCGAGCCGGCGGTCCGCCGGCTCCGCCTTCGGCTCTTCGCTGATCGAGATCTCGTCTTCCGTTTCTGTAGTCATTTCCAAGGCTCCCGGATTGTCAGCTCGCGAGCGAGCCCATGTTGAAGATCGGCATGAACATAGCAAGGACGATCGTTCCGATGATGGCGCCGAGGAAGACCATCAGGAACGGCTCCATAAGCGCGGTGAGTGTGCTGAGAAGCGCCTCCACCTCCTCGTCGTAGCTGTCCGCCACCGAGTCGAGCATGTCCTCCACCTTGCCCGCCTTCTCTCCGGCGGCGATCATTCGCACCATGATGAGGGGCATGTACGGCTTCCCGTCGAGGGCGACGTTCAGCTGGTTGCCCTGTTCGACTTCCTTGCGCGCGTCGAGGATTGACTTCTCGAGCACCCTGTTGCCGATGGACCTCGCCACGACGTCGAGCGACTTGAGGATGGGCACGCCCGCGTTCGTCATCTGCGCGAGAAGTCGGCAGAAGCGCCCGATGCTGCTCTTGAGGTTGAGCTGCCCGAAGACCGGCATCTTAAGCTTGAACTCGTCGAACTGGTAGTGGCCGCGCTCCGTCGACTTCCACTTCCTGAACAGGAGAATGGCAAGCGTGACTCCGCCAAGCACGTAGTACCAGTTGCCCTTGACGAAGTCCGCTATGTCGACGAGCGTCTGCGTCAGCGCCGGGAGGGGCTTGCCGAAGCCGGAGAACATCTCGGCGAAGATCGGCACGACGAACTGGATGAGTCCGCCCGCGAGGAGAAGGGCAATCGAGACGATGACCGTCGGATACGTCATCGCGCTCTTGACCTTGCCCCTGAGCCTGGCCGTGGACTGTATGATCGCGGCGAGGCGCTTCAGGATGCCGGCGAACTCGCCCGACTGCTCGCCCGCCACAACCATGTTGACGTACATGTCGTCGAATATCGCCGGGAAGGCGGCGAGTCCCCGCGAGACCGGGTCGCCGCTCTCGATCGTCTCGAGGAGATGCCCGAGCACTTTCTTGAACTCGGGATTCGTGCACTGCTCCTCGAGCGTCTGCACCGTGGCGAGAATCGGCATTCCGGCGCCGATCATCGAGGCGAGCTGGCGGGTGAACGGAACGAGCTCCGTCTTTACGATCTTCTTCGCGCCCTTTATCTTCGGTATGTTGGCCATCGGCTTACTCTCCTCCTGTCACTTCAAACGCGGCCTCCAGCGAGGTGAGCCCCTGGCGCACCTTCATCATTCCGGCCTCCTTCAGCGTCACCATTCCCTCCTCGAGCGCGAGCTTCCTCAGAAGGTCTGCATCGCCGCCTTTCTCGATGAGCGCCCTGATCTTCGGCGAGATGGGCAGCACCTCCATCATGGCTCCGCGTCCCTTGTAGCCCGAGCCGTGGCACTTGGCGCAGCCGACCGGACCGTAGATCGTGACGCCCTCGAAGGGCTTGGGGTCCACCTTGTTGAGCGCGAGCATCTCAAGATCCACCTCCACCTGCTTCTTGCAGTTCGGGCAGAGCTTCCTGTAGAGTCGCTGCGCCTGCGCGAGGATGAGCGAGCTCGCGAGCATGAACGGCTGGATGCCCATGTCGAACAGTCGAGCGACGACGCCGCACGCGTCGTTCGTGTGCAGCGTCGACAAGACGAGGTGTCCCGTAAGAGCGGCCTTCACCGCGATGTCGGCCGTCTCTCCGTCGCGGATTTCGCCGACGAGCACGATGTCGGGGTCCTGTCGCAGCACGGACCTCAGGATGCCGGCGAACGTGAGACCCTGCGCGACGTTGACGTGGCACTGGTTGACGCCGGCCAGCTCGTATTCGACCGGGTCCTCGGCCGTGACGATGTTGACGTTCGGCTTGTTGAGGTCCTGAAGGCAGGAGTACAGCGTCGTCGTCTTTCCGGATCCCGTAGGGCCCGTCACCAGTATGATGCCGTGCGGCTGGTCGATCGCGAACTTCATCGCCTTGTAGGCGTATTCGTCGAGGCCGAGCGACGCGAGGCCGGGGGCGAGGTTCGCCTTGTCGAGGATTCGCATTACGACCTTCTCGCCGTGCACCGTCGGCAGAATCGACACGCGCACGTCGACCTCCTTCTTCAGCGCCTTCACCTTGAAGCGCCCGTCCTGCGGACGACGCCTCTCGGCGATGTCGAGGTTGGAGAGAATCTTGATTCGAGAGACGACGGCGTTGTGCAGCGCCTTCGGCGGCGCCGGGCGGTCCACAAGCTCGCCGTCGATGCGGTACCTGAGGCGCGAGGTCTTCTCCATCGCCTCGAAGTGGATGTCGGACGCCTTCGTCTTGAGGGCCTCGATCATGATCGTGTTGACCATCCTGATGACGGGCGCCTCGCCTGCGGCGTCCGCCGTGGCGTCGATCGCGTCGGCCGCCGCGTCCTGCCCGGCTGTCATCTCGATGTCGCCGTCGTCGCCCTTCATGATGTTCTCCATCGCGAGGGCGGGGTTCGACGCGTCCTCCTGCGCCTTCAGCCTCTGGAGGGCTTCGTTAAGCTCCGGCGCGGGCGCGACGAGCGGCCATATCTTGCCGCGCGTCCAGCGTGCGACCTCCTCCTGCGCCGGAAGGTCGAAGGGATCCGCAAACGCCACTGAAAGGCGGTTCGCGACCTTGACGAGCGGAATCGCCTTGGCCCTGCTCCACGCCTCGAAGTTCATCCCGCACAGAAGCTCGGATGAAGGCGTGAAGCCCGCCGGAATCGAAATCGGCTGCTGCGAAAGGAAGTCCGCCGCCGCGGCCGCGAACTCGTACGGGTCGGTGATGTTCTTGATCTCCGCAAGCCCGCCGCGCCGGACGTGGAAACGCTTCGATGTCTGGGTAGTCTCTGCCATACGGACATATTTAAGCACGAATCGTGCCATCCGTCTGGCATGCTTCGTGCTATTTAGAATCCGTATGGCAGAGGAACATAAATTTGACACGCGCCTCGCTGAGGGTGTCGCATATTTCGAGCAGATGCTCCAGATCATGCCGGAGGACCGCACGACTCTGGAGTTCCTAGCCGTTGCATACGACCAGCTCGGGAGGAGCGACGACTGTCAGAAGACGCTTATATCGCTTGCGAGAATTCTCGTCAAGGAACGCGATGTCGCGGCTCTGGAGGGGCTCCTGCCGCGTCTTGAGTCCTGCAACAGCCCAGAGGCGCGCGCACTTGTGCTCAAGGTGCACACGCTTATCGCCCCGGCGCCGGACCTTACCCCGGAGCGTCCCGCCGCCGTCACGGTGGAGGAGCAGGCGGCAGAGATATCCGCCGTGGCAATAGAGTCCGAGGTCGCGCTTGTCGGTTCCCTCGCCTCGGCGGGGCTCCTCAGCGCCGAGGAGGCGAAGCGCGCGGAGGAGCTTGTCCGCGCGTCGCCGACGGACGGACGGGTGTTTCTCATTTCGGCACTCCAGATTCTCGAAAAAGAGAATCTTACGCTTGCGGAGAAGTGCATTGCGCATCTTGCGGACACCTTGGGCGCGCCGCCGATTCCGCTCTCGGCCTTTCCTCCGCCGCGCGACCTCGTCGCGAAGTTCCCCGAGCTGCTGCTGCGCATAAGGGGCGTGGTTCCGTTCGCGTCCTTCGGCAAGCACGCGCTCGTTGCCACGCTGAATCCCGCCGACGACCGGCTCAGGACCGAGCTTGGCGCCATCATGCCGTGCAGGTTCTACCTGGCCGACCCGTCGGCTGTGGAGTCTGCGCTTGCCGCGCTGTTTTCAGAAGGCGAGGTGCAGGCATGAAGGCGCGGCCGGGAGTCACGCTCGTCGAGGTGATGCTGGCCGGCTCGATTGCCGTCCTCATGACCCTCGCGCTGATGGAGGGGCTCATCGTCGCCGCCAAGATCAGCAACGAGAACTCCCAGCTCCTCGCCGCAGATGCATATGCATGGGACACGGCGTGGAAGTGGTTCAACAAGAAGTACGACGACCTCTCTGCGGGAGGCACGGGCGGGATAGTGTACTCCGGGCTCGTCGCGTCCAACGAATGCCCCACCCTGTGCCGCGAGCTCACCGGCTCGGACGCCCGCATGGCGGTGCGAGTTCGCGACGTCTCGGTAAACAGGCATAACGTCGTCGTTCCCGCACGGGAGATTGTGGTCGACCTTGCGTGGGGTCCGGCGTCCGACAGGAAGAGCCTCAACGGAATGTTCAACGGCGCGGTTACGGGCGAGGGCTCGACGAGGTCGTTCAACCATCCGGTCTCGGTGCTGAAGTGCGAGATAGACAGGGGGGTGCAGTGATGAGGGCGCGGACGCATAGACGCGGGTTCACCCTGGTCGAGATGATGGTCTCGGTCGCGGTCCTCGGCATAGTCCTTACTGCCGTCGGCTCCTCGTTCATCACGACGCAGCGCATGCTCAAGGACGCGATGGGCCTGTGCGAGCTTTCGCTTGCCGCGCGCGAGATACGCGAGAAGCTACTATTCAGCGCATCGCCTTCCGGGGACGGAGTGCGCTATGCGGGGCTGCTGAGTGCCAGCGCCTACGGCAGCTCTGGCGCACCGGTGAGCGCCGGAGGGAACTCCATCACGATGGAGGCCTGCACGATGGGCACGACGCTTGCCGGGCGCAGCACCTCCCCGGCTCAGATCGAGATCGAGCTGGAGACCGCGAGCGACGGGACGCGGCGGTATCTCTACAACAATAAGATCACCTCCGAGGGCGCAGGCGCCAGGTGGCTCCGTCCGCTCGGCACCAGCATCATGAGCGACAGCATGAGTGACATCCTCACCTTCGACACCCCGACTGCGAGGAATTCCAGCTCCTACGGCTCGTCGCAGAACGCCGTCAGGCTCAACCTCGACCTTGTCCTCACGTCCGACGCGAAGAACCCCGACGGCACGCCGATGGTGCGGCGCGAGCGCATTGTGGTTCCGATCTTCGGCGTCGTCCAGCCGTTCAGAGTAGACGGGAAGTACTAGCCATGAAAAAGACGAATTTCAGAAGCGGCTCCGCGTTGATCACCGTGCTGGTTCTCACCGGCACGAGTCTGATCGTCCTTGGAGGGGTGCTCGGGTACGTCTCGCAGGCAACGCGCATGACGTCCTACTACGAGTCTAAGAGCATCTGCCGCCTCGCGGCGCAGAGCGAGATCGAGGTCGCGAAGGCCGCTATCAACCGTCAGTTCGAGTTCTCCCTCAACCGCGCCGCTCGAATCGTCGGCGGCGACGCGATGGGCGTCACGTCCGTGAGCTCGTACGACTGGTTCGACGCCTACGACGGCAGCACTGGGACTAAGCGCACGATCGGAAAGGTCGTAGGGACGAAGGATGCGACGCTCACGCTCGCCGAGGCAGTCACCAACAACGGCTGCATCGTAAAGGTTCGCATAGGCAGGGTGGAGCACACTGCCGGCGACCAGTGGGCCAACGTGACTCTTGTTGCGGAGGCGACGCGCTCCGGACGCGGCGGCGCCACGTGCAAATCCGTCATCGAGGAGACGATCCGATTTGCCCAGCAGCGCTCGCAGGTGTTCAACAACGCCTACTTCGTCAACAACTTCGGCTGGTTCGAGGGCGGCAACACGACGTTTGTAAACGGCGACATTCGCTCCAACGGAAACATGAAGCTCGATGCTGCGGTCATCATCAACGGCCATGTCTACGCGGCGAGGAATGACACTTTGGGCTCTGGTGATGTCTATGGCTTAATCTACGGCAAGAATGGGGCGGCGTCAATGGGTGATATGCACGATCTCGCGGAATATCAGAGTTCATCAAAGACCTACGGGACGGCTAATCGCGCGAGACCTCTTGAGCTGGATCCCATCACGGGTGGGATCAACAAGGGCGGTTATGCTGCTCCCGAAAATGCCAACACTTCCGCAAAGCGTTCACGACTTCATCCTAACCAGGAGTTCTCCGTCGAAATGCCCTACATCGGCGACCTCTCCTCGGATGAGAGCGACTATCGCGCATGGGCGCAGGAACTGCATGATGCAGATCCGAACATGTCGACGATCAAGCAGGGCGGACAGACCCTCGTGTCCGTCTATTACGACGGAGCGGGGCCTTCCGGCAAAGAGTATTTCTACGACGCAGACGGGAATCAGATACAGGCGCCCGACTACGGCGCTATCGTGCTTGTCGGCACGTCTACAAATCCAATCGAGATTAATGGCCCTGTCATAATCCCCAGCGACGTCATAATTAAGGGCTACGTCAAGGGGCAGGGCACCATATATTCCGGACGCAACATCCACATCATCGGCGACATAAAGTACAAGAACCCTCCGTCGTGGAACAACAGGTCGACCTCCGGCACTAACAACAAGACCAAGGACTTGATTGGTCTGATGGCTAAAGGCAATATCGTGCTCGGCGATTATACCGATTATGGCTGGTTGTCGGGAGGCAATGGCATTTATGAGGTCATGACATCTCAAACCTACGTCCCGGCATACGACTGCGACACTTCCGATGCCGCGATAGGCTATCCTAGTCGATTTAACGCGACAAGCGGATCTACGAGAGTGAACTATACTAGCGTCGAGAAAGTCCCTGCGTCCGACTTTGCCGCCTGCGAGAATGCTGGACTGGCAGATTTTGTCCCTGGTGGTCGGGAGTCCTCGTCAGGACAGTTCGGCAAGAACAGGGGAGAGACTGTTGAAGTGAAGTCAACTCGTATTTCAAAAGGAGAATATGTCTGGGAGAAGAAGAATAAAAATAATTGGTCTAGAGTTTGGTATCCAGCCGGGGAGGAAATCGAGATAACCACTGAAGAGCCAACGCCATCATACAACCGAAGATATTATGAGTCGGTATGCAAGGACTCTATAATATCACAGAATGCCAGTGCAATAACGCAGATTGATGCTGTTCTCTACAACAACCACGCAATCTGCGGTCATGTTGGCAACAGCGATATTGGTTGCAGCTTCAATGGTGCGCTCGTCTGTCGCAACGAGGCCATACGATATGCGGGGGCACTATACCTGAACTGGGATATCAGGCTGTACTCTGGCTCAAACGAGACAGTCGACAACGACAAGGTGGGGCTTGCGAAGTCCAGCGACAACCCGCCGCAGGTGATCGACTGGCGCGAGCTGCCGGAGGGAATCGTGACGTTCGACTGACGGAGGCTCGACGATGATCGACAATAAGACAGACACATCGGCGGCCGAGGCCGCGACGCGCTGGGCATACGAGGAGGCGATAGCGAACTACGCCATCCAGACGCAGCGCGATGCGATTGTTTCCGCTCAGCTCAAGATTCTAGACACCGAGACAGGGGAGATGACTTATATCGATCCTCCGGCGGATGGGTCCGGCGAAACCGAGGCCGTGGCAGTTGTCCCGGCCCGGCCCGATCCCGCTCCGTCCGTAGACGCCGATACGGCCTACCGCCGCGCGCGCCTCGCCGTCGTCGCCGCGATCGCGCTCTTCCTCCTCCTCCTCTGGATCCGCGAGCGGCGGAAGTGAAAACCACCTCGCGAGCTACCCACCACTCACCACGCGAGCTACCCACCACCCACCTCGCGAGGCACCCACCACGTACCTCGGTAGGTGCCCACTATCTACCTCCCGTGGCGGTCGCTACAATCACGCCCATCCCGCCATTAATTTCTGGCCTGCCGCACTCCCCAGGGGGGCCGTCGCTCCGCGACGGACGCAAAAGACATCCCCCGCCTCGATAGTGCGCGGACTCCGCCCGTGCCGTTCGAGGACGGCATGTTTGTGATTCCCTCGGGGACAGTCCCCAGGATTCCCTCGGATTTCTTCGGGGACAGTCCCCAGTGATTTCTTCGGGGACAGTCCCCAGTGATGCTTTCTTCGGGGACAGATTTCTTCGGGGACAGACCCCGAGGGATTCAAGCGCCGGATTTTATTCAGGGACTGTCCCCAGTGGTTTGGGAATTATCATGGGGACAGTCCCCCATATTCCCCCTCGTTATCGTGGGGGACAGTCCCTCTGAAAACCCCAAACTGACGGAATTTCATGTTGACGAATTTTGGTGAATTTTGACCCTGCGCAGGGGAGCCGAACTTGCGACATGCGTTTCGTCCAATGTTTTCAGGCCTTTCGTCGAGGTCGGGCGTCCCCGCCATGCGGTTTTCGAAATGCTTAACTGACAAAATTATCAGCGAAATATCAGTGAAATATCAGTGAATTGTCAGAAAACTTTTTGCGGAAACTGCTATCATATATGCGTTCTCCTCGAGGTTCCCGGCGGGTGCCGGAGGCGCGAAGGGAATGCGGCATGCGGCGCCCCGCCCCACAGGCGTCCTAAGATAAGGAGCACGGCAATGGCAAGGAAGAACAGACTGGTGGCGGAGGACGCCATCTACCACGTGTCATCGAGGATAGCCCATAGGGAGTTCCTCCTGGAGGACGAGAAGCTCAAGTCGGAGATCGTCTCATGGATGTACGGCATAGCGGAGTTCTGCGGGATAGAGGTGCTCGCGTGGAACGTAATGGACAACCACCTGCACATATTCCTCTACGTACCGACCGTCCCGGAGGAGTACTGGACCGACCCCGACGAGCTGCCAGCGGCCTCATGGCGCTCCATGCGCCCGGCGGAGTGCCGCGCCCCGCGGTGGACGCCCGAGATCGGCGGTCCCGATCCCGTGCCGTCTCCCTCGGGGGACAGTCCCTCGCCGGAGGCGATGGTGA
>JAEDKA010000102.1 GCA_016296065.1 Kiritimatiellia bacterium
GGTGCGATGCTAGGTGGATGAAACAAGGAGATGCGGCGTCTCGCCGCGTCGGCAAGTACCGCGGCACATATGCCGCGCGAAATGGTATAATGTATCAGCACTAGTAATAAAGATTTCAAACATTATGTCAGAATCAACAACAGAACCTCTTGCGGCAAGGATGCGTCCGAGGACGATCGACGAAGTCGTCGGTCAGGACCACATTCTCGGCGAGGGGAAGCTGCTGCGCCGCGTCATCGAGGCGGACAGGCTCACGAACATAATCCTGTACGGACCTCCCGGCTGCGGGAAGACAACGCTTGCAGAAGTCGTCGCGAAGACGACGAAGCGCAACTTCGTGCGGCTCTCCGGCGTCCTTTCCGGAGTTGCAGACATCCGCAAGATATGCGAAAGGGCACGCGACGAGCTTGGCGGAAGGGGAACGATTCTTTTCATCGACGAGATACACCGCTTCAACAAGTCGCAGCAGGACGTTCTTCTTCCGTACGTCGAGGACGGTACAGTCGTCCTCATCGGCGCGACGACGCACAACCCGAACTTCTTCATCAACACCCCGCTCACCTCGCGCTCGCTCGTCTTCGAGCTTCACGCGCTTTCTCCCGACGACGTCGCGAAGCTCCTGGAAAGGGCGCTGTCGGACAGGGAAAGGGGATACGGTGCGACCCCGAGCGAACTCGACTTCGAGGCGCGTGATTTCCTCGCGGCGATATGCGACGGCGACGCGCGCCATGCGCTCACGGCGCTCGAGATAGCGATGCGCTCGACGCCGAAGGGGGAGGATGGCGTTGTGCATCTTACGCTTGAGGTCATTCAGGAATGCGTCCAGCGGCGCCAGGTGAGGTACGACAAGAAGGAAGGCGGACACTACGACACGATCTCGGCGTTCATCAAGTCCATTAGGGGTACAGACCCCGATGCGGCGATATACTGGCTGGGGAAGATGCTGACAGCCGGGGAAGACCCTAGGTTCATCGCCCGGCGCCTTGTCATATCGGCGAGCGAGGACATCGGCAACGCGGACCCGCGCGGCATATCCGTCGCGGTCGCGGCGATGCAGGCGTGCGAGTTCGTCGGAATGCCAGAGTGCGCACTCAACCTCGCGCAGGCGACGACATACCTTGCGACGGCTCCGAAGTCGAACGCGAGCTGCATGGCAATCTCCGAGGCGATGGCGGACGTCGAATCCGGAGCCGTTCAGCCAGTTCCAGAGCATCTCAAGAACAAGCACGTCAAGGCAATCGGAAGCGCGGAGGTGACGGAGTACAAGTATCCGCATAACTTCGCAAACCATTTCGTGAAGCAGGAGTACATGTCCGTTCCGAAGAAGTACTACCGTCCGACGGACCAGGGCTACGAGGCCACGATTGCTAAGCGCATGGCGTCGCTTGCGAATTGAGGGCGGGCAAATTTGATATAATGTGCGCATGACGAAAAAATCGAGATGCACGGCGAGCGTCGGAGCGAGCAAGGATCCGTTCGGGGAACTTTCCGGTGACGGCAGGCTGCCGCAGGGCCTGAGGCAAAGGTTCCCGGACCGGGTTCTTGTCATGACGACGGACTGTTGCTTCGAGCGCTGCCCGCATTGCACGAGAAAGTTCATCCTCGGCCGTTCGCCCGTCGTCGACTCGCCAGAGCGGCTTGCAGCGTGCGTCGACTATGTCAAGCGCCATCCGAAAGTGCGCGATGTCCTGCTTTCCGGCGGGGACGTCCTTACTCTCTCGGATGCGAAGATCGCACGCCTCGTGGAGACGTTCGCATCTCTCGACCAGATCGACGTGGTCCGCATCTGCACCCGCGCCCCGGTGGCGAACCCTGCGCGTGTCACGGACGCCTTGGCGCGGCTGCTTGCGAGGAAAGGCAGGGGCAAGGTATGGGCGAACGTTCATGTAAACACCGCCGCGGAGGCGCAGAAGGCGCGCGCGGCGGCTGCGCGCCTTGTTGACCGCGGTATCCCTGTTTCGTCGCAGACTGTGCTCCTAAGGGGTGTCAACGACACGCCGCGCAAGATGCTCGCGCTGCTGCGCGCTCTTTCAGCCGCTCGGATACGTCCGTACTATGTGTTCCAATGCGATCCGGTCGACGGACTCATCCAGCGCTTTGGGGTCCCCCTTGCGAAGGCGAAGGAGATCGAATCCTACTGCGCCGAGCGCATAGGCGGCCTTTCCCTTCCGCGTTTCGTCGCCGACCTCCCTGGCTCGCGACGAAAGATCCCGCTCGATTTGCAATGAGCTTTCTCACCTTCTGGCGAAGCGGTTCAACGGTTTGGAATTGCACCCCGTACGCCGCGTTCAAAAGTAAACGCACGTTCTGAAAGTAAACGCAAGAAAGGTAACTCCGAGCGTTCGGGCTCTCGCTACCGCTCCGCAGCTTCGCACTTCACAACGACTGTATATGTGTCGGCAGGAGTGTTTTGGGATGCGACTGCGTCGCATAAATCGGCCGAAGGCCGCTCTAATCACTTGAAAACAGGAACACCTGATTGTGGTTGAAAAGCGCGGAGCAGTGAAGCGGTAGCGAGAACCACAACCGTCGGAGTTCACACGACAGGGGTGTCGTGAACCCGCATGGCACAGCCCAT
>JAEDKA010000103.1 GCA_016296065.1 Kiritimatiellia bacterium
CGTAAGATATGAATGTGAAGGCACGCCACTCTTCTTTTCTGCGCCCAGAGCGGTTCGTGTCGGGAACAAGGCGCAGAGAAGGAGAAGTGAATGAAATTCATATTGCCAGCGGCGGTGATTATGTTCTGTATAGTATTGATATCGGTTGGCCGTTGCTACTTTGGATGGGAGGCGGGTGAAATTGCCCAGTGCGCGCAATTCGTTGCTATAGTTGTGGGTGTCGTCGGGACATTGGAAAAAGTAGGCAAGGGGCAAAGGGCAACGCAAGCACGGTTTCTGAAAGTGTTAATCGGTTCGTTCAATAGCGCCTCCATTCAGCATTTCTATAATAGCATTGATCACGATATAGATGAGAAAACAGATGGGAACGTTCGCGATGAAGCGAGGAAGACATTCATGTTCTTCTCGTATTTATATCATGCCAAGTGCGTTAGATTGATTGAAGACGAGGATTTCAAATTCTTTGAGGGCCCAATGAAAAAGGTTTTGCGAAACAAATGGGCCCGCCAATTTCTAGTCCGAAGTTCCAAGGGTAGTCAGTGCTCCGCGTAGCGGTTTCGCCCTTGTTTTATGCGGGTTTCCGCTTCTGAGGGGTCGAAAAGTCCGCTCCGTTCACTGGGAACGCCGCCTGTCCCAGCAGGATGCCTTTGCCGAGAGCAGGTCGAAGATCCTCCGCTGGTGGTCGCTCGGATCCGTGTCCATGACAATCGGGACGCCGCCGACCGAGATGGTCGCCCGCGCGATCGTCCCGAGCACGGCAATGATCCCGCGCCAGTCGTGAAGCGGAAAGCCATCCTTCGACAGCCCCGTCCTCTTCTTGCGCTTCGACTCCGCCGTCGGCATTGCCTTCGCCACGGGGTCGCGGTTCGCCCGTGCAGCCGGAAGGTCGTCCTCGACGTACATGAGGGACGAGAGCGCCCTGCGCATGTGCCACGCGACATAGTAGGTCAGCATGCAGAGGAAGATGTGCGCCTTTACGCGTTCGGTCGCCCGGTGGTAGATGGGCCTGACGAGGATGTCGACGCCCTTGAAGGTGCGGAACGACTTCTCGACGTTGCCGAGGGACTTGTAGGCTCGCACCGCGTCAGCCGCCGACAATCTGTCCGCCGGTTCGCTTGTGCGGATGACGTAAATGCCGTCGAGCGCCTGTTCGCGGGCGATGGACTCCTCGTTGCGGGCGTAGGTGAAGTTTCCGTTCTTGATGTCGATGACGAAGTGTTTGGCCATCTTGTGCCGTTCGATGCGCCGCCCGATCTTCTCGCCGAGTTCCCCGTCCGACATCGGCTTCGCCTTGCGCCTTGCCGCCGACTTCTGGAGCTTGGCGAGCTGCGCCTCGGTCGCCGCCAGAAGCTCGTTGCGCGTCCTCGTCCGGTCCTCCTTGAGGAAAGGGTTGAAGCAGGCGACGAGCCGCTCGCCCGGGAAGTCGGGGTGGGAGATCTCCGCAAGATAGCCCTTCGTGAAAAGGGGCGCGTCGGACGGATCGCGGTCTTCAAGCAGTTTCCGAATGTCGTCCGAGCGCAAGCACGAGATCCAGCCGAACGAGGCGTCTCCGCGCAAGTCGTCGATCTGAGTTCCGGTGAGCATGCCGCGATCGCCGACGAGGACGACGCGCCTCAGCCCGAAGTCCTTCTTGAGTTTCGCGGCCTGGTCCGGGACAGTCTTCGGGTCGCCCGTGTTGCCGGGATAGACCTGCACCGAGATCGGGCGGCCCTCGCGGTCGGTGAGAAGTCCGTATTCGACCGCCGGGAGCTTCAGCCCGTCGCGGTTGTAGCCGCGCTTGGCAAGCTCGCAGCACGAACCGTAGTAGGAGCTGCACGAGAGGTCGTAGAACGCCATCGAACCGTTGTCGAGATGTCTCGTGGCGAGCTTCTTCTCGATGAACGGCTGCCGTCCGACGAGCCAGTCCATCGCCGCGTAGACGTCGTTCTCGTCGACATCCGCCGGGAGATTGAAGTCCGACGCCACCGTCGTGAGCCTGAATCCGAGCGCAAGGGAGAGCTTTGAGCGCGGCTCGATCAGGCGCTGGGCGATCAGCGCGAGAACGATGTCGCGCTCCTTGCAGGGCTTCGCCGAGACGAGTTCGGACATGCCGAGGCGCTCCATCGCCTTACGTATGGCCTTCACGTGGCCGCACGGGACGGTTGACTTCAGGGCGACCGTCTTCGTCGCGTCGCAGAGGTTCGCGCCCTTGAGCGACTGGCGAAGGACCTCGATCGTCTCCGCAGGCAGGGACGAGAGATTTGCAATGGTCCGCTTGACGACCTTGCCGTCCACGCGGCGGCCCTCCCGCAGCAGAATGGCGGGCTTGGAGTTCCTGTTCGGCACCTTCTCGATGTACATGGGAATATTATAGCACATATTTGCGTATTATGTCAATGGCGCATGAACATATTACATGGGAACGTTCGGAACGAACAAGACCGTCAAAACGGACGCTTATTGAAAAATATCGTTGGGTTATGCGGCCTTTATGCAGCGATAGCGGCTACC
Source organism: Kiritimatiellia bacterium (assembly GCA_016296065.1). GTDB lineage: Bacteria > Verrucomicrobiota > Kiritimatiellia > RFP12 > UBA1067 > UBA1067. The sequence continues at coordinate 2,491 of JAEDKA010000103.1, forward strand.
CGGCCGTTTGGAACTTCGGTCTATGTGACAGAAGAAGGCAGTTCGGCAATTGGTGAACCGGTTGCCGAGCTTGAGCAGAAC
>JAEDKA010000104.1 GCA_016296065.1 Kiritimatiellia bacterium
TCTTTTGAAATCCCAGATGGACACCCTAAATGTCCATCTGACTTTTCAATTCACAGAAATTTGAAATTTGGGGAAACTGGCTTGTGTCTAGTGACGTGAGACATGAGACAAAAGACGCGTCTAACGTCTCTCGTCTCGCGACCATCATCCTCGCGTCCAACGTCTCGCGTCTCACGCCCACCTCTTCGCATTCGTCACGCCGTGTAGTTTCGCGTGCCTTTGCAGTCGGGATAGCCAGTGCATGCCCAGAACGGGTTGCCGGCGTTGCGACCCTTGCGTGCGATCACCTTGCGCATCGGCTTGCCGCATTTAGGGCACTTCGGCGCTCCCTGCGCAGCCACTTGCGCGTCCCGCGTCTCAAGCCTCGCCTTGCTCATTCGTTCGGTGAAACCACCCTCCTCGCGAAACGTGTCGGCAACGCTCTCCATCTGACGGTGCAGCAGACGACACGCCTGGTCAATTGCAATCAAAACCGAATTCGCCGCGACAATCGGATCTTCCGCTTCCAGGAACTCACCGAACCGCTTGCGCATTGCCAGGATGTACTCTCCGTAGTCATGACGCGAAAGCGGACCTTGATAGCGATCGAGGGCAATAGACATGAGACGCAAGGCACAAGGGTCGTTTTCAGCCCACGGGACTTCGCCGCGACCGATGATAAACGCCTCGTAATCACCCGCCAGTTCTTCAAGGGACCCCTTAGCCACATCGTAAAGTCGCAATTCGGTTTCCTTGCTCGTCCCCGCACGCGATGATCCCTCGACGATGTTCTGCCGCGCCGAACGCGCCGCGCCGATCATCTGTCCAACAGTCTTGCCAAGCGCGTCGTTCTTGTAGGAATAGTTGCGCTCGCAGAACACTTCCGTCGCGTGGTAGATAAGACACGCAAAACCAAAGGAAAGCGTCCGGCGATAGCCGCCATATGAGCCGATGATTTCAGTCATTGTTGGAATCCTTTCGTGGGGCGAATTCAAGCTTTGTTGGGTGTGAGACGTTAGACACAAGACGAGACGTAGTTGACGTGAGACATGAGACAAGAGACGCGTCTAACGTCTCTCGTCTCGCACCCATCATCCTCGCGTCTATCGTCTCGCGTCTCACGCCACATCCTCCACTATCATAACCTCGCATGGGCATTTACAATGCCGCTTCCAGTTCTCCATCGCCGCCGCATTGTTTGTGTTGGCGTAGCAGTAGTGGCAGAGGTGCGGGCAGGTGTTGTACTCGCCGATGTCCTTGGACATGATGCAGCCGCAGGCGAGGCGCTGGCCCGGGTCTTTCTTGTGCGGGCCGGGCTCCCATCTGTCCTCGACGCCGAAAAGCGGATCGCCGGGGATGAACTTCGCGCCGATGAACTTCATGAGCTCGGCGTCATGCGAGAAGCACTTAACCATCAGCCAGTCGTCGATGCAGCGGTTGTGCTCGATTCCGTAGCGGTCGAGGTCGGCGATTTCGCCGCATGTTCCCGCCGCGATGTCCCAGCCCTTCACGAGCTCGCCGATCCGCTGCGCGACTTCGCACATCTCGTCGGACGAGAATTCGCGCGCGGCAATTCCGCCGCGCTCCAGGTTCTTGCCGACCTTGGCATACGACTTGATGTCGATGAAGCTGAACACGAGGCGCGACGTATATGCCGCGAGTTTGTCGCCAAGGCGCTCCACCTTTTCGAGAATGTCCTTGACCGCAAGCTTGTCAGTGAGAATTAGCGGGTCGAAGCGCCACACGACGCGATCGCGACCAAGGCGATCCGACAGCCGCCGAAATGTCTCCACGCGTTCGGCTACAGGCGGCACGTTCGGCTCGATGCGCTCCGCGTCATAGTCGTTAAGCGTGAACTGGAAGTAGTAATTGGGGCAAATCTTATCAAGTTCATCAAGGTGCGGAATCATCGGCGCCGGGTTCTTCGACCAGAAGACCATGCAGCGCATCTTATTGAAGCCAACATAAAGCGGCTGTCCGTTGAACGGATTGAACCATTTGACATAGCCAGCCTTCAACCGCTCCATGAACCAGTCGGAATAGAACGCGGGGATGTCCGTCGAGCGGCTTGCGGAGACGATGACCGGCATCTGGGCCAGCGCCTTCGCGCCGTCCTTCAGCTCAATCTCATCTTTCGCCCACGTTACCATGCTACTGCCTTCCTTATGATGCGGCGCGCTCGGTGATCGCGCCCTACCAGTTTCTGGCAGCGCTGCTGGAATCCGTGCCCTACCAGTTTCCGCGTTCCTTTCCTCTCTCAACCAATACTCGCTCGTAACTGCAAAATCTTACACGTCAATCTCGCGCCCACATCGTCCCGTCGGCACCACGGGAGAGGTGCCAATGCTCGCGAGAAGAATGGATCGCCTTTGCGGTGTGGAATTCATTTGCCGTCCCCTTTAACGCCTATATTATACCAAAAGAACGCTCAACGCGGGCGAGCGATTTGTTGATACTTGGGGAAACTGGCTTGTGTCTGCCGCTTCCAGAAGTAAACTTGATTTAGTGATAGTTTACCCCTTGAAAGATTGGCTGTTGTTGAGGGAAGGATGATTC
>JAEDKA010000027.1 GCA_016296065.1 Kiritimatiellia bacterium
TGGACTTCGACAGTCCGCTCGTTCTTGAAGACGAGTATCCGCAGCTTTCCGCCAGCGCTTGCCGCAATGCCTTTCAGCTTCGGCTTCTTCGCGAGAATCGCCGCCGTTCTGTCCGCAATCGTGTGCCGCGACGTCTTCGACGCAATCACGCCGGCGCCAAGCTCCACAGTTTCGCGGATAGACCAGTCCTTCTGCCACGCCACCGCCGCCACGCCGACGGCGAAGATGACGCCGCCAACAACAATTCCAACCGCAATGTTTCTGATTTTCATAACCATTCATCAGCCTCTGTTTTTTCTGCTATTTGCGTTAAAGCGTCTCGATAAACGCAGGGAAGCGCGTCACGAGTTCCGCACGTTCGCGATGGAAGAGCAGATGCTCCACGTCACGCCGCTTGAGTTCGAGATCGACTGACTTCGCCTTTGCCGTCAGCGCCGCCTTGAGAGACTTGAGGTCTGTGACTTCTGGATGCACAGCAGAAAGAAACGGATAGTCCGGTTCCGTTCGCTGCAGCAGAAAGATCGCATCGTAGAAGTCACGTCCCTTGCCGCGCGTCAAAAGCGCCGACAGCTTCATGGCACAGAGCGTCGCCTCGTTCGGCACTGTCACAGGAAAGAAAAATCCGCATCGCCGGATGTCGTCCGAGACCCGCTTGTATTCCCGCCCCTGGTCTTGCGCCTCAATCTTCATCATAAACCGCTCGTCCTTGAAGGCCGAAAGCCCCAGCTCGTGCAGAAGGCCAGGGAAAAGAATGCTCCGTCGCATCGCCGTCAGGCGTGAGGACTCCTTCTCCTTCGCCACGACGTTCAGTCCGTTACGCACAAGATAAGCAATGAGCGCATCAATAAAACGCATGAAGTCATCAACGGCAAGCCCCTTGCAGTCGAAATCAAGGTCTTCCGAGAATCTGTCGATATCCTTCGTCAAACGCAGGTTCGTACCGCCGATGAACGTCAACTTTGCCGCCCACGGGCTCCTGGCAATCCATTCAAGCGCAAGGCACTCGACGTACTCCTTCAGGATGTGCTTCGCGAACTGTCCTGCGCGAAGTTCCTCGGGGAAGAATCCCCTTATCGACTCAAGCGAAATCATATCGCATACACCTCCTTGACAAGCTTGATCCTTCGCACAAGCGCCCGTGAACCGAAGCGAGATACAACACCGTCAAGCGCGCTGTCGCGCGAAATCTCCTCCAGCACGTCGGCATCAAGGCGCAGCGCCTCAATCTCCTCCGGTGTGTCGTACTGTGAATTGAGATACAGAAAGTCGCAAAGCGCCTTCGCCGGCGTCGCGACATTGACCGGCAGTCCATCGCCCACGTGCTCCACGCCATAGCCGAACATCAGCTCCGGTTTGACGCTGCGGTACGAAAACTCCCCGAAGTCGTTCTTGAACGAGGCCGTCTTGAGCGAAGTGACGGACGTGAACTGCACGACAGATTCTGGAATCAACCCCGTCCTTGCCATCACATACTCACACGAAAGATAGCTTGGCGAATACATCCTGCCCGCAAAGTAATCACCTATCCCTGGCGTACCTGCGACATCGGCAAAGGCGTACCACGAGCGCCTGAGCCGCTTGATGTAGCCCTTTCCCAGCCATGTTGAATAATTTCCCCTGTCGAACCGAGGAAACGCCGCCACTACCTGCTCGTTGGAGAAGCAGGCAAAGCCATGGAATCGCTCTCTGAATGTTATGTAGTTCATTTTGTTTCCGAAACGCGGATATTATACCACGTTTCAGAAACGAAAGTCAATGCACGCATCGAAAAGTTCTTATCATGCCAGTCCCAGGCAGACTTCGGAGGAGTCTGGATTGGTCCATTCAAAGGGGAACGTTCGGCACTTCTCGGGTTTCACGGGATTGATGCGGCAGAGGGTGTCCTCCGTAAGATAGGCGCACGAGCCGTCCGGACGGCTCTTCAGAATCAGGCTCTTGCGGTCTGGCGCGATTAAAGTCTCGCGCTCGATGAACTCTGCCTCGCCCATTCCGAGGAACGCCGCGATGCGCGCGACCTCCGCGTCCGAGACACGCACGATCCCATCCTTGATGCGGCAGCACACCCCGCACATCCGGCACTTGAAATCATTCATTTCCATATTCTTAACGCCAGCACATAGTGCGTCGAGCGGCCCAGTCCTTCCCGACGGAGGATGTCTTTGGCGACAAGTGCGAAATCTGCAATCTTCGCTTATTCACACCCGATTCCCTCAATACGGTGCCTGTATGCGCGCATATTTCATGTCGTTGAAATCGTGCAGCATCTTTGGCGTGCCATCTATGTTCTTAGCGCGCAAAGCGAAAATCGCACCGTGCTCGGCAAAGACCACACGTTTACGCGACTTGTCGAAATCCGCCCAGGACCAATTTGTGCCATCCACAATGACATTGCCGTCGGCATCGCATATCACATGGCTTTCCCAATAGCATCCATGACCGGTTGCCGGCTCACCACAATGAAAATGCTTGCGAAGTATCTGCCCGCGTGAAAGAGTCTTCTCGAACACATCAAGTCTCATCGAACGCGAAGTCCACTTCCATCCGTCGCGGACAAGCCGAGGAAAGTAAACCATCGGGCACTCGCCCCCATATTCTCCCCATCCTTCACAGGATTTTGGTGGCGGCACTTCGATAAAACGTCCACCATTACGCCTCACACCCTTCGTGCGCGGCGGATGGTTGATGGCCACGCGCTTGTTGTCGACGAACAGTCCGCCGCCGTTCCATCCACTGCCGTTGAACCAAAGGTCAAACGCCTTGAGATAGGGCACCCGCGATACGGCCGTCCAGCTGCAGTCGTAGTATTCGCCCGCGCGAACCTGCCGCTCAATTTCTTTGCTCGTCTTTGAATCAGCGGCAATCTCGTCGCGTCGGTGGAGATATCTTCTATATCTATCCAACGAGAAAGAGAGAGAGTCTATTTCGCCCATTTCCGCCGCAGCCCTTTCGGCGATGTATTTGTCTATCGAACTGCCTCTTCCGTATTTCGCGGCGAAATAGACGAGATGGCGTCCGTCAGGGGAGATGTCGCATCTATACGGATAGAGGCTCCCGTAGAACCACTGGCCAAGCTTGAACCTGTCGGTCTGCAAGTCCCATTCGAGGATTGCCGTCTTATTCGACGGACCCCTGCGAAAGACGACCGCCTTGTCCGCCTCTCTCGCCAGTATCGCGTGAATCCGCGCCGGGCTTTTATTGTCGCTTGTCATCATTTTGATTCTCCTCAAGCGTCACGAAGTACAACCCTTACTTGCAGAACGAGAGCACCAGCAGCTCAAGCCGTCGGCAAGGCTCCAGGCGGCGAAATAAACAACACCCGCAACTGCCATGTCAATCAGGAACCCAAGACATTTCCAGCGCACATCCTCTGACATCGCCATCAGTTTCACTGGCAGCGCAAAGCGCGGCAATAATTCCGCGACGACCGCAGCCAGCGCAAACAGTCCCGCGACGACAATTTCCATCTTCAGCCACAAGGCACATCTACCAAGGTAGACAGTATCATGTTTTGATGAAACCCGGTTTGCCGACCATCGGACGCATCGCATGAAGAAATGGCCGCCAACAAGCAATATAAGCACTTTCCAAAATGGCACAAGCACATCCCGCCACATCCATGTAATCTGCTCTCTGGCATCAGGGAAACGATCTGCCAGATCGCCATAGAAATTCCCGCCCAAAGCATACGCCATCAGCAAGAACAAAAGCGCACCGGCACTGAACAATGTCATCAATATAGCCTTCATTGCTTTCCTCTCCTGCCGCAACTGTTTAGAATGTGTTCTTGATCATATTTCTCAGGCGTGAGGCACTTGAGATTACGCTCTGGGCAATCAAGCGGACACAGATACCAATATCCGTGCTTGGGGCAACACTGCCGATACTCTCCGAAATCGACAAGTATCCCTTTGAAGTTACCATCGAGAATCTCCCCGTAGACGTCAACATGAGAATAAGGCCCAAAATACCACCAGAAGGAGAATCCGCGATGGGCTGTCTTGGAGGCTTCTTGGAGTTGTGTCCCTGCGGGAAGCATTCCCTTTATTGTGTAATATTCGGGGTGTTCAGTTCGCGCATCCACAAGAAGAAGGCCATCATCCTCGACGACATACATTTCGCGGTTAAGCTCGTAAACCGCGCCGTCATTGACTTTGGATGTCCAGTGAAATCCAATGCATCCGCTTAGCAATATGCACAACCCGGACGCAATCATCAGTTCCTTCATTTGCCTATCTCAACCTTTCCTGAATAAACTCTAAATCTGCAACCGACGGAATGGCAGACATTCGTCAACGCATTCCAGGCCGTAGTTGTTGCCTCTATACCGCCGCAGGGAATCAAGGCCGTTTCCTGTTTCGGCTTTTCCGGCCCAGTCTTCGCGGCAACAGAATCCGCGCAAACGAACGTTATTCCTCGGCTCTCAAGCGGAATGTCTTGGCTGTCGAAGTCTTTTGTCGCCCGACCCATATACTCGACGAAATCCTTCATCGTGGCAGGGGCATAAAAGTACACTTCTGGCATCGTGATCGCCTTCAGACGGCGAACCGTTTCCGCATGCCTCCAGTTCCACGGACGCGGCCATTCCCGCTGAAAGCGCCCGTCGTCACCCTCGTCGCCGGTCCTGTCGAACAGGTGACCGTCTGGGCCATATACAAGGACGGCCGGCCCCGACGCGAGGTACCGGCACGGCTTTAAAACAACCAACGTGTAATTCGTCCCGTCGCGATCGTAATCCAGTGTGGCCGTAATGTCATCCTCCTCCGCAACCATCAACGCCTTCATGTCTGAATAGGAACAGTAACGGCGGAAACGCTTGCCTCCTGGGATGTCGCGTACAATGGTTAATGCCGCCAGCAGAGCAAACACAACAAAAGCCCCTGCCGCGCATCCAAGCGCTTTCATAAATTTCTTCATCGTCTATCCTCTTCTCTTGCGTTGTTTTAGAATGTTCAGCTGCTAATTATATCATACAACCTTATCTTGCAACCAGACGGCAGAAATAAGGGCCAGATTTCTACCATCCGCCCTCGTGCGCCAGCAGCGACGCCTTGTTTCCCAACCCGCCGCCGTAGCCGGTGAGACTGCCGTCCGTGCCGATGACGCGGTGGCACGGAATGACAATGCAGATCGGATTCCATCCGACCGCGCCGCCGACGGCCTGCGCCGACACTCTGCCGCCGCGCTTTCTCTCAATCGCCTTCGCGATGTCGCCGTATGAGACCGTGGCCCCGTACGGAATCTTCAGCATCTCGTCGATGACCACACGACGAAACGGTGTCGCCCCTTCAACGCGGTATCTTGGCGAGAAACCGGGATCATGCCCCGCGAAATACTCGTCCAGCCAGCGGCATGTATCTCGGAACACCGGCGTCTTGCGCCTTTCGCTTCCCCGCGCATCGCGCATGTCGTCGCGCGAACCCTCGAACCAAAGCCCCGTCAGCGCTTCGCCGTCCCCGCACATCACGAGATCGTCGAATCCCTCGGGCGTTTTGTATTTCCAGATAAAGCGATTCACATTCGAGCCCCCCTCTTTGCGTTCTTTCCAACTTGACAGTCCGGTGCCGAGACGTATCCTTCTGTCATGCGGACACCACACGGCCTTTATTTTTTCATCCGATAGTGTCCGGTCAGGGGATAGGTGAAAAGGCTGTTTTCCTCTTTCGTCCCCGCGCCGATGTTGTGTATGACGAGCGGCGTTCCGTCAGACGCCTTCCTGTCGCTCACGATCATGATGTGCGGAAGCCTTCCACCGACTTTGACAGTCACAAAGTCGCCCGGCTCGTAGTCGGACGCAGCCTTGGTGGCCTTGAGACTCCAGCCCTTTCGTTTGAAGTAGCACTGAAGGTTGGGTACGCGGCGGTGGTCGATGTTGGCGTCGGGCTTCTTTAGTCCCCAGTTCTGCGGATACTTCGCGAAGCTGCCTTTCATGTCCTCATGGACGAGTTTCTGAAGATCGACCTTCCGCGCGTCGCGCAGCGCGCGAATGATCACGTCCGTGCAGACGCCCGACGTGCGCGGCACGTCACCGCCCGGATAGCCGAGTTTTCTATATGCCGGATCGTAGCTCACCGTCACGCCAATCTGTCTGCGCGCCGCCGCGACGATGTCGACATTGTTCGTCCCCGCCTGCGCCGCCAGCGCGACCACCGCCGCCACCGTGCACACAAGCACCATCATCCGTTTTTTCATCTTGTCGATCCTTTCTTTGCGTTCTTGCGTTCGTCGCAGCTAAAACTCATTGGAAGTGGTTATTGCATTTCGCGTAATGCGTCAAATGCTCCTCGGCAAGGCCGGGACAGACGGAAGTCGAGTCGGGATTTGTCCACTCGAACGGGAACGTCCGGCACTTGTCGGGCTTCACGGGATTGATGCGGCAGCACGCCCCGCAGTGAACCACGCAGAAGCCGTGCGTCCTGGATGTCGCGCCCCTGCATGTCGGCAGCCGCGACCTGCGCCATATCATCCTGCATGCCGAGGCAGAAGAGGACGGACATGTAATTGCCCCACTTTCCTTCGAACTTGCATCCGCCCACCCGATTTCGCCATTCGCCATCTTGGCCAACTCGGACGACTTTACTTTGATCTGCGCCTCGCCGGGAACGCATCCAGTCAGGACGAGCGCGGCAAATGCCGCAAGCACCACGAAACCGATGCCGATATGTGCACCTGTTTTTCCATGTGCGTAGATTCCTTTCTGCTTTTCCCATCGGCAGACATTATACCACAAAGCGGTGCCCCTCGCACTCGCTCAGCCCCTCCATGTCAAAATAAAAACCGACCGGAGAGCGTTTCTATACAAGATTTACTTTTTTGGAGACGCGGCAAATCCGCCGCGTTGCCCAAGGGGGGTCCGTCGCGCGGGGCCTTGCGGCTGCTTCGCAGTTCGCGCTACGCGCTCACCCAACCCGACGCCTTCGGCGCGGGCGCATCCCGCGACGGACATTCACAATACTCGCAAGAAATCAAACAATCGGTAGCATGTGAGTGTGGCGAATGGAAAGTGACTTTCTAGTGAACTGCTCCACGCCCTTTCTACCCGCTCTACCCAGCTAAACCTCTCTGCGCTCTCGGCCACTCTCGGCACTCGCTTCGCTCGGCTTGGTCGCTTCCCTATGGGTCGCGCCCACCCTCAAGGGGCGGTTACGCGCCTTTGCGTGAGATATCTTGAAGCGGCGAGACGCCGCTTCCCCCAGTCAAACGGCCTCTCCAACCCCTTCTACATGTTCTATGCGTCGAGCTGGTAGTAGAGCCTCTGGATGTCGAGCGGGAAGAGCGCGGCGCATCTGCCGCGGAGCTCCGGCTCGAGCGCGGCCGCGCAGCAGGTGAAGCGCACTGGGATACCCATGAGCCGCGACACCTCGTCCGCGTATGGAACGGACGCGAGGACCGTCTCCGCCGTAGTCTTCTGTCCGAGGTTGGTGTTGTTGACGATGCCGGTGAACGGCAGCGCGCACGCCGCCTCGATCTCGCGCAGCACCTCGACTGTGTCCTGCGGAGTCTGCGTCAGCGGACGCGACGCGTTGACGACGGCGAGCATCTCGTAGTCCCCTTCCGCGCGGATGTCGTCCACGTAGCGTCCGAGCGCGAGCGCGCCGCGGTCGTCTCCTCCGACGTCTACGACGACGCGCGTCGCGCGGTCTGCCATGAGCGCGTACGTCTCCTTCGGCATCGCCGGGAAGTCGACGTTGGAGTTAGCGAAGTCGCTCACGACGAGCTCTATTCCGTCCGCCGCAAGCTCCGCCGCGGAGTCCTTGGTGCGGAAGTACGGATTCACTATGTCGAGGTCCGCGACCGCTACGCGCTGGTATGCGCGGCGCATGTGCCGCGCGTAGTTGAGCGCGATGTTCGTCTTGCCGCTTCCGTAGTGGCCCGCGAAAAGTGTTATGCGCCGGTCCATTCGGAAGACCTCACTTCCCGGCCTCTACGATCTTTCCGACGGAATCCTCGACGACCTTGCCGAAGATGTTGCCGTAGCGGTTGAGGTTGAGCGCCTCGACGAACGAGGCTATCTTCGTCACCGTGGAGCACGGATCGATCGACGCGTCCATGCAGTCGCCCTCAAGCGCGAGGAGCGGACACCCGACGGAGTCGAGCGTCTCCCTGAGCAGCTTCGAGAATGCGCGGTCTGCGAGCGAGCAGCGCCCGAACCCGTGCGTGTAGAGGATTACGCCGTTGAACTTTCCGGCCGGGATCGCCCTCTTCACGTACTCCACGCGCTGGGCGGGGTCGAGGAAGCCGGACTGCAGGAGCTTGCGCGCGAGCGAGCGGTAGGGGTCCTTCGGATCGAGCGGATCCCATCCGACGAAGTTCGTCTCCTCGAACACGATCGGCGCGTTGCACGTCGTCTCGATGAACGTGAGGTGCTTGGAGTCGTAGAACGGCGGGAGATGAAGCCACAGGAGGCGGTGAGTGTCGTCGATGGAGTAGCGCTGCTCGGCCCAGAGCTTCTTCTGGACGAGCTCGTCGAAGTAAGCCTTCTGGATGTCGACGAGATCCTGCGTTCCCCACAGCTGGGAGAACACGACAGCGTTGTATATAGCCTCGCTGCCCTTCACGAGCGGCGGCGAGGTGAAGCGCAGGTGCGCGCACTGGCGCGCGAGCTCCGCGGCCTCGTTCGAGAGGACGCACGCCTCCTCGAGCCGGCCGGGGTCGAGCTTGCATCCAAAAGTCTTCTCCATGAGCGAAACAGACTCGGCGAGTCCGTCCGCAATCGTCTCGATCGCTGCGCGGCTCTGCGCGTTGATCGGAGTCTGCAGCGAGTAGATGCGGTCGGAGATTCCGTATTCGCGCGCGAGGTCTGCGAAGACGCGCTCGGCCTGCTGACAGGGCTGCATCGTCGAGACGATGTAGTCCGGCTTCTCGAGCTCCATTCCCTCGAGCATGCGGAGGAACGAGCAGGTCTGCCCGTCGAAGCCCTTCTGCGCGGCCCTGCCGAGAGCCTCCTTTACCTTGTCCGCCTTCCTGCCGAAGAGCGCCGCGTACGTCTCGAGGGTGCGGATGCGGCACCCCATCGCGTTGAGTATCTCGGTCGGGAAGAAGAGGTTGCGCCAGACGAGCGGCCTGGACTTGTCGGACGAGAAAAAGTCGCGGCGCGTCGCCTTGATGCGGAGCGTAACGGACTTCCCGCGCGTCGGCTCGTACTCGACCTTGGCGAGGTCGAGCTTCCCGGCCTCCCTGAGGTCGTGCAGCTGGCGCGCTATCACGGCCGCGCCGAGCGCGCCCATCACCTCGTGGTACTGCGGGATCACTATCTCGCTGCCGGTGAGCTTCTTGAGGAAGAACGCGACCGCGCTGTTGAACGCGACGCCGCCCTGGAAGAGAATCTTGCGGCCGGGCGCGTTGAGGAGGAGCTGCCCGACGGAGTTGAGGATCGTGCGCGCCTGCGCCTTGCACGCGCCCGCGAGGAGGTCGCCGATCGGAACGCGGTTCTTGAACTTGTTGATGGAAGTCGCGGACAGGACGGCGCACACGGAGCTGAACTCGGTGTCGGAGTCGTAGTTGACCTTCTCCGCAACGTCCTCGATCTTGACTCCGAGCTTCGCGGCGACGGAGTCGAGGAAGCTGCCCGTTCCGGCGGCGCAGACGCCAGACATCATGGACGTCCAGAGCTTCATCGTCGGATTGTACACCATGCACTTCGAGTCCTGCCCGCCGCAGTCGATGATCGCGTCCACGTCGGGATGCAGGAACTTCGCGCCCGCGACGTGCGCGGTGACCTCGCTCACCTGGAAGTCAAACGGAATGAACTTGCGCGTGTCCTCGACGATCTGACTGCCGGTGACGACTATCGCCGCGATGTCCTTGAAGGACGTTATGCCGGCGACCTTGAGGAACTCGAGCGCAAGACGCTTCGACGCGCCGCCGCCGCACGCTCCGCATCCGGAGCAGTGCCCGGTGCACGCGACCTTGCCGGCTTCGACGGGCTGCGTGCGCTTGTAGACGGTACGCTCGACCTTCCCGTCCTCCGCAAGCAGGACGGCCTTGAACGTCGTTGAACCGATGTCGATTCCGAGATAGCGTTTCTTCTCTGCCATTGCTGCCTTATTTCCTCTGTTTCGCCTTCGTCTTCTTCACATTTTGCACAACTTAGACATATTTTTTATATTATACCATATTTTTACGTCCCCCGTGGTAATTCCCCGTCTCATTTGGAATCCCGGCTTTTCGCGTCGTTAAGCGCTGTTCGCCAGGATTTGGTATAATCTTCTCCATGAAGACAGCAACAGCGGAAAGACGGCTCAGGTACGCCATGGTAGGCGGAGGGAAAGGCTCGTTCATCGGACCTATCCACCGCATGGCGATAAGGATGGACGACCTCGCGGACCTTGTCGACGGATGCTACTCGCACGCCGACGACTGGCGCGCGATGCTGGAGCGCTGCCGCGGGAAGGCGGACTTCATCTCCATCTGCACCCCGAACGACTCCCACTACGAGATCGCAAAGGCCGCGCTCGAATACGGCTTCGACGTCATGTGCGAGAAGCCGCTCTCGATGTCCCTCGCCGAGGCCACGGAGCTCGAGCGCCTCGCGCGGCGCAAGCGCCGTGTCCTTGGAATCCCCTTCACGTACTCCGGATACCCGATGGTGAAGCTTGCGCGCGACCTCATAGCGCGCGGCGAGCTAGGCAAAATCGACAAGGTCGTGCTTGAATACCAGCAGGGATCATTCCGCAAGATCGACTTCTCGAAGCCCCTCGACAAGCGCAACGCATGGAAGATGAACCCGAAGAAGTCCGGTCCCAGCTGCGTCGTCGCGGACATAGGAGTGCACGGCTTCCACTTGATCGAGCATGTCACCGGGCTCCAGGTGAAGGAGGTCATCGCCGACCTCTCGTCGTTCGCTCCCGGCAACAGGCTCGACGACGACGCATCAATGCTCCTCCGTCTCTCCGGAGGCGCGAAGGCGTCGTTCGTGGTCTCCAAGGTCGCGACCGGAGAGGAGAACGGCGTGAGGCTCCGCGTCTACGGAGACAAGGCGTCGCTCTTCTGGAACCAGGAGGAGAACAACTACCTCTCGGTCAAGTACCCCTTCGAGCCCGAGCGCATATACAAGCGCAAGGCGCCGTACATCGGCGAAGTCTCCGAAGCGAGCGTTGCGCTCTCGCGCATCCCCGCCGGACACCACGAGGGCTTCATCGAGGCGTTCGCCAACATCTACCGCGAGTTCTGCGCCGCAGTCCGCGACCGCCGCGCGCACGACTTTCCTGGTCCGCGCGAGGGAGTGCGCACCATGCGCTTCGTCGAAGCCGCGCTCCGGTCCAGCTCCAACGGCAACAGGTGGGAAAAGGTATGAAGCGGGAAGTCGCAAGGGCCGAATGGACCGAGGGCGAATCGTCCCCGAAGCCCGACGTTTCCTTCGTTCCACCCATGGAGCGCCGCCGGCTCACGCTCCTCGAGCGGGCCGCGCTCTCCGTCGCGTGGAAGGTCTATCCGCACGGAGAGCAGATTCCAGTCGTGTTCGCAAGCCGCTGGGGCGAGATCGGCACGACGCTCAAGCTCATGCGCCAGTTGCACGACGAGGGCGAGATGAGTCCGGCCGGATTCTCCAACTCCGTCCACAACGCTGCACCCGGACACCTCTCACTTCTCGCGAAGGACAAGGCGCCGTACACCGCCGTCTCCGCCGGAGCTGGTACCTATGACATGGGAATGCTCGAGGCGTCCACCTATCCCGGAAAGGTCCTCTTTGTCTACGCCGAGGAGTCGACGCCCGAGATGTACCGTCCGCACTTCCCCGACGTCCGCCGCGCCAGCGCGGTCGCCGTACTTCTGGACGACTGACCGGGCGAAGCCTCTGCGCGCGCACTCAGGCGAGGCGTCGCGAGGCGGACATCGAAAGCGACACCGCCAGGAACACGAGCAGCGCGCCGGCGAGAAGAAACGCCGCGAAATGCTCGTCCCAGCGGTCGTATGCATCCGCGTCGAGCTTCGTCGTCTCAAGCTGGTCGATTTCCGCAAGCGCCTTCTCCAGCGAATCGCGGTCGTTGACCGGGAAGTACATCGCGCCCGTGGACGAGGCTATCCCCTTCAGCTGACGCTCGTCATACGTCATCCTGTCCGCGACGACCCCGTACCGTCCGTACCCGTCGCGCACCAGGCGCGGCGTGCGGCGCGCGGACGTCCCGATGCCGATGCAGTAGACCTTGACGCCCATCTTCGCCGCGGACGCCGCAGCGTCCTTCGGCTCCACGGCGCCAGTGTTGGATACGCCGTCGGAAAGCAGAATCACGATCTTCGACTTCGGCTTCGCGTCCTTGAGGCGCAGAAGCGCCATGGCAAGGCCGTCGCCTATCGCGGTGTTCGCCTCGTCCTCCCCGCCGATCGCGTTGCCCTGCGCGTCGAAGACGGTCGACGGAATCTGCACGCCCTTCAGCGCATGCAGAAGCATGTCGTGGTCCATCGTGAGCGGAGCGACGGTCGCGGCGTATGTGCCGAAGGAGACGAGTCCGATAAGGTCGTCCGGACGCTTCTCGACGAACTCCGCAAAGAGGCGCTTCACGACCGAAAGACGAGTCCACTCCTCAAGCTTCTTCGACGGATTCCTGAAGTCCGTCCCCGCAGGCGCGAGATCCAGCGCGTCCATGGACCCAGACACGTCGACCGTCATCGCGATGGCGATGGAGTCGATCGACTTTTTCTCGTGCGCGAGGGGCGTGCGCGGACGCGCGGCGGCGACAATGAGCGTAGCAAGCCCCGCGAGCAGGATGAACGGCGTCAGCGCCGCGAGTTTCGCGCGCCACCCCGCGGTCTTCGCCGGAAGGCGCATGGTGGCGGAAAAGCGGATGCCTGAGCGGCGTCCGCGCCTAAGCAGCCGCCACGCGGCGAGCGCGAGCGGCACAAACAGCAGCAGAATCCATGGATTGGCGAATGTCATAAGTAAATTATACCATTTTCGCGGCACACCTGCCGCGGAGTCTATGCATTCTTCAGTCGATCACGGAGGTCCTTCTCGCGCAGGTGGCGGTGATAGGTGATCGCGAAGCGGTGTGCTTCGTCGCGCAATCGCGTGCATACGAAAAGCGCCTCGGAGTCGCGCGGCAGGAGCAGGTTCTCGCGGCCGTCGTCGAACACGATCTCCTCCTGCCTCTCCGCAAGTCCGATCGTCGGGATGTCGTTGATGCCGAGCTCCGCGAGGGCCGCGCGCGTCGCCCTGAGCTGCGTTATCCCGCCGTCGCAGATGAAGAGGTCGGGCTTCTGCAGCCCGAGCGGCTTCGCGCCCGGCGTGTCGTCGTGCGTGAAGCGGCGGCGAACGACCTCGGCCATCGACCGCGGATCGTCCGCGCCCTCGATCGTCTTGATCCTGAAATGCCTGTAGTACCTCTTGTCGGGCATTCCGTCGCGCGCGATGACGAGCGACGCGACGGAGTGGGTCCCGAAGAGGTTGGAGATGTCGCAGCACTCTATCCAGCGCGGCGGAGCGGTAAGCCCTATCGCCTCCGCGAGCTCCGCGAGGCCCTGCTCGACGTTGCGGCGGCGCATCTCGGGAGGCGTGCGGACGAAATGCGCCTTCGTCATCTCCTTCAGCGCGAAGAGCGTGTCCCTGAGGCGCGCGGCCTCCTCGTAGCGCCCCTTCGCCGCCGCCTCGCGCATCTCGGCGTCCACTTCCTGAAGTACGGCGGGACGGTGCCCCGAAAGGAACTCGCACGCCTCGTCGAAGCGCGCGCGGTACTCATCCTGCGATATCCTGCCGAGGCAGGGCGCGGAACAGGTGCGGATCACGTCCGCAATGCAGTGACGGTGATCCTCCTCGCAGGGGCAGTCCGCCTTGCACTCGCGGATTCCGTACCGCTTCTCGACAAAGTCCTTCGCGACTCGCACAACGGGGCTCGAGGGGAATGGCCCGAAATACCTCGCCCCGTCGTCCTTCACGGCGCGCACGCACGTGAAGCGCGGCCACGGCGCGGCACATTCGCCGCGGAGCGCGAGGTAGCGCTTGTCGTCGCGCATCAGGATGTTGAAGTGGGGCTTGTGGCGCTTTATGAGCGTCGCCTCGGTGAGCAGCGCCTCGGCATCGTTCTTGACGGTCATCCACTCGAAGTCGTAGACGGTGTCCACCATCGAGCGCACCTTCGGCGCGTGGTTGGCGCTCGCCCGGAAATACGACGACACGCGGCGGCGCAGGTTCTTCGCCTTGCCGACGTAAATTATCACGCCCCGGCGATCTCGCATGAGATAGCAGCCGGGGCGGTTCGGCACGTCCTTGAGACGCTGTCTGATAAGTTCAGAGACCAATTACGCCTTCTCGAGTTCCTTGGCCTTGTCCGCGGACTCTTTCTCTTCCCTCTCGCCCTCTGCGAGGCCCTTCTTGAACTCGCTCTTCGCCTTGCCGAGCGAACGCGCGAGCTCGGGGATCTTCTTGCCCCCGAAGAGCAAGCCGATCACGACGATGCAAATGATGAGCTGCCAGGGGCCCATGTTCTGGATGAATCCAAATGCCATTTTCTTTCTCCCTTTTCCTTTGAAATCTGTTTTGAAGTATAGAATACCGAATTTTCCGTCCGAAATCAAGTGCGAACTCGAGCGAAAAAACATCCCGCCGATTTCGGTTATGCCGGGCGGGTGTCGAGGAGGCACGTGATCTCGCACTCCGCGGCAAGTTCGTCGCCGACGTAGCCCTTCACGGCGAAGGTGCGGATGCGCGAGCGCGCTTTCACGTTCTGGGCGACCATGGTAAAGAGATCTCCCGGAACCACCGGGTGCCTGAAGCGCGCCGAGGTGATCGCCGCGAGGACGAAGCGGTTGTTCCTGTCGCGGTCAAGCCCTCCCATCACGTTCTGCGCCACTATCCCCGCGCCGGCGCACTGGCACATCGCCTCGGTGAGAACCACCCCAGGCACGACGGGCGCTCCGGGGAAGTGTCCCTTGAAGAAGTCGTTCTTCTCCGCCGTGAAGAGATACTCGCCGATGCACCCCGTCTCATCCGCGGCGATGAGCCTGTCGAGAAACAGGAACGGCTCGCGGTGCGGAAGAAGCTCGCGCCCCGGAAGGTTGTACGTCGTCTTGAATGTCGGATGTTCCATTTTTGTGTTCCCCCCCCATTGTTGTCAGCCTGCGCGGGACGCCCCCTTGGTTTCGACGACCGCGGACACGATTATGAAAAGAGTTCCGATCCACTGAAGCGCAGTGGCCTTCTCCCCGAGGAAGACCGCCGCGAGCGCCACCGCCACGACGGGCGTGAAGTACGCCGTCACGCCGAGCAGCGACACCGGAAGATACTTCTGCGCGGCGTTCCAGGTCCAGAAAGGCATGAGCGTGCAGACGAACGCGAGGCACGCGACGAGCGACCACGACTTCGCGTCCGACGGCCAGACGACGTCAAGGAACGGAAGGAACACGCCGATCGCCGCCGCGCCGACGAGCATCGTCCACGTGGTGAACGACTGCGAGCCGATGCGCGAGATGAGCGAACGCCCCCACACCGTGTACACGCCCCATGTCGCGGCGGCAAGCAGGACATAGACGTCTCCGACGGAATACGCCTCGAGCGCGAATCCGCCGCGGTGGATGATCTGGATCACGAGAAGCGCGCCGAGGAATCCGCACAGAAGCCCGAATATCCCGCGTCCGTCGATGTGCCGCGTCTTTACGGACGCAGCGGCGAAGATCATGAGAGGCGTCAGAGCGTCCGCCATCGACGCGTTCGCCGCGCTCACGCGCGCGCAGCCGAGGAAGACGAACCACGCCATGAGCGAGGTTCCCACCGGACCGAGCCAGAGTATCGTCGCCCAGTCGCGCGCGGCGCGCGGGACCTTCGGACGCAGCGCGAGCATCGCCGCGCCAGCTATCGCGAAGCGGAGGAACGACAGCACTTCGGAGGAGACGCCGCACGACTTCGTGAGCTCCGACCCGACGACGAACGTCGACGCGAAGCCCGTGACGGACAGAGCCGCGAGGAAAAGGCCGATTGCGAGGCGACGTATGGCGGTGGCGTTCACTTGGTTATGTATATCTTCGCCATGTCGGTCTTGTAGCAGGAGCGCTCCGACACGTCCAGCTCCTCGAACAGCTTCTCTCCGGGCCGCACGCCCGTGAACACGATAGGTATGTCCACGTACGGACGGTACCCCGCCTGCTCTATCATACCCTCCGCAAGGTCCAGTATCCTCACCGGCTCGCCCATGTCGAGCGTGTATATCGCCCGCTCGTCGCGCGACGCCGCCTGGAGGACGAGCGAGACCGCCTCCTCGATCGTCATGAAGTAGCGCTTCATGTCCGGATGCGTCACCGTGATCGGCTGGCGCTTCGCGATCTGCTCCCTGAAGAGCGGCACGACCGAGCCCGACGAGCCGAAGACGTTTCCGAACCTGACCGCGCAGAAGGAAGTGGGCGAGTCGGGGAGTTGAGGAGTGGAGGAGTCGTTAAGGGCCATGATCGCCTGCTCCGCGGCGAGCTTCGTCTTGCCCATGACGGAGACAGGGTTCACCGCCTTGTCGGTGGAGATGAGAACGAAGCGCCGCACGCCGTACGCCGCCGCGAGCATCGCGAGTTTGCGCGTCGCCTCCGTGTTGTTGCGCCATCCCTCCTCGGGGTTCATCTCGACCATAGGGACATGCTTGTACGCCGCGGCATGGAGAACCACTTCCGGCTTCTCGGACGCGAAGAGCGCGTCCATCTTGTCCCTGTCGTTCACGTCGTACATCAGCGGGACACAGCGCGCGTCGTTCATGCGCCGGTTGATCTCGTAGAGCGCGTTCTCCCCGCGCTCGACCATTAGCACCTTCTTCGCGCCCGCGGCCGCGACCTGCCGGACGATCTCCGAGCCGATCGACCCGCCAGCTCCAGTCACCATCACGACCTTCCCGGAGAGGAAGCGCCGCGCGACCGTGTTGTCGAAGTGCTTGACGTTGCGCTCGAGAAGCGTATCCTCCTTCACGCGGCTCGTCCAGTAGACGCGCCACAGCACCCGCACGCCAACCACTCCGATCGTCGCGAGGAAGAAGCAGATCACCGTGATCGAGTACGGAGGGCGTATGTGAGAAAGCGTGACGTTGGGGAGGAAGTAACGCATCAGCGTGAGGACGCCGCACGCGAACATCATCGCGCCGATGTACTGCGGAAGCTCGCTTCCGCGCACCCTACGCCACGCGAGGCGATAGCATCCAAAGAGCAGAAGAGAGGCGAGATGCACCGCGCACACGACGACATACGAGCGCGCGACCGTGGTCCATCCGCCGAGCGACGTCGGCTCCTGGAAGTCGAAGCGGAGCGCGAACGCGCTCAGGTACGCTAGGCCAATCACCGCGGCGTCGACGGCAATCCCGACGACGCGCGTCGCGAGAAACGATATCCAGGCTTCGCGGGATCGCGTCATGTCAGAACTTAAGCCCCATCAGGATGTAGATCACGGACGGCGCGAAGAGGAGCGAGTCGACCATGTCGAGGAAGCCGCCCATGCCGTTCGTGATCTTCATGGTCGAGGAGTCCTTCACGCCCACCCAGCGCTTGAACTTCGACTCTACGAGATCGCCGGCCGTCCCCACGATCGCCGCGGTCACGCCGCATGCGAGCGACTTGAGGACGCCGAAGTGCGTCGCGCCCATGAAGCAGCAGGAGACAAGGCACGAGGCAAAGACGGACCCCGCAAGACCCTCCCAGCTCTTGTTGGGGGATATCGTCGGGCAGAGCTTGTGGTTGCCGCCGTTCATCAGCTTCGCGGAGGTGAGTCCGAACGCGAAGCCACCTACGTCCGAGAACTTGACGATGGCGATTACGTAGAGCAGCATCACGTTGCCGAGCCTGAACGGACCGCACGTCGCGTCGCCGTACATCGCCGGAATCCGGACAAGTGTCCAAAGCCCTCCCACTATGAGCCCCGCCCCCAGCAGAAACCAGACGGCGTCAAGGACGTCCCAGTTCCATATCCCGGGCTTCTTCCTGCGCATCAGCAGCGCGAACTCGACGACGGAAAGCAGTATAAGGCACGCGACAATCGCGGCCATCGCCGACAGCGGGGCAAGGAGCGCGCCGCATATCACGACCGCCCCCACAGTCAATCCCGTCAGTGTTCTCTTAAGTATCGGATTCATTCCCATCTCTATAGTTTTGTATATTATATCAAAACTATGCCGCCTTGTGGCGCTGGCGCGACGCATGAACCCGAACGCGGGAGCGTCACCTGTGCAGGATGCCGGTGGTCTCGGGCGGGAACGCGACGACCTTGAAGAACATGGACGCAGGAGGAGCGGACAGTTCCATCCCGAGCTCGAGCGCTCCGTCCGACTTCGCCCGAACCCGCCTCCCGACGGGGGAGAACTCCCCGCCGAGCATCTCGCACGCGTAGACGGCGTAGGACGCGCCCTTTTCCGCGTTCGCGACGGAGACCGATCCGGACGCAGCGTCCAGACCCATTATCATCGGACGCTCCACTGCGTCTTCACACGCGTACTCTTCGCCGTCGATCTGCGTCCGGAACAGTCCGTTTCCAGCGGCCCACAGTTCGTGCCTCGACGGATCGTACCGCAGCACGCGCGGCTGGATGAAGCCTATGTCGCCCGAAATCTCGCGCCACGTGCGGCATCCGTCCGTCGTCTCGTATATCCCTCCCGTCGCGTCGTCAGACCAAGGCGCGACGGACACCCAAACGCGCCGCTCGTCCGCTGGATCGACGGCAATGCCAAGCACCGTGCCGCCCGAGAACGACCCTGCGACGGCGAAGTTCTCGCCGTGGTCCGTGCTGCGGTAGAGATTTCCGCCGGACGCGTATATCGTACCGGAAGGCGTTATCTCCACGTTGTAGATCCAGTCTCCGATCCAGGACTTCTTCTGCCAGCTCGCGCCCGCGTCGTTCGAGATGTAGACGCCCGAGTTGTCTCCGCATGCGCCCCACACGATGCGTTTCGAATTCGTCGGATCAACCGCAAGGCCGTAGAACATGCGGCGCGACGCGGGCTGGTTCGGAAGCTGCGAGAAGGACTTTCCTCCGTCCGTCGACCTGAACACCCCGCCGCCGCACCTGCCCGACGTGGGGTCTCCGTCGATGCCGAGGTAGATGACATCAGGATTGTTCGGATCTGCCGCCATGGCCCTTCCGTGTCCTTCGCCCCACATCGTGTTGGCGGTCGGACGGTAGTCGGGCAGACCCGTCGCCTCGGTGAAGGTGCGGCCTCCGTCCTCGCTCCACACGACCTTGACCGGATAGGTGATCCCCGCGTTCGCCCACGGAGAGACGGACGATACGACGCGCGTGTTTCCGTTCGCGAGGCGCTGCGCGATCACGCGCCAGTGGTGTCCGCTCAGACCCGCCTTCCACACCGTCGGACAGAGTCCGCTCCACGTCGCGCCGCGGTCGGACGTGCGCAGCGTGCCCTCGTCCATCGTCGCGGTGTAGACGTCCGACCCGAGGAACTGCAGATCGTGGTGGCACGAGATGTCCGCTCCCCTGCAGCTCTCGCGCCACGTCCTCCCGCCGTCGTGCGACATCACCGGGTTCCAGTTGCCGGGCGCGTGGATGCGGTCGGGATCCGCCGGGCTTATCGAAAGGTTCTTGAGTCCGCTGAAGCTTCCGTTCGCGCCCTGTCCCGACAGCGTCGGGTTCGCCGCGTGGTCGTACGCGAAGTTCCAGCTGCGCGTCCAGCTCGACCCTCCGTCGCGCGAGGTGGATATGAACGTACTGTATCCGTTCGCGAAGAGCGCGTGCACGACGAGCGGATCCTCCCCGCTGCACACCACGTCGCGGCACTCATAGGAAGACGCCTCGCCGAGCTTCGTCCACGTCACTCCGTCGTCCTGCGAGACATGCACCGCGTCCGCACCGAACGCGCCGTACCATCTGCGCGGGGCGTTCGGCCCCGCCCAGAACACGGCGCGCGCGGACGACGTGGCGGAGGATACGCGCGACCACGACGAGCCCGCGTCCTGGGAGCGGTAGAGTCCGCCGTTTCTGCTGCACAGGAGCACGGTGCGCGGATCTCGTCCTGAGACCGCGATCGTGCAGACCGCCCCGCCGGACTCGCCTCCGTACGACATCGCCTTCCAGCTCGCGCCGCCGTCCGTCGACTTCGCGGCCTTCCCGTTCTTGCCTCCCGCGTATACAACGTCGGGATTGCTCGGATCGACCGCGATTGCGTGGACCGATCCTCCGCGACCGGCTACGATTCCGAGGCCTTTCGTCGCCGCGCAGTGCGTCCAGTGCGCCGCTCCGTCGGACGACGCGCACACTCCGTTCCCGGTGAGCGCGTAGACCCTGTCTCCGTTGGACGGCGCGACGGCGAGCGAGTAGACCGCGTAGTTGGAAAGCCCCCTGTTTGCGAAGAGCCAGCTCTCGCCTCCGTCGACAGTCTTCCACACGCCGTCCACGTCACCGCCCATGTAGAACACATCGGGATCAAGCGGATCGGCCGCGGAGCTCCAGAACCATCCGCCGCCGCCCCATCCGCAGGCGGTCCAGCGCCTCCCCTCGGTTTCGGAGGAAAGCGCCTGCGCCGCAGAAAGCACGGCGGCAAGCGAAAAGAACGCGGCGAGTCTGCTGTGTCTCATGTATGCGTCTCCTTGTGCATCGGTCAGGACGGTCCCTCGATGCACTGGAGATTATACACAAAACTGCGAGAATGGAACGGAAATTATCGGCAAATAAATGCGGACAAAACGCGTAGGCTACGAAACCGGCCCCCGCCCTCCCATGCGGCGGTCGCGTTTCGAGAAGCTCGCGAGCGCCTTGTCGAACTCGGCCTTGTCGAAGTCTGGCCAGAGGACGTCGGAGAAGTAGAACTCGGCGTAGGCCGCCTGCCAGAGCAGGAAGTTTGAAAGCCTCAGCTCGCCCGAGGTGCGGATTATCAAGTCGGGATCCGGTATGCCTGCGGTGTCGAGGCACGAGGCGAAGGTCTGCTCGTCCACTGGAGACGCGGCATCCTGCCGCGTCGGATTCTGATCCTCGTGACGCGGCAGGATGCCGCGTCTCCACTTTTCAAAAAGCCGCTCGGCCGCCCGCACGATCTCGTCGCGTCCGCCGTAGGAGAGCGCGACAACGAGCGTGAAGTCTCCGCCCTTCGTCTTCTCCTCGAGCGCGGCGATCTCCTTCTGCAGCTTTTCGGAGAGGTCGGTGCGGCGTCCGATGACCCTGAACGCCACGCCGTTCTCCACAAGCTCCTTCTCCTTCGACTTGATGAAGTGGGAAAGGAGCTTCATGAGTCCGGAAACCTCGTCCTCAGACCGCTTCCAGTTCTCGGTGGAGAACGCGTAGACTGTGAGGTACTTTATCCCGGCCTCCTTGCACCAGTGCATCGTGCGGTCGAGAGCGTCCGCCCCCGCGCGGTGGCCCATAAGTCGCGGCAGGTGGCGCTTCTGCGCCCACCTGCCGTTTCCGTCCATTATGACCGCCAGATGCTGCATGGAGGGATTACACATTGATCCTCAACGTCGTTTCCCTTGCAGGACCCACCGAGAGGACGCCGAGCTTGCCGCCGACGAGGTCGAGAATGCGGTTCACGTACTTCTTCGCGTTCTCGGGGAGCTGCGAATAGTCGGTGACATGCGATGTCTCGCACTGCCAGCCAGGGAGCTCCTCGTAGACCGGCGTGCAGCGCTTCAGGGCCTCGAGGTCGGCCGGGAAGGTCTGGTAGACGAATCCGTCGTCGCGGCGGTAGCCGGTGCAGATCTTGACGACCGGGAAGGTGTCGAGCACGTCGAGCTTCGTCATCGCCCAGTAGTCGATTCCGTTGACGCGCTGCGCATAGCGCGCGACGACGGCGTCGAACCATCCGCAGCGGCGCGGACGTCCCGTGGTCGCGCCGAACTCGCCGCCGCGCCTCCTCAGGGTCTCGCCGTCTTCGTCGAACAGCTCCGTCGGGAACGGACCCTCGCCGACGCGCGTCGTGTAGAGCTTGAGGACGCCGATGACGCGGTCGATCGAGCGCGGGCTCACTCCCGAGCCGGTGCAGGCCCCGCCCGCGGTCGGATTCGACGATGTGACGAAGGGGTAGGTTCCGAAGTCGATGTCGAGCATCGTCGCCTGCGCGCCCTCGAAGAGGACGGACTTCTTGGCGTCGAGGTTCTCGTGCAGGAACTGGATCGTGTCGGTGACGTAGGGCATGAGCGCCTTCACCATCGGCGCGTACAGGCGCACCATCTCCTCGGCGTCGAGCGGCTGCGCGCCGAGTGCCTTGAGCGCGATGTTCGCCTCCTCCACCTGGTCGCGGACGAGGTCGAGGAAGTTTGGCTTGAGGATGTCGCCGACGCGCATTCCGTAGCGCCCGACCTTCGCGGCGTACGCCGGGCCGATTCCGCGTCCCGTGGTGCCGATCTTCTTGCCCTCGGGGCGCGCGGCCTCCTGGGCCTTGTCGATCGCGCGGTGCCACTGCATGACCATGTGCGCGCGCTCGGAGATGTGGAAGCGCCCCTTGAGCTCGAAGCCCCAGCTCTCGACCTGCTCGAGCTCCTTCATGAGGTCGAACGGATCCATCACGACGCCGTTGCCTATGACG
This sequence comes from Kiritimatiellia bacterium, assembly GCA_016296065.1. Taxonomy (GTDB): domain Bacteria; phylum Verrucomicrobiota; class Kiritimatiellia; order RFP12; family UBA1067; genus UBA1067. The sequence goes on from JAEDKA010000027.1 coordinate 22,419, forward strand.
CAGTGCTTGCCTTCGTGCAGGACTCCGGACGGCACGAGGTGGAGGACGTACTTCTTGTCGCCAACCACCACGGTGTGGCCCGCGTTCGAGCCACCCTGGAACCGCACGACGACATCAGCCTCCTCGGTGAGGAAGTCGATGACCTTGCCCTTGCCTTCATCGCCCCATTGGGCGCCAACGAGTACAGTATTCATAGCTGTCGGATATTATACCATAAACGGGCAATCGCCGTGGCAATGCATCTATGCGGGCTTCCCGTCCGCGGATGCCAGCCGCGAGGCGGACACGACCTGGCCCTCCGGCGGAAGATCGACGCGGGACTTCCCGCAGGCAGCCAAAACCTTGTCGGTTGTCTGGAAATGCGCCTTTGCGTGGTTCATAAGCCAGACGGGCCCGTTCTTGCGCACCATCTCCTCCGCAAGTTCCCTGACGCGCGGATCGCTTGACCCGGCGGGAACGTGCGGACGGTCCTCGGCCGGCGGACCAAACACCTCGTCGCTCATCTTTGCGATGTCACGGAGGAAAATCTCGCGCGCGATCACCGATGCCGCTGCGACCGCAATGTCGCTCTCCGCCTTGTGGCGCTGCTCTACCTTCACCGCCTTGCCGCGTGTCTTGAGCGCACGAAGGATCGTCGCCTCCGTCGGCGCGAACTGGTCAACGACGACGCGCGGACACGCCTGGCGCTTTTCGAGAAGCTCCTCGATCGCGGTTCCGTGAGCCCACGCAAGCATGCGGTTGATGTTCTTTATCTTCGCGTAGAGCCTGTTGTACGCGGCAGGGCCGAGCTTCACGACGGCATAGCCGGTCGGGCCCAGGAGCGCTCGCAGCTTCGCGCCGGTCATGAGGACCGACTTGTCGGACATCTGCTTGCAGTCCTTCACGCCCATCTCCTGCATCTTCTCGGACAGCGCCTCGTCCGTGTACGCGCAGCATACGACGAGCGGACCGAAGTAGTCGCCCTTGCCGGACTCGTCGCTTCCGGCGTGCGGGGCGACTAGCTCGGGGTTGAGGACGGTCTCGTACCCGAGCGTAGCCGCGCCGAGAACCCTGGGCTCAAGGACGAAAAGGACGAAATCCTCCGCGCCCGAGCCCTGTATGCATAGCTTGCGCTTTCCGTGCTTCTCCTTCTCGTAGAGCGTAGCGTTGAAACGGTCACCCTCGATGGACCAAAGAGAATACGGAACCTCGCGCCTGCGGTAGTTGCCTCCGAGCATGACGCCGAGCAGCAGCTCCTGCTGGTCGTTCGTCAACTCGTAGGTGAACGTCGTCTTTTTATCGGGCACCGAAGCGGAACTCCGTAGTGGTCTTGTACTTCTCGCCCGCTGCGATGAACGTCGTCGGCCACTTGGGCTGGTTCGGGGAGTCGGGTGCATGCTGCGTCTCGAGCGCGCAGCCGCAGCGGAACGAGAGATGCTCGCCGCCCTTCGCCGTCTGGTTGTAGTCCGCCCAGTTCGCCGAATACATCTGGATGCAGGGCTCCGTCGTGTAGATCTTAACGAAGCGTCCGTTTAGCGGACAGAAAAGCTCGGCGGCGAAGTTCATCTTGCCGCGCGCCTTCTTGCCAAGCGCCATCTCGCCCTTGTCGAGCACCCAGTTGTGGTCATAGCCGCGTCCGAACTCGAGCTGCTCGTTCTTGTCGTTGATGTGCTCGCCGATGCGCATGCCCTTCCTGAAGTCGAACGGCGTGCCGTCTACCTTGGCTAGCTTGCCGGTCGGGATCTGCCCCGCGTCGGTGGGCGTCGTCTTGGAGGCGGGGATCTTGAGGATGTGGTCCTCGATCGTTCCGCCCGACTCGCCCTTGAAGTTGAAGTAGACGTGCTGCGTCATGTTGATGGGCGTCTTCTTGTCGGGCACCGCCTCGTAGTCGACGCGCCACACGTTCTTCGCCGTCAGCGTGTAGGTGACCTTGACCTCGACCTTGCCAGGGAAGCCCTCGTCGCCGTCGGGCGAGGTATGCGTGAAGACAACGCCCACGTTGTCTCCCTTCACGAACGGCGTCGCCGCCCAGACGTATGCGTCCCATCCGCGCGCGCCGCCGTGCAGGTTGCAGCCTATGCCCGCAGGCGCGTTGTTGAGCGCGGGAAGCTTGTAGGTCTTGCCGTCCATCCTGAACTGGCCCTTCGCGATGCGGTTTCCGTAGCGGCCGATGAGCGCCCCCCAGTAGGGATCTCCGTTGTCCCACCCCGCGGGAGAATCGAAGCCGACGACCACGTCCTTCAGCTTGCCGTCCCTGTCGGGAGTGAAGAGCCGCACCACCTTGCCGCCGTAGTCGCTCACCTCGAGAACGACGCCGCCTGCGCCCTTGAGAATGTACTTCTTCGCCTTCTCGCCGTACTTCGTCACGCCGAAGTCGACGACCTTGAACGATGCCTTAGCCATTATATAGGACCTCCTTTGTTTACTTATGCGTAGATTATACCACAAAATGGCCGTCGGCGTCCACGGACCATGTGTCACGGCGGCTCCAAGTCGAAGACCGGCATGACCATGCGCGAATGGCGCAAGAAGGGAACCTTTTCCTAGTCGGCTTCCGTCTCGGCGAGAATCTTTGCACGCTCCTCGATCATGCGGTCGAACTCCTCCTCCTCGTCGCCGTCTTCAAGCTCGTCGGGACGGTCTGGCGGCACCATGAGATAGCGCAGCGAAGACATCGCTATGCGCTTAAAGATGGGGCCGGCGGAATTGCCGCCCTGGTGGAACTTCTGCTTCGTGTCGAAGTCAAGCGTGACAAGAATGACAAGCCTCGGATCGGAGGCGGGGACGATTCCGCAGAACGTCGCGCGGAAAAGAGAGTCTGAGTAGTGCCTGTCGATGACCTTCTGCGCCGTTCCCGTCTTGCCCGCGACGGAATATCCGCGGATCGCCGCGCGGCGGGCCGTGCCTGACGGGGACGCGACGCCCAGCATCACCTCGCGCATCTTGCGCGCAGTCTCGGCGCTAATGGGACGCCCGAGGGTCTTAGGGACATGATGGTAGAATTCCCGTCCGTCGTGGCTGACGAGCTTGTTGACGATGTACGGCTGCATCCTGACTCCGTCGTTCGCTATCGCCTGGTACGCGGAGCAAATCTGCATCGCGGTGACCGCGACTCCCTGTCCGATCGGAGCGCGAGACCACTTCACCTTGTCCCACTTCCGCCAGTCCGGCAGGATGCCGTATTCCTCGCCCGGGAGCTCTATCCCCGTCTTTTTCCCGAAGCCGAAATCGGACATATACGTCCAGAGGCGCCTCGGGCCAAGGTCGCTCCCGATCTTGCCGACTACGATGTTGGAGGAATGCACAATCGCGTCCTTCACGGTCATCGTCGGCTCCCAGACATGCGAGCCGTCGCCTGGCAGCTTGTAGTACCTCTCGTCGTACCTGTTCGTCGAATAGCGGGTGCCGGGAGTGACCATCTTCGAGTCTATCGCCGCTGCAACGGTTATGACCTTCATGACGGACCCGGGCTCGTACGTGAAGTTCGTCACGCGGTTCATCCTGGACTCGTCCGATGCCTTCCCGTAGGCAATCGGATCGAAGTCGGGCAGAGAAGCCATCGCGAGGACGGCAGCTGTGCGCGCATCCATGACGACGCACCACCCCGACCCGGCGCCATACTCCTCGACGCCATGCTTGAGCCAGAACTCGGCTTCGTACTGAAGGTTGTGGTCGATCGTCAGATGTACGTCCGCGCCGGGAATCGGCGGAATGTCCTCGATGCGCCTGTCGTATATCTCATTTCCATGCGCGTCATGCATTCCGCGTATCTTGCCGGGAACGCCCTGAAGGTCGCGGTTGTACCTGAGCTCAATGCCGGCGGCACCCTTGTTCTCGGCGTTCACATACCCGAGCACGTGCGAGAGCTGGCGTCCGTGGAAGTACTGCCTTACCTGCTTGTCGATTATGATGACGCCTGCGACAAGCTTTGAGTCGCGAAGCGTCTCATGCGCAATGGAATCCGAAGAAGTCGAAAGGTACTGGTAGCGGTTCTTCGTGTTGAGCGCCATCTTGCGGACCTTCTCGAAATCGAGTCCGAGCGCGTAGGCTATCGTGTGGACGATCTCGTCGCGCGTACGCGGCGGCTCGCCCCTCTTCTTCACAACGATGTTCGTGAGGGCGACGGGATCGAGACGGTACTCCCACACCGGAATTGATTTCGCGAGCGGATATTCGGTGCCAAGTGCGCCGAATATCTTCCCGCGACAGCCGGGAAGCTCCTTCTTGAACGTGTAGTCCGGCGCATCGACGCTCGGGTCAACATGCGCACGGACTAGCTTTTGAGACGTATATACCGCGAAAGCGGCCAGAAATCCAACCGGTAGCCAGAAACGCAGATTCTCGCCGCGCATCAGCATCTCGTCACCTGCGCGCGGACTTGGAAGCCGTCGAGCGCGCCGGTACGCGGGACGCGGGACGCGCCGAGGACGAACGCGTCGCCGCGGGACGCGCTGATGCAGGACGCGAAGCCGCAGCCGTGCGCTGTGCCGACGCGGCTGGCTTCGCCTGACGTGGCTTGGCGGAGGCGGTACGGGCCTGCGGCTTCGCCTGGCGCGGCTGAGGCGCGGCCTGGCGCGGCTGCGCGGCTGGGCGGGACTTCGCCACGGCCGAAACCGACTGATCGACGCGGGGGCGCGGCGCGATGTACTGGGCGACGTCGGACGTCCGGTTGCGCTCCTTCGCCTTCGCGACCGAGAGCTGGGCCGGATACAGCTGCCCCTTCGAGTTAAGCCTCACCACCTGCGTGCCGGTCTTCGGCGTGTGCATGGAGAGCCCATGCTTGAGAAGCGCATCTTCAAGCTTCGACGGCGTCGTCATTGCGGCCCAGCATCCGCTTTCGCGCTCCTTTTCGTCCTCAAGCGCCTTGATCAGGTTCTTCTTCTCCTCGATCCTCTTCTCGAGATGCTTGCAGCTCGAGTTGGCCAGCATGTACACGATCACTACGGCGAAGGCCATTACCATAACCGCGCCGATCTGGACGGTACGCCCGACCGTGACGGACATCTTCTTCGACATCTTGCGGTTTTTTCTCATTGTTTTATTCCTTTTCTACGGCCCGCAGTTTTGCGCTGCGAGACCGGGGATTGTTGTTCTGCTCTTCTTCGGACGCGATGACGGCCCTTTTCGCCACCGCCCTTGCACGCGGCTCGACGCCTTCCCAGCGCTCGCCGCCCTGCTGGAGGGAGACCATCCTCCCGACGTGGGACGCGAAGAATCGCTTTACGGCCCTGTCGGTCAGCGACTCGAACGTGATGACCGCGAACCTGCCGCCGCTTCTGAGGATATCCATCCCGCCCTCGAGAGCGCGCATAAGCTCGTCCATCTCGCCGTTGACCTCCATCCTCAGGGCCTGGAAGACCCGCGTCGCGGGATGCTTCCCGCCCCTGCGGCCAAGGGTCTTCTCAACGAATTCCGCAAGCTCCGTCGTCGTCTCGAACGGCTTCTTCGCCCGCTCCGCCGCTATCGCCTTCGCGATGCGCCTCGCCTGCGGCTCCTCGCCCCACTCGCGGAAGATCTCTTCCAACAGTTCCGCGTCCTCCTCGTTCACCAGGTCCGCGGCGCTTCTGCCGCGCGACCTATCCATGCGCATGTCAAGGGGTCCCTCGCGCATAAAGCTGAACCCGCGTCCGGCCTCATCCAGCTGAGGACTCGACACGCCCAGGTCAAGCAGTACCCCATCGACTTCATTCCATCCCTTATCATTTGCAATCTCCTTCAAGTCTCCGTGACGGCCCCACACGGCCGTCAGCCCCGCGACGGAACCAACTTCGCGGAGCGCCTGTTCGTCGCGGTCTATCCCAAGCACCTCTCCGCCCCGGGCGATGATCTCCTTCGCGTGCCCGGCACGCCCGAGTGTGCCGTCCACATACCTCCCGCCGGCCCTGACGGCCAACGCCTCCATCGTCTCCTCGAGAAGAACCGGAATGTGATTTCCCATATCCCGGCACCTCCCTTAGAACCCAGCCACCGCCAGCGCTTCGCGCAGCGCCGTCTGGTCGACCTTGTCCGCAGGAGCCAGCGCCGCCGGATCCCACAGCTTGATCATACGAACCGCACCCAGCATAGCGACCGTCGTCGTCAAGTTCGCAAACTGAAGGAGCTTGTCGCTTATGCGGATGCGGCCTTGTCCGTCAACCGGGGGCATCTCGGAGTTGGAGCCGATCGTCTGGAGCACCTGATTGAGCGCCGGATCAAAGAGCGCCTTCTCGCGGAGCTTTGCCAATCGGGACTCCATCTCGATCGCGGGGATGATGTTCACACACCTCTCCGTTGGATCAGCCATCACGTAGACGAACTCCGGATCACCCATCATCGCCCGCCATTCACGGGGAATGGTGAAGCGCTTCTTGGGATCCAAGTTGTGGTCGTAACGGCCTACAAAACCGCTGCCCGCAACCCTAGTCGACTCCGCGACACTCTGTGTGCCCTCTTTTGACATTTCTTGCCACCATTATACACTTTTTGACACCAGCGGGCAACAAGAAACTCAAAAAAATTTATAATTTAATTTTTCATGGAATTTTTAGTAAATAATCGCTAATTATATTTGGTGTCAAAAAGTGTAGCGAGAAATGCGTCCGATGGACTTCTCCCACACAACCACGCGATTCCCCCTGACCCTGACGGCACTAGGAGTGACAAGTCCGTCTGTCTCGTCAAGCTTGCGGAACCCCGCTCCTTCGCAGGCGTAGAGGACGAGCTGTCCCTTCTCGGATCTCACGACGGCCACGACCGAGCCGTGTGCGTCAAGCCCGTCGCCATCAAGTTCGGGGACAGTCCCCTCGCATTTCCACACGGGGACAGTCCCCGTCGATTTCGAGTAGACATAGCCCTTGCCGCCGATCTGCGCCGCGAAGCGTCCGTCGGCGAGCGGTGCAAGCGAGGTGAAGTCGCCTTCCGCCCCCTCCGGACGCGGCAGCGCGCTTTCGCCGCACCAGCTGGTCCCCTCGCCGACAGGATGTCCATCGCGGTCGACGAGATAGGTCTTCACGACTCCGTCGGCGCGCATGGCAAGCACGAGCGAACGACGCTCCGCCTCCGGAACGGCGAAAGCCGCGACCGGATGGTACTGATCCCACTTCTGGCCATGTCCGTCATCCGGCTCGGGGTAGTCCTTGAAGTCGCGCCCGTAGTCCAGCACAAGCTCCGCGTCGGAGAACTTCCCGTGCCTGAACTCGACGTGGCGTCCGTGCGTCTCGGTGACGTGCAGCGCCTTGCCGTCCGGCAGGGCGACCGTCGCGCGGACCGGCATCCTAACGAGCGAGGCGGACGTCGGATCGTTCGACTTCGCGTCCCACCCCCACACGAGCGAGTCGGCGGCGAAGAATCCGTCGTCGTCTAGCGCGAAGTTCGGGAGGTCATGGACGCCGCCAAGCCGCTTCTCCGGGACAAGCGTCCAGGAACCCGCGTCGTAGCGCATCAGGTACACCGCGCTGTCGACTTTGGAGAGGACCGCATAGAGTCCGTTCGGCACGGCGCAGATGCCGACGGCGTGCATTCCGCTGTCCATCAGCACATGTGCGATGACGTATCCCGACGCGCCGCCGTAGACCACGCCCGGCGCAGGCTTCATAGTGCGCGCGTCGTAGCGCTTGATCGTCTCGCCGTTGAGCGCCCAGAATTCATCGCCGACGACCGAACCGCGCGTCATGCATATCTCGCGGTCGCCGAACGGAGAGCGCATCATCACAGGCTCCCCGTCGCGGTACTGGTAGTAGTTGCGATGCTCGACGAACGAGATGAGCGTTCCGTCGGGCGCGAAGTCGATCATGCACGGATACGACGAGCCGTTCCTCACCGGCGTCTCGGTTATCGGCGTGCGCGAACCGTCGGCGCAGGATATCCACTCCATCGTCGAGCGAGGCGTCATGCACGCGAGGCGCCCGTCCTTCACCTTCTGCGAGATCGCGCACACCTTCTCCGCGATAAGCTCGCCATCCGCCGCGCCGGACCTGATGCGGTAGAGGCGTCCGGCGGCCTCCTCGTTGCGGCGCGGATCCTGCGCCGCGAGGCCTCCGGCGAGCACGAAGACGTCACCCGTCGCCTCGTCGATGGCCATCGAGTCGAACCTGTCGAAAGTCCGCGCGCCGGGAAGATTCCACGACGCAACGGGCTTGCCCTCCAGCGTCATCGCGACGACCTTGCCGCGTCCGGCGGATGCATAAAGGACGCCCTTCTTCCAGTCGTACACCGGGCCGGCCGCGTAGTACTCGCCGTGGTAGCCGCGTCCGTCGGGCGCCCTCTCAAGCGCGAATGGATTAACGGACGAGTCAACGCGCGCGAGCTTCGCCGACTCGACTGCGGCCGGAGCCTTCGGCGCGTCGTCCGCCTCGGCCTGCGCCGAGCCGAAGCGCGCCGTGCCCCACTTCTCCGGCGCGGGAATTATCTCGCCCGGAACGTCGTTGACGAGTCCGGTGTCCTTGTTGCTCCAGTACGAACGCGAGAGATTGACCGTTCCGTCGCGGTCGCCGAATATGACACCGAAATCGCACCTGAGCTCGCGCGCCGCCGAGAAGTCTCCCGGAGCAAGGAACGAGACTGTGTAGTCTCCGCCGCCCTTGCGCACCTTGACGTCGAGGTCCGTCGGGAACGACACGTCGCCCACGGTGTGCGTGCGCCACGGCGACGCGAAGTCGTGCGGCGTACCCTTGGCCTCGTGGCGGTAGAGAATCGCCTTGTCCGGCGGAAACACCATCAGCCTGCAGGGCTTGCCGCCCTCGTCGAGGTACTGGAAATCGACAGCGTCACCAGTCTTGAACATGAGGTACGGATCCGTTCCGTTGTTGACCCACGGACTCGGCTCCCACACCGTGTACTCCAGCCTGAGCCTGCCCGCGTCGCGGCATGCGGCGATGCGCACGTGCCACGCGCCGAACTGCCAGTGCGCGACTTCGGCAGGGCCCTTCGCGTCCGGCACCGCTAGCGACGCCCTGCCCGCCTTCCCAGCCGCCACGACGGGATTCGCCTCCTGCGCCGCGACGAGCTCCTCTGCGCTGAACTCGCGCTCGTACCGGCTCTCGCGAATCTTCGAGAGGTTCGTGATCTCGTACCAGCGGTATCCGCCGCCGCCAGACGTGAGAATGGCGCGGCGTCCCTTGCGGTCCCACTGGAACGATCCGCCGAACGACTCGCCACCGATGTACGTCTCGTCGTTTGCCGCGGCGACGCGGCAGTCGGAGAATATCTCGTCGAGGTAGATTCCGTCCGTCGTAAGGAAAAAGATGCGTCCGTGGTTGTTCTTGAGCGCGAACACCTCGTACTCGCCATTCTCTCCGCCTGGGACGGATCCGAGGGAGAAGAGCGCGCCCTGCAGCTCGCCCGGACGCGGCATCGGCGCGTCGTGCGAACCGTGGACGTTCGCGTGCGGATTCTTGATGTACCAGTCGAGCGTTCCGTCGGGGAGGAACGCCATCATGAACGGAGACTGCGTCGGATATATGAATCGTCCGTCGCGCGTGCAGTAGTTCTCCGTGCGCCCCGGAACGGCCGCGCCGGTCGGGAGGCGCCCCTTCATCTTCCGCTTCGCCGCGAGCGCCTTCGAGAGCGACCATTCGGGGAACGCGAAGTCGAGGAAGCATATCTCGCCGTCCTGCGCGATCGGCACAGTGAAGTCGAGGTCGCTCACGAAGAGGCCCCATCCGCACGGCGCGCCGGCGTCGAACGGACCAAACTCGAACTCGTCGCCGTCGAAGCGCTCGTTTCCGTTGAGGTCGTGCCATGCCATCAGCGTCGCCTCGTCGTGTTTGAAACGGTCGCCGCCCTTGTCCGGAAACGCCTTCGCGTACGCCTCGCCGATCGGCGCGCACGTGTGCTCGCGTCCGATCATGTGCGAGTAGAATCCGGGCGAGCCGAACATCGCGAGCGGCTTGAGGCGCATCTCGGAATCGAGGTACTCCCAAATCATAGTGACGCCGTCGTTGCCTATGACGTAGGTCTTTCCGCCGCGGCGCGCGAAGCGGTAGGTGCGCGAGCAGCGCGGCGGGACGTCGTACCTTTCGCCCTGCGGAATCGTCTCGTTGAAGAGCAGCGCGATCGGCTCGTCGATACCCTTCTCGGGATCGTAGCGCCACTCGGTGTCGTGCGCGATCCAGCGCGTCGCGTCCTCCTCGTCCATGCCGACTCCGGGCGAACCGTACTTCTCGCTGCCGACCTTCTCGTATTCGCACTCGCCCGTCTCGGCGTTCCAGCGCGAGACGCGCTTGGGGTTGTAGCGGCTCTCGGCGATCCAGAGCGACCCTTTCGAGTCGAAGGCGAGCGCCGTCGGATTGACGAGCCTGTTTTTCCTCCACGCGCCGGCGTAGCCGTTTCCGTGTTCGCCGATGATGCGCGTCTCGCGTCCGGACGAGCGCTCGTACACATGCACCACGCTGTCGCCCTCCTCAAGCGCGAAGAGCTCGCCTCCCTTGACCGCTATCGCGGTCTGGCGATCGTGGAGCGGATGCACGAGCGCGTCGCCGTCGGTGCAGAGAGGGCCGGCGAACGGACGCTCGATGCGCTCGCCCGTGAAGACGAGGCGAGCGCGGTCCGGAAGGTCCTCGAGCGTATACACGTCGACGGTCCGCGATAGCGCGTTGGAGAGATATACCTTTCCGCCGATGCGCGCGGCTCCCTTGAGCGACGTCTTCGGCGCTCCGGAGATCTCGGCGTGGCGACGCGCGTTGCGGAGGAGTCCGTAGCAGTGGAGCTCGAGGTCGTTTCCGTCGCGCTCGCGCACGGAATAGAGCCAGTCGTTCGTGCCGGCAAGGTAGAAGCACGCCTTGTTGCCGAGGTTCCATCCGTCGCCGTATCCGTTGAGCAGCTTCCCCTCGTGCGAAAGGACGAGCGTGGAGTTCCCTCCCTCGGTGAAGAGAGCCGCTGCGACCATCGTGTCGCCGGCGGGCGCGAGCATGGTGCAGGGGAGGTGGTTCGGACCGAACCCGGAGAACATCTTCTCCCCGCCCGCGGCAAATGTGCCGCGGAAGTCGTAGCCGATGCCGGGATGTGCGACGACGCGGACGGTGTACTTGCCGCCTGCCGCGCCGGAACCGTCCTCCGCGCGTCCGTCCCATTCGACGGTGTGGCGTCCTTTCTTGTACTCAATCCCGTTGACGAGGTTGCGCACGCGGCGTCCGTCAGGACCGTCAAGCGCGACCGTGGCCTTGCCGTCGAACGGCATATCGAAGGCGACCTGAACCGAGGCCGCCAAGAGCATAGCTATCGCGGAATTCATTATCTCCCCTTTCCTTATATTTGTATTCTACCATATTTTACCCAGCAATGGCAAATCGGGCAAGTGTCGGGCTTCGAAGACTTCGCCACGCGCATTGGTGAGCGTTACACCCTGGGCGCCTATGCGCCCGACGATGCTTGTTGGCGGCAAATAGACGTAGTAGGTGCGCTCGCATTCGATGACGATACGACGCCGCCTATTTTCGCGCCTCCTCGCAGTCGCGTGCGATCTGCGCCTTGAGCGCTTCAAAAGAGTCGAACTTCATCTCCGGGCGCAGGAAACGGAGGAATTCGACTGTGATTCCCGAATCGGCGCTTCCGCCGCGGGATTTGTCCGCTCCAGCGGGCGGAAGCCCGAGGAAATGCGCCTCGAGGACTGGCTTCTCCCACGCCCTCTCGCCGAACGTCGGCGCGACGCCCCAGTTTACGACGGCGCGAGATCCGCAGATCTCCGCGGCATATGCGCCATGCGGAAGCCTTATCTGCAGCGAGTCGAGTCGGAGGTTCAGCGTGGGACAGCCGAGGCGGGTTCCCTCGCCTTTGCCGGAAAACGGTACGCCGGAGGCGGAGAACGGACGCCCCAGCATCGCGTTGGCGTCCTCGATCTCTCCGCGCTCGAGCGCGGCGCGTATGCGCGTCGACGAGACGCGCTCTCCGCCGTGGAACACGTACGGCGCGACGACGACGTCTATTCCGCGCGCGCGCAGGTACTCCGCGTCCCCCGCTCCGCCGCGTCCGAAGCGCCAGTTCGCGCCGCAGCGCACCGTCGTGCCCGGCGAGATGCCGGCGATGCGCAGGAACTCGTCGGGCTCCAGCCGCGCGAATTCCGGAGTGAAGTCGAACGCGCGCACTTCGTCCGCGCCGCACGCCCTTATGGCGGCGACGCGCGCGTCGAAGTCCATGAGAAGCCGCGGGGCGCGCTCCGGAGCGACGACCGAGAGCGGATGGTTCCGGAACGTCAGCGCGACGTCCGCGCCGGAGAGGATCGCGCGGTGTCCAAGATGGACGCCGTCGAAGAACCCGACAGCGACCGTCATCTCGAAAGCGCCTTCGAAATCGGCTGGACGAGCGCAGGGAAGTCCTCCGGCTCCGTCTCGAGCAGCCTGTCGAACGCAACCGCATCGTCTACGGAAAGCTTGCCGACCTTCGTGCGCCTCAGGGAGACGAGCGTCGCGCCGAGGTCCTGCGCGAGCGCGCGGACGATCACTCCCTTGGACGCGACGAGCGTGAAGTCGCTCGTGCCGCGCTCCGCGTCGTGCTCTGCGACGTCAAAGCGGTAGACGTGCGCGAGGAACTGCGTGTGCTCGCCCGTGTCGGCCACCTCGTACTCGGCCGAGCCCTCGCGGCGGACGGAGCAGAAGCGCGGCTCGACCTGGAAGAGGTCGCCCTTGGCCTCGGACGGCTGCATCACGCGCGCGGGAAGCGGAACGGGGCGACCGTATCTGTCGCCTGTATCCGTCGTCTCGCCGAACCTGAGCGAACCGGACCACGAACGGTCCGCCCCCATCACGTCGGACGCGAACTTGTTCGCGTCGCCGAGGAGTATGACCAGAAGGCCGGTGGCCATCGCGTCGAGCGAGCCGCCGTGCCCCACCTTCACCAGGCCGAACTTGCGCTTCACCGTCTTCACGACCGTGGAGAACGCGATTCCGGCGGGCTTGTCGACAAGAAGGACCCCGTCGAGGTCCTCAAGCATCTTTAGCTGCGTCAGGTTTGCCATTTTCCAATCTGTCTATTATCGCAAGAACCTCGTCGCCCTTCTCGAGGGAGAGGTCGAGTTGGAACAGGAGCCGCGGCGTGAACTTGAGCCGGACCTCCCGGTTTATGATCTGCTGAAACCTCTTGGCGTTGTGCCTGAGGTGCTGGATCGCCGTCTCCTTGAGCGCATCGTCGCCAAAGACGGAAACCATGACGGTCGCGTCCCTCAGATCCCTGCCGCAGTGCACTTCCGTCACAGTGATGAGACCAGGTGCGACGGTATCGCCCTGCATCACGGTGAACATCGACTCCGCGATGACACGCTTGAGGAGGCTGTTGACCCTTTCTAATCTTTCTACTGACATGCCGAACATTTTACCATTTCCCGGCACACCTTTGCAAATCGGCGCGTTAGCCGGGAACGGCAGGGAATGGTCGGACTTGCGGGGCTCGGACCCGCGACCCCCTCATTAAAAGTGAGATGCTCTACCAACTGAGCTAAAGTCCGAGGTCAAATACGCGGGATATTATATCATATCCCGCGCGCCTATACAATCGCCAGCGGGAAGTTATTCAAGCGGGGCGAGGAGCTCGCACTTCGAAACGCCGATCACCGAGGCGGGGACGGTGCAGCGCGCCTCGTCGGCGTCGCAGAGCCCCGTGTAGATGTCGACAAGTCCATCGTCGCGGAACACGAACCCAGACGTGAAGACGCAGTCGTCGAGCGACGGGGCCTTGGGCTCGTTGCACGGATAGAAGCTGCGCGTCGCGACGATCTTCGGCTCCGTCGCCCTGAAGGCGGCAGGATCAAACACAAAGGCGGCGTTCATGTAGATCTGGCGCGGGATGCCGTTCGTCGCGGCAGGTCCGCTGCAGCTCAAGTGCGCAGCGACGAGTATCCTGCCGTCCTTCATGGCGTAGCCCTGGTTGCACCCGCCCCACTCGTCCTTGCCGAAGAGGCCGGGGATGATCTCCGCGTTCTGCGCCTTCTCGGCGGTGAACTCGTCGAGGTTCTCAATCTCGAAATAGCCGACAACCGCCTCGGAGCCGTACTTCTTGCGGACGTCCTCGCCGCGCGGACGCGAGAAGACGCCGATCCTGCCGTTCTTGAGCTCCACCATGCGGATGTCCTTCATCTGGTCGGGGCCGTCCGCGAAGTGCCTGAGCGACAGAGGATCCTTTCCGCGGAAGAAACGCCCGATGTAGGTGAGGAACTTGCCTTGCGCGTCGCGCTTGATGAACGTTCCGCCGACGATCAGCTCGCCCTTGACGATCTGCACGTAGGGATCCTCGAGCTCAAGCTCGTTGAAGCGCTCGTCGCGCGTCCACTCGTCCTTGGCCGTCTCGCGGAAAAGCGCGATGTGCGACGCGACCCACTTCTCGTGCTTCTCGACGCGTCCGAAGATGTAGCGTCCGCCGTCGAAGCGGAATGGTACCGAGCAGTTGTACACGTCCCATCCCTCGGTTCCCTTGAAGACAAGCTTCGCGGACTCGAGAGGCTTCTGGGCCGAAAGCTCGAACGCAGACTTCGCCTCGAGCATCCTTGAAGGACGCACGCCCAGCGAAGCGCAACCTGCGACGACAATTCCCGCGACAAGCGCCGCGGCCGACATGACGATGATATTGTTAGTTTTCACATCGGCAATTATACCACAGCCAGGCCCCGCCGCGCAAGCGAACGCCGTCTGTTTTGCAAAAAAATATTCGTCGCAAACGCGACAATGGTCACACAAGGAAGTCCCGCAGGGTCTTCATCGAGGGAATGCGCTCCAGCGGATACCTCACGCCGAACTCGCGCTCCGTCTCCATCACGAGCCGGAGGTGGTTGACGCTGTCCCATCCAGGAATCGACTCGTATTCCGTCGCCTCGTCGATCTCGCAGCGCGCGACGCCGAACACGCGCGCCGCGAGCGCGAAGAACGCCTCGCGGTCAATGGCGGGCTGGGGAGCGGCTGACTTGGGAGTGTGAGACAAGTGGGGGAAGTGAGACGAGTGCGACAAAGCCACCTCACTAGTCTCACCTCTCCCACTAGCCTCACTTCTCCCACTAGTCCCACTCACTGGTCCCACTCCTCTCACTGGTCCCACCCCTTCCTGCGTTTGATGCTCGCCACCGCTGAAGCGAGCCTGCGGCGGACTTCCGCCGCCCGCGCTTCAAGTTCTTCGACTGTGCCAGCACCTTCGAGCCGACTGTAGATCGACTTATCCCAGTCCTGTCCGCGGACAGCCGACCTTGCCGCATGCATTCTCTCGCGTATGCCGCCGAACTGCCTGAATTCCGATTCCTGCCGCTCGAGCATGCCGTTGAGAAGCGACTGGGTCTGGCGGATGATCGTCATCTGGAGGTTGCAGATCGTTTCCGCAGGGCGAGACTCGAATATAGGCTGCCAGAAATCCCAGTCCGGGTGGTCGATGGCCATTTTGCGCGCTGCGGCATACTTCTCGTCATCACGCGGCCAGCGCAGGCGCTTGTTGGATTTAAGGTAGTCCTCGTAGTCCTCGAAGAGTTCATCAAGCGAAGCCTTTGCGACATTGGTGAGCTTGATCTCGGTTTCCTTTGAAGTCGCGGCAGCGGCACTTCCCTCGGCTATGTTCTGCTTGCAGCTGCGGGCAGCCTGCGTCATCTGATCAACAGTGCGGTCGCCGAATTCGGGAAGGAACCGCCTGCAGAACACTACCGTGCCCTGGTAAATCGTGTCGCTTTTCCTGTACACGATCAGCTTGCGGTATCCACCGTGCGGCAGTATTATCCTCGGTTCAGGCATGGCTCGTCGCACTGCTTCTCATGAATTCTTCGCTCCGTACGCTACGACGGCTATCGTGCCGACGAGGGAGAGGATGCCGAGCGCGAGGGTAATCGGCTGCGGACTCGGCATCTCGGGCTTCGGCTCGTCTTTCTGCTTTGGCTTCGGCACCTCGACGAGCGCCATATTGCCGTACTGACCCAACACGCGCGCACGCATCTGGTTTAGCTGCGCGATGCCTCGCGGATCCTGCGTGATGCGTCCGTCGACAAACTGCATGTCAGCGTCGGCGCGATGCGGCGCGCAGTAGAGGCGGTCGCAGCATACGAGATCGGCGACGCCGACGAGCACGCAGACGGCGACACCGGCGACGGAAATACGCAAGGCAACGGCTGGCACAAAGCGCCTGGTGCATGTCCGCAGCAAGAAGAAAAGCGAAGAAAGCCCAAAGCCGGCAAGCACGCAGAGGCAGAACTCCGTTAGGTGATGCCACTTGACCGGCGCACGCAGGTAGTCGCCGAAGGGAAGCGCATAGACAATTCTGTACACCGGCTCGCAGTACCGCCCCATCGAGAAGAGCCAGAAGACAATTGCCGAAACGGCGAAGAAGGCGCAAGTCACGCGCGTCCCTCGTCCAGCGTCCCGCATCCCGCGAAAGCGCATAAACACCGTCACGACGCCAAGCAGAGCCAGCAGGCACGTTACCCATCCGACGTAGAGCGAGTGCTGGCGGTAGTTGCCCTGCGTCGCTCCGAGCGGACGGCCAAGACGTCCGACATACTGACGAATTCCATTGCCGCGCTTCTGCCCGATGGCAAGAGTCATTGGGCAGCTCGTGTCACCCTCTGTGCGCGAGCAGAAGAACTCCTTCGTCGCCTCAGGCGGCATCGACCAGTTGGTCGTGAATATCCAGCGCTTCTCGGCGTCGTCCTTCGCACCATTCGCGCCGAGGGTCTGTCCCTCCTCGATCTGCTTGTCGCGTCCGGCAAGATCGTTCACGAAGGCGCTTCTGAAGCTCGCGCCGCCGATTGCGACAAGCGCGGCAAGCGCAAGGGCCGAGCCTTTCAGCCACCGGCCCCATGGGGACAGTCCCCCTATTTTTGGGGACAGTCCCCCGTTTTTCGGGGTCTGTCCCCCGTTTTCCGGGGACTGTCCCCGGTTGTCGGTCGTTGAATGTCGAATGTCACGCAGGCAAACAACTAGCCGAAAAACGAAGTAAACCGCCGAAAAAGCCGAGAAAAGCAGCCAGAGGTCGGCCTGCCTCATTGATCCCCACGCAAGACATGCGCCGAGGAGAAGCCAGTGGCGCGGCTTCCCCTTCTCGAGCGCGCGGTCGATGAGTCCGAAGACGAAGACTCCGTAGGTCATCCACTGGAACCAGCCGAGGTGCCCGGCGGAAAAGAGCGTGAACCAGTAGCCGGAGAACGCCAAAAGAAGCCCCGCGCCGTAAGCCGCGACGCGGGGAAGACCCCTTCCGCGAAGGAAATACACCATCCCGAGCGCGGACATGTAGGCGGCGAAAGCATACTGGAATTCGGTCCAGATGTACGGACTGCCAATCCAGTTTATCACCTCGGCAGGGGCGAACTTTCCGTTCTCGAGCCAACCGCGCAGGAAGTCACGGAACCAATAAGAGGAATAGGATGTCGGGCAGTCCGGCATAACCGGCGCCATGCCGGTGCTCCATGTCCCCCAGAAAACGACAGCGGCGCACACGGCGAAGACCGCCGTGAACGCCGCGAACCACCCCCATTTAGGGTTGATGCGCATCTTAGTTGATGCTTCCGAGCGCGATGAGCGCGAACACCATCGCGAAGATGGCGACCGTCTCGACGATGCCGAGCGCTGCGAGGTAGTTGGTGAAGCCCTGGTTCGTCTCGGCCTGGGCGTCGCACGCAGCCGCTCCGGCGCGTCCCTGGAAGAGAGCTGAGAGGCCGATGGCGAGTCCGGCGAAGATGCCGGCGACGAGGCACGGAACACCAGCTCCTGCCGCCACCTTGCCGACCTTGCCGAGCATGATGAACATGAGGATCATTCCGTACAGCGTCTGCGTAATCGGCGCGCCGACGAACGAAAGGAGCAGGAACGGCGCAGGCTTGTTGGCGGCGTAGCACTTCTTCCACGCCCCGACGGCCGCAGAGGCCGCGAATCCCGTGCCGAACGCGCTTCCCGCGCCCGCGAGTCCAAGGCAGGCGATCGCGCCTGCGACAATCATTGCTGCATCACTCATTGTTTGCTCCTTAGTGTTTTTTGAACGGATTGAAAGCGTATCCCGACCAGGAAACGCCCTTGTGGTTTGAAAATTCCAGCGTGTTTAGACGGACCGCGTGCACCAGAATCGACAGACCCGCCATCGCGAGGTTCAGCGCGTGCCCGACGACGAGTATCGCGACCATCGCGACGCACATAAGCGCGTTCAGCCAGAGCGCGTTGTCGGACGACACGAGCCCGGTCGCCATCGAGTTGAAGTTCTCCGCGACCTTGACGGATGCGAGGCCAACGGCGAAGAGACGCACGTACGAAATTATGTCGCCCAGCGCGCTCATTATGTTGAGCGGGAGCATCCCCAGTTCCGCGCCGCGCGTCTTGAGCTCGGACGGCTTCACGGAGAAGCCGAACACCGCGACGACGGAGATGCCGAGCACCCAGAAGCCCCACTGCGGGATCCCCGGGAAGATGCCGACGATCGAGTTCGTGACGAGATACATGAATAGCAGTATCCCCGCCCAGCCGAACTCCGCTATGCACGTCGAATCCGGCGCTCGGCAGATTCCGTTCCAGATTCGCGCAAGCATCAGGTGCGACACGCCGATAGTGAAGCAGAGAAGCATCATGTTGTGGTAGCTTGGATCCGCCAGCCACTTAACCGTCGGCCAGTCGGCGCACCAGGGAATCCCCGCCCCGAACCACGTGTTCGAGAGAAGGCCCCAGAGGACGGTCGCGGATGAGAACACCGTGAGCAGGATGAACCAGCTCTTCGGAAGCTTCTTCCTCATCGCGAGCGTGCCGAGGAGGAATATCGCGCCGTACGCCCCGTCGCCGACGAGCATCGCGAAGAAGAGCGAGAAATAGCACATGAACGGAACAGACACGTCCGACTCCGTGTACGCGGGCGCTATGCCGAGTCCCTGAAAGAGCGCCTTCATCGGACGGAACATCTTCGGCGGCTCGACGAGCGTCGGCGGCACTTCGCCGTCTGCCGGCTCGCGCAGAAGCGTGCCCCAGCCCTTCTCGTGGGCGGCCGCGGCAAATGTGCCGCGCGCGGGCTCTGGAAGCCATCCCGAGACATACGCAAGCTCCCCCGACTCGCCGACGAGTTCCTTCGCCTCCTCGAACGCGATCCTGTCGGCGATCGCGGGGAACTTCCTCAGTATCGCCTTCTCGTCGCATCCGGCGAGCTTGTCGTCGTCGATGCGGATCCTGTTCTCGATGCGGTCGAGCTTCTCGCGCATCTTGGAAAGGCGCATCGCGGGGAGCTTCTCGGGGAGCTCCGCCACGTCGCGAAGTCCGTCAACCTCACCGAGGAGCTTCTCCGCGAGCGCGGGATCGAAGTCCCCGTAGGGCTCGTATACGCGAATCTCGCGCTCGAGCTCCTCCTTCGCGCCCTTCAGCGTCTCGCGGTCGACGTCTATGGCGAGCACCTCCGGGACCGTGCGCTCGTGAATGTCGAAGTCTGTGGATTTCCCGCGCGCCTTTAGGATGAGACGGACAGCCTGTTCTGCGTCCGCAGCCTCGCCTTTTGCCGCAGCGACGGACGCGCCCTGCGCTGACGCGAGATCAAGATGCACCGCACCAAGGTCGCGCAGTTTCTCGAGTGTCGCAGTCTTTTCGGAGGCGAGACACACGAGATCGAGATGGAGCATCTTCACTATCATGCCGCCACCTCGCTTTCGGGCACGCGCGACTTCGCGATCTTTCCGCGCGTCACCGCCGCGGTCTGCTCGTCGCCAAGGGCGATCTTGATGACGCGGATCGCCTCCTTGCATTGCGGAATCTTCACCTTCTCAAAGAGATTCACGCGCTGGGAGGTCTGCTTGAGCTCCTCCGCCACGAGACGGCGCTGTTCTTCGTAGACCGCGCGCTCGCACTGGAGGGAAAGAATCTTCGTCGTCGCCTCTACGGCGTCGTCGACCCAGGCGGGCGTCGACCAGGCGTCAATCTCCCTGACCTCAGTGTCGATGGAATCGAACGTCGGAATCGCGACGCCTGCGATGTTCGTCGTGCCCGTCTTGACGGACTTGACAGATACAAGACCGGACAGAAGGCTCTCGTCCGTCGCGAACAGCCCCACCCATGAATCGAGGCTCTCGCGGACGGCGCGCTCCTTGGCGCGGGACTCCTCGGCCTTGGCGGTAATGCCGGCAATCTCCCCCTGAAGCTGCTGCTTCTTCAGCTGCAGCATCGGGAGGAAGCGCTGAAACCGCTTCAAGGCGTCCGACTGCGCCTTCAGTTCCGTCTTCGTAAGCTTAATCTTTGCCATTAAGGGTATATTATACCATAAATTCGGGCGTCACTTCCTCATCCACACGCACATTCCCTTTTCGATGCGTGCGGGATTGATGGCGCTGCCGGGGATCACCTTGTCTCTTATCGTGTAGTACGTGTCGGAGGAATTCCACTTCGAGCCGGCTATCTTGCTCGCAGTGACGCCGCGCGTTACGGTGCCCTTCTGGACGTATCCGCGCGCCCTGAGCTCGGAGATCGACTTCGGGGGAGAAGCCTTTTCGGCCTTCGGCTTCGGCGTCTGAGCAGAGCCCCTCGGCTCGGGCCTCGCCCTCACCACCGCCTTTGGCGGAGGCGGCTCGGGCTCTGGCGCCTTCCCGCCCCTAAGCCACGAGAAGAATCCGCCGGATGCGCCCTTCGCCTCCGTCTTTGCGACTTCCGGCCCGTACTTGCCCTTCATCGTGTCGATTTTCCCGTAGAGCACGTTCTTGAGATAGTCGTCGCCAACGACAAGTCGGCGCGCGCGGACATCGGCATCCACCGCCGGGCGCCGGGAGAGTCCGAGCTGCGCGCGCACGGTCGGCATCGCGAAGAGCATGCCGCACCGCTTCCGCCCCCGGTGGTTCTTCTTCTGCCACTTGTTCGGCGCGCCGTACGCGACGTGGCTGTGGCACACCACACGCTCGTCGGGAATCTTGTACATGCGCTGAAGCTCCTTGACGAGGTCGCGTATCGCGCGTATCTGGACTATGCCCATCGCCTTGTCGTGATAGCCCACGCACTCTATGCCGATGGAGAACTTGTCGACGTCCTCCTTCCCGTTCCACATCGAGCGCCCCGCGTGGAAAGCCTCGCGGTCGCGGTCGACTATGCGGTACACCGTGCCTTCCTCCGTCACGCAGTAGTGCGCCTCCCCGCGCTCGCACAGCTTGTTGAGCGAGCTCTTTGCAGGGGCCTCAGTCGTGTGCAGGACAATGAGCTCGGTGGAGGCGCGGACCTTGCGCTCGCCGTTTCTCGGACTGCGATAGCGGTTTGACACATCGAGGGCCGATGCGTCAAATGCAAGCAGCAGCAGAACGAGAACCGAGAGGATCCTCATCTCTGTCAGTAAAAGCCGAGTTTGTCCATAATGCGCATATTATAGCAACTGGCCGCGCAACATGGCAACATCCCGCCGCCCGTAATTTACCCTTACTCAAGGAGCGGGGATGACGGACACCTTGCCGCCGACGCGGCGTCCGCTCACGCGGCGTCCGTCGGAAAGCGCCACGTTCTCGAACGAGACTTCGCGCCACGACTCGGGGCAGCCCTTGAAGAACTCGACCTTCCCGTTCACCTCGTGCACCATCATCTCGAGAACCGCCGTCGCCGCCGCGCACTGTCCGTCCATCTGCATGATCTGTCCGTCTCCCGACCCCGCGAAGCTGCCGAAGATCGTCGCAGTGGTGAATCCCGGCGCATAGGCGTTGTGGAGCGAGCCGTGGCCCGGATTGCAGAAGTACGCGTCCCAAGAGCGAAGGAGCTCCGCGGCGGCCTGCGCGTTGCCGACGTGCGTGTTGAGGATCGACGCCCAGGGAACGCACCATCCCGTCCAGCATCCGGTCCCCCGGTAGACCCATGTGCTGTACGTCTTCGCCGCAGCGTCGCGCACGGACGCATCGGAGAGGTCGAGAGTGTCGAACGGATAGAACCCAGCCATGTGCGAATGATGGCGATGGGAATCGGTGAGGGCCTGTCCCTGGAAGAGCTCGATTCCGCTCGGACCCGCCGTATACTGCGGCAGACGTTTTTCGACGTCGAGCCACATCGCGTCCGGCTCCTCGCCTAGGAGCTTCGCGGCATCGACAAGGTCGCGCGAGAGACGGTGCGCCGCCGCGAGCTGGAACGACGGATCGCGTCCGACCGCGCGCTTCACGTCGGCGCCGCACCATTCGGGGGACGGGGCGAGCGGAATCGACAGGCGCCCGTCCTTCTCCTCCATCATCATGCGGTACACGTTCATCGCGCCTTTCATGAAATCGTACGCTCCGTCCTTCAGGAACGCGACGTCGCCGGAATAGCGGACGTATTTCATCATCATCGCGGCGACCCACGCCGTGGAGGCGTGGTCGATCGTGCCGGTCCAGAATCCGCCGATGCAAACGCCGCGGTCGTCGACGGAATGAGGAAGCACGTATCCGTTGTCTATGCCGACGAACTTCCTGGCGTTCTCGCGCAGGAGCGGACGCCACGAGAGCACCATTTTGAAAAGCGGCAAAAGGTTCCTGAAGTGTCCGCCGCGGAACGCGGGCGAATAGCACTCCTGCACGTTGATGTTGAAGTGGTAGTCGCCGTTCCACGGAACAAGCCTGTCGTCCTCGAGCCACACGCCCTGGAGTCCGGCAGGGACGCCGTCGGGGTCGGTCATCGCGCCGAAGCGGTACATGCCGTAGTCGTAGACGCGCTGGATCACGGGATCTGGCACCTTCACGCGCGCACCCTCGGCCCAGAACTTCGCCCAGTATTCGCGTGACTCCTTCGCGACAGTGTCGAAAACGGACGGTCTCGCGTCCGCGAACACCTTATCCCCGCGTCCGGTCGCGAGCGCCACCGCTCCGTCCTTCTTCGTCCACGACAGCCACACCGCCTCGTCAGCAGGAAGCCGCCACATAAACCCTCCGGCATCAGGAACAGCGCCGTCAAACGTCCGGGCCTTCTCGAATCCGATCGGCTTCAGCTGCCGTTCATAGACCGGGAAGTCCGTCGAAGGGACGGTCTTGACCTCAAACGGGACGGAACCGTCCGATATCTTGAGCGCAAAGACTCGGCTGCCCTTGCCCATCGCCATGGGAATCATCAGCCCCCTGCGTCCGTTCTTAAGCCTGAGGCTGCCGATGCCGGTCAACGTGTCGAGCGATCCGGAATCAAGCGTCCAGGGCTCTTTGAGCGTGATCACGACGCGTCCGAGCGGAAGCATGTACGGATTGCGCGGCTCGCCCGCAGGCGTGTCCTTCCTGAAGAGCGCATGGAGCCGCGCGACGTCTCCGCTCTGCTGCGCGGCGACGATGTTGGTGTAGCTCTGCTCGTCCGTCCACGGATATCCGCCACGGTGGTCCCAGAGGTCGGAGCGTCCGACAGTGAGTCGTATCTCGCTGCCGGCGCCCCAGACAAGCACGCCCGTCTTTCCGTCGCCGAACGCAATTCCCTCGTGGCAGCTACCGGTGCGCGGGAAGTCCCACGTCACCGTCTCAGCAAAAGCCCCGAACGCCGCAAGCGCGGCAAGCGCAAGTGTAGCCCTTGTAATCATGGTTCGATTCCTTCAATTATCTGCGCAGCCATAGGCGATCGCGTTGAATCGTCCGTTGGCGTTTATGCGACGGATCGTCTCCGCGGCAAAACGCGCTTGATAGGCGAACGAAAGCTTGATCGGCAGTTCCGTCGGCAGTCCGAGATGCGTAAGGACGATCTTGAGGATTGTCGCCGGGTTCTCGAAGTTCGCCGGATGGATGACGCCGAGAACCAGATAGACGGAGCCCATGGGCGCGATTCCCGCGCAGACCGTCATGCCCTTCACGTCGCCCTTGCTGAAGCTCGTCTCCATTAGGAAAAGCTCATCGCCTGTCAGAAGATCGCGGCACTTCATGCCGACGCCGGACTTCACGGCCAGCACCTCAAGCCAGGTATAGCGGTAGTTCTCGAAATATTCCGCAGCTGCGCGGTCGTATCTGTTCTCCAGCTTGCCCTTGCGCTTAAGGATGCGCTTTATCGCGGGCTCGCCGTGCTGGTCGTCCATCATCGTCGCAAAGTCTCCGGCAACCATGTCGAGGTTGGGGTCTGTTACACACCCGCGTTCCTCGTCAATCGGGAAACCGAGTCGCTTAGCCGCGTCAAGCCGCTCCTCATGCGTTGATTCGGGGATGACAACATGACGGACTAATTCGCGAGTGACGATCCTGACGCCATCATAGTCCCAGAGCATTCTGTCGCGCTCAACGGGATCCTTCACGAACTTGAAGTCGACCGGCCCCGTGTACTTTGCCGGCGGCAGCTCGCCAATGTCTATCGGCTCGCCGAGTTCGTCGTCGTCATCGTCGTTGTCGTCGCCGTCTTCGTCATCGAGGTATTCGAATGCAAGGAACATTTCCTCGTCAATGGGCGGATGTTCCATCTCCTTGAACAAGTCCCTAGCCTTCGCGACGCGGAGGTCTACCAGTCTGTCGAGCTCTTCATCGGTCGGAGGTGGATTGGCGTCTCGCTCGTCGTCAGACGTATCGAGAAGAGAACACTTCACGACCAGATTTTCATTGGTTCGATAATCCCGCCATCTCGCGAAACTGCAGCCGTAAACGTCAAGGAGCTTGTCGAGTTCGCTCCCGTCGCCCTCCTCGCACGCAAAAACAAAGGACATGAACCCGTCGAGTTCGTCCTCGGTCAGCTTCTCGGAAACCGGCGCGTCGTGATCCGACGCATAGCCGTTGTATATGTCGCAGAACTCGCCATACGACAGCACCCCGCGGAGGTTTGCCGCGGCGTTGAGGCAGCGCAGCATGAACTCCTCGCGCGGGTCGAACTCGGAGCCGCCCGCATCCGGATCCATCCACTCGCCGTCCGGCCCCACTATTCTGTCAAACGGATTATTCATGTTATTGCCTATAACTTAACTATAATTCCAAGCCATTGCTTTCGCTGGTGGGAGTTTTGGAGTTTTGGAGAATCGTATTTTTGAGATTTTCTCCCTAACTCCAAGACTCCCAATAGCGAAAGCAACCGCCAAAGTTATCCTCATTTACATTCCCGTGCGGAGCGCGGGCGGCGGGCTACACGGCTTAAAACTTTTACGCCAATCATGCCAGTAGGTTCATTCGGACGCCAGCGTCTCCGCGGCGTGGCGAAGGCGCGAGAGCGTCTTCTCCTTCCCGAGGAGCTGAAGCATCTCGAAAAGTCCTATGCCCTCGCCGCGTCCCGAGACGGCGACGCGGATCGGATGCACCCACGGACCCATACCGTTGCCCTGCGAGAGCTCCTTGACGAGCGCCTCGAGTGCGGGAGCGGACCAGTCCTCGACCTTGGAGAATCGCTCGACGAGATCGAGGAGGGTCGCCTTGACGCCCGGCTTCTTCAGCCGCTTCTCGACGGCCTTCGGGTCGAACTCGAAGTCGTCCGAGACGAAGCACTTCACAGCGGCGGGAATGTCGTTGAGGAACTTGGTGCGCACCTGGAGCTGGTCCGCGAGATACGACCACCATGCGTCGTCATGGGCAGGGGCCTCGCCTGCGCGGGACTTGACCTCCTTCACGAACTCGTCGTGCGGGATCTTCTTGATGTACTCGCCGTTCATCCACGCGAGCTTCTTGGGGTCGAACATCGCGGCGGTGACGTGCACCTTCTCGAGCTCGAAGAGCTTGATCATCTCCTCGCGCGTCAGCACCTCGCGGTCGTCGCC
>JAEDKA010000028.1 GCA_016296065.1 Kiritimatiellia bacterium
TTGGTGCACCTGGTGGGACTTGAACCCACAAGCCTTGCGGCACTAGAACCTGAATCTAGCGTGTGTGCCAATTTCACCACAGGTGCCAACGAGCGGATAGTATATCAAAATTCGTTTCGCACCGTCAAGGGGGCTATTTGAAAAAATTCGATTTTCTCAAATCCGCCCCACTCGACGGCTCCGTCAGATGCTCCAGCCGCCGATCTTGAACGCGCGGCAGATCTCCGAAACGAGTATCGCTATCATGAACGCCGGGGCGATGTACTTCACCATGACGACGTACAGCGGCTTCGCCTTGAACTTCCTGCCACACTCCTCGACCTCGTCGATGACGGCCTTCGGCGTGAGGACCCATCCGACGAAAATGCATGTCGCCGTCGCGACGATAGGCATGAGCGCAGAGTTCGTGATGAAGTCGAAGAAGTCCAGGAACTGCATCTTGAAGAGCGTGACGTCTCCCCACGGACCGTACCCGAGCGCGGAGAACGTCGCGAGGAACATGAGCAGCGCGCATGTGAAGAACGTAGCCGCCTTGCGCTCGAGATGCAGGAGGTCGCAGACGGACGCCACGCACGCCTCGAACAGCGAGATCGCGCTCGTAGCCGCCGCGAACGTGACGAGAAGGAAGAACGCAAGACCGATCCACGCTCCAGCCGCGCCGAGTGTCGCGAACACCTTCGGCAGCGTGATGAACATGAGTCCAGGCCCTGCGTTCATCGCGGAATGCACGGCCGCCTTCGTCGCCGCTGCGGTGTCGCCGCCATGCTGCGCAATGAGCTCGGGCGTCACGCCCGTCTTCACTGCGAACATGTAGACGACGGGGATGATCATGAGTCCTGCGACGACAGCGATGATCGTGTCGAACACCTCGATGCGGCGCACGGACCCCTCGATGGAGTCCTCCTTCTTCATGTACGAGCCGTAGGTGATCATGATGCCCATGGCGAGCGACAGGGAATAAAACATCTGCCCCATTGCGCCGAGAATGGTCTTGCCCATCATGGCGAGCGAGAAATGCCCGTCCACGGTCACAGAGTCAAGATTGGGCATGAGGTAGTACTTGAGTCCGTCGCCCGACCCGGGCAGGCACACGACATAGACGGAAATGGCGATGGCCATCAGGAAGAGAATCGGCATCATGACGAGATTGGATTTCTCGATGCCGTTCTTGACACCAAGCACGATGACGCCCGCGCAGGCGAGAACGAAGATCATGCCGTAGCCGAAAGGGGCGAACGGTGCGGAAATGAATCCGCTGAAGAACGCCCCCGATTCGGCGGCCGCCTCCCCCATCGGCGCGGCGCCGGTGAACGCCATGACGGCGTATGCCTTGAGATAGTACAGAACCCATCCGCCGATCACGCAGTAGTACGGCGTGATGAAGATCGGGACGATCGTGGCGATCAGTCCTACAAAGCCCCATGCTCCGTGCAGCTTCGAATACGCCGTAAGCTGCGACTGCTGCGTCTTCCTGCCGATGGCGATCTCCGTAAGCATCAGCGTGAAGCCGAGCGTCACGACGAGCGACAGGTAGACGACGATGAACAGCCCGCCGCCGTACTGTGCCGCAAGATACGGGAACCTCCACAGATTGCCAAGTCCGATTGCCGATGCCGCCGCCGCCAGCACGAACGCCAGCGATCCCGACCAACTTGCACGCTTTCTCATACTTAAATTTCCCCCGTTTCGAAATTTGTCGCTTCGTAAAAGCCAAAGGCCCCCTTCTGGAGGCCCCGGCTTGTCTTGTTTTCAGCTCTTCAACTCATAAACTTTTAAGCCGTCCAGATCAGAAGTCGTAGTACGCCGTGAACTGGATGCGGTCATCATCCGCATCGCCCTCGTCGTAGTACTTCGTCTGAAGACGCGCATACTCGAGGCCGAAGTGGAGCTGGTCGTTGAACTGGTAGAACGCGTCGACGTACGCACGGGCGTTGTACGTGCGGCCCTCGGCGTCGCGCGCCTCGGAGTCTGTCGGATCGTCGAAGCCGTATCCAATCGCGAAGGACCACTTGCCGTTCAGCTCGTACTTGAGGTCGACGAAGCCGCCGATCGTGGAGACCTCTCGGCCCTTCTTCGACCAGTCGCGGAACGCAACTCCCTGGCCGATGCCGCCCTGAACTCCCGCAAGGTTCTCTCCGGCGAAGAGCTGACCAGTGAGGGTGAACTTGTCGAGGAAAGGAATCTTCGCGGCGACCATGACGAGGTCGCTGTTGTACTCGTCGGACGCACCGTACGCGCCGTCGGCATAGATGCGGTGCGACTTGTCGCGCCCGTACATTCCGGCGAGGCCGAGGAGCCAGCGGCGATCGCCCTCTTCCCAGAACGCGTCGCGCTCGTAGACGACGGCGCCTTCGAGGAGCGCCCACGCGGAGGCGGAGTTGTCCTGGTTGTCGTCTTCGTCGCGGTCTCCGCCCATTCCGTTGCCGTTCTTCACGAGACCGGCGCGGATCTCGAGCTTGGAGTCCTCCCACTCCCAGCGCTTCGTCACGCGGATCTGCGGGCTGCGGCGGTACGGATGGCCGGCCTGCTCCATCCAAGCGCCGTCGATCTCGCTCGGCGTGACCATCTTCCAGAGGTGCCAGGTCTGGCCGAAGAGGATGTTCCAGCCTTTCTCGGCGTTGTCCATGTCGAAGTAGAGGTGGCGGAAGTGGAAGTTGGGGTCGTTGGCATGGTCGCCGGCGAGGTCGAACTCGAACTTGCCGTGGAACTTCCAGCCCTCGTACTCCTCGGGAACCTCGAACTCGAAGCCGAGGATGGAGTCGTTCATGCTGAACACGGTCTGGTGGTCGCCGTTCTTGCCGCCGTTGCGGCGCGGACGGACCCAGTCGGTGTAGATGTCGACGTCCGTCTTGTGGGTGTTGTGCACCGCCTCGAACGTGAGCCAGCCGTAGGGAGTGATCTTGAGGCCGTTATCGCTCAGCGGCTGGAAGATGCCCGCAGCGGCGTCGGCGAGATAGTACTTGTAGCCCTTCTCGGTCGTGTAGATCTTGCCGTCCTCACTCACCTTGGTCGACTCGTCCGCCTTCACCGCGACCTTCGACGCACCGGACTCGCCCTTCGCCTGCTTGTCGACAAGGGCCTTGTTCTGGCTTTCAAGCTCCGCGATGCGCTGAGCCTGCGCCTTGTTCTCGGCTTCGAGCTTGTTAAGTCGCTCGATGATCGCCTGAATGTCGGCCTGCGTCACCGCGGCCTCCTGAGCCTCGACCGCCGCGACGAGCCCCATCGCGAAAACGGTTGCAAGAATCAATTTTTTCATTAGTACTGACCTTTGATCGGTTTCTTATGGTTACGCATTATACCACTTATCGCCCCAAACCGCAACCCCGAGGGCGGCAACTGTCGGGGAATGTCACTTGAGTTCGAGAATGCGCGACATTGCGCCTGTGACGCGGAACATCGCGTTTTCGAAGTCGTCCTTCTTCGCCGGGACGGACGCGCTTTCGACGGTCGTCTCGCCCTGCTTGAGCTCGACCTCGACAGTGCCGCCGACACGCCTTACGGATATGGCAAACTCCATCTCCTCCACAGGCTGCTCCTCGGGAGTTTCCTCGGGCGGAGTCTCTTCCGGAGGCGTCTCCTCCGGCGGCTTCTCGTCCATCGGCTTCGGTTCGTTCATCTCCTCGAGTATAACCTTCGCAAGAAGCTCTATCTTGCGGCGAACGCTCGGAAACAGCGCGCGGTGCTGCTCGGCGGCGTTCGGCGGACGCTTCGACTCGTCCGGCCAGAGTGTCGCCACCCTCGCCTCGCCCCAGCGCCTCTCGACTTCGCCGGTAAGAAGTCCGACAACGGCCTTCAGGTCTGGCGTCTTCGTCCAGAACTCGTCCTTGCGCCGCCGCGACTCCTCCAGCACCGTCGCATGGCTCGCGTCCACGATCTCGTTCTGCGCCGCAATGGCGTTGCGCGCCACGTCGAACGCGGCGGCCACGCCGCGGTCCGCGCGCTGCTCCGCCTCCTCCATGAGCGCCTTCCCGCCAGCCGCGCCGGCGAGCGCCTCCATGCCCTTCTCGCCGCGCCATTCGCGCACGGCTTTCGCGTAGTCGCTCTTTGCCGCGACAGCGTCCGCAAGCTCAGGCGACGGACACCACGTGCCGTCCTCCAGCGTCGGCCAGGTCTGCGCAGCCTGCCGCGCCGCCGCCTCCGCGCGCGCCTCGCGCCACTTCGGAATGACCTCCTTCTGCAGCTTAGTCTCGACGGACTTCTTGACGCGTTCGTCGCCGAGCCTCGCCGCGAGGTACTCCCTCAGCTCGCCGCGCTCGCCTTCGGACGCCTCCGCGACGGCGGCGTCCAGCGCGGACGCCGCGAGCTGCGCGGCGTATGTGCCGCGGAAAATCTCCTCGCTCTCCGCCGCCTTCACGTGTGCGGAAGGATTCTCGGCTATCGTCTTTGCGATCGTATCCGCGTCGACCTGCAGCGCCGCCGCGTCGATTCTGCGCTCAAGGCGCGAAAGCGTGCGGCGCTCTACTGCCGGACCGACCGAGCGCTCGAAAGTCCCCGCGAAGACGCCCCACGACTTCGATGGATCCTCCGCCTTCGCCCTGCGTTCCTTCACGTTCTCCTCGAGGCGCGACTTCAGGTCCGCCGCAAGCTTCGAGGGAGCGGACGCGTCGCTCCTCGCACGCATCAGGTATTCAGCCTGCCGCTTCTGCTCGCGCCTCCCGTCCTGTATCACCGGCTCGACGATTCGTTCGCTTATGAACTGCCTGTTCTCGGAGAACACGGGTGTTCCGCGTTCGCTCAGCACGCCCTCAAGCATCTGCTCGCGCAGCTGCCAGTCCTCCTTAGAGTCGAAGTCGGCCTCTGTGGGACGCGTGGACGAGACGATCGTCTTCGCCTGCGCCTCGACGGCGCTTTTGCGCTCTGCGGCGAAGGCGGTGGCGAAATGCCGCTCCGAGACAGCCGACGCCTCCGCTTCGCCTAGCACAGCGTCGCCTGGCTGCATCCCAAGCCGTTCGTCAATGGCGCGTACCTTTTCGGCAAACTGCTTGGCAACCTCCGCGGCAAATACGCCGCGGCACAGCTTCTCCGCCTCGGCGGGCTTCTCGTACGCCGCAGGGTCCGCAAGCATCGCGCGTTGGAGCGCGCCGGAAGCAGGTCCCTTCTCGACGAGCTCCGCCTTAACGCGCGCAACGGCGATCACACGCGCGCCGTCGCGCGCGGTCGCGTCGAACTCGGCGTTGCCGGACGAAAGCGTCGCGGCGAGAAGAATCGTCAGAAAGCTCATGGCAGTACCTCCGCGCCCGTCGCCTCCGCGACAAGCCTAAGCGATTTGCTGCGGAGCGCGTCCGCAAGCGCCCCAGGATCGGATATCTCGCCGAGCGAAGAGGGATCCTCGATCCACTGGCGCTGAAGCCGCGCCGCGAGAGCGCGCTGCACTCCGCGCGCGTCCAGCCGCACCTCCTCCACCCCGCGCGCGACCTCGCCGTCAAGCCAAGCGAGCTGGTCGTCGGTCAGCACGGACTCCGAAAGCCCAGCCTCGGAAAGGACGTTGGTCTTCCAGTTCGCGGCGAGCGAGGCCGAGTCGCTGTAGTCGGAATACGCCGCCGCGGAACCGGACGAGAACGCGGCCTTCGCCGCGGGCGCGAGCTCGATCTTCCCGCCCTTGACGTGCTCGTCCGCGTCGAACGAGCGACGTCCGTCGGTGCCCTGCGTCATGAGCGCGTTGAGTCCGTACTTGACGCGGTGATCCTCCGCCACCTTCTCGAGCGCAAGCACGAGCTTCTGCCGGTTGACCTCCATGATCTCCTCCGCGCGCTCCTTCTTCGAAGTCTCGACGAAGATGAAGTACGCAATCATGAAGACCATGAGCAGTGCGAACACGACCTGCAGGAGAAGCCCCTGCAGGTCGTCAGTCGTAGCGCGGCGCGAGGAGTCGCCGCCGGCCAGGCGCAGAAGAGCGCGTCTGTCAGCCTCGGTCACGCCACGGGCCCTTACAGCTTGTTGCGCTGGATCTTGCCGGAGACCGTCTTCGGCAGCTCGTCGCGGAACACGACGATCCTCGGATACTTGTAGGGCGCGGTGTGCGTCTTGACGTAGTCCTGGATCTCCTTCTTGAGCTCCTCGGACGGCTCCTTGCCCTTCACGAGCTTGATCGTCGCCTTGACGACCTGTCCGCGCACCGGATCAGGCGCGGCGGAAACGCCGCACTCCACGACGTACGGAAGCTCCATGATGACGTTCTCGATCTCGAACGGGCCGATGCGGTATCCGGACGACTTGATGACGTCGTCCGCGCGCCCGACGTAGTGGAAGTATCCGTCCTCGTCCTTCCACGCGACGTCGCCCGTGTGGTAGCATCCCTGCCTCCACGCGTCCGCCGTCTTCTCCTCGTCCTTGTAGTAGCCGATGAAGATGCCGGGGTGCGGGGCGGAGCGAGGCGTCCTGACGACGATCTCGCCGTGTTCGCCGGCGGGCACGGAGTGACCTTCCGCGTCGACGAGGTCGATGTCGTAGTCGGGAATCGGCTTGCCCATCGCGCCGAGCTTGATCTCGTCGCCGAAGAGCGTGCCGAGCGCGCACGTCGTCTCGGTCTGTCCGAAGCCCTCGTAGATCGAAAGCCCCGTCGCGCGCTTGAACTGCGTGAACACCTCGGGGTTGAGCGCCTCGCCCGCAGTCGTCGCGTGCTTCACGGACGAGAAGTCGTACTTCGAGATGTCCTCCTTGATGAGCATGCGGTACATCGTCGGCGGCGCACAGAACGTCGTGATCTTGTACTTCGCGAACATCGGCAGGATCTTCTCCGCGTGGAAGCGCTCGAAGTCGTACACGAAGAGCGCGCCTTCGCACATCCACTGCCCGTACAGCTTGCCCCAGCTCGCCTTCGCCCAGCCGGTCTCGGATATCGTGAAGTGAAGTCCGTCTCGCTCGACCTGGTGCCAGTACTTCGCGGTGACGAAGTGGCCGAGTCCGTAGAGGTGGCTGTGAAGCGCCATCTTCGGATAGCCCGAAGTTCCCGACGTGAAGAACATGAGCATGGGATCGCGTCCGCCGGGCGCGTCCGGACTGCGCCCGTACACGCGCGAAAAGCCTACGTACTCCCTGTCGAAGCTGCGCCACCCCTCTCGGTCGCCGTTGACGATGAGCTTCATGATCGAGAAGCCCGGATCCTCCTTCTTGAGATCCGCCTCGGCGATCTCCGCCTGGTGCGCGACATCCCCGTCCGCAGTGCAGACGAGCGCCTTGACGTCCGCCGCCTTGAAGCGGTACGTGAGATCATGGACGAGAAGCTGGCTCACCGCAGGGATGACGATCGCGCCGATCTTGTGAAGCGCGAGGATCGCCGGCCAGTACTGCCAGTGGCGCTTGAGGATGAACATCACCTTGTCGCCCCTGCCGATGCCGATGGAGCGGAAGTAGTTCGCCATCTGGTTGGAGATGTCGCTTATCTCGCGGAACGTGAACCTGCGCTCGGTGAGGTGGTTGCTGACGTGGAGCATCGCGAGCTTGTCCGGATACTTCGCCGCGATCGCGTCCACGATGTCAAAAGCGAAGTTGAAGCGCTCGATGTTCTTGAAGCGGACGTGCTCGAGGTGTCCGGAAGAGTTCTCCTCCGTCTCGATGAAGCGGTCGACGACGAGCGGAACCTTCTCGTGGCGCGGACGCACCGTCTCGAGCCCGAGATGGCTGTCCCCGTCTTCACCAGCCATCACCATCGCGAGGAACGTGACGCCGTTCGGATCTGTCGCCATCATCCCGTGCGGCGTCGACGAGCGGTAGTAGATCGAGTCCCCCTCGTGAAGCTCCTCCACGTGCTCTCCGACGCGGATCTTCATCGAGCCCTTGAGCACGATGTCGAACTCCTGTCCGGCGTGCGTCGTCGTCGAAATCGGCTTGTCGAGAAGATCGGGGTCGTACTTGTACGTGACCCAGTAGGGCGTGCCGAGGCGGTTCTGGAACATCGCCGCCTGGTTGCGGATGTCCATGTGCGACTCGTGGGCCGTGAGCGGACCCTGCCCCGCGCGAGTGACCTCGTAGCCGGAAAGGTGCGCGCTGTGTCCCTTCAGCAGCGCGTTGATGTCGATGCCGAACGCAATTGCGCACTGGTGGAGGAAGTTGAACGTCGGGTCGTGCTCTCCAGCCTCGACCGCGCGGTATTCCTCGACGGAGACTTCGGTCTTCTCCGCCATCTGCTCCACGGAATACCCGATGATCTCGCGCATTTCCCTTATGCGCGCAGCCATCTCCATCAGATTTGTCTGTGCCTCTTTGTTCATAACTATGGATTCCTGATATATTCTGAATATTATATCATATTTTTGACGAAGCCCGACGACCCGACATTCGAAACATCAAGTCCGCTCGCCGCGGCGAGGAGAATCCCGTAGTTTACAATCGGAACTCCCGCCGCCTTCGCAACGGCTATGCGCCTCAGAACTTCCCTCCGCGTGAGCATGCAGCCACCGCAATGGACGACTAGCGCAGGCCTGCCGGGCGCGGACGATTCCGGCAGGTCGAAGGAGTTGCCGGACGCGAAAACGAAGTTGAGCTTCCGGCCAGAGAGCTTCTGCACCGCCTTCGGAATCTTCACCGTGCCGATGTCGTTGCACTGCCTGTGGTGCGTGCAGCCTTCCGCCACAAGCACCGTGTCGCCGTCCTTCAGTCCGCGGACCGCATCCACTCCCGAGAGGAACTCGCCGAGATCGCCCTTCTGACGGGCGAAAAGGATGGAGAACGACGTGAGGCGGAGTCGCGTGTCCATGTCGTTGGCATGTTCAGTTTCTGACGAAGCGGCGGGACGCCGCTTCCCCCAGTCAGCGGAGAGGATTTCCTTGACCTTCGCGAAGGCCTGCGAATCGGTGACGACGAGTGTGATTGGGCTACGCACCGACGTTCCTGACGCGGCTGGAAACCGCATCTCCTTGAGATTGACAGCATTCGATAGTTCGCCAGCGAGCTCCTCCGGCTGGCAGACCGTCGCCGTTATATGCCGGTCCAGGCAGTCGCGGATGAGCTGCACCTGCGGAAGGATAAGACGCCCCTTCGGAGCGGACTCGTCGATCGGACACACGCACACCACCCGGTCGCCCTTCTCGACAAGTCCGTCAAGAAGTCCCGGCACGACGTCGCCAAGCTTGACGGCCGCGATCTTCTTCTTGAGCTCTTCCACCGAGTCGCCGCGCCTGTATTCAAGGACGACGACGCTGCGGCGCTTGCACTCGTCGAGAAACGCATGGTGAAGCTTGGCAGATTCTGCGGACGCGTCGGTTTCCCCTGCGTCGACCCAGACGGCGATGTCGGCGGTCTCAAGGACGCGCAGCGTCTTCTTGACGCGCATCTCCCCGAGTTCTCCGACGTCGTCGAGTCCTGCCGTATCGGTTATGAGGCAGGGACCGAGCGGAAGGATCTCCATCGCCTTGGACACGGGATCGGTAGTCGTTCCAGGCGTATCTGAGACAATCGCGATGTCCTGTCCGGTGAATAAGTTTACGAGAGTGGACTTCCCCGCGTTGCGGAGTCCGAAAAAAGCGACGCTGACGCGGTTAGACTTGGGCGTTGTATCCATTGTAGGCGTTCATTGCCTTGTCGGGTCCGTCGCGGAGAACTGCCTCCGCGGCCTTCACGGCTTCGGCCACGACGAGGTCGATTGTCTTGCGCGTGACGGGATCGAACTTCCCGAGGACGTGTCCGATGACATTGGCGCTGTCCTTGCCGACCCCTATCTTAAGCCGAGTGAAGGCCTGCGTGCCGAGGCGCTCGATGATGTTGCGAATCCCGTTGTGGCCTCCGCACGAGCCGGCCTTCCTTATGCGCATCTTCCCGACGGCGAGATCGATGTCGTCCTGTATGACGAGGAGATCGGCGGGGGTCGCGTTGTGGTACTTCACCACCGGCGCGACGGACTCGCCGGACAGGTTCATGAATGTCTGCGGCTTGACGAGGAGCGTCTGCTGCCCGGCGAAGGCGACCTTCGCCATAAGGCACTTGAACTGGCGCTTCTCCTCCCAGGCGGCGCCGCACGACTCCGCAATCTTGTCGACGACTTCAAAGCCGACGGAATGCGGAGTGTTGGCGTACTGCGCGCCCGGATTTCCTAGACCAACTACGACCTTCACTCGTGGTTGAACAGATCGTTGATGGACTCGTTGTTGTGGGTGCGCCTGATCGCCTCGCCGATGAGCGGCGCGACGGAAAGCTGGGTGAGCTTGAACGGAAGCTTGGCCGGATCGAACCCTGCGCGGAGCGGAATCGTATCCGTCACGACGAGCTCGTCGAGCTGCACTTCCTTCATGAGGCGTTCGACGCCCTTCTCGGTGAGTGGAAAGTGCGAGACGAACGCATGGACGGTCTTCGCTCCGTTCTCGCGGCACATCTTCGCGGCCGCGGAAAGCGTCCCGCCCGTCGCGGTCATGTCGTCGATCATGATGACGTCGTGTCCCTTGACATCGCCGACGACGGAGAACGCGTCGACAGTGTCACCGCCTGTGCGCTGCTTGGCGACGATGGCGAGTCCGCACTTCAGCTTGCGGCTGTAGCCGTACGCCGACTTCGCCCCGCCTGTGTCGGGAGCGACGACGATGGGGCTCGCCCAGTGCTGGTCGCGGATGTACTTGAGGATCACGGGCTCGGCCTTGAGGTGGTCGAGGGGAATGTCAAAGAAGCCCTGTATCTGATTCGCGTGGAGGTCCATCGCTATCACGCGGTCCGCCCCAGCCTTCTGGAGCAGGTTCGCGATGAGGCGCGCGGTGATCGGCACGCGCGGCTGGTCCTTGCGGTCCTGACGGGCGTAGCCGTAGTAGGGAAGAACGGCCGTGATGCGTCCGGCACTGCCGCGCTTGAGCGCGTCCATGATAATGAACAGCTCCATGTACGCGTTGTTCGGCTCGGGCGAGCCGGACTGGATGACGAAGACATCCTTGCCGCGGACCGGATCGATCACCTGGCAGAAGGTCTCCCCGTCGGGGAAGTGCTTGATGTCTATCTTGTTCAGCGGGCGGCCGAGATAGTTGGCCACCTTCTCGGCAAGCGCGAGGTTCGCCGTGCCGGAAAACACCATGAAGTCATCGTTCATTGCTGGATATCCTTTCACAAGTGCCGTATATTATACCAAAACGGCGGGAATCGTGCTTGACCGATTCCGCCAGGGCGATCGGCGTCAGCGCGTCTCCTCCTCCTTGAGGATGTCGAGCACGTAGTTCGGCAGCGCGAACGCGCCGCGGTGGAGCGCCGTGTTGTAGTAGCGCGTCGTGATGCGCAGCTTGTTCCAGCGCGCCTCGTCGAGGTTCCCGATGGGGTTGTACTTCTTCGACGCAAAGCCGAACAGCCAGTGCCCCGAGGGATAGCTCGGGATATGCGCCTGGTAGACGGTCGAGACCGGGAACTCCACCGCGATGTGGCGGTGCGCGTCGCGCACGGACTTCTGGTGCGCGGCGTAGAACGGGCTCTCATGCTGGTTAATGAGTATTCCGTCGCTCCTAAGCGCCTTGTAGCACGTTCCGTAGAACTCGCGCGTGAAAAGCCCCTCGGCGGGTCCGTACGGATCTGGCGAATCAACAATGATGAGATCGTACTCATCCTTCTGCCCGCGAACGTACCTGAGTCCCTCCTCGAACCACACCTTTACGCGCTTGTCCTTCAGCTTGCACGACGTGAACGGGAGGAACTTCTTCGCGAGAAGAACGACATCCTTGTCAACTTCGACGAGATCGATGGACTCGATCGAGCGGTACTTCGTGAGCTCGCGAACAGTTCCGCCGTCGCCTCCGCCGATCACGAGGACGTTCCTGACGCGCGGATGCACCGCCATCGGAACGTGTGCGAGCATCTCGTGGTAGATGAACTCGTCCTTCTCGGTGATCATGAGGCCCCCGTCAAGGACGAGCACCCTTCCGTACGCCGGGGTGTCGAGAATGTCAATCTGCTGAACGGCGCTCTTCTTCGAGGCGATCTGCTCAATTGTCTTCATCGAGAAGCGCACGTCGCGCGTGTGTTCGTCAGTATACCAGAGTTCAGTCTGCATGGGATGAAAGTTCTACTGTTTGACTATTCTGATTTTCAGCCGACTACATCAGCACGTTGATGTAGTTCAGGTCCATATCCTCGGTACCGGTCATGAAGCATCCCTTCTCTTTGGCGTAGAGGATGTGCGCGAGGACGTCGGGCGTGATGCGCTCGCCCGGGGCCACGATCGGGATGCCGGGCGGATAGCTCATCACGAACTCGCCCGCGACGAGCCCTGTGGAGTCCTTCATCGCGACGCGGCGCTTCTTCGCATAGAACGCCTCCTGCGGCGGCATCACGATAACCGGGTCGATGTATTCGTGGTCGAAGAGTCCGATGGGGCTCTTCTCGCGCTGGCGCTTGATCTCCTCGAGCGCGGAGATGAGGCGCTCGATGTCCATCATGCGGTCGCCGTTCGAGATGATGGCGAGCAGATTGCCGATGTCGCCGAACTCGATCTGGATGCCGTAGTCGTCGCGGAGATGGTCGTAGACCTCGATGCCGGCGAGGCCGATGTCGCGCGTATGCACCGACAGCTTCGTGCGGTCGAACGCGAAAACCGTGTCTCCGTCGACAAGCTCGGGGCCGAACGCGTAGTACCCGCCAAGGGCGTTTATCTCCTCGCGCGCGTAGTCCGCGAAGTCCATCGTCTTCTGGTACATCGACCGCCCCTTGAAGTAGAGGTTCCTGCGGGCGATGTCGAGCGAAGAGAGCAGCAGGTACGACGCGGATGTGGACTGCGTAAGCGTGATTACCTGCCGGACGTAGTCTGGGTTCACCGGCCTGCGCGTGAGCAGCACAGAGCTCTGCGTGAGCGAACCGCCGGTCTTGTGTATCGACGCCGCGGCCATGTCGCATCCGGCAGCCATTGCGGAGACGGGAAGCTCCTCGTGGAAGTAGAAGTGCGTGCCGTGCGCTTCGTCCGCAAGGACGCGCATCCCCGCCGCGTGCGCGATCTTCACGATCTCGCAGAGGTTGGAGCAGATGCCGTAGTACGTCGGGTTGTTGACGAGGATCGCCTTTGCGTTCGGATGCTCCGCAATCGTCTTCTTGACGTCCTCGACGCTCATGCCAAGCGGAATGCCTAGCCGCTTGTTGATGCCGGGGTTGATGTACACCGGTATCGCGCCGCAGACGACTAGCGCGTTGATGGCGCTCCTGTGGACGTTTCTCGGAAGTATAATCTCGTCGCCGGCGGAGCACGTCGCCATTATCATCGCCTGCACGGCGGACGTCGTGCCGTTCACCATGAAGAACGCGTCGTCCGCGCCGAACGCCTCGGCGGCGAGCTGCTGCGCCTCCTTGATGACGGAGACGGGATGCCCCAGGTTGTCGAGCGGCTTCATCGAGTTGACGTCCATCGCGAGCGCCCGCTCGCCGAGGTACTCGGTGAGCTCGGGATTGCCGCGGCCGCTCTTGTGCGCGGGCACGTCGAAGTGCGCAAGCCTGTTTATGCGCTGGCGGTCAAGCGCGTCCGCGAGAGGCGTCTCGCGCTGCCTCGCCCTTGCCGGATCTCCCGCTGACGCAGGTACGATTCTTGCCATTTAATTCCACCCCCGTGTGTATTTGAAATCAGAACTTCAGCTCGACCTGCCAGCGCAGGAAGTAGGCGGGCTTGTCGGTGTCGTAGTAGTCACCGGGGTTGAACACCTCGCCGATGACGTGCCCGTACATCTCGAAACTCTCGCCCTTCTCCTTGTCCGGAGTCCAGATCGGGAACGCATAGAGCGCACGAGTGAAGAGGCCCTTGAAGCGTCCGTTCCCGCCGCCGATTCCGTCGCGCTCCGCCGCGAAGACGGGTCCGCAGGAGAACACAAGCTTGTGGCGCGGCTTGAGCTCGACGCCGGCCGAAAGCTTGAGGTAGTGCTGGTTCGACCACCAGCCCACGCCGTTGTGCGAGCCGTAGAGGTACATCTCCGACTCGATCGCGTCGCGTCCCCACATCGGGTCCCACTTCCCGCTCATATAGCGGTAGTCTATGCCCAGGAGGGGCTTCCAGCCCTCCCGCGCGCTCTTCCAGCTGACGCCCGCGAACGCGCTCCATTCGCCGCACCTCTGGTACATCACGTCGAAGTCGGAGCTTATCGTCTCCGAAAGCTTCGGCTGCACGCGCGCCCCGAGGAGGTCGGTGCGGCGCGAGGTCTGCGGCAGCTGCTTCTCGCGGAGGCGCTTCGTGATCGCGAAGACCTGGTAGTTAAGCCACTCCACCGGGGTCTGTCCCCAGACGACGCCCGCGCCCCAGTCGTCCTGGTTGCCGGATCCGTCTGGGAAACGCGAGGCGAGCGACGAGAGGCGGTGGCGGTCGTCGCCGATGCGGAAGTCGCTAGCGGAGTCGAAGTTGTAGAGTCCGAAGAAGTCGAGCGTCGACGTCTCGGTGACATGGAGCCTAACGGACGCCATGTCGGTGTAGAGCGTGCGAGATCCGTCGCCCGGAGTGCCGTCGACGAGGATGCGCCCGAGCCCGCAGAGTCCGTACAGGTTCTGCCGGCCGACCTTGAGGTCGAGGAATCCGTCGAAAACGCCCTTGCCCTCGAGATAGAGGTTGTCGAGTATCACCTCGCCCGGCCACGAAGTCGCGCGGTTGGCGGGGCGGCTGTTCCAGCGGAACTCATCGGCGAGGCGGCCGTACAGCGTCCAAGTCCCGGCCTCGCCAGCGTCGCCCTTCAGCTCCGCCCAGACGCGCGGGCGGAAGCGGATGTGGTTGCGGTAGCCCGACTCGTTGAAGCGGAACGCGCGGAATCCACCGTAGGGAAGACCCGGGACGTGGTCCATGATCTCCTGGCGGATCCGCAGGTCGGCGCCTGCGTCGAACTTGATCGCCGGCGCCTCGTCCGTCTCGGCCTTGGCGTACTCCGCCTCTGCCGCATGCGCGCAGAACGCGCAGAACGAAGCAACGACGACTCCGACCCCCCGGACAGCGTCTTTCATTGTCTTTCTCCTGGTGTGTTTCTACTGTGAAACGTCAAAACCGCAATCAGAACTTCGGCGGCTGCGGACGCGGCGGGATCTCGAACCCCGGAAGTGTCTTCTCGACGCAGAGCTCGCGCCACTCGACCGGCGGCCTGCGCGGAGCGGGCGGCTCGCCTTCGGCCTCCGTCCCGGACTTTTCCGCTCCGTCGTCCGCAAGCGCGGAGGCGGGCGGGAACGCCATGTCGAGACGGACGTCGTAGAGCTCGTTCGAGGAGACGACCGACCACATCGTGTATCCGGACTGCGCCTCGTGCATCTCGCGCTCGCCAGCGAACTCAACGCCTGCCGCCTTGGCGAGCGCGTCGAGCTTCTCCTGCCAGAAGGCCTCGCGGTCCGCGATCTCTCCCGAGTCGCACGCGCCGAGGCGGCGGTGCACTGTGCGCCCGTCGTCGGATTCGACCGGCTTCACTTCCTCGCCGAAAAGCCCGATGCCCTTCTCCGCGCGCATCTTCTCGATGGCGGCGTGGTTCCCGGCGACGGCCTTCGCCTTCGCATCCTTCCACGCCCTCACCGCTTTGCGGTACTTGTACTCGGCGAGGCGCTCGACCTGCGCCTCCTGCGGCTCCCACTGTCCGCATCCGGTGCGGTTTTTGTCCTGGATGTCGAGCATGCACGACCACTTCCCGTCCGGACGCTGCCCGACGACGCACATCACCCTGAGGCGCAGGTACTCCGCGACCCAGCACTTGTCGAAGTCGTAGAACTTCTTCGGGGCGAACTTCTCGCCGACAACCTTCTTAAGGTCGGCAAGCGCCGCGAGCGCGGACGCCTCGTCGCCGTAGTAGGAGGAGAAGTACGTCTCGCTCGTCTCCCAGATCTTCTTGTCCTCGTTGAAGTGCGAGATGAAGCCGTTGACGCCCTTCTTGCCGAAGTTCTCGGCGTCCTTAGTCCATGTCACGAACCACGGCTCGTCGGCCCACTTGGAATAGCCCTCCGGAATCTCCGCAAGCTCATCGCTCGGAGTGATCACGCCCGCGGCGGCGACAAGGGCCTTCTCCTCCTCGCTCATCGGATACTCCTCGCAGACGGACAGCACGCGCGACGGGACCCAGTTGGTGACGGCCGGAGAGGTCGTGAAGAACGACTTGTCGTCGTCTGTAAGGTCCGCACCCTTGTAGCCGAACCTCTCGGCCTCGCTCTTGATGCACCCGGACAGAATTGCCGCGGCAGCGGCAACCATGAGCAGCTTTTTCATTTTCTCAACATTCCCTGTTTGTTGCAATCGGACCGTTTCTGCAGTCCTTCTCCATTTTTGAGACGAAAATTTTCTCATATGTGCCCCCAAAATGCAAGCGGAAATTTGACGAGTTCACTGCTCCTGCTTTCGTCGTATGAGGATACCGGAAAGAAGGCACAGCGCGAGCGGAAGTACGATGAAGTCGAGCGCGAAGGTATCCGCCACGTCGCCC
This sequence comes from Kiritimatiellia bacterium, assembly GCA_016296065.1. Classification (GTDB taxonomy): domain Bacteria; phylum Verrucomicrobiota; class Kiritimatiellia; order RFP12; family UBA1067; genus UBA1067. The sequence goes on from JAEDKA010000028.1 coordinate 16,314, forward strand.
CTCTCCACGCAGTCGCCCTCCGCGAGAGAGGAGAGCGGGGAGAGCGAGCTCACGGACTTCGTGCCGCGCTCCACAAGCCGCGTCATGGCGAGCCCGATTCGGTCCACCCTGTCCGTCTCCAGCTGGTCCGGATACTGCTCCACGACGCTCGGGCTCATCTCGCTCACCGCAAGCATCACGATAGCAGTGAAGAGCGCCACCGGACGCGAAAGGCCCGCGCCGAGGAAAATGCCGAACGCCGCGACGAAGGCAAGCACCGAGACCATCACGACATAGGAGCGCAGGAGGTTCCAGGCGAAGGAGTCGGCGGGGACGAGAAGCTCGACGTCCTGCCTCGGACGCAGCATCACCGGCGCGCGGCCATCGTTACGGAACGCCACGACGTCCCGCTCCGCGGCGCATTCGCCGCGGAAAAGCGGAACGATGATCGCCGTCTGGGTGATGTTGCTAACGACGCCTACAAAGCCGTCCGCGGCAAGTGTGCCGCGCACGTCGTCGCGCATGTCGAAGTCGTTGGAGAACTTGAGCCTCACGGAAAGGTCCACGTCCGCGTTGGCCGCCGCCCAGTCGTGGAGCCCGGGGAACGCCCACACGGCAGTCTCGTTCGTGCCGACAGTCTGGTAGTTGTCCTTCGCGCGCTGCTCGAGGAGCCTAAGCACAACGGACTTCTTCGCCTTCTTCGCCTCGGGCGGCGTCTCGGGGTCGGCCATGAACACGTCGTACATCTTGACCGCCTCCTCCGCGGGCGACTCCATCTGCGGACGGTACACGTGGCTGCAGCGCAGACCCGAGAATTCCGACGAGCAGACCAGCGTCGCGCACGGGATCGCGAGTACCGCCGCGGCGACGGCGGAGAGCGCGAGGAACTTACCCCACGCTATCGCGAACGGGGAGACGGGGCGCACCTGCGTGAGCTGGAGGCGCTTCGCCTCGCGCTCGGACGCGATGGAGCCCGTGGCAGTGGCAAGGACAGAGACGACGAGGAGCGCGAAGACCCCGCCGAGGCCGTACCTCACGAGCATCTCCCGAGCGCCCTCCGCAGTCGAGTCGGTGACGAGAAGGCGCTTCGCCGCGAACATCCATCCAAGCGACAACGCAAGGAGAATGGCGGCCGTCCAGGAGCGGACGAGCGCGGTAACCTCAAGCCAGAAAATCCGCAAGAGCGAAGTCATCGCCGCTACCCACCTTCGCGAGGAAGAACTCCTCTAGAGACTCACCGAGTTCCGAAACCTTCCCCTCCGCGGCGCATTTGCCGCGGTTGAGGATCATGACGCGGTCGCAGATGTCCTGCGAGTCCGCAAGAAGATGCGAAGTGGTGAGGACCGTCATCCCCTTCTTCGCGAGAGCCTTGACGAGCGTCTTGACCTCCTTCGTGGAGACCGGGTCGAGCCCCGAGGTGGGCTCGTCGAGGACGAGCAGCTCGGGCTTGCCGACGAGCGCGGAGGCGAGCGCCACGCGGCGCGCCATGCCCTTGGAGAACCCACCGACGGCGCGGTTCGCGACGTCCGTGAGCTTCACCATCTCGAGAAGCTGGTCCGCGCGCGAGCGCGCCTCGGCGCGGGAGAGGGAACAGAGGCCTGCGTAGTACATGAGCGTCTCGCGCGCGGTGAGGAACGGATGCAGGTAGCTGAGCTCCGGCAGGTAGCCGAGCCTCGCGCGCGCCGCCTTCGCGTGCGGCGGCAGGCCGAAGAGCGAGACCTTGCCGGCGGACGGCGAGAGGAGCCCGAGGATCATCTTGATCGTCGTGGACTTTCCGGACCCGTTCGGGCCGAGGAGCCCGAATACCTCCCCGCGCCTCACCTCGAGGTCGAGCGCGTCAACGGCGGCGACGGTCGGCCTGAGCCAGAAGTCGCGGAAGGTCTTGGAGACCTTTTCGAGACGTATGACGCAGTCTTCCATGCGCTAGAGGACCTTTCCGAGCGCCTCGAGCGTAACGGGCTTGAACATTATGTCGAGGAAGCCGGTCTCCTCGTAGTCGTTGGGAATGTCGGTATCGGCAGTCACGGCGAAGACCTTGACGTGCTTGTAGCGCGGATTGGTCTTTATCTCGCGGGCGAGCTGGAGTCCGTTGACCTCCGGCATCCAGACGTCGGTCAGGACAAGCGTGATGAGCCTGTCCGCCGCAAGCTTCTCGAGCGCCTCGCGTCCGTTAGCCGCCGTGGCGATCTTCGTGTAGCCGAGGCGCGCGAGCATGGACCTGAGCACAAGCAGGTTGAGCCGCGAATCGTCGACGACGAGGATGCGCTTCTCGGCGCGGTCCTTCCTGGAGCCGACGACGAACTTGATCTTCTGCGTCGCGCTGTAGGCGCGCTTGCGCTGGGCGCTGGAGGCCTTGACGCCAGGGATCACGATGGTGAAGGTGGAGCCGGAACCGAGCGCGCTCGACATGGTCATCTCGCCGTTCATGCGCGAGACGAGCTGCTTGACGATGGCGAGTCCGAAACCGGAGCCGCCGCTGCGTCCGCGCATGCCCGCCTTCACGTAGGGGTCGGCGATCTTCTGCTGGTCGCCGGGCGCGATGCCGCAGCCCGTGTCCTTGACGGAAATCGTCAGCCGCTCGTACTGGTCGTGCGCAACCGTGACCTCGATCTGCCCCTTGTCCGTGTACTTGACGGCGTTGCCGACGAGGTTGCGGAGTATCTGGCGGAACCTAAGCGCGTCGATTTCGAGAAGCGGCGGAACCGTTATGCGGTGCAGGAGGCGTATGCCCTTCTTCTTGAGCGCGTCGACGAAGCCGGTGAGGATGTCCTTGGTCAGCTTGGCGCAGTCGGTCGTGACAGGGGTGATCTCCATCGTGCCCGTCTCGAGCTTCGAGAGGTCCAGCACGTCGCCGATGAGCTTCTGGAGCATGTTGGCGCTCGACACGATCGAGGACAGCGCCTTCTGACGGTCCTCGTCGCGCTTGTAGCCGAGCTTCAGCAGCTCGCTGTAGCCGACGATGGCGTTGAGGGGCGTGCGGATGTCGTGCGAGACTGTCGTGAAGAAGAAGCTCTTCGCTGCCTCGACTTTCTTCGCGCTCTCAAGCGCCTCGTGGAGCTCCGTCTCGTCGATCGCCACGCCAAGGAGATACAGCTTGTCCCTCGTGTCGCGTATCTGCATCTTCTTCATGCGAAGATAGTGCATGCGCCCGTCGGGCGAGCAGCTCGTCTGCAGGTACTCCTGCGGCTTCCCCTCGGGATCGGACATTATCTCCCTCTCGCGCGCGGCGAAGCCGTCGGCCGTCTGCTTGTCGTAGAAGTTGTAGTCGGTGAGGCCGACGATCTCGGAAGTGGACGACACCCCCATGTACTTCAGGAACACGGCGTTGCCGTTGACGAACTTGCCGCCCTCGTCCTTTATGAACACGAGGCATGGCAAGGCGTCCATAATCCGGTTGAAATACGCCAACTGGTCCTGGGCTTTATCTTCCGATTTCATTGCTGTCCCCTGTTTTTAGGTTTCGACTGGACGGATTCGCCTTCGCCCCGAGTCAGGGCTGCGCTTCCGCCGCGAGGCGCTTGAGGAGGTCGTCGAGCGACATCGCGCCGAGGTCACCCTCGCCGCTCTTGCGCACGGAAACCGTCCCCGCGGCCTCGTCGCGAGGCCCGACGACGATCTTGTAAGGCACCTTCCAGAAGGAGGCTTCGCGTATCTTCGCGCCAAGCTTCTCTGCGGAGTCGTCGATCTCGACGCGGTATCCCGCGTCCGCGAGCGCGGACTGCACCTTGCGCGCGTAGTCGAGCGCCTTGTCGGAGATCGGCAGCACGCGGACCTGCTCCGGCGCAAGCCAGAACGGGAACGCGCCCGCGTAGTGCTCGATGAGAATGCCGATGAAGCGCTCGAGCGAGCCGAGCACCGCGCGGTGGAGCATCACGGGATGGTGCTTCTTGCCGTCCGCGCCGACATACTCGGCGTTGAGGCGCTCCGCGCTCGGGAGCTGGTAGTCGAGCTGAATCGTCCCGCACTGCCACTGGCGCGCGAGGGCGTCGACGAGAGTGAACTCGAGCTTGGGGCCGTAGAAAGCGCCCTCTCCGGGCTGGATCACGTAGTCCATCCCCGCCGCCTTGCAGGCCGCCGCGAGCGCAGTCTCGGCGTGCTGCCACGTCGCAACGTCGCCGACGTGGTCCTCGGGCATCGTCGAGAGCTTGACGAGCAGGTTCTTGTCGAAGCCGAAGTCGGAGTAGACGTCCTTGAGGAGACGGCAGAACTTCGCGACCTCCTCCTCGATCTGGTCCTCCGTGCAGAGGATGTGCGCATCGTCCTGAACGAAGCCCCTCACGCGCATGATGCCGTGGAGCGTCCCGCTCGGCTCGTTGCGCGCGCAGTGGCCGAACTCGGCGAGGCGCAGCGGAAGGTCCTTGTAGCTCCTCGTGCGGCTCTTGAAGATCTCGATCGCGCCCGGGCAGTTCATGGGCTTCACCGCGAAAAGGCGCTTCTCGCTCTCGGTGATGAACATGTTCTGCTGGTAGTGCGCCCAGTGTCCGCTCCTCTCCCAGAGCGAGCGCGGCATAAGCGCCGGCGTGTTGACCTCGCGGTAGCCGTCCTTCACGAGCTTGCGGCGCATGTAGTCCTGCAGCGTCACGTAAACGGACCACCCGCGCGGATGCCAGAACACCTGGCCTGGATCCTCCGGGTCGAGGTGGAAGAGATCGAGCTCCACGCCGAGCTTGCGGTGGTCGCGCCTCTTCGCCTCCTCGGCGCGCGAGACGATCTCGTCCATCTCCGCCTGGTCCTTCGCGATGATGCCGTAGATGCGCTGGAGCATCTTGTTCTTCTCGTCGCCGCGGTAGTATGAACCGGCGACACGCGTGAGCTTGACGACGCCGATCTGCTTCGAGTGCTCGACATGGGGGCCGCGGCACATCTCGACGTAGTCACCTACCGCGTACGTGGAGATCGCGACTCCGTCCGCAACGACGTCGGCAAGACGCTCGAGCTTGTACTTCTGCCCGGCGAGCAGCTTCGCCGCCTCGTCGGCCGTAACTTCCTTCTTGACGAAAGGCTCGTCGAGCGCGATGAGACGTGCGATCTCGGCCTCGATCTTCGGGAAGTCCTCAGGCGAAAGCCTGTGGGGAAGGTCGAAGTCGTAGTAGAAGCCCTCGTCCGTCGCCGGACCGATGTCTACCTGGACGTCTTCGAACAAATTCATAACCGCGCGGGCCATCAAGTGGGCCGCGCTGTGCCTGCGCTGCTGTTCCGTAATTTCTGACATACTTATTCCTCTTATTCGTATATTATACCAAAAATGCCGAAGCAGATGTGGGAAAGAGAATCAAGCGTCAGACAAGGTCGCCAAGGGCAATGCCGAAACGGACTCCGTTCAGCCGCTATTCGTAGCGCAGACAGTCGATCGGATTCAGCTTGGAAGCCCTGTAGGCGGGATAAAATCCGAAGAAAAGCCCCACTATCGACGAGATTATGAACGCATATACCGCAGATGTCGGCTCGACCAGGACGGGCCAGCCCGCCGCCGCGCCGACGGCGTACGACGCGCCGATCCCGACGCCAACCCCCGCCGCGCCACCGACCGTGGAGAGCACCATCGCCTCGAGGCAGAACTGCACTAGGATGATTCCGGGCGTCGCGCCGATGGACATCCTGAGTCCGATCTCCTTGATGCGCTCTGTAACCGAGACGAGCATGATGTTCATGATCCCGATTCCGCCCACGACGAGCGTGATGACGGAGAAGATGAGGAGGAGCGTCCCGACGATGCCAGTCACGGATCCGATCGTGTTCATGATCTCCGTCGTGTCGCGCGTCTCGAAGTCGTTGTCCTGGTAGTCCGCGAGATGGTGCCGCTGCCTGAGGAGTGCCGAAACCTCGCGCCGCGCCTCCTCGAGGTCGTCCATCGTGACAAGCGACAGGTTCATCATGTTGATGTTGTTGAACTTCGAGCGCTGCAGGTAGCGTTGCACGGAAGTGTACGGCGCCATGATGACGTCGTCCTGGTCCTGGCCCCAGTTGTTCGCGCCCTTCGAGCCGAGGACTCCAATCACCTTGAACGTCATGTTCTTGAGGCGGATTACCTTCCCTACCGGATCCTCGTCCTCGCCGAAGAGGTTTGACCTCACGGTCGTCCCAATGCAGCACACGCGCGCAGCGAGCCGCGTTTCGTCGTCCGTGAAGAAGCGTCCGTCCGTGACGGTCCAGTTGCTGATGTTCAGGACGTCCGTCGCCACGCCCTGTACGTTCCCGGACCAGTTCTTCGCGCCGTACATCATCTGCACCGTGGTCCTCACCTGCGGACTCACCCCCTGCACGAGGTGCCCGAGCTCGCGCTTGATCGCCTCCGCGTCGCCCGCGGTCATCGTCTGGCCCTGGCCCATTCCGCCGGAGACCGGTCCGTGGTTGCGCCTCTCGGGGAACACCATCATCAGGTTGTTGCCCATCGAGGAAATCTCCTTCACCATCATCGTTTTCGCGCCCTCGCCGATGGCCATGGCGAGGATTACGGCGACGATTCCGATGCCGATGCCGAGACACGAGAGGAACGACCGTATCGGGTTCCGCCCCAGCGACCGGAGCGCGACCTTGAATATCGTGAGGAAGCTCATGCCAGCGCCTCCTTGACTAGCTGCGAAACCTGCTCCGTGGTCTTTTTGCCGCCTTCGCCGTGGTCGTCGCGCATGATCTTTCCGTCGCGCATCACAACATGCCGCTTCGCGTACGCCGCGATGTCGTCCTCGTGCGTGACCATGACGATGGTGATGCCCTCGTTCGAAAGCTCCGTGAAGAGGTTCATTATCTCGACGGAGCTCTTCGTGTCGAGGTTGCCGGTCGGCTCGTCCGCGAATACGACGGGCGGATTGTTCATGAGCGCCCTGGCGATCGCGACGCGCTGCTGCTGTCCGCCCGAGAGCTGCGCGGGCGTGTGCGACTCGCGCCCCTTGAGCCCGACGCGTTCGAGCAGCTTCATGGCGCGCGCCCTGCGCTCGCGGCGGGAGAGACGGCCCATGTAGAGGTCCGGAAGCTCCACGTTCTCGAGCGCGCTCGTCCTAGGCAGGAGGTTGAAGTTCTGGAATACGAAGCCGAGCTTCATGCAGCGTATCTTCGCGAGCTCCGCGCGCGAGCGCGCCGCCACCTCGATTCCGTCAAGGAGATAGGAGCCCTTCGTCGGAACGTCAAGGCAGCCGAGGATGTTGAGCATCGTGGACTTGCCCGATCCAGACGAGCCCATTATCGCGACGAACTCCCCCTCGTCGACGCAAAGCGACACGCCGTCCAGCGCGTGAACCGGCTCGCCGCCAACGGCGTATATCTTGTACATGTCGCGAATCTCGATAAGGTGGCTCATTGGCGATATTATACCAAAAATGACGCGGCAAGAATGCCGCGTCTCCATGTAAGGGTGTCGCCTCGAACTGCATGCGGCACGCTCAGTGTCCGCGCCATGCCGAGGCTGCATCCGGCTCAGAGTTCCCTAGCAAGCGCGAGCGCATGCTCGGCCGTGAAGCCGAACTCCTGCGCAAGCACCTTGTACGGACCCGACGCGCCGAAGTGGTCGAGCGTAAGGAAGCGCGTGGTGTCCAGGTCGCGCGCAAAGCGCAGGAGTCCCTGGAAAGAACCCGCCTCGGCGAGTACGCGCTTCTTCATCGAGGCGGGCAGCACCTCGGCCTGGTACGCCGCATCCTGGCGCAGGAAAAGCTCGACGCACGGCATGGAAACGACGCGCGCACCGCGTCCGGACGCCGCAAGCTCCTTCGCCGCCGCAAGGCACAGATGCACCTCCGAGCCCGTCGCAACGAACAGAACCGGATCGTCTCCCTTCGCGTCGAAAAGGACGTATCCGCCCTTCGCAACCTTGTCGGGCGTCGCCTCGGGAAGTATCGGAAGGTTCTGGCGCGTCGTGAGGATGCAGCTCGGACCTTCCGTGGGCCTGAGCATCTCGACCCAGCACGCGCCGGTCTCGTTCGCGTCCGCCGGACGGTACACGTCGAGATTCGGCGTGACCCTGAGCGAGGCGATCTGCTCCACAGGCTCGTGCGTCGGACCATCCTCGCCCACGTAGAAGCTGTCGTGCGAGAAGACGAACATCGACGGAAGCCCCATGAGCGACGCAAGGCGAATCGCCGGCTTGCAGTAGTCGCTGAACACGAAGAACGTCGCGCCGAACGGACGAAGCCCGCCGTATGCCGCCATGCCGTTGACGATCGACGTCATCGCAAGCTCGCGGATTCCGAAATGGATGTTGCGTCCGGAGAAGTCCTCGGCCGAAATCCAGCCGTACTTCTTGAGTCCGGTTTTGTTCGACGGCTCGAGGTCCGCACTGCCTCCGACGAGCTCGGGGCAGCCCTCGGCGAGCGCGTTCATCACGGTTCCGCACGCGGCGCGCGTCGCGACCGCCTTCGCCGGATCGAACGCGGGGAGAAGCGCCGTGAGCTTCGCAGCGTCGATCGCCGGCGCGGCAGATGTGCCGCGGTCCTTCGCGCCTTCCGCCACCTCCGCCGCGCGGCGCGCGAACATCTCGTATGCAGCCGCCGGGACGTCGAACGACTTCTCCGGATCGTACCCAAGCGCCTTCTTCGTCGCCGCGAGCTCCTCGGCCCCGAGCGGCGCGCCGTGCACTCCGGCCGTGTCGTGCTTCGTCGGAGCGCCGTTGCCGATGTGCGTGTGGGAGATGACGAGAACGGGCGCGCTGGATTCCGCGACCGCCGCGTCAAATGCGCCGCGGATCGAGTCGAAGTCGTGTCCGTCGCACTCGAAGACCTTCCATCCATACGACTCGAAGCGCTTCTTCGTGTCGTCCTTCATCGCGAGTGTGGCGTGTCCCTCGATAGTGATGTCGTTCGAGTCGTAGACAACCGTGAGCCCGCCGAGCTTGAGCGTCCCCGCGAAGGAGCAAGCCTCGTGCGAGATGCCCTCCTCCATGTCTCCGTCGCCGCAGAGGACCCAGGTGCGGTTCTTTGCGGATTTCATCTTCGCCGCGAGCGCAAGGCCGACGCCCATCGCAAGGCCCTGTCCGAGCGGACCCGTCGTCACCTCGATGCCGCGGATGAGCTCGCGCTCAGGATGCCCAGCGGTGCGGGAGCCGAACTGGCGGAAATTCTTCACCTCGTCGAGAGAGAGTCCGTCCATTCCGGAAAGATGGAAAAGCGAGTACACGAGCGGAGAGCAGTGTCCGCCGGAAAACACGAGCCTGTCGCGTCCCTCCCAGAGCGGCTCGGCCGGATTCACCTTCAGATACTCAAGCCAGAGCGTCGCCGCGACGTCCGCCTGACCCATCGCGCCGCCCGGATGCCCCGAGTTCGCCTTCTCAACCATGTCAGCGACGAGGACGCGAATCGCGTTTGCCGCAACCTTCAGCTCTTCATTCTTGAATTTCATGCAATCTGCCCTTTTAGTGCTTTTGAGTAAAATTCTATCATATCAGTTCTTTCGCAATCAATGCGGAAGTGTTATAATGTTCACAACTAAATGTTGCACTATAGACAACACTCACGAAATTGCGCAGCATCCCATTTGGAAAAATCTGCATCCTGTTTGTAAAATTTCGCATTGCGGCGTAAGGAGCCGTTTTGCTATAATACCCGGCCAATGAAAGTTGTTCTGTATTTTCAGCCTCCGACAAAGCACAGCGACTCCCTGAAGCTACAGGGTGCCAAGCGTATTGCACAGAAGCTGGCATGGCAGATCCAGGCCGTCGAGTCCCTGCCGTCCGCGCGCGGAATCAAGGACATGGTCGCTTTTTGGAATCCCGTCGGCGCAATCGTCGAATGCGACGGATGGCCGACCGAGCTTGATCCATCCGTTTTCACGTGCATCCCGACAGTCTTCCTCGATCCGCCGAAGGAAATCGAGGAGCAGTGCGTCTTCTCCGTCTCCCACGACTCGAGCGCCACGGGACGCGAGGCGGCGAGGCACCTGCTGCAGCTCGGACGCAGAAACTTCGCCTACATCCCCTTCCGCCGCGACACGCCCTGGAGCCGCGACCGCGAAGAAGCCTTCGTGAAGGCCCTGTCCCTCAACGGATTCGGATGCTCCGTCATGGATCCCGCACAGCCAAAGGAGGACGCGACGAAGCTGCGCCGCCGCCGCCGCGAGTTCCTCACCTCGCTGCCGCTCCCGTGCTCGCTCTTCGCCGCCAATGACGAGACGGCGGACGACATTCTCACCCTCGCCGCGCACGAGGGTCTCGACGTGCCAGAGGATCTGGCCGTGCTCGGGGTGGACAACTACGAGCCGATATGCGAGAACACGACTCCTTCGCTTTCGTCCGTCGAACCGGACTTCCTCCGCTGCGGCGAACTTGCCGCGCTTCTCCTCGCCGCCTACATGCGTGACGGGAAGCACTTCCGCGGAAGTAGGCGCCGCACTTTCGGACCAGCCCGCACCGTGGTGCGCGCCTCGACGCGGACGACTGCAGCGGGAACGGACCGCACTGTAGCCAAGGCGCTGGAGACAATCCGCCGCAAGGCGTGCAACGGAATGCGCGTGGAGGATGTCCTAAAGCTCTTCCCCTGCTCTGCGCCAGTAGCCTACGCGCGGTTCAAGAAAATCGCCGGGCACACCATCCTCGAGGAGATACACGCCGTCCAGCTGGAGCGAGTTAAGGAACTTCTTTCCGACCCCTCGATGCAGCTCAAGTCGATAAGCGACTTCTGCGGCTTCACCAACCCCAACTCGCTGCGCAAGTTCTTCCTGCGCGAGACGGGAATGACGATGAGCCAGTGGCGCGAGGAAAACCTGCGCACGTCAGTTGAAAGTGAAAGACTGTAGGTCGAAGAGGTCCGACCCCTTCTCGCCGTCGAAGCGAAGCACGACCGCGTCGATCGTGCCGAACATTTCCGGCAAATCCATCTCCAGCTCGGATGCGCTGCATCCGTCACCCGGCGGAACCTCAACGGCGCCGATTTCCGCCCCGTCGCGGCCAAGCAGCGCGATTTTTCCGCCCGCGCGCGGAACCACCTTGAGCGAAAGCGCGAGGATTGGCCGCGTGCATTCCACGTACCAGCGCCAAGTCGCTGTGTCGCCTGCGCGTATCCCGCCAAGCCGCTCGGTGCCGTCGGGCAGCAGAACGATGCGCGCGTTGCCCGTCATCTTGCAGGCGATGCGCGCCGGCGTTTCGTCAAACGGAACAAGCCCCCATGCCGCGCCGTTCGAGGTCATCTCGACTTCCTTTATCAGACCGTCTCCGTCGAACTCTATCGGCTCCACGCACGCCTTGCGCATCGACCGCGAGCCGTTCGTGGAGCGGTGGTAGAAAACGTACCACCGCCCTTTGTACTCCGCGATGCCGCCGTGGTTGTTCCACGACTCCGGATCGCACCCCGCGTTGTCGACGATCACGCCGCGGTAGGTGTAGGGTCCGAACGGACTCTTCGCCGTGGCGTATCCGATCGACGTGGGCCTCCCTTTCCTGCTGATGTCCGCGAACGTGAGATAGTAGATTCCGTTCCGCTTCGTAAGTTGCGAGCCTTCGTGGAAATGATGCCGCGCCACGTCGATCACGTTCGTATGGACCGATCCCTCGACGATGCCGCTCAAATCCGGCTTCAGCACCGCCATCGACATCGAAAACTGACCCCACGTGTAGTAGATCGTCCCGTCGTCGTCGCGGAATACCGACGGATCGATCTGCGTCGGTCCCTTCAGCTCGCGCGCGCCGGTGTACGGACCCGTCGCGTCCGGCGCATCCAGCACGCCCTCGGCGTGGTCTTTGTTGAACATGCAGTAGAAGAGACGCCACTTGCCGTCCAGGAAAATGCCGTCGGGCGCAAGAAGCTCCCAGTCGAGGAACGGCACTTCGCGCCCCTCGCCCTTCGAGCGGATTATGTCGCGATGAACCTTCCACGACTTCATGTCGCTCGTCTCGAACGCGTCGTTCGCGTGCGAGCAGTACCTGTCCGGCGCAACGTCGCGCGAGCCGAAGAGCCAGAGCCTGCCGTCGGGCCCAACCCGCGGCGCGGGGTCGGAGAAGAACGCGCCCTCGGGCGTTATCGGATTCACCGCCGCGCGCGTGAGCGTCACACTGTCGCCGGAAAGTCCATCCGCCTCGGCCTTCAGCACGCACGTCTCGCCTTCGTGCGGACGGACGTATACGAGCGCGCGGGAATGGAAAAGCGAATGCTCGTTCGTCCCCTGGAACGGCTCGACGGACGAGTTGCTGCCGTTTCCGATCGCGACGATGTCTCCGCCCGTTATCGTGAAGCGCACCTTGTGCGATGCGTCAGGCACGACCGTTCCCTTCGCGTCGACGGCCTCGACCTGCACGAAGCGTAGCGACCCCAGCTCTTCGCTCCGGAGCTCGCACGCGAGCCTGAGCCTTTTCGCCGGCCCCGCCGTGCGCACCATCTTCTCGCCGATCTTCTTCCCGCCCTTCCAGACGACGACATTGATCTCGCCCGGTTCGTACGGAACCTCGAGCCAGCGGAAACGGTAGTCGTCCGTGACGGCGAAGTAGCCCTCGCCCTGGCGCTTGCCCTTCTCGCGCACGCCCATCGACTTTCCGTTGACGAAAAGCTCCGCCTTGTCCCCCGAGGCGTAGCAGAACACCGGCACGTTCTTCCCCTCGCGGCCGGGCCAGGTCCAGTGCGGAAGAAGATGAATGGTGTCGCTTTTCTCGTTCCACACCGAGCGGTAGAGGTAGTAGCGGTCCTTGGGAAGTGCCGTCAAGTCGCAGATTCCGAAAAGCGAGCTGCGGTTCTTCCCCCAGTTGACGCACGGCTCGCCGAGGTAGTCGATGCCGGCCCAGATGAACTGTCCGCAGAGGTATTTGTCCGTGCGCTCCCTGTCGAGGTCGACGTCGGGAATGTCGCTCCAGTCCTCCGCGCCGAGATCGTATGACGTCACGTCCGTCTGGCCGGTGGAGCCGTAGTGGTGCTTGATGGACGGCAGATCGGGCTCGTAGTAGCCGAACGTCGAAAGCGACGCGGCGGCTTCGGAGTAGAGCGTTGGCTTCTCCGGATACTTCGCGCGCATGATGCGGTAGAGCGCGCGGTAGTTCCATCCGGTGAGGTCGAGGTCCTGGAGGTGCCCCAGTCCGACGGCGTCGGTGAAGCAGCAGCCCATCGCGACCGGACGCGTCGGGTCAATCGACCGCACGGCGTCCGCGAAGAGCTTCACACGCGCGCGCGTCGTTCCGTCGTCGCACGCCGCGCCGTACCAGTTGCTCTTCCACGCCGGCGAGATCTCGTTTCCGATGGACCACGCGATGATCGAGGGATGGTTCCTGTCGCGCCGCACGAACGCGTTGAGATTGCCGAGCACGTACCCTTCCAGGTTCTCGTCGGGAGTGCGCCCGGAAGTCGCGTCCCACTTGTCGAAGCACTCGTCCCAGACGAGTATTCCCATCTCGTCGCAGAGGTCGAGCATCTTCGGGTCCGGCGGATTGTGCGACGTCCTGAAAGCGTTCACCCCCATGTCCTTCATGATCTCGAGCTGCCTGCGCGCGGCGGAGACGTCGAACGCCATGCCGAGCGGACCCAAGTCGGAGTGAAGGTCGACGCCCTTGAGCGCGACGCGGCGTCCGTTGAGCCAGAACCCGTCGCTCTTCCATTCGATGGTGCGGATTCCGTACCTGTACTTCCGTCCGAAGAGCTCGTATGTGTAGAGATGCGGGTCCTCTATGTCCCACAGCCTCGGATGGACGATTTCGAACGTCGTCCCGTCCGGTCCGGCGGGCGTCTCCCATTCAACCTTGACGACGGCCTTCTCCTTCGTGACTACGGGCGTCGTGATGAACACGGACCCCGGAAGCGCGCGCTTATCGAAATCGTCCGCGACGAGACGCACCTCGCGGTAGATGCCGGCGCCCGGATACCAGCGCGAGCGCTGGCGCGTCGTGTCGCACTTCACGACGAGTTCCTGGTCGACGCCGAACTTCGCGACGTTCGCAAGCTCCACGCGGAAGCCCAGGTAGCCGTAGTTCCATCCGCCGATCTTCTTTCCGTCGAGATACACCTCCGGACGGCTCATCACGCCGTCGAACTCGAGTGCGGCGCATGTGCCGCGCGCCCATTCGGCGGGAAGGCGCAGCGTGCGGCGATAGACGCCCTTCCCCACCCACGGCAGCGCGCCAGTGTTTCCGTTGCCGTCGTTCTGCGGGTCGGCGTGGAAGTCGAACGGACGCGAGATCGCCCAGTCGTGCGGAACGGACACCTTCTGCCATTCGCCCGTGCCGCCGTAGGAGAACTCCCATCCGTCGCGCAGCGCTGCGCTGTAAGCCCGCGCAAAAGTCGCCTCGACAGCCTTGCCGGTGTATGCGACTTCGCGAACGCCCGGAACCGATCCGTCCGCGACGCGTATGCGGAAGCGCCGCTTCACGAGCATGCCGGGATAGCTTCCACGCCGAGCGCCTATCTTGAGCGTCCGCCTCGCGTCGTCCCACGCGAAGTCGATCTCCGTGAATTCGCCGCGCTCGCATGCGCGCGTCTCGAAGTCGTCCTCGTAGAGCGTGAACTTTCCGTCGGCCCCGGGATACACCACGACCTCTAGATCGTCCCACGGCTTCTCGCCGTTCCACTGGACGTCCGGTCCGAGCGGCATGATCGTTCCGGCCTTCGCGTAGCACGGCGTCGCGGCGAGCGGCACGACGAGGTCCGCGACATATCCGCCCGGGAGGCGCTTTCCGCTCGCGACGTTCCACCAGTCAGTCCCCTCGGGAAGATAGACCGAGACCTTCCCGCCCGGCTTCGTGACGGGCGCGACGAGGAGGCTGCGGCCGAACATGTATTCCTGCGCAAGGGTCCACGCCCTGCGGTCGGACGGGAAATCGGCGGCGAGCGGACGCATGAAGCTCGTGCCGTTGCGCGACACATCCGCCGCGGTCGAGTAGATGTAGGGCATAAGCGCGTAGCGGCGCTTGATCGCGCCGAGGAGCGCGTCGTACGTTTCCTCGCCAGGCTTGCCGTAGAGGTAGATTTCGCGCGGAACGCCAGTGCCGTGGCTGCGCATCATCGGCATGTAGACGCCTGCCTCGAACCAGCGCACGTAGAGTTCGCGCCATTCGGGATTGTCGACGCCGCCCTTGGGGAGCCAGCTGCCGGAGAAGAATCCGCCGAGGTCGCATCCGAACTGCGGATTGCCCGTGAGCGAATAGTTTATGCCGCCCGGAATCTGGTAGGAGAATCCATCCCACGAGCTTTCCACGTCGCCGCTCCAGACGCTCGTTGAGCAGCGCTGCTGTCCGGCGGATGCGCCGCGAGTGAGGATGAACGGACGCTTGTCGTCGCGCTTTCTGAGGCGCGTCGCGACGGGCTCGGTGCAGGCGAGCGGATAGGCGCTGCGCACCGCGCGCCAGGGGAGTCCGAGCGAGGTCGGGAGCTCGAGGTCGCCGTCCTTCTCGAAGTGGTCGGGATCGGTCGAGTCCATCCACCATCCGTCTATTCCGATATCGACGAGGCGAAGGAGGTGCTTCCAGTAGATTTCATTCGCGACGGGGTTGTAGGAGTCCTGGATGTGCGCGCCCGACGGGCTGTGGTCCTCGTCGGAGACCCACGCGGGCCAGGTCGTGACGGGAATGAGGAGACCTTTCGATTCGAGCTCCTTGAAGGCGTCCGTCTTAGGTCCGAACGACGGCCACACGGTGATGAGGACTTTCGCGTGGAGGGCATGGATGTCGTCCACCATCTTCTTCGGATCGGGGAACGTGCGCGAGTCGAACTTCATGTCGTTCCAGTGCGCGTTGTCGCCCCAGTACTGCCAGTCCTGGACGATACCGTCAAGCGGGATGCCGTCCGCGCGGTAGCGCTTGAGGACGGACACGATCTCGTCCTGCGTCTTGTAGCGCTCGCGCGACTGCCAGAAGCCGTACACCCAGCGCGGAAGCATCGGGGCGGGGCCGGTGAGACGGCGCATGCCGGCGACGCAGCCGTCCATAGAACCGCCTGCGATGAAGTAGTAGTCGACGAAAGCGGCGCTTTCGCTCGTTAGCGAGAAGCTGTCCTTGGAGGAGGTGAACGCAACGGGGCTCGAGTCGTCCCAGTAGAGGGCCCATCCGAGCGGAGAGGCGACGTAGGCGATTCCGTCGCCCTGGTTCTGCGGCATGAGTCGGTGGGTGATTCCGCGGATGTCGAGGACCGGCTTCTGCAGGTCGCCGAGTCCGTAGAGCGGTGCCTCCTCGCCGAGCGCGAACGCCTGCGCCGCCGGGGAGACGGAAGTCTTCCCCTTCTCGCTCAGGAGCACCTTGCCGTCGGGGGAGAGGAACGTGAAGAGCCCCGACTCCTTCGCCTGCGAGACGACGAGCGCGGAGGTCTTCCACACGGTCTCCTTCTCGGACTCCGTGCGTTCCACGGAAACGGTCTTGTCTTCCTTGGCAAGAACCGCCTTCCACGGCTTTGTCAGGGACTGTCCCCGCTCGGCGCGCACGATGCGCACAATGGACGGCGAATAGAATCGAACCGACGTCTCCGTTTCGGCACCAAATGCCGAGAACACGACAGCGACCACAGCGGCCGCGAATGCTGTTACTCTTTTCATATTTACATTATATCAGAATTTCAGCGAGCGAGCATCCTTTTCGTAAAATTACGCCATCCATTTTAAAAACGGAGGGACTGTCCCCGAATGCGGGGACAGTCCCTGACCGCCCGCCTCGAGGTTGCGGATGGAGCCGGAGGACTGTCAGCGAATATGGACCGCGAATCCGTCCGAGAACCTTGCGAAGGCTCCCATATCGGCGCTGCTGCCTATGACACGCCGGGCATGATTGAAGTCAAGCCCAGTCCTCATCCATTCCTGGACAAGGCCGGTACGAGTCGCCGCTCCGCTGGTCCCGGGGCGGAAGTCTCCGCGCGAGACATTGCGGAAGAGCGGAGCTGTCACGCCCTCGCCGGTGACGTTTCCGGTTCCATACGAAAGTTCCGGCGCATACGTGTACGTGACATCCCGCGTCTGCCCATCGGCCTCGTAGTCGCTCGCCCTCGGTGAATCGGTCGTAGCACCCTTCCAGTTGTCGGCGATAATGCAGTTGAGCACTTTGCCTCCGTTCTGGTATACGCCGCCGCCGTAGCACCTGGTCGAGTAGCGGAACTTGTTGCTGACCACGGTGCAGCTCTCGAGCACGCCCTCGTTGCGCACATAGACGCCCGCGCCGTAGACAACACTTTCGCCAGCGGGCTTCCATCCGGCCTCGTTGTCATGGATGAACGAGTTGCGGACCGTTCCGTACCTGAGTTCGATACCAGAGCCGCCCTCTCCGGCCCAGTCATGGTCGTTGCCGTAGTTGTCGCTTATCTCGCAACGGTCGACGAACGCCCCAGACCCGTTGACAAACAGCGCCGCGCCGTTGTAGTTGTGCCTATTGCCGCGCACAGACGAATCAACGAGCGTTCCTCCGTCCATGTAAACCGCACCGTGCAGGCCAGCTCCAAGCGCATCGCTGTTAGCGTGGTTGCCGCCGATGCAGCACGTTACGACAACGTTTGACGCGACACCGTCGTGGATGTAGAGTCCGCCGCCGGAAGCAGCCGTAGAGAACACGCCGTTGGAGATTACAAGATTCGCGACCATAGCGTCGGCATTACCGAGATAGGCGATCCGGGCATTGCTCGGAACCATCCACAGCACAGTGGCTTCGCGTCCAGCGCCAACGATGCGAATTGGTCCGTCCAGCCTGAGTTCTGCTGTCAGCGGGAATTCGCCGGAGCCGATATCAACAAGCACCGATTCCGCTCCGCAGTCGACGGCAATCTGCGCGGCGCTGTACGCCTCGCCGACGGAGGCTGCGGCCGTTTCAACCGTCGCATACGGGAACTCTGCCGCGGCGGATCCGCCGCGGACATATATGACGTCCGAAACGATCATGATGCAGTCTTCGCGCATGAACGTCGCCGTTTCGCCGCCTGTAGATGCGACCGTAAGTGTTACATTGTACATTCCGGGCGTTTCATAGCGGTGCTCGACGAGATTCCCCGAAGTGGAGGCTGGCGATATGGTACCGTCGCCAAAGTCCCAGGCGTATGTCGCTCCGGTCGTTTTTTCCGTCGGACCGGTTGCTGTGGCCTCAAAGACGGCATTGAGCGTGCCGAGTCCGCGCGTTGGGCTGTTCACGACGAAGGAGCAGCCGAACGCATCAGCGTCGGGCTTAAACTCCCATGCTCCTATGTCGATCTTTGCCTCTCCTACGCCAAGAGCGTTCACGACGCGCTCGCTCTTAGCGAAGTCGTATGCGACACTTTCGTCGATGGGAGTGCCCGCATCAACGCAGGGCGAACTTGCCAGAAGAGTGAAGTTCGTGTTCGCGGTATCGGCAAAACCAGGGTTCACGCTGACGTTGCCGGTTCCGCTTGAAAGTTCTGGCGCACAGGAGAACGTCGCGCCGGAACCGTCATAGTCGCTCTGGGCACCCAGAGAAAGATTGTTCCAGATTATGCAGTTGCGAACAGTGCCGCCGTCGTGGCGCAGACCGCCGCCGCCGCCACCAGATTTGTCTACACCGGCCTTGTTGTTCACAATCGTGCAGTTCTCAAGTAGACCGCCGCCCATTCGCACTCCGCCGCCCGGGTGGTACTTTGTCTCGTTGTCATGGATGAAGCAGTTGCGCACCGTGCCATTGATCAGCCTCACTCCACCACCGCCGTCGCTTGCGTGATACTCCTGGTTGCCGTAGTTGAAACTGATCTCGCAGCGGTCTACGACGGCATCAGCATTGTCCACGTACACAGCGGCGCTGTTGTAGGAATCTCTGTTGTTAGTAATGAGCGAATCAACGAGGAGACCATGGGTGATGTAGACGCACCCCTGATGCCCGCCGTTGCCGTGTCCGCCTCCCGTGCATGCAGTGACAACAACGTTGGATACCGTGCCATAGCGGAGATAGAACGCAGTACCGCGCTTGTCGCTGGTAAGGCGCTTTGAGGTGACAGTGAGCCCGGACACAAGCGCGCTTGCGTTGTTGACGTAGAAGGCTCGCGTATCGTCCTTTGTCTGGCTGAAGGTTGTTGCTTCCGGCCCGTCCGTCGAAACGAATGTCACTGCGTTCGATATCTGGAGCGCCCCCTGATACTCGTACGTGCCGGGTCCGACGGTGATGACCGCATTCTCTGCACCGAACGCGATTGCGTCGTCAGCAGCGGAGAGTGCGTCGTGCGGATTCGTCGCGGCGTTCGCGGCGGTGTCGTAAGGATAGACATTCCCGCCGGTCTTCGAGAGATAGACGCGGTTGTTCAGGACGGAGATCATACCGGACTGCGATGCTTCGGTCACTTCGTCCAAGGCGTTTTTGACGGATAGAGTGACGCTGTAGTTTCCAGGATTCGCAAAGGTGTGCTCGACGCTCGCGTACTCCGCACCCGAACCAGTCACGGACGTACCGTCACCGAACGTCCAGGTGTAAACGAGCCCTTCGAGAGCGGTTTCAGAACCAAACACGCGCGCGGTAAAAGTCGCGTCAAGTGTGTTTAGGCCCGAAACTTCATCCGCCGAGAAATCGCACCAGAACGCGGGACTGATTGTCACGGTCGCAGTGTCGACACGGCCTGCGTTGTTGGTGACATAGAGCGTGACCTCGCCCGGAGCAAAGATCGTAGAAGGCGCGACCGAAAGCGAGAAGATGCCGGAAAGCGCATCGGACGATCCGTCGTCAATGTCAGACGCCTTGACGACAGTGCCATTTTCACTGTCGATGCGCAACGTTGCATCCTTCGCCTTCGCGACAGGCGCGACCTGCGTATAAACGATCGCATTGCTTTCATACTCACCGACAGACACCCCTTCGGAGTCGCGAAGATAGAGCTTGAACTTAAGGGATGCACCTTCCGCAGGAGCCGAAAAAGTCACTAGGTCTTCCGGCAGCACGCCAGCGGAATATGCCTTCCATCCGTCGTCAGCAGGCAGTTCACTGGAGAGAACGCACTGATACGAGACGGCGGATGTCACTATTGGAATGTCGATTATGGACACCGCAGCGCGGCCGGTATAGGAATCCCTGCCAGTTTCGGGGCAACCGACTTTGAATGACCCCGGCTCAAGAGCATACCTAAGGTCGTCGAAATATTCGCTTGTTCCCGGCTTGCGAAGCGCCAGATCAAGATAATCGCCGCCGCCGCCCTCCTCTAGCTTAACCATGATGGAGTTGAGACCGGCGTAAAGACGTCCGCGGGTCGTCGTATTCGACACGCCGTCCGCGCTGACCTGCAGCTCACCGTTCACCCACAGGCGCATTCCGTCGTCGCTCAGATGGCGCCAGTCGACCTCGCGCTCGTCGGGTGATGTGATGTAGATGTGCCAGTATTTGATGTAGTTGTTGCGTCCGTCCCCGTCGTAGCTCGGACGCCACCTCTGCTGGTCGACG
Organism: Kiritimatiellia bacterium; assembly: GCA_016296065.1. Lineage (GTDB taxonomy): Bacteria > Verrucomicrobiota > Kiritimatiellia > RFP12 > UBA1067 > UBA1067. The sequence goes on from JAEDKA010000028.1 coordinate 36,526, forward strand.
TGTGCGGGAGTCCATGTAAGCTGACCGGCGGGTTCGCGGGACGAGCCTGAAGTCGCAAGGCCGGTGACGACCATTCCTGGATACGGCTTCATCGTCGTCTGGCTGCGTCCATTGCCGTCGGAGAGCTGGTCGCCGCCGATTCCACCCGTCTGGGCGAGATCGTCCGTAGCAAGGGTGTGCCCGAGATGAAGCATCGTCTGGATATATCCGGCGGGGAGCGTCCCGCTGCCCGGAAGCGCCGTGATATGCGCGGTCGCGCTGGCCGAAACGCCAGCGTTGTTCACAACCGTCACGACAACGTCTTGCGAGGTCTTCACTATAGATGGCTCGATTGTGATCGAATGAATTCCGTATGTCTCATCCTTGATGCCGTCGTCAATGTCGCGAAGAAGAATCTGCGTACCGACATTTGGATTCGCAACGACGCACGTAAAGTCTTTCATCTTGACGACAGGCGGAGTCGTGTCGTAAATAAGCGGATTCGCAGGGAAGCCGGTTATCGTTCCTTCACCAGTCTTAAACCATGCATACAGCGTCACTTTGCCCGGCACGGTATCTGGAGCAGCAAACGTCGCCGTTGCGGGCGAGTCTCCAAATGAGTACTGCTGCCAGCCGGGATCGTCTGCGACAGGAGCAGCCGGTGAAGTCGTAATCATGTATGCGTTCGCGTAACGCTTCGGAAATGCGGCGATATCAACGGTAGTGTCGCTGGTGCAACGGGTGTTGGACGTGATGCGGTCCTTCACGAGGAAAACAGGAGCGGGAGATATCCCGACGCCGTCAAGCTGAGCTCCTTCAGGCCCAGACAGTTCCGCATATATAAAATCACCGCCTGTACCCTCGTTCAGCTTGAACATGACAGAGTTGAATCCAGGGCGAAGGGTTCCTTCGACAATATGTGGCTCACCCACATATTGATCGTCTTTGTGCAGTACCTCACCGTTAAGCCATGCGCGCATTCCGTCGTCATGTGCGAAGCGCCAGCGCACGGTCTTCTCTTCCGCGCCGGAAACATAGATGCACGTGTGCAGGTAGGCATTGTAGTTGTTTACGTCTTCATTGTTGTCGAACCAGCGGCCGTTGGCGCGGTTGTTGTGGAATTCCGTCCACACATATTCGACGCCGCCGAGAGTGACGGAATCTCCTGGCTGGGGAACAACTCTAGTCTCGCCTCCGACGGTAGAAAGAAAATCAGTTGCGATGCCACCAAGGGAAGACGGGATATTCACCTTGAGATCTGCACCGAGATGGAGCATGTCGAGAAGAACTCCGCCAGAGAAAGAATCAATCTCAGTCTGCGATTCTCCGCCCTTTGCCTCAATTTCCCAGTAAGCTCCGTAGCAAATGGTAGCGTCTTCTCCATTCCCATCAACTGGCGACTGGTCTCCGAATGTGATGCGAATCCCCGTGACGTTTGATGCAAGATCGGCGCCTTCTGAGTCAGCGAACGTGACAACGCGGTGCGTCAGATCATGGTTGTATTCTGCCACAGTGTTCCGCGACTCGCGGCGGGCGTAGCAGAAGGAAGAGTTTGCGAGAGTGTACCACACCCCGTTCGTGAACACCTCAATCGACTGGACAGAGACGTCATTGCGGTATCCGTCGGGCCACCTTGTGTAGATCCTTATGAGTTCGAGCGGTCGCGGGACATCCCAAGTCCAAGTGAGAGTGGAATCTTTCGGAATGAGCGCGCGCGCCGAGTCATCGCCGTTTTCGACGTCGGGGATCATTCCGTCGGTGAGACACCCGAAATCGGATGTCTGCTTTTCATAGTAGCCTCCGTTAATGTACCACGAATGGTCGCTATCGCCGAACTCGGGCGTCAGGCCGCGCAGCATGTTCACGGAACGCGGCAGGAGACCGGAATTGCTGATGTCATATCCGCTTCCGGTCGCCTGCGGGGTTGCCCACGCAGTGCATGCGAGCATCGCGGCGGAGAGCGCCGCCGCAATGCCGAGAGTTCTTGAAGCTGACTTGTTGATGATACCCATATGATACCTCCTTTTCATCACCTGATAAGAACCGCAAAGAAAGTGTTCGGTACAACCTCGTATGCGCCAAGGTCGAGCCTCGGATTCGCTGAATGGCTGGATGTGTCCTTGAGACGAGCCGTGCCCTCAAGGTCGTAGTCGCCCGACTTCCACGTGGTGTTGCCGACGTTAACGGCGGGGCTGCTGCGCGTCGGCTTCGCGGAGAAGTTGTCCCAGTCGATCTCAGGCACCGAGCCGGACCAGACCAGCGACTGCTTCAGCTGCGGATCGTCTGTATAAGTCGCCCCTTCCCCTTCCGCGGCAGTGCCGTCAAAGCCGTAATAGTGTAATTTACTGGAAGAGACAGATGACCCCTCCGTCTGAAAAGGCGTATTATAAACCAGTGTGTTATATATATGGAGATCACCGCACTCGCCATTGCCATTCCAGTTGAAAAGATTTTGACACATAAATCCCTCACTGCTAATCACAGAGTTGTAGACATATGTCGTTATCGCGCGACCAGAAAGTCCTCCTGTATTGCCTGTAAAAGTGCAGTTCTTTACATACACACGGGTATAATAACCAAGGAATAACGAACCAGGAGCATCATTACCGGCAAAGAGTGAATTAGAGATGTTTACCTCGCCGTTATCACGGGCAATTCCGAGAAGAGTGCCGCCGCTGTTGCCAAATACCTTGCAGCGCTCCATTATGATGTCCGGGTGACCAGTGTTATACGCCACCGTAGAGCGATAGGCATCATCGCGCCTTTCGTTGTTGACTCTATTCGTAACAAACACCGTGTCATAGAACCTGTAGGCGGACCAGATTCCGTCTGCAGCGGCAACGGTGCCAACCTCGCTGTAGTTTCCTGCAAAGGTGCAGCCGTGTGTCGTAAAGATGTTGCCTGCGTCATTCGAGAACTTCTCGCAGTATACCGCTGCGACACGACTCATGTTCGAGAACATTGCGTCGCGAGCCGTCACATGCGCTCCGCCGCGGATGTGGATCGCGCCAGGCTCGTTGAAGTCCTGGAGAGTCTGCGTGAAGACAGCGTTCGTCACCTCTAGCATTGCGGCAGTGGTGCGCACTGCTCCGCACTTCGTCGCGCACAGCTTCATGTTGGCGAGAAGTGCATTGTCGCCGGACTCGTAGATGAAGAGCCTATCAACGGTGTTGCCGCCAGTGAAAACAACGGACTCCGGATCGACTGTGCCTGAGGCAGACCACCCTTCTATCTTCTTGGAACCTGGGCGGAGCGGGAAATTCTCAGCTGCCGCCGTATAGTTGCCCGCCTTGCAGAATACGGACTCTCCATTGGAGATTTTGCCAAGCGCGTAACGCACGGTGGCAAGCGGAGAATCGACCGAGCCCTTCCCGAACTCGTCCGCTCCGTTCGCAGGGTCGACATAAAGTTTGCTGGGATAACCAAACACGCGAATCGTTACGCTTGAAGAACCAGACTCAACAAACTTTGCGCCGGAAATAGTAATCTCATTGACGCCAGCCCCACCAGTCACACGAAGCGTTCCCGACGCAGCCGATGCACCTGCCACTACCTTCGCCTCGCCCTGCCATGCGACAGTGTTGCTGCCGTCGCCGGACTTGGTTCCGACGGAGAGTGTTATCTCCTCGGGCGCAACGCCGCCATCAAGCGCAATTGCGACGGGAATATCAAGCGTTTTGCCTGTTGCGACGTAGAAATCTGCTGAACCGCCGACAGTAAGCGCAACGTCACCAAAAATCACATCAACGACCCCTGACTTGACTCCGGTCGTACCAGCATCGGTAAATGTAATCTCCGAGAAGTCGGCGGTACCATCGGCTTTAGCCGTCACAGCGAGCGTCGCCGAGCCATCAGTAAACACAAGTGTCGTAGAACCTGTTAATCCGCTGCCATAGGCAACACTAGCCGTCACCGTCCCAGATACAGCAGGGATGATTGACACGGGAACTTGGTATGTCTTTCCGCGGAAGCACGAGATTCTGCCGGGGACAGGTCCCGTAAATGTCGCCTCCGTAGTAGCTCCATACAAAGATTCGCAGCAACCGAGATCAACAATCGGCGTGCCGGAAGCTCGGTTATCTACAATACGGGCGTTGCCTGCAACGTCGGCGTCGCCAGTGGCATCTGCATTGGATCCAGCGTCAACGGCGGGCGAATATGGGAGCAGTGAATAGTCTCCGTGCTCAGCGTCGCGGAAGAGCGGATCAGCAACGATCACATTCGAGGACTCGGCGATATTGTATCCGTCTTTTTCATCGTAATCCCAAAGCATGGTGTCATGAAGGCGCAGTCCAGCGGTGTTGGCAACCCAATTCTGCCCATCCTTGTTGGCATTAGGCGGGAAAGAGAGCCCACCATCATCAAAGATTATGCAGTTGTACATCAAGTGGGTTACATCGCGTCCGACATAACCGCCGGAGTTGCCTACGAAGGTGCAGTTACGGGAGATCATCATACCTTCGTAACCGCTGAACATATTGCGGCCTGCATTTGTGTTTCTGATCAGACAGTTGGCCATCCAACCACGGGAATTGTTGCCGTCACGCATATAGTTCAGGCCCATAAAGCCGCCACCTACGTTGCCGTCGAATACGCAACGGTCAACTGAGAGTGTTACTCGGCAGAAGTATCCAAAGCATGAGTACGGGGCATCATGGGGAACGCCATCAGGAACTTCATTGCGCGCAAAAAGGCAGTCTTCCGCATGAAACGAGCAGCCCCAACCATTTGATGCGTCAATTGTGCTGTGATTAGAATAGTTGTCAATGATACTGCACCCGAAAAGCGACACTGAAGTCGGGGACAGTCCGTCCGCATTTGATGAAACATAGTAGATGACGCTGTCGCGATTCATATTGCGCATAACGCAGTCCCTGGCCTCTATGGATGCGCCATCGTAAACCGAAATAGCACCGGGAATATTTCGCGGATTATTATTATGACGTTCAGTATCCTGAAGAAGAACACAGTCTCGAAGGACAAGCGACGCACCAGTGCCAGCTGCATACACGGCAGCCTCGGTAGAGTTCTTGATGGTCGCATTGCGCAATTCAAACGCCCTGGAGTTAGATACGAACACATGCGACGCGCTGTCTTTGCCGTCTATGATGACATCGGCCGCGGTGGATGTGCCGCGAAGGACAACCCTGTCAGGAACGGCGATCGGGAATGTCTCACCACGCGTAGTGTCGTATGTGCCAGGCTTGACATTGATTCGCTTGACAGTGGCTGCGATAGAGGAAATTGCCTTGGTGATTGTCTTCCATGGAGCTGAAGCCGTGCCGTCGCCCGTGTCATCGCTTCCGCTCACCTCGTCGACCCACGCGTCGCAGGAAGCGTCTGCCGTAATCGTGACCGGCGAAGAATGCGAGACGAGGCCCGCGGCATTCATCGCGTATAGCGTTACAGACGAAGTCCCGTAAATTACCGCTGGTTCAGTCCATGTTTTAAATACGCCCGAAGCGCCAAAAGTCGTTCCGTTGTCTATGGCATCGAAGGTTGGCTGGTATCCCTTGTCGGTATCAATATCGACAGTAATAGACTTTGCAAGAACATTCGGCGCATCAAGCGAAACTACGAGTGAATTGCTCTCGTACTTCATAACTTCGGACCCGTCGGCGTTCTTTAGCCAGCAGTACGCAGTAAGCGAGTCTCCATCATTCACCGTGCCAAAGTCTACAAGATCGGCAATGTCGGCTCCCTTTGTATACGACTTCCACAGCTGGGAGTTTTCTGTAGGCTGAGACTCGTTTGTCGTGAGAGCATAATAGGCAGCGGAATCAGAATTTGGAAGACTGGAAACCGACACCCGTGCAGATGCAGTGTAGACTTTACTGTCCGTGGCCGTGCAGACAATGCAAAACCTTGATTCTCTGTCTGGAAAGCCATCCCGGGAATAAGCAAGGGCCATCCGCGCATCAGTTGAGTGATAGTCGGATTGGACATCCAGGTTTTCCCAGCTGCTATTATCGTCAGAACCTTGGAATCTCCATGTAGCCGGATCGCGTTCCGGCACATCGTTTGCAGTGTACCACTCATACTTTGTGATTGTCTGCGACTGTTTGAAGTCAAGTGTGATCCAGACAGCGTCACGCACGGGCTGAGCTTGATCCTGATTACACCTCCAATCAAGCCACTTTGAACCAGTATTGCCGTCCACAGCCTTTTCTGGTTCTTAGTTTGTCGGATATTTTAACCCATCAGAAGTTGTTGTCTCACTTTTATACAACAGAGTGCGCCGTGAAGTCACTTCGGTATCGCCATTGTACAGCTTCAGCTCAGAAAACTGCATCATTCCAACGGACGGATCTTTCGTCGCCTCAATCTTGAACCGATAGTAGCGATATGATGGCGGTGGTATATCCGCCCACGCCGCGCCAGCGAGCACTGCGGCAGAGAGCGCCGCCGCAGTGCGAAGTGTCTTTAGACCAGGTATATTCATTTCTTTTCCTCCTTACTTAAACTCAAGTTCGCCCCAGAAGCCGGGCTGAAGCTCGGCCTCGGAAGGCAGGTCGGCGGTTATCGCCGTCGCCTTGTTCGCCCAGTAGTGGCGCGCGTTGACGTGTCCGTTCTCCGCACGCAAAACGCCGATGTCGGCCTTCATGCGCTGACCCTTCTTCGGCGGAATCTTCATGCCGAGCGCCGCAAGCGGAATAGACACCTCGTAGTGCCCCTGGTCGTCCTTCGCGAACTGGACCTTGTCGCTCACGTCGTCGATGCGGTCGAACGTCACCTCGCGGACGGGCGACTTGAAGACGACCGCCTTCGACGGATCTGCCTTCGACACCTTCTGCCTGTACACAAGAGCCTTCGGCTTGCCGTCGACGAGCGTCACGAGGAAACGGATGTCACCAGGTACAGGAGCTGTGCGCTTCGCCTGCGCGGACGCATTGAGCCCGAGCATGAGGTCGAGGCATCCGCCAGTCTTGAACGGCGCAGTCGGGTTCTCGTTGTTGTTGTTGAGAAGATCGCGGTTGCCGGTCGACCACACGGCGCAGAGCCTGTCTCCGCTGACCGCAACGCCGCCTCGGAGGTCGAACGGACGCGACGACGAGTCGAAGAACGCGTACGCTCCCTGCTGCTCGATGTTCACGCGCGTGACGCCCTTCCAGTCGTCGAACGAGCCGTCGATCTTTATCGCGTCCGCAGCAAGGATCGGCGCCTGGATCACTCCGCTTCCCTCTCGCGCGCGGCGCTGCGCCTCAAGTTCGGCGCGGTACGCACGCACCTTGTCGAGGTCCGCCTTCGTCACCGTGATCTTGAACGGCTTGATGGGCCTAAGCGATCCGAAGCCGCGCAGACTCAGTATCTTGTTGCGGCACGTCATGAGCATTATGCCGGAATCGGTACACGTCGCAGTCGTCCAGAAGTTCTCGCCGTGTATCGTCTCGCCGGACATCTCCTGTCCGCGCACGTCCTCTGGAACGCCGAAGCCGCGGCACTGGCGCTCGTCGCCGAAGATGGACGTGATGAAGAGTCCGTCCTGCGTGAAAGCGTAGACGCTGCCGGTGTTCCCGCTCATCAGCCAGATCGGCATGACCTGCGAGCCCTTCGGCTTCATCAGCGGACCCATCACGCGCACCGTGCCGATGAGCTCGCCCGGCTTCTTCGGCATAGGCGCGGAGTGCGACGCGTGGAGCCCGGGCCAGTAGGACGGAATCGACCACGTCGCGTTCCTGCCGCGCACGCCGCCCGCGAACGAGTGCGACGGATATGGCTTCGCGCTGTTTGCCATTGCAAACACTCCCGACGCGTCGGTCAGCACGTAGTTGCCTCCGTCGGAAGGCGACCACTTGATGTCTTCGCAGAGAAGCTCCGCCCTGCCGAGGCTGTAGATAGGCGCATCGCACCCCTTCTGCCATTCGGGTACGAGACGCTTCGCCTTGTTGTCGTGGAGAACAGTCACAGACATGTCGGCCTGTACTATCGGCGCGCCGCCTCCGCGCGCGTCGACTTTGACCTCCGCTGGCGACACCTTGCCGTCGTTGTCAAGGTCGCACCAGATGTAGAATCCGCCGCCATGGTTGTTCGGGTCGGGCCAGCAGTCCTTGAACTCTGGCTTGTCGAGATAGTGGCGGAAGTTCCCCACGTCGCCCATCGAGACGCACGGACGCATCCTGCCGCCGCCGCAGTCGGTGTACATCGACATCGTGGAAGGCGATGCGACAGGGCTGTTGTTGTAGCTGTTGTTGAGGTATCTGCGCCCCTCGTGGTAGGTCGCGCGTTCAGGGAAGTTGCCCCAGCCGCCGTAGCCACCGGGCGGGCTGAAATCGAAGTCTCCGGAATAGGCGAGGATGTTGACGAGCTTCGCCTCGCCCTTCTTCCAGTCCAGGTCGAACTCCAGAAGACCGTTGCCCTCGGCGTAGTACCACTTGCGCGGATTGTGTCCGTCGATCGTTCCGCCTTCGCCGTACTTGGCGTGTCCGAACCACGTCTTGAGGAGCCTGCCCTCGGCGGACCACATGCTGCAGCGCTTCGGGATGTTGAAGTTCTCCGCTACCCAAAGCCGCCCCTCTCCGTCGACTGCCATTCCATGCGGCGCGCGCATCTGCTCGGCGACGTAAGGTCCGCTCTCGATCTTGCCCTTCCTGCCCACGGTGCGCGAAAGCGAGCCGGAGCGGCTGTAGACCTTGACCTGGTTGGACTCGCCGCCTTCGGAGACGTATATGTTCCCCTTGCGGTCGATGGTGAGGCCGCGCGGATGGTCGAGTCCCGCCTTCACGACGGCCTGGAACTTTCCGTCGACGACCTTGCCGACCTTGTCCTCCGAAATCACCCAGAGGTCGCCGTTCGAGGGATCGTAGGCGATTCCGCGCGGACCGGGAATCCCCTGGATCTGCTGGACCACCGAGCCGTCGTCGGTGTTGATGATCCAGATCGCGTGCTGCTTGTTGAGCGAGAGCGCCATCCTGCGGTTGTAGACTGCCGTTCCCTCGAGAAGCTGGTCGTTCGGATCCTTCGGCTCGCGTATGATCGGGAGCCGCACGACCTGGTGGACATGGTGCAGGTTCTCCTTGCGAAGGGCGTTGATGCGCACTTCCTTCTGCGCGCCGTCGCCATCCTTGTCGAAGACGGCCGCCGTGTAGACGGCGTTCTTGGGATCGGCGTCCGGACCGAGGTCGCTGCACAGATACGGCGCGGCAAGCCTGTTGCCGCCGACCTACGTCATGCCGCCGCGCTTGACGCCGTCCATGTCGACCCAGATGAGTCCGTGCGGACCTTCCGTGACGAGCGCGCCGAAGAAGACGAGCGGCTTGCCGTCGGGCATTCCCTCGCCCGGACAGTACGCGGCCGCCTGCGGGTTGCCGTGGTTCGCGAGCCAGTCGGACCCGTTGTCGCCTGCGACCCAGCGTCCGGAAGTGTAGCAGCCGAACTCGTAGCGCGGCGTGATCTTGCCGTGGTAGAGTCCGCGCACGACATAGTCGCCCGGCGCGACGGGCTGGTCGGGGATGCGGAAGAGTCCGTGGTTCGCCGCGTCGAGGTCGCGCCCGAGGTCGTCCGATCCGTCCCACCAGAACACGTTCTTGCCCGCCGGATACGGCTTGTCGCAGACGAGGTTGCACAGGCGGCGTCCCGTCTTGTCTTCAAGGACGAGCGTGACGTTGCCGGCCTCGGGAAGCTCGAAGCGGATCGGAATCGGCGGGTGAATCTCGCGGTTGAGCTTGCGCACGAACTCCGGCGCCTGGTGCTTCTCGGTCGCGCCGAGCGGACCGAGCGCGAGCACTTCGCCGACAACGACGCGCCTGTCGTCCCAGTGGTATCCAGCGACGTGGGGATGTCCGCAGTGCTCCGTCCCGGTGACGCGCACGCGCACGGCGCGCGTCTTTACGGGCTTGTCGAAGTTGAGGAAGTTGGGGAACGTCCACGGGAAGTTGAACTCGAAGCCAGAGAACGCCTTGAGGAACTTCCAGTCGCCCTCCCTCGCGGCTCCGGGATCCCTGTCCTTCGGCCCCGCGTACACGTCGACCTCTGCCGCGCTGCATCCGCAGTGAAGGAACACGAGCGAGTCTATCTCTACGGGCTCAGGCCACGCGAGCCAGAACACGCCGGGATTGTCCTTCGAGACCTTTGGCAGGTTGTCCCCGCCGGCCTCGAGGTTGCTCCAGCATCCGCCAAGCCCGTTGTCCTGTCCGTCGTTCAGCCTGTCCGCGCGCTTCGGGTACTGGTTGGAGTACGCCTTCGCGAAGCGCCCGAGGCTGAGCCTGCGCTCGGGCATGAGGAGAATCGTGTTGATCCATCCGCGCTTGTCGGAGTCGAGCGGCTGTGCGACGTGCGTGTACCGGACCGCGCGCGTCTTCGTCCCCTCGGGGAACACCCAGACTATGAAGCCGCCCTTCTCCTTGCGAGACACCTTTCCGTCCTTGAGCAGATGTTCGCCGGTGATCCACTGGCTTTCGTCGTTCATGTCGCCCGGATACTGCGCCGTCGACTTGAGAACGCTCACGCGATCGTTCGAGGCGCTGAGTATGGACCCGACCGGAATCTCCTCCTTGAACGCGTACCGAAGATGCTGCGTGAGCTGCTTGGCGCCGCTTTTGCCGAAATGCTCGCCGTAGGGGGAGTGGTTGTTTCCGTTCCTGCGCCAGAGTATCTGGTGCGGATCGGGCATCCCCTCCTTAGTCTCCGCCCCATCCGTCCACACGGCGCATGCCTCGCGGTCGATGTTCTCGTTCGTAACCCGCGTGTCGGCGAGTTCCCCAGGATTTACGGCAAGAGCCGCCCGTGCGACAAGCGCGAGCGCGGCCGCTGCCACTCCCTTTGCAACGTGCTTCTGCATCTTAGTTTCCCCTTTTTCTGGTTGACATTTTATCAAAAATTGTCAGTTTGTTCAACAGGCTCTCGGTTGGAGGTTCCCCAATTTTACTTTGGGCTGCCGAGCCTTTGCGACTCCCTGCGCGGTTTTGGAAAAACTCCGACGGTTGATGTTCTCGCTACCGCTCCACGGCTTCGCACTTTTCAACCATAATCAGGAGACGCGATTTTGCAGTGATTATAGCGGCCTTCGGCCGATTTATGCGGCACAGCCGCATCCCAAAATGCTTACCCTGGCACATATACAGTCGTTGAGTGGCGCGAAGCT
>JAEDKA010000105.1 GCA_016296065.1 Kiritimatiellia bacterium
GAAACCGAGCGGCAGCTCCCCGGACCGGAGCGGCGGTCGGGTGCGAGGTTTCACGCGTCGGGCGGTCAACAGTTTACAATCGCACCCGAGATGCGCCCGTCTCCCGCAACGGCCTTGCGTTGTGCTATAATGGCGGCATGAAGAATGCGCATGTCGTTTATGAGACATAAGAACGAGAATGTGACGGGGGACCTCTTTGCGGCGGCGGGCGTTTCGTCCGAACCGGTCGCGATGACGGTTTCGACGCCGCTGATCGACTCGGCCCTGGTCGCCGAATCTGCGGTCTGGCTGTCGAAGCGCGCGGTCACGCTCGGCAACCTCCTCGCCAGCGACCGTGCGGCCGAATACGTGGCGATTCTGCGCGCGTTCGCCAAACTGCGCGAGGGACACGAACCCGAGCCGCTGCATGAGTCCGTCCTGCGCGAGGTCTGCGGCGAAGACGCCTCGCCGGACGCCGAACAGCAGTTCAAGGCGTCCGTCCGCCAGCTGAAGGACTGGAAGCTTCTCACCGAACGGATTGAGAAGGAGCGTCTGCGCGGCTATCGGGACAAGCGGCGGGACAAGTTCCGCTATCGGCTGGAGGATGACGCGATTGCCTTCGTCGGCTGGCTCGAGGACCGCCATGCGAAGGACCTCTCCCCCGAAGGCGCGGACATCACCGGAAACCTTCTCGACATGCAGTGCTCGCTTCTCCACGAGCTGCGGCGCAAGCTGCGGACGGTCGATCCGGAGAAGGTCGACTACGAGTCGGCCGGCGACATCCTCTATCGCGTCGAGCAGCTGCGCCTGTATGTCGAGGCGACGGCGAAGACGCTGCAGGTCCTGAATCTGCGCCTCCTCGCGTTCGGCACGGTCTTCAAGCCGGACGAGGCGAAGGCGATCGTCGGCGAGCTCGGTGTCTTCCTCGAGCGGTTCGGACGGCGCTTCGGCGTCCTGCGCGAGGAGATTGTGACGGACCTCCTGGAACTCGGCAAGGCATCCCATGTCGGACGCTGGACCGCCTGCGTCGAGCGGCTCCGCACCGAGGCCGCGCGCTTCACGCACATCTCGTCCGTTCGCGTTCCCGATCCGTTCCGCATTCTCGCGGATGCCACGGCCTTCTATGCGCCCGAGGGCAGTCTCGTTTCGCTGATGTCGCGCGTGACGGACTCGGCGCGTCGCGTCTGGGGCAAGCTGAATGCGCGTCTGCGCGAACTCGAACGGCGCAATCACCGGCTCGAGGACCTGGGGGCTCGACTCAAGGAATTTGCGCTTCTGGCGGAAGACGAGGTGCCGTCGAACTGGATGCGACGGCTTCTCGAGACGGCCTCGCTCCGCGGCGACGCGCAGATCAGTCCCGACGGCGAGAAGGCAAAGCATCCGCTTCCGAAACTCGTCGAGCGCAAGAAGCGCGAGCGCATCGTCACCTGGATCACGCCGCGGAAGGTCGGCGAGAAGGCGGACGTCCTCTCGATTGACCAGGCACGCGGCGACCGGCTCAAGGAGTGGATGAAGGCACGCGGCATCTCGCCGTCCGCGAACGAATCCGTCCGCCTGAGCGCCGGACAGTACGCGTCCTTCGACGACTGCCGCGGACTCGTCCAGCTCATCGAAAGCGTCCGTCTCGGAAACGGTGCCAAGGCCCGTCGCTATCTCGGCGTCGAAGGCCGCCCCGAATCCGCCCCCGTCGAAGTCGCCACCCCCGAAGGCGCCCTCGCCTTCGAAGACCTGACCCTCCGTGTGTATCAAGAGAAGGATCCCAAATGAAACTCGAAGCTTTGATTGAAAAGGGGGATGCGACGTCGCAGCTGGTGCGGGCGGCGCTTAATATCCTCTTGGAGTCGCCGTATTTCTACAAGACGGATGACGAGCGGGCGTTCCTGACTGTGATGCGGTACCGTCAGGCGTTTGCCGCGTTCTTCGAGAAGATGTTCGGTTGGACGCTGGTGATGGACGCGAAATGCATTCGCCTCTACAAGCCGAAATGGTACAACGAGGCGATCACCCAGGCGAACCGCGATCTCTTCGGCTTCACGCGCCGCGACGCCTGCATCGGTTTCCTCTTGCTCCTTGAATTCTTCGAACGCGAGGCGCGTGAGCAGGGCGTGACGACTGAGGATCGCGAAAACCTCAAGTTCCTTTTCGGCGACTGGCTTGAATATTCGGCTTTGCGGTTCCGTCAGCTCTTCCCGGACAAGACCGACGCCTATACGGACGAGAAGGTCCGCCAGATTCTGCGCGAGATCATGCCGTCCCTCGAGCGCTACCGCTTCCTGCGCAAGGTGCGTCCCTCTGCCGACGAATCGGTCGGCGAATCCGAAACGATCTACGAAGCCCTGCCCGCCATGTGGCACTACCAGGCCAACCAGCTCGTCGA
>JAEDKA010000029.1 GCA_016296065.1 Kiritimatiellia bacterium
ATGATGCGCCCGGCGCGGCTAAGCCGTGACGGGCGCATCATTTGGAATCCTTGGGACATTATCTCCCACGCGCGCAGGCATCCGAGTTTTGGTATAATATGCGCATGGAAGAGAAAGTTGACAGATTGCGGCGCGGCGGATGCGTTGGGGCGGATGGTGCGCGGAGGGCGGCGAAATGACGGGATTGACCGCTTTTTTGGACGTAACGGTGCTTTCGGTGCTGCAGGGGGTCGCGGAGTTCCTTCCGATCTCGAGCTCGGGGCATCTGGTGATCGGACAGCACATGCTGGGGCTTGAAGTTCCCGGGATGCGGCTCGACCTCATGCTCCACCTCGGCACGCTTGTGAGCATTTTCGCGTTCTACTGGCGGACGATATGCCGCATAGTGGTCCGCTTCGAGTGGCAGTACGCCCTCAAAATCGCCTTGAGCGCGCTGCCGGCCGTCGTCGTGTACTTCTGCTTCAAGGACTTCATAGACGGCATGTTCGAGAACGCCAAGATGGTTGGCGCTCTCCTCATGTTCACGGGCGCTGTCCTTATCGGGACGCGCTACCTGCCAAGGGGCTCGCGAGACGTCTGCTGGAAGCGCGCGCTACTAATGGGATGCGGACAGGCCCTCGCGCTCCTTCCGGGTGTGAGCCGTTCCGGAATGACGCTCGCGAGTGCGCGCGGGGGGAGGGTCGACGCCGAGAAGGCAGCCGAATTTTCTTTTCTTATGTCCGCTCCTCTCATCGTCGGCGGCGTGCTTTTAGAGGTCGTGAAGGTCTTGCGCGGCACATCTGCCGCAGCTGAAAGTGGCGAAATTGGCTGGGGACTGACGATTTATGGTGCATTAGTCGCCGCTGTTGTCGGTTACTTCTCGCTGGCGGTCCTTCTTAAGGCCCTCAAAGGCAGGTGGTTCTGGCTGTTTGGTCCGTACTGCCTGGCCGCTGGACTTCTCACGCTACTTTTGGTATAATCTCTCTTCAAATTTGTCAAAAAAGGGAATTGGAACACTATGTCCAAGGAATCAGCTGTGCGCAACAACATCTGGAAATGGCTCGTCCTGCTGCTTATCGCAGTGGTGTCGTTCTATGTCACCACGCCCGTGAAGGACAAGCTTCGCTTCGGGCTTGACCTGAAGGGCGGTACGTCCTTCACGCTTGGCGTCGACACCGACAAGCTCGCCGAGTCGATTATCGCCGAGAACCCCGACATCACGAACAAGACTGGTGCGGTTCAGGCCGAAATCGACGAGCGTCTCCAGGACTGCGATGCCCGCATTATCGAGGTCATCCGCCGCCGCGTCGACGCGATGGGCACGAACGAGCCGGTCATACAGGGAATGAAGGACCACCGCCTGCTCGTGCAGCTCCCGGGCGTGGACGAAGAGGTCCGCAAGGCCGCGAAGGCGTCGCTCCAGAGCGCGGCGTACCTTGAGTTCCGCCTTACCCACGCGAAGAACGACCAGCTCGTCGCGAAGCTCCTCTCCAAGGACGTCGCGCCTGAGGGCTACGTCAAGAAGGGCAACGGCTATGCCCGTGCCGCGAACTTCGCCGAAGTCTCCAAGACCCCTGGCTATGCCGCGCGCCTCGCCGCGTTCGAGGTGCCGGATCCGCGCTACGTGTTCATGCTCGAGGACAACGGCGACGGAACTTATCTGCCGAACTTCGTCGCGCGCCGCACCGATCCGCAGGTCACGGGCGAGCACCTCGAGAAGGCGGCGGTCGAGCGCGACCCGACCTCCGGGCAGCTTTCGATCGGCTTCCGCCTGAACGCCGAGGGCGCGCAGAAGTTCGCGACCCTTACGCGCAACTACAAGGCGGGCGGTCCGAAGAACCCGACAGGACGCGGCCGCCAGCTCGCGATCGTTCTCGATGACCAGCTCATCTCCGCACCCGTAATCCAGAGCGAGATCGGGGCCAACGGACAGATCACGGGCCGCTTCGACGGGCCTGCCGCGCAGAAGCTCGCGAACGAGCTGAACGCCGGCGCGCTTCCCGCCCCGATGAAGATACTTGCCGAGTCCTCCGTCTCCCCGACTGTCGGTGAGGACGCGAAGCAGGCGGGCATCGTCGCGGCGTGCCTCGGCTTCTGCCTCGTCGCGGTGTTCATGTTCATCTACTACTGGATGACCGGCCTCGTGGCGGACGTTGCGCTCTTCCTCGACATCGCGCTTCTTCCGACGGCGCTCGTGTTCGTCGCCAACATCCTCGGCGTCTTCGCGCACGATCCCTCGATGGGCGGCGGCGGCTCGATGCAGCTTCCGGTCCTCACGATGCCCGGCATCGCCGGACTCGTCCTCTCGCTCGGCATGGCGGTGGACGCGAACGTGCTGATCTTCGAGCGCATCCGCGAGGAGTTCCAGGCGGGGCGCGCCGCCGGCGAGGCGATCAAGAACGGCTACGGCCGCGCGTTCACGGCGATCTTCGACTCCAACCTCACGACGATCATCACGGGCATAATCCTCTTCGTCGTCGGAACGGGTCCGGTCCGCGGCTTCGCGATCACGCTCACGGCTGGCGTCGTCATCTCGATGTTCACGGCCGTCGTCGTCACGCGCCTCATCCTCGACCACTGCGTCGACTCGAACCGCAAGACGCCGTTCAGGATGCTCCAGTTCTTCAAGAAGCCGAACTACGACTTCATGAAGGTGACGAAGTACACGGTCGGCGGCTCGTTCGCGTTCATCGCCATCGCGCTCGTGGTCTTCGCGGTCCGCTTCATAAACAACAGGGCGTCGGTCCTCGCAGTCGACCTCACCGGCGGCACCTCGATCGTCTACAACCTCAAGCAGGACGCGAAGCCCGAGGTCAAGGACATCCGCGCCGCGCTCAACGACTTCGACAACGCTACGGTGATCCAGTACATGGGCGGCGTCGGCGACTCGACGCTCCTCGTCAAGACCGGTGAGACGGCGGAGACCAAGAAGGGCTCGCAGGTCGAGAACAAGGACGTCGGCGCGCACGTCACCAAGCTCCTCCAGGAGAAGTTCCCGCAGGCCGAGTTCAAGGCGGCGTCGGTCGACGAGGTCGGCTCGATGGTCGGCGCGGACCTCAAGAAGAGCGGCACATACGCCGTCCTCTTCTCGCTCGTCGCGATCCTTCTCTACGTCGGCTTCCGCTTCCAGTTCGGGTTCGGACTCGGCGCGCTCGTCGCGCTGGCTCACGACGCACTCATCTCGCTCGGCATCTTCTCTCTGTGCGGACGCCAGGTGTCGCTCATCGTGATCACGGCGCTCTTGACGATCATCGGCTACTCCGTGAACGACACGGTCGTTGTGTTCGACCGCATCCGCGAGCAGCTCCGCCACGACAAGCGCATGACGTTCGCCGAGCTCTGCAACAGCGCGGTCAACGCCTGCCTCGGCCGTACGGTCATCACGTCCGTGACGACGTTCTTCGCCATTCTCGCGCTCTTCGCGTTCGGCGATGGCTCGATCTTCGACTTCGCGCTCACGATGCTCATCGGCGTCGTCGCGGGAACGTACTCGTCCGTGTTCATCGCGACGCCGATCATGTTCTGGTGGTACAAGGGCAAGAGGCCCGAGTTCGAGACCGAGGTCAAGGAGCCTGTCGAAGGCTGACGTATTTACCGTCTGGTTCGGGCGAAACAGGGCTGCCCGACCGGTAAGGAAAAAACAAAAAAAGGAAACACAAAATGCCTAAGATGAAGACGAAGAAGTGCGCCGTAAAGCGCATGAAGCTCTCCAAGACGGGGAAGGTCATGCGTTCGCAGGGCGGACACGCACACCTCAACAACGGAAAGAAGCGCAACCGCAAGAACAATCTCTGCGGCCGCACGACCATTGACTCGCTCAAGGTCACCAAGACTTACTCGCGCGCCCTCCAGGGCCGCTAATCACAGGAGGTAACTTACAATGCGTGCTACTAATGCTCCCGCTTCCCGCGAACGTCGTCGCCGCCGCCTTGCCAAGGCCAAGGGATTCTACGGCGCCCGCTCCAAACTCTTCAGGACCGCGACGGAGGCCGTCGATCGCGCCATGCGCCTTTCGACGATCCACCGCAAGCTCAAGAAGCGCGACTTCCGCCAGCTCTGGATCGCCCGCGTCAACGCGGCGTCCCGCGCCGAGGGAATCAGCTACTCGAAGTTCATCGCGGGCCTTCTCAAGGCCGGCGTCACGCTGAACCGCAAGATGCTCAGCGAGATCGCGATCAACGATCCCGCCGGCTTCAAGACCCTCGTCGACATCGCGAAGAACGCGTAAGCGGACTTCCGTGAACGAGAAAAAAAACTCTCGGCTCCGCATGCGGCGCCGGGAGTTTTTTTGGTATAATCTACAGATACGAAAGGATTTCAAAATGGCAGAGCTTATAGTTGCCCTCGACGTCCAGACGCGCGAGGAGGCGGTCGCGAAGGTTAAGGCGATCGGAGACGGGGTCGGATTCTACAAGATCGGACTCGAGCTATACACGGCGGAAGGTCCGGATGTGGTAAAGGCGGTGAAGGACCTCGGCAAGAAGGTCTTCCTAGACCTCAAGTTCCACGACATCCCGCGCACGGTCGAACGCGCGGTGCGCTCGGGCGGAAAACTCGGCGTCGACCTCATGACTATCCATTCCGTCGGCGGTGCGGCGATGATCCGCGCTGCGGCGGACGCCGCGGCGGAGTTCGGCGCCTCCAAGCCCAGGATCCTCGCCGTGACGGTGCTTACGTCCATGGACGAGCAGGACTTGAGGGACGTCGGAATCGTCGGCCGCACTCCCGCCGAGCAGGTCTCCGCAATGGCCCAGTTCGCAGTCGGCAACGGAGCGGACGGACTCGTCTGCAGCCCGCGCGAGGTCGGTGCGCTGTCGAAGGCGCTCAAGCAGGGCACTCTTTTCATCACGCCTGGCGTGAGGCCAGCCGGTGCCGCGGTCGGAGACCAGAAGCGCGTCGCGACTCCCGCAGACGCCGTGCGCGACGGAGCGACGCACCTGGTCGTCGGACGTCCCATTCTCGCTGCGGAAGATCCTGTCGCGGCCGCAGCGGCGATCCTGAAGGAGATGTCGCTTTGATTCTCGCTCTCGCATTTCTTCTCGCGGCCGCGGAGCCCTCCGTGCAGACGGACGGCGAGGCGTGGAACGAAGGCGTCGAATACTACCGCGCCGGAGACGTCACGAACGCGCTCCGCGTGCTGCGTCCGTTGCTCCTCTCCCGCACCCACGGCGCACGCGCGGCCGAGGTCGTCGCAAAGCTCGAGTTCGAGAAGGGCGACCTCGAGGAGGCTGCGAACGCTGCGCAGATTGCGCTCAGGGCCGCGCCGGACGACGCGAAGGCGAACAGGAACTTCACGAGGGCTACGGACCGTCTTCCCGCCGAGCGCGAGAAGGCGCATCTGGAGTCCGTGATGAAGGCCGCACAGGGCAAGGACCCAGGCGCGCTGCTTCTTGCGGCGACGAAGGACTGCCGCGCGCTGATGGCGGAGTCCGGCACTTACAGGACGAACCGCGCGGAGAAGGCGGTCGCGCTCGCGGATGCGCTATCGAAGCGGGCGGAGAAGCTCGCGGACGCGTGGATTCCGGTGGGGGAGCTCATAGCGCAGTCCGTCACGAACGAAGAGCAGGCCGCGACGATCTCCGCGCAGATAGACGCCGCGCGAAAGAAAACGAAGGATTCCGCGCAGAAGCTCGGCGACCTTGATCCGGAGGCGTATCCGCTGCTCTCGGACGCGGAGAACGACTTCACACGTTTCGTGAAGCTCACGGTGATGCCTCCGGCGGCGATGGACGAGGATCTCGTCGCGCAGTCGAATGCGTGGATGGACGTTGAGGCGTTCAACGGACGCTCCTGGCAGCAGGACGCGCTCGACTATACGCGCGCGTTCAGGGCGAAGTTTCCGGCCTGGGCTCAGGCCTACGAGCAGCAGGCGCAGAGCGACACGAACAAGCCTCCTTTTACAGCCGAGGACCAGGCGAAGATATCCGCGCTTGCGACGGAGCTCGAGAAGCTGCAGATCGAATGCGTGGACAAGCTTCTTCCGCCGAGCCAGGAAAGGGCGGTGGAGATCATCAACGAGATACGCGAGCTTCTGCCGAAGGACAACAGCGGCGGCGGACAGAGCCAGCAGCAACAGCAGAAGAACGACCAGCAGCAGAACCAGCAGCAGCAAAACCAGAACCAGCAGCAGGACCAGCAGAATCAGCAGGACCAGCAGCAGGACGAAAACGACGGCCAAGACGATCAGAACGACCAGCATAAGGACGACCAGGAAGGCGACGAAGGGGAGGAGAACCCTGAAGACCAGGAGGTCGAGGCTGTTCTGAAGAAGGCCCAGGAGCGCAGCGACGAGCATGAGGCGGAGAAGAAGGCGCGCATGCGCAAGGCGCCGCTTCCGCCGAACGAGCGCGACTGGTAGCGGATATGGACAGGCGCCGGTGCGCTGCCGGCTTTGAATCGAATCGGAGGATACTGCAGATGACGGCAAGACTTGCATTCCCGGCGCTTGCTTCGCTTGCCGCGTTCGCGGCGCTCGCGGCGGAGACGCGGATAAACGCGATAGGGGAGAGGTCGCGCGACGAAATCGTCGCGTTCTTCTCAGACAACGAGTTCGGAAGGCGTCCGGCCGCCGCAGATAAGCCCCCGCTGCTTTCCTTTGAGATGGACGGCGCGGACAGTGTGCTTGAGTGCGGCGACGGACTGCGGATCGTCCGCAGGCGCGCGCGCATCGTGTACGGCGGATCATACGGAACGAATTCGTTTCCCGTAGCCGCATACATTCCGGCGGATTCCAAGGGGCCTGTCCCCGCATTCCTGCTGATCTGCAACAGGAGGGGGGCGAACGAATTCGCTCCCCGCGGGAAGAATAGCGCGTTTTTCCCCGTCGAGGAGATTGTGCGGCGCGGGTTCGCCGCAGTTTCGTTCACGACGTGGGATGTCGCGCCGGACCGCAACACCGGGAATACGCAGGGCGTTTTCTCCGCGTTCGAGGAGCCGTCGGACTACAGGGGACGAAAGCTCTGGGGGACGCTCTCCGCCTGGGCGTGGGGCGCAAGCCGCACGCTCGATTGGCTGGAGACACTTCCGGAGATCGACGCGAAGAAGGTCGCTGTCGTCGGACATTCCCGCGGCGGAAAGACCGCGCTTTGGGCCGCCGTCACCGATACGCGCTTCGCCATGGCGTGCGTCAACGGGTCCGGATGCGGCGGCGCGAAGCTGAACCACCTAGATCTCCCCAATTCGGAGCATATCGCCGACATCGTCCGCACGTTCCAGTACTGGTTCTGCCTCGACTACACGCTTTGGGCGAACCGCGAGCGGGAGATGCCGTTCGACCAGCACGAGCTCCTGTCGTGCGTCGCTCCGCGCCTGCTCGCGGTGGGCTCCGGAAGCGAAGACAAGTGGGCCGGGCCGGAAGGCGAGCGAAAGGCGACGGAACTTGCGCGCGCCGCGTGGGATGATCCGTCGCGAGTCTCGTATCACGTCCATCCCGGCAGGCACGACCTTGGCCTCTACGACTGGAACGTCTATCTTTCGCATGCGGAAAGGCACTGGAAGGAAGTAGCAACAACCCCAGCGCAGACAATCGACGGACGACAGCCGACGGTCGAATGTCCGCTGTCGGATGCCGGATGCCAGCTCGTCTTCGACCCTGAGTCCAGCGACGAGTTCGACGGCGAGACGCTCGACCGCGCGAAGTGGGACGACTGGGTCGAGTCCTTCCAGGGGCGCCGCCAGGGTTTTCTCTTCTCCCGCGACAACGTCGATGTTGCGGAGGGCGAGCTGCGGCTCAGGGCGAGGCTTCTCAGGGAGGACGAGAAGACGTTCGACAACCTCGCGCGCGGATTCGACACGTACGCGACGGCGATCGTGAAGGCGAGGCGCAAGACGTTCTACGGATACTACGAGTGCCGCGCGAAGGCGATGAAGGCCGCGGTGTGCAACGCGTTCTGGCTGTACGATCCGCTTTCCGACGAGCCGAAGAAGAAGTATCGTCCGGGCGACTTCTCCGAGGAGATCGACATGTTCGAGATATTCGGCAAGGAGGGTTCGGTGGAGTCCGACTGCCGCCGCGCGTTCTACAACACCGTCCACCGCCTCGCGACGCCGTATCTCGAGGGACGCGTCTTCGGCGGCGTCGAGCAGCTCCCAGACAAGTCGAGTCGACGCAAGGTGGACTTCGACTTCGCCGACGGCTATCATGTCTACGGCTTTCTGTGGACCGAGAAGGAGATGAAGTGGTATGCAGACGGAGTGGAGATGTTCTCGCGTCCGAACGACCACTTCCACCGTCCGATGCACGTCACCTTCGACTGCGAGATAATGTACAACTGGGTTGGCGAGCCGGACAAGGCGGACCTGCCGCAGACATTTTCGGTGGACTACTTCCGCCATTGGAAAGCGGATTAAGGCAAGTGCCGCAACTCCGATAATTAGCTCGCTCATTCCCCTGCGTTTGCGCGGAGCGACAGGCGACATGAAAGAAAGGAGCAGATGAGATGACACGCGACGCGCGGCACGCGACAGGCTTTGACACACGACACGCGACAAGCGACGGGAGGGGCGCGACTGGAGCCCCGATGCCAGTCATCGGCAAGTCGGGCGGCTTCAGGAAGACGCTTTCCTTCGGTCTTGTCTGTCTCGTGTATTACGCCACCGAGACTTTCTGTCGACGCAACTTCGGGCTTAAGAACGACCCTCTTGGCAAGACGTTTGGTCAGATGGTCGGCGCGGCGAGAAGCGCCAAGCAGAACATCGTGGAAGGCTCGTCACGCGCCGGAACGAGCCGCGAGACGGAACTGCGTCTTTACGATGTCGCGAAAGGCTCGCTCGAAGAGCTTGCCGGCGACTACGAAGACTTCCTCTTTTCGCGCGGCGAACTGCCGTGGAGCGAAAACGACCCAAAGTGGATTAAGGCAAAGAACCTGAAGTTCGACGTGTTCGAGGGGCGGGAAGACCTGCGTCACGGCTTCTTCGCGCACCTTGCGGAGATGCGCAGGCGCTTCGCCCCAGCCATCGAAAACGAAGATCCCGTAATTGCGGCGAATGCGCTGCTCGTCACGATCGACCGGGCGTGTTCGCTTCTGCGACGGCAGATGGACGCGCTCGGCGAGGAATTCCGCGAGCAAGGCGGCTTTACCGAGCATCTGACGAAAGTAAGGCTCGAGCATCGAAATGAAAGGGCCGCCGCAGACGTAGATGCGCCGAAGTGTCCGAAGTGCGGCGGTCCGATGAGGAAGGTGATGGCAAAGAAAGGCACAAATGCAGGCAACCCGTTCTGGAGCTGCGTAGCCTACCCCAACTGTAACGGCACGAGAAAGTGGGAGTGGAAATGACACGCGGCAGGCTGGGGTGACTGGCGACATGCGGCGCAGGTCGAAATGCCGAAATGTCGCCGCGCATGTCGCATGACGCACGTCGCTTGTCAAAACCATAATTCAACGCCTTAAGGGAAACTTAGTCATGACCAGTGAATCAAGCTACAAAAAGAGAAAGGAAGGGGACCGGAAGGTCTGTAAAAAGATGAAGAAGTCAGGTTTCAGCGCGGCAGCATCTGTAGTATGTGCACTCTTCTGTGCCATTGAGTCTGCGGCTGGCGGCGAAAGCGTTTCCGTCGGGCTGGCGGGAGATGTCGTCCTGGAAAAGTGCGGCGCGACGCTTGCGCCGAAGCTGTTCGACAAGTCGTGGTCCGCCTGCAAGGTGAAAGGCGGATGGCATCCGGGCAAGGACGGCTCGTATTCCTCCGAGCTCTGCGACAAGGACGGAGTGGTCGCGGCTGTCGTCGCGCGCCACTCGCTCGACGGGGAGACGGCCAAGCTGAGCTGGACGTTTGAGGTGCGCAGGGACTGGGAGTCGGCCGCGATCGCAGTCTCTGTCGACTTCCCGACATCCAGGTTCGGCGGCGGACGCGCCACGCTCGGCGGAAAGGTCTTCGATCTTCCGTCCAAGAAGGGCGAGAAGCCGTGGATCGGTGGCGCGACATGCGCCGAGGCTCGCGTCGAGGACGGGAAGGGCGGATGGTTCGCGCTCTCTTCCGGCGGCGCGCGCTGGATGATGCTGCAGGACAACCGCGAGTGGAAGATGGACGTCTTCACTCTCCGCATCCAGGCGGGCGACGCGAAGCTGAAGGCGGGCGAGCGCCGCACCGTGGAGCTGACGCTTGCCGCGGACGGAGGAGTCGGCGAACTCACGACCGGGCCCCTCGTCATTTCCGCCGGCGCGGGATGGGTTCCGCTGAGCGACACCACGGACGTCATCCCAGGTTCCGCCCTCGACTTCTCGAAGCTTGGCTGGATAGACGCTCCCGCCGGGAAGTACGGACGCGTCGTCGCGAGGGACGCGCATTTCGAGTTCGAGAAGAAGCCCGACGTGGCGCAGCGCTTCTACGGATGCAACCTGTGCTTTTCCGCGAACTTCCTTTCGGAGAGCGAGGCTAACGCGCTCTGCTCGCGCATGGCGCGTCTCGGATACAACGCGCTCAGGATACACCACTACGAGCGCGACCTCTGCGACAGGAAGGACGGGACGACGATTCTGCCCGAGAAGATGGCGGAGCTAGACAACCTGCTGAACGCGTGCATCGAGAACGGAATATACCTCACTACCGACCTGTTCGTCTCGCGCGCCGTCCCGTGGCGCTCCATCGGAGTTGACCGCGACGGGGAGATTCCGATGGACAACTACAAGGACCTGGTTCTATTCGACGAAGGTGCCTATTCCAACTACACCGCCTTCGCCCGCGCGTTTCTCGGGCACGTAAACCCGAAGACCGGACGCCGCTGGGCGGACGAGCCGGCACTTGCGTTCCTCGCCCTCGTCAACGAAGGCAACGCGGGAAACCACGGCTATGCCTTCATGGAAAGCCAGGGCGCGCTGCGCGCGAAGTGGACCGAATGGCTCGCGAAGCGCAGAGCCGAGTCGCCAGCGTTGTATGCGGACATAACCGAGAAGTTCCCCGCGAACGCATGGGAGAACACGCGCCAGAACTGCGCCTTCACGCTGTTCCTCGCCGACCTCGAGATCGAGTTCTGCGACAGGATGCGCAAGTTCCTCAAGGAGGAGATCAAAACCGACGTCCTTGTCTCCGACATGTCGAGCTGGAAGAATCCCGTCGCCTACCAGCTCGTGCGCACGCACTACGACTATGTCGACGACCATTTCTACGTCGACCATCCGCAGTTCATCGAACATGCATGGCGCCTTCCGTCGAAATGCGCGAACGCGAATCCCGTCCGCCGCGCGGACATGGGCTTCGAGGGCGTCGCGCGCCATCGCCTTCTCGACAGGCCGTTCACGATCACGGAGTTCAACTACTCTGCGCCTGGACAGTTCCGCGGCGTCGGCGGCATGATGCTAGGCGCACAGGCCGCGCTGCAGGAGTACGACGGAATCTGGCGCTTCGCGTGGAGCCATTCGAAGGACGGCGTTCTCAATCCGGAGCCGATAGGGTATTTCGACGTCGCGCGCGATCCGCTGCAGCGCGCCACCGAGCGCGCGGTTCTGGCGCTCTACATGCGCCGCGACATGAAGCCGCTCGAATGGACGTTCGCGGTGAAGGTTCCGGAAGACACGGTGCGATCGAACTTCGACTGCGGGCCGCACGCCGATGTCGGCGAGATGTGGTACGGATGGTTTGCGCGGTTCGGCACCTGGACCGGCAAGGGCAAGCCGTCCTTTTCGGACGCAGTCGAGTATACCAAGGCGTGTTCAATGTCGAAAGAAGATTTTGCAGGACTCGCCCTCGAGCGCTTGGATATGCCAGGGAACAGACAGGTCTCGTTCGATTCCAAATCGGGGTGGTTCGCCGTCCAGACGGAACGGACGCAGGGCTTCTTCGTCGAGGAGGGTCCACGCGCGACAAAGGTCCTGGCGGCAAATGTTTACGGTGCGCCTGCGGCGGTCTGGGCCAGTTCGCTCGACAATCGTCCGCTGGAGCGCTCGCGTCGCATTCTCCTCACGCACGTGACGGATGTGCAGGACGAGGGGACGACGTATGCCGACGGACGCAGGACAGTCCTTCTCAAGTGGGGCCGACTTCCGCACCTGATGCGCGCGGGGAGCGCGGAAATCACGCTGAGGCTTGAGGGCTTTTCATTCTCGCGTCCGAAGGTATACGCGCTGCGCTCCGACGGCTCGCGCCGAGGCGAGGTGGAGTCCGTGTTCAAGGAAGGCGCGCTCCGGTTCACGGCCGACACCGCGCGCGACCCCTCCGACGCGACTTTCCTCTACGAGATCGTCCGCTGAGTCCGTGTCATGCCGCGGTGTCTGTTGATTGCGAAGCCAATATTTTGGTATAATAATCCCAGGCTTATGAATATGGCGGCGACAAGCGCGGCACGCAGTCCGCTGGGCGGAACGCAGACGACCTCTGCGGCCCCTTGTTGCGCTTGCGCGGAAGGAGTAGCGAAATGGTAAAGGAAGACAGAGACGTTCAGGCGTACCTGGCACGCATCCGCAGGACGATCGCGGAGAGCGAGAGCCTCGTCTCGCAGGCGGAGCTGCGAATAGCGGAGACCGACCGCATGCTCGAGCGGCAGGGGCTCACGCGCGAGCAGGTGCTGAACTTCCGCTTCACAGAGGCCCAGCGCGAGGCCGTAAACGAGGAGCTGCGGCGCCGCGGGCTGGAGCCGATGGAGTGGGATGTGGAAGACGACGCGGGACATGAGGCGATGGACGCGTCCCGCGTCTCCGGTCTCGCGTCCGATTCCGCCTCCGCCTCGGAGCTTGCCGAGCGCCAGAGGAAGTTCGGCATGATGATGAAACCGTTCCAGATCTAGGCGAGGAGGCGACATGTTTTCGAAGTCAGAATACGATGCGTTTCTGTCCGCCCTCCGCAAGGAGACGGGCATAGAGTCCCTTGTCTCCGACGAAGGCGGGCTGGTCAGCGTTCGCGTGGACGATGCCTGCAACATGAACCTGCAGTTCGTCGAGGCGACGGGGAAGATACTGTGCTTCGTCGAGGTGGCGCAGCTGCCGGCCGACGCGCAGAAGGCGGTGTACCGCGACCTTCTCGTCGGCGGGCTGTTCGGCAAGGACACGGCGGGGGGCTACTTCGCCCTGGAGCCGGAAAGCGAGACGGTGGTCTACAACTACTTCTTCGACCTGGGCAAGGCGGCGGGAGACGTGGAGGAATTCGTGTCGACGCTCGAGAAGATACTCCAGCTCTGCGAAATCTGGGCCGAGCGCATCCGCCGGGGCCTCGCCGGCGAACACGAAGAAGCCGCCCACGCCGAAGTCCCGAGTCATGACATGATAAGGGCGTGAGACTTGAGACGTTAGACGCGTCTCAAGTCTTTCGTCTCGCGCCTGTAACCTTTGCGGCCCGGCTGTGTAATCAACTCGTGAGGAACTAAAACCATGCCCATCACACTCGATACATTCAAGGCCGTGGCCAGTTCGACCGCGTTCTCCTCGCGCGACATCGTCGTGCAGGGGCAGGGGCAGACCGCCTCCGCCAAGCTCGGCAACTTCGTATTGTCGCATGGAAAGGCAGTCAACGACGCGACGATGGCGGCCTTCAAGGAGGCCATCGAGAAGGAATACGGCGTCTTTGGAAGAAACGCATTCGACACGGTTCTGGGCTCGCGCCTCGAGATGCACAAGTCTCTTCGCGCGTGCGACGTGCGGCAGACGCTGTCGAGCCTCCCCAAGATCCGCAACAACAGGTACATGAGCGAGCTGCAGCGGCAGTTCGACACGCACCCGCGCATTCTCGAGCTGACGGACAATGCAAGGGAGAAGGTGCGCGCGGAAATCAACGGCGACAAGTACGGCGGCATCGAAATCGGCGAGTGCAGGACGGCGGCCGACGTCGCCGCGGCCGCTCAGAGGCGCATCGAGAAGGCAATCGCCGAGGCGTCGGCCAAAGAAGGCGGCCTTGCCAAAAAAGACAGCCTCGGCGCGCGCTCCGATGTGGAGGGGACGCCTCTGCACGGCACGGATCCCACTGGGCTCAGGAACCTTAAGACCGTCTTCGAGGGGAAGGAGACGTCCGTGGCGGACCTCGTCAAGCGCGGACTCGCAGGCGAGGGCATGCGGGTGAACCGCTCGGGGACGAACCCCGTCATCCTCGAAAAACTCAAGTCAAACGGAGTCGAACCCGGCTTCATCTACCGTAACGACTGGTCGGCCGACGACACGCGCGGGCTCATGGTCGATGTCGATTCCCCCGAGAGCAAGGCCGCGCTCGACGAACTCAAGGCGAAGGATCCCGCCTTCGCCGAAAGGTGCGAGGGAAAGTCGCTGCGCGAGCAGATCATGCTCGCCGGCCGCGCGCATCCGGCCGCAATCTCCGCAGTCGCGGAGTTCGTCCTCGAAAGCGCGGCGCACGAGGCCGTGAAGGGGAAGGGCGTCACGGGAAATCCCTTCGAAACGCTCGTCAACGGGCTAAGACGCCAGTTTTCCGATTTCGACATCGCCAAGATCGCGAACGGCACGGCGGGCAAGTCGATAATCAAGGAGGCGAAGCTGTATCTCTTCACGCAGATCCGCGACTCGGTGATGAACGTTGGGCCTGGAGACGACTTCTACCATTTTTCCCCCGTGTTCAGGCACTTCTCCGAGCGTACGATCGTCAAGCTCGACTACAACGAGGGCGACAAGTTCTCGAAGGGCGACGCAGCCCACGCCGGCAGCTTCATGCGTCCGGAGCGCATCCTCGCCACGCGCAAGCCGATTCTCGGGCAGATATACCGGCTGCAGACCGCGTCCTCCGCCGATTCCATCTCCGCCGGCGCGGTCACGGAGGCGCTTGCGAACGACCTCACGCGCATCGCCGGCGTTCCCTCGCAGGAGCTCCAGATCGTGCGCGGCGAGTATTCCGACGGACACCCCAAGCTAATGCTCCAGGCGAAGTTCGCCGACGGCTACAAGGACATGGAGGCGGGCTTTCTCAAGGACGGGCGCGTCGTTTCGCCGGACGGCCAGCCGCTCGAAAAGCTCGGCAAATACAAGGCGTTCTTCCTCGCGACGGCCGATCGCGACGCCGTGGGGCGGCGGGGGCAGAACAAGGGCTTCGCGCACGGCAAGTTCTTCGCGATCGACCCCGGCCACTCGCTCGAGGGCAACTCCAAGTACCTCAAGGTCTCCGACGACCTCTCGTTCAAGGACACCTACGGCAGGAGCACGAAACCTCGCTTTGAGAACTTCTCCGTTTTCGACGACGACACGTTCTTCTCCAAGATGGAAGGCGTCGTAAACCTCCGCGAAACCGCAAAGCGCGGCGAGTTCAAGGATCTCTTCGACAAGTACCGCGAGGCCTTCAACCCGAACGCCGAAGGCATCTCCGACGCGGAGAAGGCGCTGCGCACGAAGATCATTGAAGACATAAACAAGAAAGAGGCGGAGTTCAACGAGTCGCTGAAGAAGATCCTCGACGTCTCCGCGAACAACCTCGCGCTCTACGACGACCTCGACGACCAGCCGCCCGCCGTGCGCCAGGGCGCGATCGAGACCATCGCCAACCTGGAGAAACTCACTTCGCCCACAACCTGGACGAGCAAGAAGGGCAAGGTCGCGCTCGAGCACCTCGAGGTAATCCCCGAGTCGCGCGTCCCGTGGAAGGGCGCGCTGAAGGACAATGGCATCGTGTTCTTCACCGAAACGAAGATGTCGTACAGGAACCTGCTGCAGCTCGAGGCCGTCGTCACGGCTGCGGGCGCGAAGTTAGAGGACGATGCGATGGGCGTGACGCGCATAACCGTGCCGCTGGACAAGGCGGAGAAGTTCTTCGCCGCGTTCAACGAGGAGAAGGTGCAGCAGCTCACGCACCCTGCGGAGTACATGGCGCGCAAGGAAGGCCGCGACGGACTCAAGGAGGCGACGATCTACAAGCCCGTCCCGTGTCCGAAGCCCGGTCCCGATCCGCGTCCGCTGATGACCGTCGACCAGCTCCCCGAGCAAATCGACTTCGAGGTGGACGGACTCGTGTACAAGTTCCCGAAAATCCACTACCAGGATCTCATTTCCGTCAAGTCGTCGGTGCACCGTCCGCGCAACGAGGGTGAGCTGCGCGCGCTCCTCTCGGCGCAGGTGAAGCTCGGCAGGGACGTCCTCGGCGCGCTGATGAGCGGCAGGCCCAATCTCTTCAAGCCGACGAACCAGAACATCGTGGCGCTCACGTACGCGCTCCACGCGATGGCGCTCAAGAAGGGCGAGTTCATGTACCGCGGCTCGTTCTCGATCGAGGACAAGAACGGCGACATCGCGCGTTGGCTCGACAAGGCGAATAACCTCTACATCCGTACCTCCACCCACGCCAAGCCCTACCAGTCGGCGCATGTCGACGGACATCTCAACATGCCGCGCGGATACGACGTGCCGACGGGCGCGGGCGGGCTCCTGAACGGCATGAGGACGTTCCACTTCTTCACGATTCCGGACGAGGACGGGCTCAAGAACGGCGGCAACGGCAACGGCCCGCGGCGCCGGCTCTTCCTCAAGTGCGAGACGTTCGGCATATTCTGTTCGACGGCGCACGTAAAGTTATTCGACAAGTATGACGCGGTCTCGAAAGGCATGAAGACGCGCAACTACAGGTTCGGTGACATCGTCGAGTCCATCTGCCACGGCTCCTCGCTCTTCGCGTCGTTCTTCACGCCGAAAGAGGCGCCGGGAATCCGCAAGGAGAACCTTACCAAGGTGCAGAAGAACGCCATCCAGTGGGCGCACGACAAGCTCAGAGAGAAGTATCCGGAGTTCGCCGAGCGACTCGTGTCCGGAGGTGTCCTAGACGGCGCGGGCATCAACAAGATGATCGACAACATTTCGTGGATCTGCGACCAACTGCCGGAGGACGAGGACGAGCGGGCCTGGATCACGGACGTGCTCGACTACATGTTCGCGCCCCTGGAGGCGAAGTTCGGCAACGAGAAATACGGCGACGTCGGCAACCGCATCGGCAACGAGATCATGATCGACGCGAAGGACCTGGCGTGACAATGGACGGCGGACAATCTCTCGCACGCTGACGCGCGAGCACGAACCTTGGCGCGCGGCGAATCGCGCAAGCGCGATTTCCTGCGGTGCGTTCCATCTCCGCTTGAAGTCCGCAACTGGCATCCATACACTGCATCACACTGACTGTTCACAGGATTGCGGCCTTCGCGTGATGGTTCGCGCCGCAGTTAGCACTACGTGCTTTCGCCATCGCGCCAAGACACGAATGCGGCCCAAGGCCGCACACGAACACGCCTGCTTCGCAGGCTGCACGAATATGGGGGTCTGTGATTTCATTTGCGGCAATTGCAAAATTTCTTTTGGACAGGATTTACAGGATTATCAGGATTATGAAATCTCCAAAAACACTTGCACATTGCAAGAATCTTGTAAATCCTGTTAATCCTGTCTAAAAAGACACACATATGGAACAGTATATGTGGAATCGCGGCGATGCTGACAAATCGCGTTTTCGTGCATAAAAGTTCCGGTACACTCTCGGCTGACGTCGCTGAATTTTCGGGCTTATGCCAGAGGGGAGAATTTGGTATAATAACCTATATCAAGTCAGAGAGTTAGAGGTGGCCCGAAATGGATTTCAGAGAGACAATAGACGCATTTGCGTCGGAAATGGGGCTTGCAGCGGCGTCT
Organism: Kiritimatiellia bacterium; assembly: GCA_016296065.1. GTDB lineage: Bacteria > Verrucomicrobiota > Kiritimatiellia > RFP12 > UBA1067 > UBA1067. The sequence goes on from JAEDKA010000029.1 coordinate 17,506, forward strand.
ACGGACGACGACGGCAGCATCACGTTCCTTTTCGACAAGACGCATGAAGTGACGTTTTCGCCGGTTGATGGGGGCGATATCCTCTTCCAGTGCGAGATAGGTGAGGCCGACCTCCTGGGCGAAAAAGGCTGCCGGGCGCTCCTCGAGGCGTCTTTCGCCGAAACGGGCGGCGCGGCGTTCGCCATTCACCGTGCACTCGGCAAGGTCGTCCTCTGGATCCGCCACGGGGAGTTCGCGTCGTCCGCCCCGTTCAGAAGGGCCATCGACGACTTTCTCGCCCAGGTAGTTGCGTGGAAGAAGCGGCTCGCGGACGGCGACTTCGGCGCGGCGCCGGACGCGTTCGCCGCAGAAGAAGGCGCGGCGGACGGGCCTTCCGTGGATTTCCCAGAGGGATTCATGCAGGTGTGATGTAACCTCCGGAAGGGCTGGCGTGTATACAAGGTGAAACAGACGTTCTTTTGACCACAAGGAGAAAACCATGTCGCTCACAATCCAACCAGATCAGTTTGTCGCCCAGGAGCTTGAATCGCGCGGTGTCGATTCGTCGGTCGGCGTCTACGGCAGCCACCACGTGCAGATCGGCAAGGGCACGCCCGTGCGCATAGACCAGATCAAGTCCGCGTCGCTTCCCTACGCGGGCATCAAGACCGCGACCCAGGTGCGGCGCGGACTGGCGGGCGTCGAGCAGACCTCGCGAGATGTGCTCAAGACGCTCGCGGCGCCGGGCAGCCTGGACGCAGGCAAGCTCCTCGGCCTTCTCAAGGCGGGGCAGACGCATGTGGAGCGACTGGCGCGGCTCAATGCGCTCGATCAGAAGAAGCAGGCGGACAGCGACGGCCTCTGGATGTTCACGAAGGCGGTGGAAAACCTCTCCAACGAGGACCTCGCCTCCATTTTCCAGAAGTTCACGTCGGCGGAGATGGACTTGCTCCAGACCGCGCTCATGCACGAGGGCCAGTCCAGTTCCGAGGCGAAAGACGCCCGCATGGCCGCCGCCCGCCTCTTCAACCTCCAGGCGCTCGTGCTCAAGGAGATAGGCAACCGCGCCGCACTCTCGAACCTCTCCGACCTGCGCGCCGCCAACCCCGCCGACGAGTCGCTCAAGGACGAGAGTCTCGCGCTCCCCCAGAAGCTGTCCGCCGAGTACGGCAACTCGGGCGCGGAGAACATCCCGGCTCCCGTCCACGGCAAGGACATCACGGCCACCAACCTCGCCATTCTCGCCGAGGTCTCCTCGCGGAGCGCGAACCAGCGCGAGAACATGGCGGCCGCCGAAAAGGAAAAACTCGCCTCCCGCGGCCTCTCGGACGTCCAGCTCAAGGAGATGGGCGACGTGCTGCGCTCGGCGGAGCTGACGATCAACATCCCCCTCGAAATCCTCGCGGGCAACACGTCGGTCTTCGCCGATCCGAACAAGCCCCTCGCGAACATCTGGCACCTCCACGACCAGCATATCGACCCCAAGGGCCAGGGCTACCTCGACAAGCGCGACAGCGTGGAGAAGATCCTCTTCCCCGAGTTCGCGAAGCACGGCATCAACGCCGACGAGCGCCCTGTCTACGGCGCGCTCAACATACAGCATGGATTCAACGGCGGCTCGCCCGTCTACGGCAACGCCGTGATCGTCCTCAAGCCCGAGGTCTCTCGGCGCGCCACCTACACGCTCATCGACAGCTTCCTCTCGACGCCCCTGAAGGTCGACGACAGCCGTCGCGCAGACTTCTACCGGCTCCTCGACGGCACGCCGCGCATCCCCGACGCGCTCAAGGAAGCTCTCCGCAACCCCGAATCGTCGGCGCGCAAGGGACTTGACCAGCTCTTCGAGAAGCTCAAGAGGTATTCGCCCCCCCGCGCCTGCAACTGCATGGCGCGCGATTTCCCCGCGTCCATCAAGGAGATCCTGAAAACACACAACAACGCGGACCACGACGGCGAGACGGCCTTCCTCGGCCTCATGTATTCCTGCTTCGCCAACCCGGAGGACGCCCGCAAGGAAATGGCGACCTACGACAACATCGAGACGCTTCTTCCGAAGCTCGGCGACGTCAACGGCAACTCCCTAGCCCGCGCCGCCCTCGAAAAGCGCGCCGGCCGCACGCCGAAATTCGCCTTGGACGGCCCCGAATACATCGAAGCGCAGATCCAGGGCCCCATCATGCCCCTGCGCGACATCGCCGAAATCCGCGTCAACACCGGCTTTATCGACGACCCTGGCCAGCGCGAAGAATACATCGCCAAGATGAAGGACTTCCAGCGGCAGACCGGCATCAAGGTGGTGTTCCAGGATATTCCGTACTTCGACAGCGACGATCCCGACAGCAAACTCTCGGAAAAGCAATATCAGTTCAACGCCCAGCATCTCGATATGGGCGGGTTGAACGCGCTGAAGGAAAATGTCCTCTCCGACCCGATCAAGGCCGCCCGCGACTATATTGCCGAATTCGAGCCCATCGACATGCCGGAAGGCGTCGAACCGACTCTCACCGGCCCCGCCCTCTCGGAGGCCATAGCCAAATTCAAGGAGAAGGTTGCAGCGGACTCCGCAAAACCATCGCCGTGCAGTGCAGCAGAAATCGTCAGGCATGCCGTGCGGGACCTCATTGCCGAACCCATGCGCGCCAAGGCGCGCCTCCTCCGGGAACTCCAGCAGCTTCCATTCGAGACCCTCGAACAGAAAAAGGTCTTCACCGACTGGATCACATCCACGCCCGGCCTCTCTTCCGTCGATGTTCTCCGCGCCGTCCACCGGCAGGCCCCGGCCCGTGCCGTACTCCTCCGCGAGCTCGCCTCCGCCGAGCCGCCGCCCTCCGCCGAGACGGTCCTCGCGCGCTTCGCCGCCCTGCAGACCGGCGCCGCGGCGGCCGATTCCGCCACCGTCGCCAACATGACCATCGCGCTTCTCCGCAACGCGGTGCCGCCCGTCACCCCCGCCGAGACGCAGAAAATGCTCGCGCTCCTCGATTCGCCGCTCCTGCGCGGCTACGCCGCCCAGCTCGACGCCATCGCCGGGGCCAAGACTATTGACGGAGTCCGAAAGGCCGACCGGGAGGCCATTCGCTCCCTTTTCGGCGCATTCACCGCTACCGCGTCGGCCCTCGCCGCGTCCATCAACGTTCCGTGGGACGCCCCGCGCGAGTGCCTCGCGCCGCTAACCGCAGTCCAGGCGAACGTGCGCGCCGCGGTCCGGCAGGTCTCGCCCGCCTTGGCCGACGCCCTCGATGCCGCGCATCCCGCCCATCCGCCGTTCCCGGCGCCGGCCAATGCGGACGCTCTTCCGTCCAACAAGGCTGGGCGCAAGCAGTTCCTCATGGGGCTGATGGAGACCTATCGCGACAAGGAACTCAACTCGGAAAGAGGGCGTTCAGTACACGGCCGAGGCCACATCATCCGCGCCTACTTCTACGCGACCGCATTCTGCAACATCCTCGCCGAGCAGGGGATCAAAGTCGACCGCAACGCCGTCATTCTCGGCATCGCCGGGCACGACCTCGGCCGCAGAGGGCTGGGCAGCGACCGGTGGGAGAATGTCAGCGGAAACATGACGGGCGAGGCCATCCGCCAGCGGTACGGCGCAGGTGCCGCCGGCGAGGCCTACGAGAAGGAAATCGCCGATTCCATCATGGGCGTGGAGATATACCCCGAGGGCCAGCGCAAGCGCACGGTCCCCGCCTCGCCGACCCTCGAGGCGCAGCTCCTGCAGAGCGCCGACAGCCTCGACATCGGCCGCACCGGCGACTTCGACCAGTACTATTTCGACTTCCTGCGCGACAAGAACGGCAACGTCCATCCCGACGCCCAGAAGATCCGCGACCAGCTGGCCAAGGAGGCCAACCTCCTCCAGCGCCTCACGAACCCACTCTGCGCGAACTACCATGCGCTGCTGAAGCTCGGCATGGATGCCGGCAACGCCACCGGCCCCCTTGCGACGGAGCTGGAGAAGCAGCGCGACGCTCTCGACGAGCAGATCACGAACGAGATGATCGCCCAGGCCAACAACGCCGACAACGAAGCGTTCTTCGGCGATTTCGAGGACGTCATCCGCCAGCACCCGCAGATGTTCCCACTTCTCACCAAGTACTACCTTAACGCAGAGTGACCTCTTTTTCAGACAACCGCCTGCATAGGCATCACCAATGGCGAATGGAAGCGCCAGAACCACGTGCGCGTGCCTCGGCAAGGGGAAGGTGGTGGCGTGACCCACGGCGTCCGCGCAAGGCGATTGACAAGGCCGCCACGGCTGCGGAGCGGGCCTATAAGGCGATCGGAAAGTTCTCGGGCCGCCAGATCGCCGCCGCGCTTGTCAAGGACAATAGCAACAGCTTCGTGTGGAACGAGCGCACCCCGGTCGGCAAGGCGGTCAAGGCCGCTCTCGACGCGCAGGCGAAGCTTTCGGAGCAGCTCGCGCAGGCGATCAACGCGCTTCCCCGCGGCACATCCGCCGCCGTGCGGTCTGCGCTCGAGGAGGCGATGTTCCGGAACGACCGCCGCGCCTCGGAGATCGAGACGCTCGTCTGCGAGTTCGCCGACATGGCGGAGAAGGCCCTGGACAACCCCGAGATTGCCGCGCGCCTCGACAAGACGCTCGACTCGCTCGTTCCGGCGCAGTCGCTCAAGATGCACGGCTCGGAGAAGATCGCGGCCGACTTCCGCGTCTCGCTTGCGCCGCTCGCCCGACGCATCGACGACCTCGCCGCGGCGGCCTCCAATCCCACGGCGTCATGTCCAACGAACACAGCCCGGTCGACTTCACGCTGACGAAGGACGCGGAGACTGGCGATGTGACGATCCACTACTCCAGCCCGAAGAGCCTCCCGTTCTCGTTCGAGTGGACGGCAACGGTGAAGCAGAACGGCTACGTCACCACCACGCCGTTCCAGTTCCATGACGCCGCTGCCGCCAAAGAGAATGCGGGGCCACAGCCTGTCGATGTGAACTAGGTGCAGAACGAGAATGTCGTGATCAATCCGTAGAGCCGCATGTGCAAACTCTTATTTTCCGCGCGCGACGCCCCCATGGGGCGTTCCTTCTTCCTTCGCTTTTCCCTCCTCTTCCGTTCCCTGTCTTTCTTTTTCTTTGCCTCTGTTCTCCACCTCGAAACCTTGCCTTTCCGATTTGACCCACTTAATTGTACAACTTTCCGACGAAGAAGTAAGCCGCAACGCAAGTGAACACTCTACTATGGCCAGCTGCTGAGGAGATGCGGCGTCACGCCGCGTCGGTATGGATTGTATTATGCAGTGGCGCTTCGTAAAACAGACGAATAAAAAAACGCAATAAAGACGCGAAAGAGTTGCCCTCCGGGGAGCTTTGTGCTATACTTCCCGCCGTGAAGTGTGCGAGGGGTCTGCGCACAGGGGAGGGCGCAGACCTCTTGGCCGCTCAAACAAACCGGGGAACTGAATATGAAAATCAAAAAACTTCTGCTGGCTCTTGCCGGCGCCGTCGCGACATTGGCCGCATCCGCGGCTTCACCAAACCGCGTCGTCTTCATCGGCGACTCGATCACCGCACAGAGCGTATGGGGGTACGGATACTGCACGGCCATGAAGCCCCTGATGCCGGACACGACGCTCGTCTCGCTCGGCTGGAGCGGACAGACGCTCGATGGATGGAAGAACGCCGAGATCGACAACCGCGGAGGCAGCGGCGACTACGGTACGGAACTCGAGACGGGGTTCCGCATCGGCACGGAGCTTGACAAGGCCGCGGACTACGTGTTCATCATGCTCGGCATGAACGACCTCCTCAAGCCGACGACATACGACACGCCCGAGTCGCTTGCGCAGTGGAAGGCGAACCTCAAGACGTTCGCGCAGAACATAAGGGCGCGCGAGGCGGGACGCAACGCGAAGATATGCCTCGCCTCCGTCTCGCTTCTCATGGAGAACCTGGACGGTCCGAAGAACGTAACCCTCGACAAGCTCGCCGTCGCCGCGCAGGAGGTCGTCGCGGAGCTCGGCGCTGGATACGTTTACGTTCCGATCCGCGAGAAGATCAAGGAGCAGCACCTCGCGGGGCGCGCAATCAACCCCGAATACCACCTCTGCCTTGACCACGTCCATCCCGTAGAGGACGGGCACGCGGTAATCGCGAGGGAATACCTCTCCGTGATGGGCGAGACTGAAGGCGTCGCCAACCGCAACCAGTACCTGGCCGACAGGATGGAATGGCAGCGGCAGAACGCCCCGGTGAACTATGTTGCGCCGAATCCCGCCCCGTGGCTCGTCTCGACAAAGTCGTTCTCGCTTCAGCATGCGTGGAACTATCCGGTACTTGACGATTCCAAGGCCGCAGGGCTTGTCGAGGCCGCCATAGAGGGCGGCGCCACGCCCGAGACGATCCTTTCCGTCGATCCGACGCGCCTCTCCGCATGGACGAACGTCGTCGCTACCATCGACTGCTTCGGCGGTGCTGGGGAAGGGTCCATCTGCTTCAACCAGATATTCAACGCCGGACCGTATGCCGCGGCATATGCGGCGCGCTACATCTACAGTCCGACCGAGCGCATCGTAACCATGAAGGTCACGAAGGAGAACTTCTCGGCGTGCCCCTATGTGGCGATATGGCTGAACGGCGTCAAGGTTCATTTCGGACAGGAGACGAGCAAGTCCGTCACGCTCAAGAAGGGCGACAACATCCTCTTCCTCCGTTCCTCGCAGCCTGAATGGGCGTGGCAGCAGTCCGTGACCTTCGCGGCGTCCGACACCTGCCCCGACGTCTCCGACCTCGAATACGGCGTCGCGCCGTCCGGCAACATCGACATCGGCGACGCGACCGAGTTTGACGAGGGCCGCGTCAAGGTAAGCGGCGCCTCCAAGATCGTATGCCTCAGCGAAACCGACAACGAATACGTCTTCACGTACCGCGGGAGCGGAGCGATTGAGTTCTCCGAAGCCGCCAAGGTCGACCTTCTTGTCGTAGGCGGCGGCGGTGGCGGCGGCGCGTGCGCCGGCGGCGGCGGCGGCGCTGGCGGCGTGCGTTATGTCCAGGGGCATTCGGTTGCCGCCGGAACGTACCAGATCAGCGTCGGCACTGGCGGCGCTGGGTCCGAGGACCAGTACACGAAGGGCGTCAACGGCGGAATTTCCAGCGCGCTCAACATCACCGCTATCGGCGGCGGAGGCGGCGGAACGGTCTCATCTCGCGACGGAGTGAACGGCGGAAGCGGCGGTGGCGCATGCGGGCTGTACGGATTCTGGGCCGGACAGCAGGTGGGAGTCCCCGGAGAGGGGTCCGACGGACAGGGCAACGCGGGCGGCGCAGGATACACTGTCCCCGAAATGGGCAACGGAATCGTCTCCGGCGGCGGTGGCGGCGCGGGTGCCGTGGGCACTAGCGCGACGTCCACGACAGCCCTCGGCTACGGCGGCGCGGGCCTTGCCTGCTCCATCACCGGCTCGGAGGTCGTCTACGGCGGCGGTGGCGGCGGCGGACGCAGCGAGAGCGGCGGCTCGATCGCCGGCGGACTCGGCGGTGGCGGTGCTGGACATGGCGTTGACTGGAACGGAACCGAAAACGCGCCTACGGCCGGCGAAAACGGCGTCGACGGACTCGGCGGCGGCGGTGGCGGCGGCGGCTCGGCCTGGAGCGGAAGCTTCGCGAAGGGCGGCAACGGCGGAAGCGGCGTCGTGATCATCCGCTACCGCAGGGCGGCGTCCGGCGGCGACGAGCCGGTCGATCCGGGCGACGATCCGGTTGATCCCGGCGATGATCCGGAGTCGGTGACGGCCGAGGGTGTTACCGCCGTCGGCGCGACGCTCGCGTATGCAGGGGAAGACCCCGTGTTCACGTTCGGAACTAACGGCACGATAACCGTTGCCGAGGACTGCGTCGCGGCGGTTCTCGTTGTCGGCGGCGGCGGCGGTGGCGGTTCGCACGGCGGCGGCGGCGGCGGCGCGGGCGGCGTCAGGTTCCTCGATTCCTATCAGCTCGCGGCCGGAACGTATCAGGTGACCGTCGGAGCCGGCGGAGCGGGTTCGTCCAGCGGCTATGAGCCCGGTGCTGACGGGGCGGCGTCCAGCGTGTTCGACATCGTTGCTGCCGGCGGCGGTGGTGGTGGATCCGTCTATGTCAGGAACGGCGCGGCAGGCGGCAGCGGCGGAGGTGCCGCGGGCACGATCGGATGGCAGGCCGCGAACAGCGGCTGGCAGGCGGGCGTGCAGGGTTTGGGCACGGAAGGACAGGGCAATGCCGGCGGCGCAGGATGTGTTTCCGGCGTGGAGGACTGGTGGCACAATTCCGGCGGCGGCGGCGGCGCTGGCGGCGTCGGCGGTTCTACTAGCAACGGCGGCGAGCTCGGCTTCGGCGGCGCGGGAATCCCCTGCAGGATCAGCGGTTCCAGGGTCTACTATGGCGGCGGCGGCGGCGGCGGAATCACCGGCGGCGGCGCGACTGTTCCCGGCGGAGTAGGCGGCGGCGGAATCGGCTATGGCTACGACTATCTCGGACAGGACGAGCAAAACAATCCCATCAACGTCCCGCATGCCGGCGAAAACGGCGTCGACGGACTCGGCGGCGGCGGTGGCGGCGGCGGTGGATTCTACCACCACAATGGCGCGAACGGCGGCAACGGCGGCAGCGGAGTGGTCATAGTCCGTGTCCTGAAGTCCGGCGCGATGCCTGCAGTGGATGTCTCCAAGGCTCCGCAGTTCCGCTACTACCGCTTCAAGGTCGAGGACATCCGCAATGCCGGTTCCCGCATGGTCCAGATTGCGGACATAGTCCTTCGCGACGGCGAAAGCGACATCACCCAGCAGAAGGTCGCAATTTTGTGCGATACCGAGACCCGGCCGTCGAACGGTGCGGCTGGCGATACGATCAGCCCCGACAACGAGCCCGCGTCCAATGCGGTCGACTCGTGGATATTCTCCAAGTGGCTTGACTTCCGCATGGACGAATACCAGTCCGACGCGGTGCGCGACGCGGTCTGGGTCGGCGTTGACTTCGGCGAGGCCAGGAGGGTGACCTCGTATGAATGGTACACGCCGGGCGACGAGTGGGGACGCGATCCGGTCGCGTGGAGGCTGCAGGGGTCCGCAGATGCGCAGAACTGGATCGACCTCGATGTCGTGGAAGGATACGAGCCAACGCAGAGGCGTATGAGCGTCGCCTACTCCGCCGATCTGGTGATGCCCAACCTCTCCGCTGAATGGCCTGTCGTCGACGGCGTGGAGAAGGCGACGCCCGAGGCGTTTCTCGCGGCTGCGAAGGACGGCGCGGCGGTAGTGCTCCCCGCGGCGTTCGCGTGGGACGGAAACGTCCTCAAGAAGGACGGCGAGGCATGGGCGACGCTGCCCTCGATCTACAATGTTCAGAACGGCGTTGTCGCGCTTGACGCCGCGCAGGTGCGCCCCGTGGTCGGCGCGGATGCGCAGGCGACGGTCGACGGAATCGCAGTTGTCGACGGCAAGGTGAAGATCAACGTCGTGAACGCGAAGGGCGGGCTCTACTACGGCTACCGCTTCGCGACGGCGCTCGGCAGCCTCGACACCGCGCCCGTTACCTGGCGCGGCGAATCCGCCGAGCAGGACGGCGATCTGCTCATCTCTGCGGGCGACGCCGGGACGGCCGGCTTCTACCGCATAGTCGTCGGAGACCGCGCGCCGCAGAACTGAATTTCCACGCCATAACCCCTTTTGGTCGTGGAATAGCACCTCGCGAGGCACCCCCATGCCTCGCGAGGTTTTTTGTCCTGCGCAGACTAGACGAATAAAGATGTCGCAAAACAGACGGCGTTTTGTTGACTCGCGAAATGGGATTTGGTATTATTGAAGCAGAATCTGGAAAGGGCGTGTGCGAGGAGGAGCGCGCAGTCCTGTTTTCCGGAGCAAAAAGGGAGGTAAAATGACAAGGGGAGCAGGTTTCGTCGCGGCAGTCGCCGCGACTCTAACGATGGCTGGCGGCGCCGCCGACCAGACTACGGCAGATTCCACTGGCGTGGCGGAGAGCATCTCCGGATACGTTCTCACGTGGGCGGACGAGTTCAACGGGTCCGGCCAGGCCGACACGTCGAACTGGGGCTACGAGACGGGGATGCCCCGCAACAACGAGCTCCAGTACTACAGGAGCGGCGCGGACAATGCGGCGCAGCAGGACGGACGTCTTGTCATCACTCTCAAGAAGGAGCAGTACGGCAAGGGGAAAAACACGGCCGAATACACCTCCGCGTCCCTCATAACGAAGGGCAAGCGCAGCTTCCAGTACGGCAAGTACGTCTTCCGCGCGCGAATCCCCACGAAGAAGGGCTACTGGCCCGTCATGTGGCTGATGGGCTCGAACATCGACTCCGTCGACTGGGCTGGATGCGGCGAAATCGACGTCCAGGAGTGCTACTGGAAGGACAATGTCCCCAATCTCCTCTGCAACTTCTGCTGGGCGGGCAACGGCAACCAGTCGGACTATCCGACGTCGTGGAACATCAAGAACTACAATGTGAACTCGCTCGATGCAGGCGGCGCTGATGCATGGTCGTCCAAGTACCACACGTGGGCGATGGACTGGGACGAGAACTCGATCAAGATATATCTCGACGGTACGCCCGAGAACGGCTACACCGACGGATTTCTCCTCAACTCTCAGGATCTTTCGGCTACGATCAACGGCACCGGAGGCAAGGGCGGCTCGGCGGGGCAGAATCCGTTCAGGCTGCCGCAGTACATCCTCCTCAACTTTCCGTTCGGCGGCGACGCCGGCGGACAGTGCGGAATCGACGACTCGGGACTCCCTGCGCAGATGGAGGTCGACTACATCCGCGTCTACCGCAAGGTCGGCACGCAGGACGGACTTGTCGGCGCGAACGTGCCCGATCCGGAGCCTGACTCCGCGTACGCGCCGACCAAGTTCGGTCCTGCGGTCTATGACGGCTACGAGCTTTCCTGGAGCGACGAGTTCAACGGCACGGGCGCGCCCGATGCGTCGAACTGGGACTACGAGCTTGGCTACGTGCGCAACAACGAGGCGCAGAACTACACGCGCGACAACGCGGTCATGAAGGATGGCGCGCTCGTCATAACCGGCAAGAAGGAGCAGGACGGCACCTATACGTCGTCGTCGATCGTCACGAAGGGGCAGAGGCACTTCCTCTACGGACGCTACGAGTTCCGCGCGAGGATTCCGACGTCCGGCGGCGCGTGGCCCGTGATGTGGATGATGGGCACCAACTACACGTGGCCGAACGGAGGCGAGATCGACATACTCGAGTACTACTGCGGCACGGTTCTCTGCAACTGGTGCTGGGGCGGAAATGACCCGAACAACATGTACAGCCAGAGCTGGAACGCGAAGCGCACTCCGCTCACCGATTTCACGAACGTCGACCCCGACTGGGTGAACAAGTTCCATGTCTGGCGCATGGACTGGACGGAGGAGCGCTGCGACGTCTATGTCGACGGAGTCTGGATCAATGGACAGGACCTCTCGCAGACGCTCAATCCCAACGACTACGGCGAGGGGACGGCCGGCATTAGCCCGTTCCGCAAGCCCCAGTACATCCTCCTCGACATCGCGATGGGTGGCAACAGCGGCGGCACGATTGACGACTCGGCGCTGCCGATGGTCATGGAGGTCGACTATGTCCGCTGCTACAAGCGCACCGGCACGAACGAGGGCATGTTCGTCCCCGCGCCGATCGACATCACGCCCGGGACCGGTGCCGATTACGAGCCCGACGGCTCCGCGCCGGCGAAGGTCGACGGCTACCGCCTCTGCTGGAACGACGAGTTCAACGAGGGGAACTATCCCGCCGCCGCGAACTGGAACGTCACCGAAGGCAGCACCGTCGCGGTCGGGAACGGCGTCCTCGCGATGACTGCGCAGAAGCAGGGGGACGGTTCGCTCACCTGGGGCGAGGTGAACACGAAGAACCTTCACTCGTTTACGAACGGCATAATCGACATCCGCGCGCGCATCCCGGTGACGAAGGGCCTGTTCACCTCGATGTTTACGAAGACCGTCGAGGAAAACGAGAACTTCTACGCCTACATGGAGTTCCTTGACGCGAGGTGGATCTCGGGCGCGCCTCTCGTCGCCGGATGGTGGCAGTGGAATCCGGACGGCGACAACGGCCAGTGGTACGACCGCCAGATCGCCAACCTCGTCGAGAAGGATCCCAAGTGGGCGGCGAAGTTCCACGTGTGGCGCTACAAGGTGGATTCCGAGAACGTCTCCATAAGCATCGACGGCGCGCAGATCTTCACGTATCCGCTTGCGTGGATGTACCACAACGGACTCTGCACTGTCGGCAGCGACCGTTTCCCTCACTACCTCACAATGGCGCTCTTTTCCAATACCGACGCAGCTACGCTTGACGAGACAAGGATCCCCGCCAAACTTGAGGTCGACTACGTCCGCTGCTACGAGCCTGGCGAGGAGACGGTAGACCCGGGCGACGATCCCGGTCCGGGGGATGATCCCGACGACCCGGCACCCACTCCCACAGGAAGGCTCACCACGACCACTGCCGGATTCTCCGTCACGAAGGCGCTCATGGGCCGCAATGCGTCGTCGACGGGCTGGGACTATCAGCAGAGCGACGTGGTCGATCTCGCGTCCGCGCTTGCGGCGACGCCTCTCGCCCAGTGGACCGCTACGCGCAAGGTCCTGGCTGGATACACGACTGAGGCGCATGGAGACTTCAACTATGACCTTGCCGGCAACCTCTGGGGCGGCATTCCTCCTGTCAACGGCCTTGAGGCATATGTCAACGGCGACCGTTGGGAGCACAGCAGGTGGGTGATGGTCCGTTCGTCCGCGACGCTCGTCGTTCCCGAGGCCGGCGCGTGGACGATCTGCCTTGGCACGGTGCAGAGCGCCGACTTCGCGGTGACGATCACAGGCGCCGACAAGACGTTCACCATGTCCACCGAGGACTATGCTGACGGAAGGGCCGTTAAGACGTTTAACTTCCCGTCGGCGGGAGAATACGCGCTTTCCGTCGACTGGTACACTAACGACGGCGACAACCTCTTTCTGGAACTCTCGTCCGCTCCTGGTGAGGTGGCGCCGGCGAACTTCTCCACCAACACGTTCTCGCTCATCGGCGAGGCGGTGCGCAATCCTGTGGCGGACGGCGTTCAGGCGAACTACCGGTACTACCGCTTCAAGGTCGAGAACATCAGAAACGCTGGTTCGCAGATGATGCAGTTCTCTGAACTCGAGCTGTGGAATGTCGGGCAGAATGTCACCGCATGGCGGGCCGGATACTCATCAGATACGACGACAAAGCCGGTCAACGGCGCAAGCGGCGATAATATATCACCTGGCAATGAGCAGCCGGGGAATGTGCTGGACGGCAGTCTCGATTCGAAGTGGCTCGACTTCCGCGCGTCGCCCACGCAGTCGCAGGCAGTGCGCGATGCTGTCTGGATCGTCGTTGACTTCGGCAAGGCGCAGCAGGTGACCGGATACAGGTGGTTCACTGCGGGCGACGAGCATGGGCGAGATCCAACGGCCTGGCGTTTCCAGGGCTCGAACGACGCATCGGCGTGGTACGACCTCGATGTGGTTTCCGAATACGCGCCGACTGCCGACCGCAAGACTCTTGCCTATGCCGCCGGACTGAAGACGGCGGTGCCGTATGTGCCCGCTGAACCCGAGCCAGAAGACCCGGATCCGGTCGACCCGGCGTATGTTCCGTCCACCGGCGAGCCGACGGTCTACGCCGGATACTCCATGGCGTGGAACGACGAGTTCAACGAGGATGGCGCGCCGAACTCTGCTGACTGGCGCGTCGAGGAAGGTTCGACGCTGGTGTGCACGGGCGGCGCGCTCGTTCTGACCGCGAAAAGCACCGCGGTCGCGAACGGCGAGAACTGGGCCGCGCTCGATACAAGGGGCAAGCGCCAGTTCAAGATGGGACGCTACGAGATTCGCGCAAAGCTGCCGTTCTCCAACGGCGTCCACGCGTCCGTCTGGTTCAACGGAGACATGGGCGAAGAGTCGGAATGGCGGTGCTACAACTTCATCGACGCGGAATACTCCTGGGTCGACGCCGGATACTATGCGAACTCGATCGCGCAGTGGTGGGAATGGGACTCCACCGCGAAGGACGGCTGGTCGGCGCTGGACATTGCCCGTGTTTCCGAAGGCAGGGACGACTGGGCGAACAAGTACCATGTCTGGGTTCTCGACTGGGATGAGGAAAAGATCAGGGTGACTCTCGACGGCGTTCTCCAGTGGCGCCACGACATCACAGCATGGAAGACAGGTGAAAATGCGCCGCCGTTCTCCGACCCCGACAATCTGTACAAGATCATGATCGGGCTCGACAGACGCGACGTGTACGGCTCTTATGAAAGCCTGCCTCAGACATTCGAGATCGACTACATCCGCTACTACACGCCGGTTCCCCTTGGTGAGTGGCCTGCAGTCGACGGCGTGGAGACGAAGACGCCTGCGGAATTCCTTGCCGCCGTCAGGGACGGCAGCATGGTGAAGATACCGTCGTCCTTCGCATGGGATGGGGCTGAGCTTAAGAAGGACGGCTCCGCGTGGGCTTCGCTGCCGGATATATACTCCGTGAACAATGGTGAAATCTACTTCAACCTCGGCAAGGTGATTCCCGTGATCGGCGCGGATGCGCAGGCGACGGTCGACGGAATCGCAGTTGTCGACGGAGCGGTTAAGATCAATGTCACGAACGCGAAGGCAGGGCTCTACTACGGCTACCGCTTCGCGACGGCGCTCGGCAGCCTCGACACCGCGCCCGTTACCTGGCGCGGCGAATCCGCCGCGCAGGACGGCGATCTGCTCATCCCCGCGGGAGACGCGGGAACGGCTGGCTTCTACCGCGTGATCGTGGGTGATCGCGCGCCGCAGAACTGACCGTTCGTAAAACAGACGAAGAAAAAAACGCAAAGCAAACGCACATAGGTAGACGCCTGGTGTGCGTTTGTGGTATAATGGCGGCGAGAACTGAGGGGGTGTCTGCTCGAAGGGGAGCGCGCAGACACCGACTCGGTTCGGCAAAAAGGGAGGTAGACTTGAATTTGACGAAAAGATTTTCGCAGATTGCCGCGGCCGCGCTGCTTGTGATGGGCGTTGCCGTGTCTACCGCGTCGTACGCGGCGGAAGTCGACGGGATTGTCTTCACCGACGCGTCGATTGCGGTTCCGGACACCCCTGCGTTCGCGCGCTGGGAGCTGTCGTGCCTTAAGGAGACGGGAGCGACGCTCTGCACGACTGGAAGCGTCGCTTCCGCTAAGCCGCTTGCCGAAGGCCTCCACGAACTGAAGCCGCTCGCGGGCGAAGGGGAGTCCGTCAGGTTCCTCGCGATGCTGCCTCCAGCCGCGTTCGACGCGGACGCCTTCGCGGCGCATCTGCCGCGCGCCGCCGAGAAGGCCCGCGCTGGAGAAGAGGCCGTGCTGTTCTTCTCCGGCGACTCAGTCACCGCCACGGGCGACTACGGCGCGATGCTGGCGAAGATGCTGTCGCGCGCGAGCGGATGGCGCTTCCGCGCCGCGAAGCACGCCTACGCCGGGTGTTCGGCGGACGCGTCGGTCAGGAACTTCGCGCGCGATTCGGCGGCGGACGCGCCGGACGCGATCTTCGTGATGTACGGACTCAACGACGCCGCATGCTCGATTCCGTGCCGCGTCTTCTCGGAGGAGCTCCGCTGGCTCGCACGCGAGGCGAAGGCGAGGTTCGGCGCGGACGCGGTGTATCTCACGCCGACTCCGCACTTCGACGTCTTCATCAACGAGAAGGGCGTGCCGTCGAATCCGCCGGAGTTCGCGCGCCGCACCATCGGCTTCGGCGAGCTCGTGAGGCTCGCGGGGTTGCGCGACGGCGTGACGGTCGTAGACGCGTTCGACGCGATATGGTCGATCGGCGGCGGAGCGCCGATTCTCGAGACGGCGCGCAGAGCGCGCACGCTTTATCCGCCGGCCTACTTCATGCAGTACCAGGCGATGGGCGAGAAGACGGGCGACACGATACATCCGAACGCGCTGGGGCATCTTCGCATCGCGCGCCGCGCGTACGAGACGCTGATGGGCCGCGCGAAGGGGCCGAAGCCCGTCGCGGACAAGGCGGAGCTCCCGGTCGATCCGCCGTGCTGGGCCGAGATGGCCGCGCGCAAGTCCCCGCCGGAGTGGAAGTCTGGCGAGAGGCTTGTCCTCGGACTTCCCGAGCATGCGACGGGTTCTTCTGGCCGGCGCGAGGACAACCGCGCGACGCCGGACGAGGCGCGGAGCGAGTGGACCTTCTCCTGCGTCGGAGACACGATCGTCTTCAACATGTCCGTGGACGCCTCGTGCGTGAAGGACGGCTTCAACCTTTTCTTCGATCCGCGCCCCGCTTCGGAACTCGGCACGATGGGCCCGTACTACTGGCTTGAATGCTCAATGCACGCCGGCGGGGCGATGTCGCTGAGACCGGGCGAGAACTCTCCGGCGGGCGCGGCGGCGAAAGGTTCGTGGCGCGAGGAGGACGGCAGGATTACGGCGACGGTGGAGGTTCCGGCAAAGGTGTTCGGATGCGACCGCGCCGCGTCTCCGCTCGGGTTCTCGCTCGTGTGGAGGCATTCCGGAAAGGACGGCCGGCCGACGCGCCTGTCGTGGTCCGAAAGGTGCCACGAGTGGAACACGATGGGCTACGGACGTATGACATGGTAATTCAGGTTGAGGAGGGCAGCTGAAAATGAAGAAGATAGGATATATGGGATTCGCGATGGCGGCTTGCGCGCTTGCGGCGCAGGCGAGGGAGATCACGTTCGACGGTCCGACCGGCGGATGGGAGAAGGAGTACGCGGGCGAGGGCTTTTCGCTCAAGGAATGGTGGATGGGACCGGAGATCGCAGGCGAGACGCATTGGGCGCGCGAGTCGCTTCCGATAGGAAACGGCTGGTTCGGCGCGAGCGTGTTCGGCTGGGTCGCCGACGAGCGCGTGCAGATCACGCACAAAGCGCTTCACCTCGATCCGATCTATCCCGACGCGTCGCAGCGCGGTGTAGCCACGCTCACGAACACCGAGGAGCTCAAGACGCTTCCCAAGCTGACTGACGCCCTGGAGCTCCGCTTCCGCTTTCCGCACGAGCCCGGCAAGGTCGGCGGCTATCGTCGTTCGCTCTCGCTTGATGACGCCGTGGCGAGCGTCGAGTATTCGGCGGACGGAGTGAAGTTCCGCCGCGAGTACTTCGCGTCCTATCCAGACCGCGTGCTCGTCGCGCGCTTCGAGGCGGACAAGCCTGGCGCGCTTTCGTTCGCCGTCCGCGCGGTGAACCCCTATCTCATGGACCAGCGCACCGGCAGCGTCTCGTCAAAGGACGGCGAGATATCGGCCGACCAGCATTTCGCCGCGTTTGACCTCGACTTCTGCGCGCGCATCCGCGCGGCGTCCGACGGACGCGTCACGGCCGAGGGCGGAGAGCTTCGCATCGACGGCGCGACCACCGCGACCGTCGTCCTTGCGTGCGACACGAACTGGAAGTTCGACCCGGAGATCATGCTGAAGGGCGTCTGCGAGAAGGACCCCGCCCTCGCGCCGCGCGTCGAGTCGCTCGCTGCCCGCGCGCTTGAGCGCGGCTACGGCGATCTCAAGGCGCGCCACCTCGACGACTTCCGCCGGCTCTTCTCGCGCGTCTCCGTGTCGCTCGACGGCGAGAGCGAGAGTCTTCGCAAGGCGGAGACGATGTTCGACTACGGGCGCTATCTCCTGATCGCCAGCTCGCGTCCGGGCACGATGCCGAACAACCTTCAGGGAACGTGGAACGCGCTTCCGCAGGCGCCGTGGGCCGGCGGGATCTGGATGAACGTCAACGAGCAGATGAACTACTGGCCCGCGTTCAGCTGCAACCTCGTCGAGTGCTTCGAGCCGCTCGTGAAGTTCCTCGAGATGGCGCGTCCGGCGAGCCATGCGGCCTCGCTCGACTACATCGCGAAGTATCCGACGAAGCGCGCGCTGCCGCCGGTCGATCCGCTCATGTGGTGCGTCGGCACGGGGATGATTCCGTTCAGGACCGCGATCCCGGGCGGACATTCCGGACCCGGCACGGGCGGTTTCACGACGAAGCTCTTCTGGGACTGGTGGGACTTCACGCGCGACCGCTCCGCGCTCAAGGCGGCGTATCCGTTCCTGCGCGGTGTCGCGGACTTCGACTGCCGGGCGGTCGACCTTGTCGACGGAAAATACCTCGCGGTCTACTCGGCGTCGCCCGAGCAGCGTAAGGGCACCGCGCTCGGCGAGGCGGCGAGCGGCGCGGACGGAATCTACTCAACGGTAGGCTGCGCGTTCGACCAGGAGATGATCCTCGAGAACGACACGGACTTCCTCCGCGCGCACGCGCTTCTTGGTCTGCCCGAGGACGCGCTCACCGCGGCGGTGAGGGAGCATATCGGCAAGCTTGATCCGTTCCAGGTAGGCGACGACGGACAGCTCAAGGAGTTCCGCGAGGAGCACGGCTACGGCGAGATCGGCGAGAAGGACCACCGCCACATCTCGCACCTCTGCGCGCTCGCGCCTGGCGAGACGCTGAACCTGCGCGACACGCCGGAGTTCGCCGCGGCGGCGAAGCGCACGCTCGACCTCCGCGGGCTGAGCGGCGGATGGGCCGCGGCGCACCGCATCCTCTGCTACGCGCGCCTCCGCGAAGGGGAGTCCGCGGGCCGCCATCTCGAGGAGTTCCTCAAGACGGAAATCGCCCCGAACTACTGGCACGTCCATTCGCTTTCGGACGTTCCCGTGTTCCAGATCGACGGCAACTTCGGCGTCACCGCGGCGATCGCGGAGATGCTCGCGCAGGGCGACGGGAAGGGACGCGTCGATCTCCTGCCCGCGATTCCCGAGGCGTGGAGGCGCGGCGGGTCGTTCAGCGGACTTCGCGTGCGCGGCGGCTACACGGTCTCCTGCGAGTGGAAGGACGGGAAGGTCGTCTCCTACGAGGCGGTGCCCGCGCCGGGCGAGGGGGCTGCGAAGGTGTATGCGTTCGGCGAGGAGCTTTCGGCGTCCGAGGAGGACCTTACGAAGTGGGTGTGCCCGTTCTCCGGCACCGTCGGAGAGGGCAACACATTCCCGGGCGCGTGCCGTCCGTTCGGAATGGTCCAGCCCGGTCCCGACACGGTTGATGTGCACAACCCCAGCGGATACGAGCGCGACCAGAAGGCGATACGCGGCTTCTCGGCGACCCACCTCAACGGAACTGGCTGCGCGGCGCTCGGAGACGTGGTGCTGATGCCGTTCGCAGGCGAGACGGACGGTGTGGACTTCTCGTCCCAGTGGAAGAAGGACGGAGAGTTCGCCGAGCCGGGATACTATTCCGTCGCGCTTGACCGCTTCTCCACGCGCGCGGAGATGACGGCGACGGAGCGCGTCGCGGTGTTCCGCTTCTGGTGGCCCGAGGGCGTTTCGCGCAAGCTGCTCGTCGACGGCGCGTCGTTCCTGCGCGACCCGTGGTACGCGAAGGAGGGAAGGTCGATCCCGTGGTCGAAGGGCGAGGTGGCGTCCGACGGACGCGAGATCGCCGGTTCCCGCGCGTTCATCAGCTGGGTGCACGGCGAGACGCACTACGCGGTGCGCTTCAGCCGCCCTGCGCTTTCCGTCGAGAAGCTCGCCCGCGACGGCTTCGAGGGCTCGGGCGACCGCTGGACGTGCGACTTTGGTCCGGGCGGGGACGTTCCGCTCGAGGTGCGCGTAGCCGTGTCGTCCGTCTCCGCCGAGAGCGCCAGGGAGAACCTGAAGGAGGCGGAGGGGCTTTCGTTCGGGACGATCCGCGCGGCGGCGAAGGCGGAGTGGAACGGGCTCCTCGCCCGCGCCACAGTCAAGGGCACCGACGAGCAGAAGCGCAACTTCTACACGGCGATGTACAGGCTTTTCATACAGCCGAACAACCTTGCCGACTGCGACGGACGCTACCGCGGTCCGGACGGGAAGGTACACGAGTCGAAGGACGGATTCTTCTATACGACGCTGTCGCTCTGGGACACGTTCCGGGCGGCGCATCCCCTCTACACTTTAGTCGCCTCCGAGCGGGTGCCAGGGTTCGTCAATACGTTCCTTGAGCACGCGCACCAGCACGGTCACCTCCCCGTCTGGTCCCTGTGGGGTCGCGAGGCGCATTGCATGATAGGAATGCCGGGAATCCCCGTGCTCGCGGACGCGTGGGCGAAGGGCTTCCGCGACTTCGACGCGTCCGAGGCGCTTGCGTACATGGTTGGTTCGATGATTGACTCCGACCGCTGCTGGCCGAAGATGGACTGGGCGGCGTTCTGGGAGCACGGGTACATTCCGTACCGACCAGGTCCGTACGACAACGCGCTCGTCACGCCGGAGTCCGTCTCGCGCACGCTCGAGCAGGCGTACGACTGGTGGTGCGTCTCGCACTTCGCGCGGCTGACTGGCGCGGAGGCGACGGCGCGCAAGGCCGACCGCTATGCCGGCGCGTGGCGCGAGGTCATCGATCCGAAGACCGGCTTCGCTCGCGGGAGGGGGCCGGACGGCTCCTGGCGCGAGAAGTTCGACCCGCTGGAGAACACTCAGGCCGGCGAGAGCTTCGGCGACTACACCGAGGCCAACGCGTGGATATACACGTGGCACGTGTTCCAGGATCCGGACGGACTCGCCGAGCGGCTCGGCGGACGCGAGAAGGCGCTCGCGAAGCTCGACGAGTTCTTTGCGACTGCGCCCGTGCGCACGGAGAAGGTCGGCGGGAACAACGACCTCGGCGGAGTCGCCGGCGATGGGCAGATCGGCCAGTACTGGCACGGCAACGAGCCTTCGCACCACATCGCGTACCTCTACACTGTCTGGGGCCAGCCGGAGAAGTCCGAGGCGCTCGTGAAGAAGATATGCGAAGAGGCGTACAAGGCGACCGACGACGGGCTGTGCGGAAACGACGACTGCGGCCAGATGAGCGCGTGGTACGTGTTCTCGACGCTCGGGATGTATCCGTTCAACCCGTGCGACGGCGGATACGTCCTCTGTGCGCCGCAGGTTGCGAGCGGCACGATGGCGCTTCCGTACGGGCGTCGTCTGCACGTCGAAACGGAGAACTTCGGCGGCGGGAAGGTGGAGAAGGTGCTATTCAACGGCAGCGAGCTTCCCTCGCGCTGGATTTCCCATGACGAACTCGTGAAGGGTGGGAAACTGAAGTTCGTCTTCGCGCGGTAAGGCGCGGGAGTACAAGGGGGGACCACCATAGATGATTTTGCGCCCACAGACCCGCCCCGATTATGGTATAATATACCCCAATGTTCGATTTTTTGAAGAAGAAAACCAGGAAGCCGACCGTCTACAAGCGGGCGGACCACTGTGTTTCGCGCAAAAACATCGATCCGGATGCGCTAAAGGTCCTGTATCGTCTCTCCAGCCTTGGCTACACGGCGTATCTTGTCGGCGGCGGAGTGCGCGATCTTCTTATGGGCCGCAAGCCCAAGGACTTTGACGTCGGCACTTCGGCGAAGCCCAACGAGGTCAAGCGCGCGTTCCGCAACTGCTTCCTCATCGGGCGCCGTTTCCGCCTTGCGCATGTCCGCTTCGGCGAGAAGGTCATCGAGACGGCGACTTTCCGGCAGAACTCCCAGACGGTCGGCGAAATCATCGAGCACGCTGCGGAGGGTCCGGTGGAGGACAATACGTTCGGCACGCCGGAGACGGACGCCTACAGGCGCGACTTCACGGTGAACGGTCTCTTCTACGACATCAAGGACTTCAGCGTCATCGACTGGGTCGGCGGCATGAAGGACATCGAGAAGAAGATAATCCGCGCGATAGGCGATCCGGAGATCCGCTTCCAGGAGGACCCGGTGCGCATGATGCGCGCCGTCAAGTTCGCCTCGCGCCTGGGCTTCACGATCGAGCGCAAGACGCTCGCGGCGATGAAGAAGTACCATACCTGCATCCTCACGGCGGCCGTTCCGCGCGTCTGCGAGGAGGTGTTCCGCCTCTTCCCGTACGGAAAGAGCGCGGAGGCGTTCCGCCTCATGTGGGAGACGGGGCTTCTCGCCGACCTCCTGCCCGACCTTTCGGCGCACATCGACCGCGCGGGCGGCAAGAAGTGCAATGTGTGGAAGTACCTTTCCTCGCTTGACAAGTACGAGCTGATGATGACGGAGAAGGGGTTCGAGGTCTCGAACGGACTCCGCGCCGCCGTCCTCATGACGACGCTTCTCGAGCAGGACGGAAAGGACGGCGCAGGGCGCCGCATAATGCAGCAGATGATGGAGCGCCTGAAGATTCCGAAGGCGACGTACTTCACGGCGGTTCTCCTCATTGAGAGCCGCAAGAGGCTCTCCGCCTCGCCGAAGCCGGGCAAGGCCCGCTTCGTCTACAACCGCGATTTCCTCGACGCGCTCGACTACAACAGGATTGTCTACCGCGCGCTCGGGACCGACGAATCAGTACTCAACGAATGGTCTGACCTCTACGAAGAGAAAGGCAACATCAAATGAACGAAGAACTCGAACAGCTCCTCCAGGAACTCAAGTCCACGCTTCCGTGGTTTCTTGCCGCCGGCATAATAGTCGCCGGATACTATGGCGTCAGGAAGTACGTCACGGAAAGGCGCGCGGCGGCGTCGGAGATCGTCTCCAGCGCGTACACGACCGACGAGCTCGAGGATGCGGTGTCCAAGTTTGGGTCGTCGAAGTCCGGCGGGCTTCTTCGCCTCCGTCTCGCCAAGAGCTACTTCGACGCGGGCAGCTACGAGAGCGCGCTCGAAATCTACGAGTCGCTCGGAGAAAAGGCACCTGACGGATTCGCCGACGTCCCGGCGGTCGGCAAGGCGCAGTGCCTTGAGGGCCTCGGGAAGTTCGCCGAGGCTGCTGCGGCATACGACGCTTTCGTCGCCGCGAACGAGAAGAGCTACCTCGCGCTTACTGCGAAGCTCGGCTCCGCTCGCTGCGTTGCGCAGAACGGAGACCGCGAAAAGGCGCTCGCTGCGCTGGAGGCGCTGAAGGAGACGATTGCGGACGACGATATCGCGAAGTCCCGCGTCGAGACGACGATCGAGCTCGTCAAGCGCTACGAGAAGCGCGCGGAGCGCTCGCTCTTCGACGCGGCTGACGCCGCGCAGAAGCAGATCGAAGGCGATTCCGCCAAGAAGGAAGAGCCTGCGGCCGAAGAGGCCAAACCTGAACCCGCTAAGACCGAATGACGATTGTACGCGAGCCGATGTGGGACGACGCCCCGCGCACACGTGCGCAGGGCGCGTTCCGCTATCTGGCCCGCTTCCTCGCGTCGCTCGGATGGGCGGCGCGCATTCTCGCCCTGTCGGTCGCCGCTTTTCCGTCGGTCCTGTGCCGCCGTTCGGGTCGTGCCGACTTCGCCGCCCAGCTGTATGTCACGGGAATACGCACGCTTCCCGTCATAACCGTGGTGTCGCTCTTCATCGGGATGATTCTTGCGCTTCAGGTCGGACTTGAGCTTCGCCGCTTCAACCAGGAGATGTACCTCGGCGCCGCGGTGATGCTCACGCTCCTGAGGGAGATGGGGCCGTTCGCGTGCGGAATAAGCCTTGCGGCGTGCGTTGGGTCCGCCATCGCCGCCGAACTCGGCACGATGACCGTGAACGACGAGGTCGCCGCGCTCGAGATAATGTCCATCTCGCCGATAAGGTTCCTCGCCGCACCGCGAATGCTCGCGCTAATCGTGATGGCGCCTATCCTCGCGTTCTACTGCTCCGTCATCGGGACGCTCGGCGGCGGCATCGTGGGCTCGACGCAGCTCGGAGTTGACTTCCGGCAGTACATGTCCAGCGCGCTCTCGATAGCGGAGACGAAGGACCTCTTTGTCGGACTCTTCAAGGCCGGCATTTTCGGAATGATCATTGGCACGATATCGGTTTCGCAGGGCTTCAGCACTACGCTTGGCGCGACGGGCGTCGGGCGTTCGACCCAACGTAGCGTGATCGTGAACTTCCTGCTCATCCTCATGCTCGGATACATGGTGACGAGGGTGTTCTACAGGTAGGCTGAAGGTGTGAAGGTTGAAAGTTGGAAAGTTGAAAGTTTGAAGTGGGCAAGCTGATCGAGTTTAGAGACGTCGTGAAGAAGTTCAACGGGGTGGCCGTTCTGGACGGGGTTTCGTTCGGCGTCGAGAAGGGCGAGGTGCTCTGCGTCGTCGGGCCGTCCGGGACCGGCAAGTCCGTAACGCTCAAGCACCTCGTGCGGCTGCTCACTCCGACGTCCGGACAGGTTCTCGTCGACGGCATAGACGTCGCGGCGTGCGGCGATGCCGAGCTCGTGAAGGTGCGCGACCGCATAGGATACCTCTTCCAGGGCGGGGCGCTCCTCGCGTGGATGACGGTCGCGGAGAACGTGGCGCTTCCGCTGGAGGAATGCACGAAGCTTCCCGACCGCGAGATAGCCGTCCGCGTGAGGCGCGCGCTGAAGGCGGTGGATCTCCTGCGGGCGAGCGACAAGTATCCGGCGGAGATATCGGGCGGAATGCAGAAGCGCGCCGGGCTCGCCCGCGCTATCGTGAGGGAGTCGGACATCGTCCTGTACGACGAGCCGACGTCCGGACTCGACCCCGTCACATCGGTGACGATCAACAATCTCATCCGCAAGCTTAACCGCGAGCTCGGCATAACCTCGGTCGTCGTGACGCACGACCTCCAGGGCGCGCTCGCGATAGCAGACCATGTGCTGCTCCTCAAGGGCGGGAAGGTTGTCGAATGCTCGACGCCGGCGGAATTCGTGAAATCTGAAAACCCGGACGTGAGGGAGTTCCTCGCGGCCATGAAAGGCGAAACGACATGAGCAGAAGAAAGAGAAGCGATGCGTTTTCGGAGGCGATCGTAGGCCTCTTCATGATCGTGGTACTTGCACTCTTGGTGTACTTTACGATCGTGATATCCGGAGTGGACGTCCTCAAGGGACGCCAGAAGGTGGTTGCGCGGGTCGCTTTTACGTCCGTTGGCGGACTTAAGGATCACGACAACGTCATGTACCGCGGCACGAAGGTTGGCGGCGTAGACGGAATCGACATCACGCCGTCGAACCTGATCGTCAGAATCGAGATCGACGAGTCGGTCGTGCTGCGCGAGAGCTACTCCATCGCCGTGTGCAGCCTATCGATGCTTGGCGGACAGTTCCTGAAGATCGACGAGGGCGAGGGCGAGATCGTGTCGCTTACGGACGGCATTCTGCGCGGCGAGACGCCGACGGACTGGATGCAGGACGTCTCGCGCATCGCGAAGAACCTAAACGAGCTCACGAGCAGCGAGCACATCAAGACGATCATCACGAACATCGAGTCCGCGAGCGCGTCCGCCAAGGAGATCGCCCGCCGCCTCGAGGAGGGCGAGGGCACGCTTGGC
The DNA here is from genome assembly GCA_016296065.1 of Kiritimatiellia bacterium. Classification (GTDB taxonomy): domain Bacteria; phylum Verrucomicrobiota; class Kiritimatiellia; order RFP12; family UBA1067; genus UBA1067. The sequence continues at coordinate 42,755 of JAEDKA010000029.1, forward strand.
AAGCTGCTGTCGCAGGACAATGCCTTCTACGCGGACGCGACGAACGCCGTTGCGGACGCGCGCCGTACGCTTGCCAACGCAGCCGAGATTTCGGACCGCATCAAGGCGGGTGAGGGGACGGTCGGCAAGCTTCTTTCGTCCGATACGGCGCTCTACGACGACCTCAAGGAGTCCGTCGCCGCCTTCAAGAAGGCGTGCGAGCAGGTGAAGCTTCCGGAGAACATGGACAAGGAGGTCTCGGAGATCATGGAAGGCGCCAAGGACCTCGTCGCGAACCTGACCGAGGTGTCGGAGAAGCTCAAGAACGGCGAGGGCACTCTCGGCAAGCTGACGAGCGAGTCGGCGATGTACGACGAGCTTCAGGGCCTTATCAAGGACGTCCGCCAGGTTCTCGACAACTACCGCGATACCACGCCAATCTCCACGTTCGGCTCACTGATCATGGGCGGGCTGTAAAGGCGATTTCATAACGGTGCAAGGAAGAGATACCAAAAATGATGACTCAGGCCGAACTGCACGACGAACTGTGGTTGCTTACCAAAGGCATTTTGCAGGATTCCCGCATGGATACGACTGAGGCCAGAGTGGTAAAACGCTGGCTTGAGGAGCATCAGAGCGGGGAAGAGTTTAAGCCGATGATCGGCAAGTTGGCCAAGTTCCTCGCCGACGGATTCATCGACCAGATCGAGTCCAGAAACCTCATCGAGTCCCTCGGCTGCACCCTCCGCTCGCTGAACACGCGCTGACTTCGGCTCCGGGCTCTCGCCGAAATCTCTCGGGGCCAGTCCCCAATGTCTCTACAATTTTGGTGGGGACAGTCCCCTTTAAAACACCCTCAAATCTGGGGACAGTCTCCCATATTCCCAGGGACAGTCCCCCTTGTAATTATCGTGGGGACAGTCCCCCTCATAACCTCCTGAAAACCCCAAACTGACGGAATTTCATGTTGACGAATTTTCGTGAATTTTGACCCTGCGCAGGGGAGCCGAACTTGTGACATGCGTTTCGCCCAATGTTTTCAGGGTTCTCGTCGATGCCGGGCGTCCCCGCTTCGCGATTTTCGAAATGCTTAACTGACAAAAATATCAGCGAAATATCAGTGAAATATCAGTGAATTGTCAGAAAACTTTTTGCGGAAACTGCTATCATATATGCGTTCTCCTCGAGGTTCACGGCGGGTGCCGGCGGCTCGGGGGGAATGCGGCATGCGGCGCCCCGCTCCACCGGCGCCCGGAAAAGGAGCAAGGCAATGGCGAGAAAGAACAGGCTGGTGGCGGAGGACGCCATCTACCATGTGGCATCGAGAATAGCCCACAGGGAGTTCCTCCTGGAGGACGAGAAGCTCAAGTCGGAGATCGTCTCGTGGATGTACGGCATAGCGGAGTTCTGCGGGATAGAGGTGCTCGCGTGGAACGTGATGGACAACCACCTGCACATATTCCTCTACGTCCCGACCGTCCCGGAGGAGTACTGGACCGACCCCGACGAGCTGCCCGCGGCCTCGTGGCGCTCCATGCGCCCGGCGGAGTGCCGCGCGCCGCGGTGGACGCCCGAGGTCGGCGGACCCGATCCCGTCCCCACCCCATCGGGGGACAGTCCCTCGCCGGAGGCGATGGTGAAGGCGGTGGCGGACGGCGTGCCGGCGTCGGTGGTGCCGCATCCGCGCACCGGCTTCACCATCCC
>JAEDKA010000106.1 GCA_016296065.1 Kiritimatiellia bacterium
GGGTCTGTTGGTAATATATTGCGCGTTCCCCTGAAAAGGAATAGTACTCGGGGTTGAAAGACTGCCGCGTATTGGAGTATGATACGGAACAGCAGGTGGCTGGTAACCACTTGCTGTACGCATGGGAGACGCTCGTGAGGGTCATGAGCTAGGCCGGTCACACGGCTCACGCTCGAAGGTCTGTTTGAGCGCCGGCGGAAACCACCTGCTTGGGGCGAAAGACCCCGGATACTTGAATGCAACCTTGCAGCACCGCCTACTCCAATACGCGACAGCACACATAGGGTAGCACAATGAACGCGAAAAGACAACAGCGTCGCCGGAGCGTCGAGGACGAGCCTCGGTACGTGGTCGGCATGGACGCACACTCGAAGAAGCTGGCCGTCTCCATCTGGGACTGGTCGGACAGGTTCAACGCCTGCCTCCACCGAGAGATCAAGTGCGTGGACATCGAGGCCATGGTCAAGACGTACGAGCGACACGTCGACCTCGACTCGATCACGATCATCGAGGCGTCGACCAATTCGGCGAACCTCAAGAGGATGCTCAACGAGGCCGGGTACCGTGCGGAGGTCGTGCGGTCCGACACCATCGCGGACAAGGAGCGCAAGCGCAGGGTCTGCGACATCGTGGATGCCGAGAACCTGGCGCTCGCCTACATCAAGGGCGACGTCGACGAGTTTGTCTGGACGCCGTCCGACAAGTACGCGGAATACCGGGACATCATGTTCGCCTACCGCGACACGTCGAAGGAGGTGACGCGCACCTCGAACAGGATCTGGAGCGTCTGCAGCCGCAAGGGCTACAAGCTGCCGATCAAGGGCGGCAAGGCCAAGACCGACACGCTCCGAGCGATGATCGCCGAGACGAACATCACCGGCTTCGCCAAGGAGCAGCTCGAGACGCTGCTCGAGGACTACGACCGGCTGTTCGCCCGCAAGGCCGAGCTCTCCCGGAAGATCGCCGAGGCGGTCCTCGCCAATCCGCGGATGCTGAAGCTCATGCAGCTCCAGGGCGTCAACTACAAGGGGGCTTTCGCGCTTGAGGCGGCGGTCGAGGATCCCCGCAGGTTCTCAAAGGCCTCCAAGCTCGCGGCCTACGGCGGCTTTTCCCCTATCGTCGACTCAAGCGGGGACGAGGAGGAGCGCGCGAAGAGGAACGGCGGCCTCCACAAGCCGCTCGACGGCGAGGGGCGGCAAGACGTGAAGTTCTTCTTCACAGAGGCCGGACAATCGGTCCTGACCTCTTGCGGCAAGTCAAAGCTCGGCAAGTGGGGATGGGCGATGATCAACCGGGGCAAGCCGCGCAACAAGGTCGCCTGCGCAATCGGGAGGAAGCTCATCACCTACGGATGGCACATCATGCGGGGCGATCCTACGCCGAACCGTGACAGCGAGGCGTTCTTCAAGCGGAAGATGCGCACATTCCACCAGGAGATTGGAGCGAAGCGCATGCACGAACTCGGACTCGGCACGCGCAATCAGTTCGCGGACGCGCAGGCAAATTTGATTTACGGCAACCTGCCGGAATCCGAGAAAACCAACGAGGACACGGCGGTTTGCTGAGAACGGCGCGCGCCCGATTCGCTCGTCTGGTTGCGCGCGCCAACATCCATAGCAACGCTGGGGCTCGGCCCCAGCCCCCGCCAGGGGGCCAACCCCCTGGACCCCAGACGCGCGGCCGAATACGTCCGCGCTATCTCCGTTTACGCTCGAAGACCGCTTCCAAGCAAAGTTTTTTCACTTACCCCCTTGACGCAATACATACTTGACCCTCGGACCCCTCCTGATCGGCAACAACAACATCGGCGAGAAGGCGACGGACGAGGACATCCGAAACGTCGCGAAGGGCTGCAAGCGGATCCTCGACATCCTGAAGGCGAAGCATCCCGAGTCGAAAATCGTCCTCTTCCCGCTGCTGCCGAAGGGCAACAAGCCGGGCGTCTTCCGCAAGCTGCACGCGCAGTACAACGAGCTCATCAGGGCGTATGCGGACGGCACGACGGTCGTCTGGGCGCCGGAGCTCTGGGACAAGTTCCTTGCGACGGCCGATCAGGACGGCGGTCATCCCGAAGTCCGTCCTCTGCGACGGCTGCCATCCGGGCGTCGAGGGCTACCGCATCTGGGGCGAGATCCTCAAGACATACCTGCCGAACCGTTGAACCTCCTTAGAGACGACCTGGTCGCCGCGGGCTACGCAGCGGATTGACGACGATCCTCGTCCGCTGACATCGAAAAAAGGGCGGGGGCGCGGTTTTCCGCACCCTCGCCCTTTGGCTTACGCCTC
>JAEDKA010000075.1 GCA_016296065.1 Kiritimatiellia bacterium
CCCGTCAGTAGCCAGTTGTCAAAGAACGAAGCCTTTTCCCAGTTTGAAAAGCGTTCGTTCTACATTATACCTCGCTACCGCTCCGCAGCTTCGCGCCACTCAACGACTGTATATGTGCCAGGGTAAGCATTTTGGGATGCGACTGCGTCGCATAAATCGGCCGAAGGCCGCTATAATCACAGCAAAACAGCGTCTCCCGATTATGGTTGAAAAGTGCGAAGCCGTGGAGCGGTAGCGAGAACATCAACCGTCGGAGTTTTTCCAAAACCGCGCAGGGGTCGCAAAGGTTCGGCAGCCCAAAGTAAAATTGGGGAACCTCCAAGTTGCTGGCCTGATAGACGCGAGGGCGCTGAAAATGGTAAAATATACGCCCTTATGACAGCAATAGTCGACTACAGGGCCGGAAACCTGACGAGCGTGAAGAATGCGTTCGCCGCACTTGGCGTCGAGACGGTCGTGACGAGCAACCCCGCCGCCATCGCGTCGGCGGACCGCGTCGTCTTTCCCGGCGTTGGCGCCGCGAGGAGCGCGATGGAAAACCTGCGGAATCTCGGCCTCGTCGAGGCGGTAAGGACCGCCGCAACGGACGGGCGTCCGTTCCTGGGGATATGCCTCGGAATGCAGATACTCTTCGACCACAGCGAGGAGGACGGTGGCGTTGACTGCCTTGGCATCGTGAAGGGCAGCGTGCGCCGGTTCCCGGACGGGACGGGCGACAAGATTCCGCAGATCGGCTGGAATGACGTGTCTCGGACGGAGCGCGGCGAATGTGCCGCGGACTTCTCCGGGCGCGAGTTCTACTTCGTCCATTCCTACTACGCCGAGGTCGTGCCGGAGACTTCGCTCGTCACGGAGTACGCAGGCGTGAAGTTCACTGCGATGGTGGAGCGCGGTCCGCTCTGGGCGTGCCAGTTCCACCCGGAGAAATCCGGCCGTGTCGGCCTTGACCTCCTACGCGCCTGGCTTGACATTCCGCGCCGTTAGCCTAAGTTTTTCAACCTTTCACCTTCTTAACCTTTCAACTTCTCCATGCTGACAAAACGAGTGATACCGTGCCTTGACGTGCGCAACAGTCGCGTCACGAAGGGCGTCAAGTTCAAGAACAACGTCGACCTGGGCGATCCGGTCGAGATGGCCGTCGGCTATTCCGACGGGGGAGCCGACGAGCTCGTGTTCTACGACATCACGGCGTCGGCGGAGCACCGTCCGATCGACATCGGCATGGTCGAGGCCGTCGCGAAGTCGGTGCGCATCCCGTTCGCCGTCGGCGGGGGCATATCGTGCGTCGCCGACATGGAGCGCGTCATCCTCGCGGGCGCCGAGAAGGTGTCCGTCAACTCCCTCGCGGTGAGGAACCCCGGCATCATCGCCGAAGGCGCGAAGGCGTTCGGCGCGCAGTGCATCGTGCTGGGCATGGACCCGGTGCGGAGCGGGAAGACTCCGAGCGGATACGAGATAACGACGCGCGGATTCCGCGAGTTCACGGGAATGGACGCCGTCGAGTGGGCGAAGAGGGCGGCTGACCTCGGCGCGGGCGAGATCGTGGTCAACTCGGTCGATGCGGACGGAACGCGCGAGGGCTTCGAGCTGGAGATCACGCGCCTCATCGCGGAGGCGGTCGGAGTGCCCGTAGTGGCGTCCGGCGGCGCGGGGAAGCCGGAGCACCTTGTCACGGTGTTCCGCGAGGCGAAGGCGGACGCGGCGATCGTCGCGGGGATGATACATTTCGGCGACTACACGATAGCCGACATCAAGAAGGTCATGCACGAAGGCGGGGTTCCGACGCGCATGAGCTGGTGATTTTATGGTCCGGGGGGATTCATGAAGGAGCAAAGGAATGAAGTACCGCAAGCTTGCGGCGGAGGAGATCGGGCGGCTTGAGTCCGCAGGGTGCACGGCCGAGGACTGGGGCGAGATAGAGGTCGCGGAGGAGTTCGACGCATCCCGCGTCGCATGCGCCGCGTTCTCGGGACGCTGCCGCCTCGGAAGATTCTCCGGGGAGTTCACGTTCCCGGGCGGGGTGAAGAAGCCGTCCGGGATCTACAACGCGACTCTCCACAACGTCACCGTTGGGGACGACGCGCGCATCGCGAACGTGAGGAGCTACATCGCGAACTACGACATCGGACCCGGCGCGCACGTCGGAAACGTCGACAAGATCTACGTCGACGGAAGGTCGTCCTTTGGCAACGGCGTCGAAGTCGCCGTCTTGAACGAAACCGGCGGACGCGAGGTCGCGATACACGAGAACCTCACCGCGCACGAGGCTTACCTCGAGGCGATGTACCGCCACAGGCCGGTCCTCATCGAGAAACTCAAGGGCTTCGCGCGCGCGTTCGCCGAGGCGGCGTCCTCGGATCGCGGAACGATCGGCGCCGGCGCGACCGTGATGGACACGGGGCTCATCTGCGGCGTCAAGATCGGCGAGGCGGCGGTGGTGGACGGCGCGGCGCGGCTCACGAACGGAACGCTCGCGAGCAGGAAGGACTCGCCCGTCGTCATAGGACGAGGGGTGATAGCCGACGACTTCATCGTGCAGGACGGTTCGAGCGTCGAGGACGCGACGCGCCTCACGCGCTGCTTCGTCGGGCAGTCGTGCGAGCTCGGGCACGGCTACTCCGCGAGCGACTCGCTCTTCTTCTGCAACTGCCAGGAGGAGAACGGCGAGGCGTGCGCGGTGTTCGCCGGACCCTTCACCGTGACGCACCACAAGTCGACGCTCCTGATCGCCGGAATGTTCAGCTTCATGAACGCGGGCTCGGGCTCGAACCAGTCCAACCACATGTACAAGCTCGGGCCGATACACCAGGGCGCGCTCGAGCGCGGCTCCAAGACGTCAAGCGACTCGTACATCCTCTGGCCCGCACGCGTAGGCGCGTTCTCGCTCGTCATGGGACGCCACACGACGCATCCCGACACGTCCGCACTTCCGTTCTCGTACCTCATCGAGTCGAAGGGCGAGACGTACCTCGTGCCGGGCGTGAACCTCAGGTCCGTCGGCACGATACGCGACGTGCAGAAGTGGCCGAAGCGCGACCGCCGCGCGAAGGAGGGACGGCTCGACAAGGTGAACTTCAACCTGCTCTCCCCGTACACGATCGACAAGATGGTGCGCGGCATCGGGGTCCTCGAGGATCTCCGCCGCCTCTCCGGCGCGACAAGCGACACGTACGCCTACCAGAGCGCGCGCATAACGGCGTCCGCCCTTGAGAAGGGCCTCGGCTTCTACAAGATGGCGCTCGACAAGTTCCTCGGGAACTCCCTCATCTCGCGCCTCGAGAAGTTCGAAGGCGACTACCTTGCGCACCTGAAGCCTGAGGGCGATGTCGGACGAGGCAAGTGGGTGGACCTCTCGGGGCTCATCGCGCCGCACTCCTGCGTCGCCGCGATACAGGACGACATAGAGTCCGGCGCGATATCGTCCTGCGCCGAGCTCGACCGCCGCTTCGAGGAGCTGCACGCGAAGTACTACGACTACGAATGGGTGTGGGCGTACGACCTGATGCTCCGCTACTACGGACTCGAGGAGGGCAAGATCACCTACCGCGACCTCGTCATGATCCTCCGCCGCTGGCGCGACTCGGTGCTGCGCCTCGACCGGATGCTCTACGACGACGCGAAGAAGGAGTTCTCCCTCTCGGCGAAGACGGGGTTCGGCTTCGACGGCGACGGAACGACCGCGGACGCGGATTTCGAGGGCGTGCGCGGCGTGTTCGAGACGAATCCGTTCGTCGCCGCCACGACGGAGCACATGAAGCGCAAGGACGCGCTCGGCAAGCTCTGGATCGACAGGCTCAACGCCCTTGCGGAAATCTGACAACACTTGAAGTTAAGGTTTAAGAAATGGACACTATTCTGATTCTCGACTACGGTTCCCAGTACACGCAGCTCATCGCGCGCAGGATACGCGAGCAGCACGTCTACTCCGAAATCGTCCCGTTCACAATCAAGGCGGACGAAATCCGCGCTCGCGCGCCGAAGGGCGTGATCCTCTCCGGCGGACCCAACAGCGTCTTCGAGGAGGGCGCGCCCGGAATCGACCGCGCGATCTTCGAGCTCGGCATCCCGATCCTCGGCGTGTGCTACGGAATGCAGCTCATGAGCCAGGAGCTCGGCGGGAAGGTACAGCCGGGCGAGAAGCGCGAGTACGGCAAGACCGAGATGACCGTCGAGCCGGGGAACGAGCTCTTCAAGGGGCTGCCGGACAGGTTCGTCGTCTGGATGAGCCACGGCGACCGCGTGGCGGCGATACCCGAGGGCTTCAAGGTGAGCGCGAGGTCCGCGAACTGCCCCTATGCCGCGGTGCGCGACGAGAGGCGCCGCTTCTTCGGAATCCAGTTCCACCCCGAGGTCGTCCATACGGAGCACGGCAAGCAGATCATCTCCAACTTCGTTTTCAACATCTGCCGCGCCAACGCCGACTGGCAGCTGACGACGTGGATCGACGACACCGTTGCGAAGCTGAAGGAACAGGTAGGCGACGACGAGGTTGTGCTCGGGCTTTCCGGCGGCGTCGACTCGTCCGTCGCGGCCGTTCTCCTGCACAAGGCTATCGGTACGCGCCTCCACTGCATCTTCGTCGACAACGGACTCCTCCGCTACCGCGAGGCGGAGCAGGTGGAGGAGATGTTCCACGCGAAGCTCGGACTCGATCTCACCGTGGCGCGCGCCGCGCAGAAGTTCTACGACGCGCTCAAAGGCCTCGATGATCCGGAGGCGAAGCGCAAGGCGATCGGCAAGACGTTCATTGACGTTTTCGCGGACGAGGCGCGCAAGTTCAAGCACTGCCGCTTCCTCGGACAGGGCACGATCTACCCCGACGTCATCGAAAGCTCGCACGCGGTGAAGGGTCCGTCGCAGACGATCAAGTCCCACCACAACGTCGGTGGACTTCCCCCCGACCTCAAGTTCGAGCTCGTGGAGCCGCTCCGAGACCTCTTCAAGGACGAGGTGCGTGCGGTAGGACGCGTCATGGGCATGGCCGACGAGCTCCTCGACCGTCAGCCGTTCCCGGGCCCTGGCTTGGGCGTCAGGATCCTCGGCGAGGTCACCGAAGAGAAGGTGAAGCTTCTCCAGCAGGCGGACCTCCGCGTGCAGGAGGAAGTGAAGAAGCTCCCGAACTACAAGTCGATCTGGCAGACGTTCGCGGTGCTGCTCCCGGTCAAGACCGTCGGCGTGATGGGCGACCAGAGGACGTACGAGTACACGTGCGCAATCCGCTCGGTGGACTCCATCGACGCGATGACTGCGGACTGGACGCGCCTTCCCTACGAGACGCTCGCTGTGATGTCCAACCGCATCATCAACGAGGTCAGGGGCATCAACCGCGTCGTCTACGACATTTCCTCGAAGCCTCCGGCAACGATCGAGTGGGAATGATGGAACTCGGGGGGAATGAGATTCCGCGGCGGGAGCGCCGCGCGATACTGCGCCGTGCGTTCATCGACTCGGTGCCGGTGCTGATGGGCTACACGACGATGGGCTTCGTCGCGGGCGTGCTGCTGGCGGCGAAGGGCGACGTCGTGCTCGCGCCGCTGTGGGCGTTTCTGTCGTCCGCCCTCTGGGTGACGGGAACGATGTCCATCGCCGGCGTCGGCGAGATAGCGCAGCGCGCCTCGTGGGCGGCATTCGCGCTGATGACGCTCGCGGTGAACTTCCGCTACGCGTTCTACGGCTTCACGATGCTGACGCGCTGGAAGGACGTGCCGATCTTGCGCAAGGCGTACCTCATCCTGATGCTCACGGACGAGAACTACGCGCTCGAGGCGGCGTGTCCGCTGAAGGACCCGAGGCGCAACCTGTACTACTGCACTGCTCTTTCGGTGCTGAACCACTCCTACTGGGTCGTCGGGCTTACCGTCGGCGCGATTGTGGTGTCCGTGCTTGGGCATGTCGTTGACCCAGACCGCCTCCGCGCCTGGACGAACGGCATGGAGTTTTCGATGGCGGCGCTCTTTATTGTCATCTTAACCGATCAGATTCGCGCGCGTTTTGCGAAAAAGTAGCAATTTTGTTTTATAGCGAATTTTTTTGTCATTGTCCACCAAAACGCGCATATACTCTAACAGTTAACTTGTTGCACCAGACCGAAGCGTCATCTTCAGCGCTTCGGTTTCGTGTATACAGAGGGCGCGATAAAGTTGGTGCCGCTGTTGCGCAGGGAGGCGCGAAAATGGTAAAATGCGCGGCATGGAAAAGTATATTTCATGCCTCGCTGCCGCAGTCGCGGCCATAGTTGCGTTCTCCGCGGACGATATAACGTCCGAGAAATACCCCGACGCCGATACCGTAATCGTCAACGACCAGATTGAGACCGTCTACCAGGCGGACGGAACATACGTCACCACGGACGAGGAATGGGTCAAGGCGCTCACCGAGAAGGGCCGGCGCGAGCTCTCGACCATATCGCTCGACTACTCGCTCCGCTACGGGAAGGGCGAGATCGTCCTCGTGGAGATCATCGGCGCGGACGGCAAGACGCGCGCAGTCGACTTCGCGAAGACGCTCAAGGAGGCGACGGACAACTCCGCCTCGTCGATGAACATCTACGATCCGCTCGACAAGACTCTCTCCTGCGCCGTTCCCGGACTAAAGGTTGGCGAGATGCGCCATGTCATAACGCGCCGCGAGGCGACGAAGAGCCGAGTGAAGGACCAGTGGGCTGACATAGAGCTCTTCGAGTCGACGGACCCGATAGTCCGCGCGTCCGTGAAGATCGACGGACCCCTGTCGCGTCCGCTCAGGAACATCGCCGTGCGCCATCCGCTCGGCAACATGGAGTCCTCGGTCGTCACCAACGGGGATCGCGTCGTCTACACCTGGACGGCGAAAGACTCTGCGCAGATGTTCCCCGAGCCGTCGATGCCTCCGTTCTGGACGCAGGGCCAGCACCTGCGCGTCTCGACCGCGGAGAGCTGGCCGCAGCTGTCGAAGTGGTACTGGGAGCTTTGCCTCCCGCACCTCGAGAAGACGAACGCCGCGATGTCGAACAAGGTCGAGGAGATTCACCGCTCCGCGAACGACGACCTCCTCAAGGCGATCTACAAGTTCGTGTCGCAGGAGGTTCGCTACATGGGCCTCACGATGGAAGATACATCGCCTGGCTATGCGCCGCACGACGTGTCGCTCACCTTCGACAACCGATACGGAGTCTGCCGCGACAAGGCCGCGCTTCTCGTCGCGATGCTCAGGATTGCCGGATTCGAGGCGTACCCCGTCCTCATCAGCGCTGGCCGCGCGAAGATGGACGAAGAGGTGCCGTCTCCGTTCTTCAACCACGCGATCGTCGCCGCGAAGGTGGACGGAGAATACGTGCTTATGGATCCGACGGACGAGTCGAGCCGCGACCTGCTGCCGTCGTACCTGAGCGACTGCTCGTACCTCGTGGCGACGCCGGAGGGCGATATGCTGCGCACCTCGCCCGTGGTGCCGCCCGAGAAGAACGCCGTTGTGGTGTCCGGAAAGGGACGCCTCGCGAAGGACGGATCGCTTCTCGTCGAGTATTCGCTTGCCTTCCGCGGACTCAACGACAACGCCTACCGCCGCCATCTCCTTTCGCTGAAGCCGGAAGAGAGGCGCGACTTCTTCGAGAAGGTCGCGACGGGCGTCGCGTCCGGTGCGGAGCTTCTGCGCTGCGAGATAAGCCCGAAGGACCTGCAGGACACCGCGTCCGAGCTGAAGGCGGAGATCCTCGTCAAGTTCCCGGAGGCGATCTTGAAGGGCGAGACGCGCGACGAGATGTCCGTCCCGACGCTCTCCGCCGCGCTCGGCACGGCGAACTGGCTTCTCGAGGGACGCACCGCGCTCGAGCAGAGGAAGTATCCGCTGAAGCTTTCCTCCACGGCCTCCACCGAGGAGCGACTCGAGATCGACCTCGACGGAGCAGTAGGCGAGACGGTGTCGCTTCCGGCGGACGAGACGATCGACGGCGGCTATTCGTTCTCGCGCTCCTTCTCCCGCGACGGCGACACGCTTGTCTTCTCGCGCCGCCTTTCTGTCGGCGCGGTCGAGTTCTCGCCGGAGGAGTATTTGGAGCTTCGCGAGAAGATCAAGCGCGTCGAGAAGGCGGAGCGCGCGAAGCCCGCCTTCGCGAAGAACCGTCTCGCGAACGCGAACGAGCGCATCGTCTCGCGCACGCTCACCTACGATCTGACGGACAGCTTCTCGTGGGTCTCCACGAACACCGTAGTGAAGGAGATACTTACGTACGACGGAAAGAAAAACGCCGCGGAGCTCAAGTTCTCGTACAATCCGACATGGAAGAACGTCGAGCTCGTTTCGGCGTCCGTCTCGAACAGGAACGGACAGGTCGTGTTCGCGGGGGAGAAGGAGACGAATGTACTCGACGCGGACTGGGTCGCGTCCGCCCCTCGCTACCCTGCGTCGAAGGAACTCGTCGTGAATCTCCCGTCCGTCGAAGTCGGGAGCTTTGTCTCCTACACAGTCGTCACGACCGTGACCAACTCGCCGATACCGTTCTACGCGACGTTCTACTTCGACACGTTCACGCCGACGGATTTCCTCTCGGTGCGCATCGGCGACTGGAAGCGCGAGGTGGTGAAACCGAAGTTGCTTGCGGACGAGCCGATGCTTCCGCCGGGCCAGCTCTGGCGCGACCACCGCACCGAATCGCGCGGCGACTTCAAGTCCGCCGCCGAGCGGTACCGCGCGATAGACCCGGAGCCGATAGATCCTTCCGAGATACTCGCCGAGGACTTCACCTCTCCGTCGACGAAGGAAAAGCCCTCGGACCTCCTGCGCATCCGCGACTGGATGGCGCGGCACATCCGCCGCGTCGGACCCGCGTTCGGCGAAATTCGGCTCGAGGACCATATCGTCGATCCGAAGACCGTCCTGAAGGAGCGGTATGCGACGCGCGTCGGGTACATCCGCACGCTCTGCGCGCTTCTCAAGGGCGCGGGATACGACGCGGACATCGTCTTCGCGGGCGACACGGCGCAGATGGACATGCTGCTTATTGCGCTGGATCTGTATCGCTGTCCGAATGTAGCGCGCTTCAAGTACGCGCTCTGCCGTGTCCGAGTGAGGACGGGCGGATTCCTCTGGTGGGGCGGAGAGACGACGACGTATTTCCTCGGTGCGGAGAACGAGTACACGCCGCTCGGCGCGACGGCCTTCAACGGCTCGCTGTTCCTTGATCCGCAGATGGGAGACTTCGGTGCCGTCACGGTGCCGGATGTCGAACTCGGTGCAAAGGAAGAAGAGAAGCTCAACTTCACGGTGCGGGAGAACGGGGCGGTCGATCTCGACTACAACCTCGAGCGCTGGGGGTATGCCGCGGGGACTTCGAGGAAGCGCTATGCTGAGATGCTGCCGGAACTTCGCTCTCGGCACTTCCAGCAGCTCTTGGGGGCCGTCGCGCAGGCGGCGAGCGCGACGCGCGAGCTAGAGACGGACACGGAGGGTTATCCGTTTTCGCTTTCGTTCTCCGCCTTCGTGCCGGGCATGGCCGTCGTAGCAGGCGATGCCATCTCCTTGGACGTGCCGCAGCTCGCCGAGCGCCTTTTCGCGCTGACGGGGGCGGTGCGGGAGAATCCGGTCGGAGTGGAGGGGGAGGATACCGAGAAGTCCACCACATTTACGATTCGGTTCCCCGAGGGCTACGCAGAGATCGAGCACATTCCTGAGTCCTTCAGATTCGATTGGTATGCGGTGAGGGCGCATTCGCGCGTAGAGGACGGCGCGGCTGTAGTGGAGATCTGCGTCGCGCGCCACGCGCACCGCGCGGAGTGGTATCCGTCCGACCATGCCGCGCTCTTCAGGGAGTGGAACCGCATCGCGGGCTCGCAGGCGAACTCGACGATCGTCGTCCGCCGCGCGTGCGACTCCACGCGCGTGGACTAAGGCGACTCCTCGCGAATGAACCAAGGAGATGCGGCGTCCCGCCGCGTCGGCGTGACGCACCGAGACGGTGCGTCTCCTTGGGGCGCGATGCCTGTCGGATGAACCAAGGAGATGCGGCGTCCCGCCGCGTCGGCATGACGCACCGGGACGGTGCGTCTCCTTGGGGCGCGATGCCTGTCGGATGAACCAAGGAGATGCGGCGTCCCGCCGCGTCGGCGTGACGCACCGGGACGGTGCGTCTCCTTGGGTGGCGGCTCCACGCGAATGAACCAAGGAGATGCGGCGTCTCGCCGCGTCGGCATGACGCACCGAGACATATCCCCCGAGCCGAAGGCGAGCCGCGAAGCGGTGGCTACAGGGGTGTGCGTCTCCTTGGGTGGCGATGCCAGGCGAATGAACCAAGGAGATGCGGCGTCCCGCCGCGTCGGCATGACGCACCGAGACATATCCCCCGAGCCGAAGGCGAGCCGCGAAGCGGTGGCTACAGGGGTGTGCGTCTCCATGGGTGGCGGCTCCGCGCGGATGAACCAAGGAGATGCGGCGTCCCGCCGCGTCGGCATGACGCACCGAGACGGTGCGTCTCCTTGGGGCGCGATGCCAGGCGAATGAACCAAGGAGATGCGGCGTCCCGCCGCGTCAACCAGAAAATTGATATAATACCTTCATGCAATACCCTCCATTCCTTTCGGCCGTCAGACCAATTGATAAAACAAGTCACAATCTTCCGCACTGGAACCAATGCGAAACGTGCGTCTTTGTGACATTTCGACTTGTGGATTCGCTTCCTGAGGACAGGCTCGCGCAATGGGAAGACGAACGCGAAGAATGGTTGAGATTCCATCCGAAACCATGGAGCGAGTCGGATGCGGAGGAATATGGGCGCGAGTTTGGTGCTCGCCTCGACGCGTGGCTTGATGCTGGATGCGGCTCCTGTGTCCTTGCCGAGCGTGAAAACCGAGAAATCGTTTGGGATGCCATCCTGCATTTCGATGGAATGAGGTATGACATCTATTCGTTTGTAGTCATGCCCAACCATGTACATGTGCTGTTTTGCCCACGTGCGGGTAATCTGCTGCCAGACATTATGCATACCTGGAAAAGCTATACGTCAAAGGCGATCAATAGGCGAATGAACAAGACGGGAGGTCTTTGGCAGCACGAGAGCTGGGATCGCCTCGTTCGTGACGCTCGGCATTTTGCACGCGTTGCGAGATACATTTCGCGCAATCCCGGCAATTCGGGGATTCCTGTATACTTGAAGCCGGGATACGAGGATTTGCTTTGCGTTTGATTTCACATGACGCACCGAGACGGTGCGTCTCCTTGGGTGGCGGCTCCACGCGAATGAACCAAGGAGATGCGGCGTCCCGCCGCGTCGTCGTGACGCACCGGGACGGTGCGTCTCCTCGGAGCGCGATGCCACGCGAATGAACCAAGGAGATGCGGCGTCCCGCCGCGTCGTCGTGACGCACCGGGACGGTGCGTCTCCTTGGGTGGCGGCTCCACGCGAATGAACCAAGGAGATGCGGCGTCTCGCCGCGTCGTCGTGACGCACCGGGAC
>JAEDKA010000076.1 GCA_016296065.1 Kiritimatiellia bacterium
ATGAAGCCAACAGGATTCCGCCGAACTGGCTTGGGCGGATGAAACTCGGCGGGGCCGACCGCTATATCGCGCGCGCCACGCCAATAGACGTCGGTCTGCGTATGGTGGACATCTCTGGAGGACTCTTTTCACGAACAACGACGAGAAACGCAGGTTCTGGTCGGTAGGAGATGTCGGAGCGGCGACTCTTGTAACGAAAAATTTACATAATACTCCAATTGTGGGATGACGGTTGTGAGGCAAATGGTGTATAATACTTACAATGACAATGGGAACATTTTCTTTTGAGGCACTGCGCATTCTCGGACAGGTGCGTTGTTTCCGGCGGATTCTGCTGCGCCGGTTCCTGCCGTTTGCCGCAGTTGTTTTGCCGCTGCCCACCGCGGTTCGGGCGGCCGCGGAGTCGTCGGAGATCGAGACGAACGTCGTCGGCATTGTGACTGCAATCTCGCCGCACGAGCGAATCGTGTATCTTCGCGCGGACGACGGCTCGGCGTGGCGCGGAGATTTCTGGTATTCGACGTTTCCGCACAATCTCGCACGGGGCGACCGGCTTTCCATGCGCGGCAGGTTTCGCGTGAAGGGCGATCCCCGTCCGCGTCTTGTAGACGCCGCGCCGGTTTCCATCGAGAAAGGCGCGGCCGCACCTCCGGAAGCCGAGAAGACGTCGCTTGCAGAACTCTGCAGTCATCCGTCGATGCGTGCCGGGGCGCGCGACTGGTGGGGAGTTCGCATAGCGACGGCCGGGCGCATTGTAGATATCAACCGCCGCGACATGTGGGCGCAGATACTCCTGAAAGAAGAGGGCGGCGCGCATCTGCAAGCGTTTTTCCTGAAACCCTACGACCAGCCTCTCGATGTGGATTTTCAAATCGGCGCCGAGGTGCGCGTTACGGGAATAGCGCTCTATTCGCCAGAGCAGGACGAAATCGACGGGCATGTCGTCCGCATCAATAATCCGCTCGTCTACGTCGAGAATCCGGACGATTTCGATTTTGTGAATCCGGCGCCGTGGTGGACGGCGCAACGCCTTGCGATCGCGCTGGCAATCGTTCTTGCCATTCTCGCGGTCGTGTCGTCCTGGGCGGTTCTCCAGCGGCGCAAGCGACTCGAGGAGAGGAGGATTTCCGACGCGCTCGGCCGCGAGAGGCTTCGTCTGGCCGGGGAGCTCCACGACAACTTCCAGCAGCTTCTCGCCGGATGCGTGTTCCGTCTCGGAGCGGCCGAACAGCTGACCAATCCGGACGACACGGCGGTCCTTTCCGAGCTCGCCAAGCTTGGCGCGTTGCTCAACCACGCCCAGAACGACCTTCGCGCCGCGCTCTGGGGAATGCGTGAGGAGGCCGAGGGTCCGACTGCGATTTCAGCGCTCCTCAAGTATGCGGCCGACCGCATGCCGCATTGGCAGGGGAAGGTGTTTTTCAAAACAGTCGGCGAAGAGCGGGCGCTGACACGGCGCTATTCGGGACTTCTGCTCTTGATATTGCAGGAGTCGATAGCCAATGCGTTGAAGCATGGACGCGCTCAGCGGATTGATGTGACAATCGTTTTTGCGAAACGTTTTTCAGAGCTTTCCGTGAAAGACGACGGAATCGGTTTTGACGCGGCGGGCTACAGCGCCGACAACGCGTACGGCCTTGGCATCTTGAGCATGCGCAATCGCGTCGAATCGGTTGGCGGCGGCTTCAGGATCGTCAGCTCGCCCGGCTGCGGAACGGAAGTAAAAGTGAAAGTGAGGAACGTATGACCAAAGTATTGATAGTCGATGACCATCCGGTCGTAAGGGACGGCATGGCGAGTATGCTGAACGCCGGCGGAGGGTTTGAAGTCGCAACAGCGAGCGACGGGGAGAGGGCGATTGATTTCTGCATGAATAGAGGCGAGCCTGATATCGTTGTGATGGATGTCTCGATGCCGAAGATGAACGGCTTTGAGACGATAGCGCGATTGAAGCGTTTCTTTCCGCAGATAAAGGTTCTGTTTGTGACTGGCATGCCGTTGAGGGTGGATGAAGAAAAAGCGCGTGCGGCGGGAGCCGCCGGGTATCTCGCAAAAACGGTTCCTTGGCGGCGGATGGTGGCGGCATTGAAAGTCATCGCTTCAGGCGAGGGCGGCTTTGTCTGCGACACGTTCGACGAAGAGACAAAACTCCTCTCAAGCCGTGAAAAGGAGGTCCTTGAATGGATGGCGCAGGGCAAAACACGCGATGAGATCGGCATCATGCTTTCGATTTCTCCGCAGACGGTCAAGTCGCACGCGCAGGCGCTCATGCGCAAGCTCGACGCCACAAACAACGCTTCTGCGATATCGCGCGCCTATGAGCTCGGAATCCTTCGCGCGTAGAGGAGGCTGGGAGATGAAGTTTTGCACAGTGAATGCGCTAGCGCTCGCCGCGGTTTTCGCCGTTGCATGCGTGTTTGGTTCGCCCGTGCAGGACGGGCGCGGGTTTATTCATCCAGGCGCCATCCACACGTCGGACGACTTCGCCCGGATCAAGCGCCAGCTCCAGCGCAAAGATCCTTCCGTGACGGCGGCGTGGGAAGCGCTATGCCGCGACAATCTTGCGCAGGCCGACAAAAGATGCAGAGCGTTCGAGCGCGTCGAACGGGGACCCGGCTCCTGGAACTACATCCCCAGCGCGCAGGCCGCCGCGTGCATCTACATGAACGCCCTTCGCTGGAAGATTTCCGGAAGCGAAGAACATGCGCGAAATGCCGTGCGCAATTTGATGGAATGGGTGGAGGTGAACAAAGGCAGCGGCGGCGGGGAGCGTCCGCTAGCCAATCTCGTCGGCGGACAGTTCGCGCAGGGTGCGGAACTCCTGCGCGACTATCCGGGTTGGAGCGTGGAAGATCGCCAGAAGTGCAGGCGCTGGCTTCTCGAATGGTGGTATCCGCCCGCGGTGGAGTTCCTACGCTGGCACAACGGGCAATGGTTGAATGCGGACAGCTGGTGGGGATACCGGCCGGGCGCGTTCTGGAGCAACTGGTCGCTTGTCAATGCCTACGCGCTCGTTTCAATAGGAATATTTTGTGACGACGTGTATGTGTACAATCTCGGGCTTAGCTACATCAAGTATGACCAGGTCCATGGTTTCACTCGTTGTTGCGGAAAGAAGAATTGCGAGAGGTGCGATTGCACCGAAGCAGCAGCTGCGGCCGGATATTGTTTTGAACCGGCCGCGGAAGATGTGCCGTTTATCTACAACGACGGAATCATGTGCTTTTGGGGATTCCTCTTTCCTGTTCTCCATAAGGATACGAGAGGTCCTTACGGAACGCTTTCGCAGATGCAGGAGTCGGGAAGAGATCAAGGGCATTGCCTCATGTCCATCGCGCTTGCGTCCGACATAGCGCAATGCGCATACAATCAAGGCGACGACCTCTTCGCGTATATGGGGCACAGGCTCGCCGCCGGCGCGGAGTTTGTCGCGGCGTACAACTACGCCGGTGCGGACGATCTTCCATGGACCGAATACCGCTATGCGGACAGGATGCATCCATTCGGTGAGAAGGAGACATGGCGCCAGACGGGTCCAAGCGCACAATCGCGAGGCGGGGTGCGCCCAATCTGGCAGCGAATCGTCGGCCATTACGAAGGCGTCAAAGGCGTCGCGATGAAGTATTCGCGAATGGGAGTGGAGGCTCAAGGGCCGGGAGACTTCGGCGGACGCGGAGGCGTGACGGGATACTACGACCAGCTTGGATACACCGTGCTCACCTGCACGCCCGAGCGTCTTTGCCCGCCGCAGAAGCGTCCGACGGAATTGCGCGGCGCGATGAAGATTGCAGGCTCCAAGGCAATCGCACGAAACGACCTCGGCGGCACGGTCAATGACAGATGGGAGAAATACAAGAGCAATGCCGTTGCAAAGGGGACGGAAATCGCCCTGATGCCTTTGCTCCCCAAAGGAGAAAAAGACACCGGCAAATGGGCGTGGAACACGGGCGAGAAGACGCGGGGCGTAAAGATTCGCGCAAGCCGGAGTTTCGTCTATCGAGTCGAATACACGAACGCAAGAGGCGTCAAGAGCGCACAGTGTTTCCCGATAGCCGTCCAGGGCGATTCGTCCGAACCGCCTATCCTACAAAAGTAGGATGTTGCGAAGTGCGACAATTTGGTAGAATATGGATTGAAATTCGTAGCCGGAGAAGTCCGTGCCAACTGAAAGGAGAGAACGCCATGTTCAAATATGCCAAATTCGCAATCGCGGCTGCGGCGGTAGTCGCCGTTTCATGCGCCATTGCTGACACGACCTGGACCGGCAGCGGCGGCGACACGCTCTGGGCGAATGCCGCCAACTGGAGCGGAACAGTGCCAAGCGGAGGCAATTCGGTTTCCGGCATCCTGAAATTCCCTGGCGGACTGGACGGCAGCAAACTTCTGGCGACATTTGCCGATGCATATTCCTTCTCGACGACAGACATCATCCGCTTCGACGCCGGAACGGAGGAAGCCCCCCTTGTCTTCAGGGCGAGCGATTCTTCGTGCGGTTTCTCCAATACAGGCTCCAAGAACTTCTACATCGCGCACGATGCATCGACTTCCGCATTCGTGGTCCTCGACGGAGGAACATACGATTTCAAAACGGAAATCCACCTCGGGCAGAACGACAATTCCGTCGGCACGCTTGTCCTCACGAATGGCGCGAATGCAACGAGCGGACAGGTGTTCCCCGGTCATTACGGGCAAGGGCATCTTTTCGTCGAAAAAGGATGTTTCCTGTATTCGACCGCAGATCTCACATTTGGCCGCAACAACCACAGCGCCGTCGCTTATGATGTGCCATCGACAGTCACGATACGCGGCGGCAGCGTTTCCTCGCAAAAACTCTGGATGCCCTATAACGACAACGGTGCCGTCCGCAAGGCGAAAATGATCATCATGGACGGCGGCTCCTATACGAACCGTGCGTCCGACTGCAACATTGCCCGCAATATAAACGCCGAAGGCGAACTTATTGTCAGCGGCGAAGGAAGCCTGTTCCAAAACAACGGCTCGCAGTTGTATATCGCAGCCGGCAATACGTCAAAAGCAACCATCCTGGTGGAAAATGGCGGCGCCGTCGAAAGTCCGGCGAATATCAATCTCGGATACGGGACCGGTTCTCAAGCCGCCGCGACTGTCAACAACGGCAAATTCAACGCCGACGGCAGCGGCGGGCGGCTCTATATCGCCAACGGCGAAAATTCGGTCGCTTCGCTTACGGTCACGAACGGAAGCTCGGTCGTTGCCAAATATTACGTCCAGATGGGGGTGGGGAGCGGTTCAAAGGCAACTCTTGCGGTCGGGGACGGGAGCACGGTCAAAACGACCGACACCGGCAGCCACGGACGCCTCCAAATGGGTAGTGGCGCAAATTCCACGTCCGTTCTCACCATCAATGACGGCGGCGTGTTCCAGACGGCGACTTACGCGGAACTTGCGATGAACGCAAGTTCGACATCGACCGTCAACATCAATGAAGGCGGCGTATTCGCAACGCGATATTTCGCCTCTGTCAACGGCGCGGCGACAATCAATATCGACGGCGGCACACTCCGCGTTCTCGCCGACAATGCGGCGTTCATCCCTTCGACGGGCATCACGGCGAATATCGGCGCGAACGGCGCAATCATTGATACGAGCGGCAAGAATATCACGATTCCGGCAGGTTGCTTCGCTCTCGCCGACGGCGTTGCAAGCGCGACAATTTCAAAGATCGGAGGCGGCACGCTCACGCTGACAGGAACGCTTGCAAGCGGACTTTCGCTTAAAATCGACGGTGGCACTCTTGCCGACAATGCAGACGTCCGTTCAATGCCAATTACAATCGGCGAAGGTGGCGCGATACTTTTCTCGTCAGTCGGCGAAGTCGGGAATTTCTCTGCTGAATATTCCTCGCTGACGGCAGACGGCGCATATCCTTTCATAGGCGAGGGCGCGACCGCAGACTCCGCAGCGACGGACGCCGCGCTCTATCTGGACGAAGACGGCAAAACCGTCAAGGCCAAGGCGGAGAAGGTCGCTTATTACACCGGCAGATGGTATTACAACGGCGCGGCGCAATCTGGAGCTCCGAGCGGCGCCGACTGGACGGTCGTGTTCGCGGCCGATCCCAGTGCTTCCGCATTCAACAGCAACGATGGCGCCGTGACGTGGGGAGCGGTGATACTCAAGGGCGCGACGGTCAATTTCCGCCAGACCGGCGGCAGTCCGAGACTCGTCACAAAGCATATTGGCGGTAGCGGAACCATTTCGCTGATGAGCTACGGAATCATGAACATCTCCGGCGCGGACCTCATCATCGACGAGGGCGTCACAATCCTTGCAAAACAGCATGACGACGCAGGGCACAGGATGCGCTGTTTCATCAACAAAAACGGCACCGCCAACATTGCCGTCAACGGCACAATCGAGGTTTACAACTACGCCGATGCCGATCTTGACGATACGACGCATTCCACGGACGGCTCGATCCATATCGAATGCACGGCGACTCTGGCGGGCCCCGTTGTCGGCAACGGCGAGGTACGGATCATGAATGCGCACTCGCCCGTCATCAACGGCGACTGGAGCAAGTTCACGGGAACTCTCAACAAGACAACCTACAACAACAATCTCGTGTTCGCCTGCCCGGAGGCGGTTTCGTCCAACGCGACATATAACATCGTCGGCGATGTGCATTACGCAGGGGCGGATGGTTCGACCGTGCGGTTCGGTGCGCTCAATTTGACGAAGAGCAACTATTGCGTCTTCTATGTTCCGGCGACGGACGGCTATACGTGCACGATCGAAGTCGGCGCGAACGGCAAGGACATGACCTTCGGCGAAAACTATTTCTTCGGCCCTGAGGGACTCGCCAATGCCACCTACAAGAATCGCGTCATCCACTTGAAAAAGGTCGGCGCGGGCATATTGACCGACCATTCGTACGGAACGCACGATATCGAGGTCGCGGACGGGGCCGTCGTCTTCGGAGAGACCGGAAGCGACGCCAAGAACGCCGCCGCCGAATACGCGCTCGATGCCGTTGTCGTGCGTGGCGGCGCATCCGTGGGCGGAACGTCCGACCGTGCGATTGCAACGCTGACGCTCGATGCGCTCGCCGGCATCTACGGGAGCCTTGCCGCCGTCTCGTCGCTCAATGTCGCGAACAATGTCGATCTTTCCGGACATCCCGTCGTCCTTTCCGAGGCGGATGTTGCGACGCTTGCGCAAGCAGACGGAACTGGCACGAAGCTGTATCCGCTCTTCCAATTCGCGGAAGGGTCCGCAGGGACGCTTTCCGGCGTGCCGGACGCGGGCGAAGGTGGTTTTCCGGCGGCGTTGCCGCCTGCAAGTTGGAAGCCGGTTTTCGCCGACGGCGTGGCCGCGCTTCGTTATTTCTCCAACGCAGGACTTGTAATTATCATAAAATGAACTCGCTTGCAATCATAGCTTCCGCTCTTACGCTCTTGGGACCCGGCTGGGCGAAGACCGCCGTCAACGCCCCGTCGTTCCGCGAGAGCGCTCTGGCAACCGGCGGCGGATACCAATACGCCGCATGGTACGATCCCGACGGCTTCGTCGCGCTCGCCAAGCGTCCGGTTGGAGGCGGCGCGTTCGAGACGGTCCGGACCCGGCTCAAGGGGAATGTCCGCGACGGACATAATTCGATTTCTCTTGGAATCGACGCCGACGGCTATCTCCATGTGGCCTTCGACATGCATTCGTCGAGCGTCAAGTATTGCCGCTCAAGCTCGCCGCATTCCCTTGAACTCGACGAGCTTCAGCCCATGACGGGCGAAGGCGAAAACGTCGCCACGTACCCCGAGTTCCACCGCGTGGGCGAAACGCTTCTTTTCGTTTTCCGCAGCGGAGTGTCGGGAAACGGGAATCTTGTGATGAACAGGTACGATCGCGAAACGCGCACGTGGTCGCACATGCAGTCGAACCTTGTTTCCGGCGAAGGCCGCCGCAACGCCTACTGGCAGATGCGCTCGCGAGGCGGGGTTCTCCATCTCGCATGGTGCTGGCGCGAAACGGCGCAAGTCGAGACGAACCACGACATCTGCTACGCGAGAAGCCGCGACGGCGGCGTGACGTGGGAGCGTTCCGACGGAACGGCGTATGAACTGCCCATTACCGAAAAAACGGCGGAGGTTGCCGTCCGCGTTCCGCAAAGGCGCGAGCTGATCAATCAGACGGGGATCGACGCGGACGAAAATGGCAATCCCTGCATTGCGACGTATTGGCGCGACGAGAACTCCGCCGTGCCGCAGTACCGCTTCGTCTGGCACGACGGAAAGGCGTGGCATGTGCGGCAGGTCGGGAATCGCAAAGAGCCGTTTTCGCTTTCCGGCGGCGGCACGAAGATGATTCCAATTGCGCGTCCGCGCGTTCTCGCAAAAGGCGCAAAAGCCTGGATGTTCGTCCGCGACCTTTCGATGGGAGGCGAGGCGGCGATGTACGTGACGGAAGACTTTGCAAACGGCGCGTGGCGATACGTGCGGCTGACGGATTTTTCCGTCCATGCATGGGAACCCAACTTCGACAGCTCGGCGTGGGATGAAGGGCGCATCGAACTTTTCATTCAGGACGTGTATCAAGGAGACGGTGAGAAAACTGTCGAACACGCGGCGACTGACGCGTACGTTCTGGAAATATCACCGGATGTGTCGTCCGCCGCGCCAGTGACGGCGATGCGGGAGGAGAAAACCGATCTCGACCTTCCGATGCAGCCCGAAGCCAAAATTGAATGGATGCGGGACGCAAAGATCGGAATGTTCATACATTGGGGATTGTACGCCGGGCCTGGCAAGGGCGAGTGGTTCATGGCGCACAAGGGAATAAAGCCGGGCGAGTATGCCACTCTCGCGACGGCGCATCCGGTAGTCGGAGGCGAAGCGCATGACGACTGGAGTTTCACGGCGGATAGGTACGACCCAGACCGATGGATGGAAATCGCAAAGTCCATGGGTGCGCGCTATGTTTGCCTCACCGCGCAGCACCATGACGGGTATGCACTTTTCGAAAGCCGTTATCCGGCCGCTTTCTCGTCCTGGAACACGCACGGACGCGATTTCGTGCGCGAATACGTAGAGGCGGCGCGGCGCGCGGGAATGAGAGTCGGGCTCTACAAAACGCTGATCAACTGGCGGCATCCCGGCTACTATGACGTCACGGGAGAGAAATGCGCGAAAAACAGTTTCGGCTACGAGACCGACAGCGCCCACAAGGAAGACGCTCGCATCATGAAAGAAGAACTGTACGCGCAGACGCGCGAATTGATGTCCAACTACGGCAAGATCGACTATCTTTTCTGGGATGGCGGATGGCTCGCGCAAAGAGGCTCGGATGCGGACGCGGCTTGGTTTTGGGAATCGGGCAAGTGGCGTGAAAGGGCGCATGGCTGGCCGATTGGAGAGAAATGGGGGCTCGCAGACGCTGGAACGGGGCGTCCGCTGGGGTTGATGGGCATGGTGCGGTCGCTCCAGCCTGATCTTGTCTGCAACCTTCGCAGCGGTTGGTGCGGCGATTTTATCTGCGAGGAGGGCCCGGCGGATGTGAAAGGACCAGTGCGCGGCGGTCTTGTCGAGAAATGCATGTCGGTGACGCCCGCGTGGGGGTATACGGCCGAGAAGCCGCCGCATCTCGCCGGATTGTCGAAGCTCGAGCGCATTTGCGCCGACTGCATGGTGCGTGGAATGAACTTCCTCTTGAATGTCGGTCCTGATCGTCACGGCGAAGTGCCATGCGAAGTCGCCACGCATCTGGCGCGATTTGGCGAGTGGGTGAAAACGAATGCAGAGGCGATATACGCGACGCGCGGAGGCCCCTGGAATCCGGTTGAAGGTAAAATCGGCTTTACGCAAAAAGGCAATACCGTCTATGTCTGGCTTTTGGATTCAAGGGCTTCGGCAAAAGTGCAGCTTCCCCCCGTCAGGTCTGGGGTCAAGGCCGTGGGAGCATATTGTGTCGCGAATGGGCGTGAGGTCGGGATTTCGCAATCGGGCGATATTGTCACAATCGAGAATCCGCCGTCTGTCGGAGCGGATATTCCTGTCATAGCTGTCGTATTGACGACCGCGATACGTCCGACTCCGGGCGCGAAATAAATTCCGCTATCTCCACCCAAATGTTGTGGGGACACGTACGCCGAGCAAAACTCGGCTGGACTAGCAGAATGGTGCGCCAAGCAAAGCACGATACAACTAGTGAAATGAAAGGAGTTCACTCTGACTAGAAATCGACAGTCAGATAGGAAGACAGGGGGCGGAAGGGGCGACCCGAGTGCCGAAGTCTCGGTTCTACAACCTCAAGAGGCTCGTGGTCGAAACCGAGACGCTCAAGTGCGCGTGGGCGCAAGTCCGCGCGAACAAGGGCGCGCCCGGGGTGGACGGCGTGACGATTGAGGACATCGAGCGGTCAGAGGGCGGAGCGGAAGCGTTCATCGCGGGGATTCAGAAGGAACTCCACGAAAAGACCTACCGCGCAAGCCCCGTGAGACGGAAGTACATCGAGAAGGCGAATGGCAAGTTGCGACCGCTTGGCATCCCCACCGTAAAGGACAGGGTGGTGCAGTGCGCGGTGAAGCTCATCATAGAGCCGATATTCGAGGCGGACTTCCACGACTGCTCGTTCGGGTTCAGGCCAAACCGCTCGGCACAGCAGGCGGTGGACAGGATAGCGGCGGAGATAAAGTCGGGGAAGCGGCAGGTCTATGATGCAGACCTTTCGTCCTACTTCGACACGATACCGCACGACAAACTGTTCCTCGCCCTGCGAACGCGCATCACGGACAGTGGCGTGCTGTCGCTCATACGGCAGTGGCTGAAGTCCAACAGCGTCGAGCCGAACGGGGTGCAGAACAGCCCGAAGGGAAAGGGGACGCCGCAGGGCGGAGTAATCTCCCCGTTGCTGTCGAACATCTACCTGCATTGGTTCGAGACATGCGCCATGCTGGTTGCCAAGGCCACCAACGCTCGGTATCGCCTGTACAAGTTCCTCAACAGGAAGAGCCAGCGGCGGTATCGGCTGAAATACGCCGAGACCTACTACGGAGAACTACAGAAACTCGGGCTTTTAGCCCTCACGAGAAGGAGATACCGATGACACCAGTTTCACACGGGAGTCTGCACTGTAAAGAAGTCAGCATACAGTTAGGACGATGAGGCGTGCAGAGGGTGACCGATGTGCGCGAGTCTCGCCGGACGAACGGATAAGCGACAACGCAAGTGAACCTCTCTCGTGAAGTCTCGTTACTCAAATCCCGAGTGGCCAGTGTTCTGACATCATGAAGCCAACAGGATTCCGCCGAAC
>JAEDKA010000030.1 GCA_016296065.1 Kiritimatiellia bacterium
CCGGGCCGTTGTAGTTCTCGGCCTCGTTGAACGCCTTCACCGTCGCCGCCGGGTTCGTGCCCATCGACACGTACGCGACGTACACGTTCTTGTACTGCATCTGCATCAGGCCGAGGTTCTTCTTGGCCTGCACCTTGCCGGACGCCGCGAACTTCGCGATCGCACCGGTAGGCGTCGCCTTGGAGGCCTGCCCGCCCGTGTTGGAGTACACCTCGGTGTCCATGACGAGGATCTTGATGTTCTTGCCCGAGGCAAGGACATGGTCAAGCCCGCCGTAGCCGATGTCGTACGCCCATCCGTCGCCGCCGAGCACCCACACGGACTTGCGGACGAGGTTGTCCGCCACCGCGAGGAGCTGAGCGCAGATCGGGCAGCCGTTGGCCTTGCCGGCCTCGCAGCCCTTCTTGAGCTCCTTGACGAGCGCGCGCATCTCTTCGACGCCCTGGCCCTTCTCGTCGTACTGGTTGACGGCCTTGATCTTCTCGCAGAGCGCCTTCATCTCCGCCGGCGTCTTCTCGTTCGCGATGACCTTGTCGACGAGTTCCATGGCGAAGCCGTGGAGCTTGTCGGCGGAGACGCGCATGCCGAGGCCGAACTGGGCGTTGTCCTCGAAGAGCGAGTTCGACCACGCAGGGCCGCGTCCGTCCGCGCGCTGGCAGTACGGGGTCGTCGGCAGGTTGCCGCCGTAGATCGACGAGCAGCCCGTTGCGTTCGCGATGAGGAGCCTATCGCCGCAGATCTGGGTGAGGAGCTTGACGTACGGAGTCTCGCCGCAGCCCGCGCACGCGCCGGAGAACTCGAACAGCGGCCTCTTGAGCTGGCTGTCGAGGAGCTTGCGGGTGTCGAGCTTCGCGGGATCGACCTCGGGGAGCGAGAGGAAGAACTTCCAGTTCTCCGCCTCGGTCTTGCGGAGCGGGATCTGCTCGACCATCTTGAGAGCGCCCTTCGCCTTCATCGGGCACTGGACGACGCAGAGCTCGCAGCCCATGCAGTCTTCCGGAGCGACCTGAATCGTCACCTTCGAGCCGAAGCCCTTGGTGAGCGCCTTCGCCTCGGCGGACTTGAACGTCGCGGGAGCGCCCGCGAGGTCGCCGTCGTTGTAGACCTTCATGCGGATAGCCGCGTGCGAGCAGATCGCAAGGCAGTTGCCGCACTGGATGCAGGCCGCGGGATCCCACTGCGGGATGAACGCCGCGACGTTGCGCTTCTCCCACTGCGTCGTGGCGGTAGGCCACGTGCCGTCGACGGGAAGCTCGCTGACCTTGAGCGTGTCGCCCTTCTGCGCGATCATCTTCGCGGTGACGTTCTTGATGAAGTCGGGCGCCTCGGCGGCGACGACCGGCGGCATCTTGAGCTTGCCTGCGGGAGCCGCGGGATACTTGACCTCCTCGATCGCCGCGCTCGCCGCCTCGATGCACTTCCAGTTCATCTCGACGACTTCCTGGCCCTTCTTGGAGTAGGCCTTCTCGGCGTAGTCCTTGAGAACCTGGATCGGATCGAGCACCGTGCCGTCCGCCTTCTTGAGCGTGATGCCCGAAAGCTTGAAGAACGCGGTCTGGAGGACGGTGTTCGTGCGCGTGCCCATGCCGTTCTCGCGGGCGATCTTCGCCGCGTCGATCACGTAGAACTTGATCTTCTTGTCGATGATGGCCTGCTCGACCTCGTCAGGCATGTGATCCCAGATCTCGGCCGCCGTGTAAGGCGAGGCGAGGAGGAACACCCTGCCCGGCTTCGCGGCCTTGAGCATGTCGTACTTCTCGAGGTACGGGAAGCAGTGGCACGCCGTGAAGTCGGCCGTGTTGATGAAGTACGGCGAGCGGATCATGTCGCTGCCGAAGCGGAGGTGCGAGATCGTCACGCCGCCGGACTTCTTCGAGTCGTACTCGAAGTAGCCCTGCGCGTAGTTCTCGGTGTAGTTGCCGATGATCTTGATCGAGTTCTTGTTCGCGCCAACCGTGCCGTCCGCGCCGAGACCCCAGAACATGCACTCCTTGCGGTCGCCCTTCGGGACGACGAATCCGGCGTCGCCGAGGATGTAGCGGTTCGTGATGTCGTCGACAATGCCGACCACGAAGCCGTCCATCGGCTTCTCGGCCGCCATGTTCGCGTAGATGTTCGCGCACATCTGCGGAGTGAAGTCCTTCGAGCCGATGCCGTAGCGTCCGGCGACGACCTTCGGGCACGCCGCGAACTGCGAGACGCCGTTCTGCTTCGCCTGGCGGAGAGCCGCGACCACGTCGAGGTACAGCGGATCGCCGATGGCGCCCGGCTCCTTCACGCGGTCGAGGACCGTGATGACCTTGGCCGTCGCGGGAATCGCGCCGACGAAGTCCTTCATCGAGAACGGACGGAAGAGGTGCACCTTGACGAGGCCGACCTTCTTGCCCTCCTTGACGAGCGCGTCGACGGTCTCGTGCAGCGTGTCGCAGCCAGAGCCCATCGCGACGACGACGTACTCCGCGTCAGGAGCGCCGACGTAGTCGTAGAGCTTGTACGCGCGGCCCGTGAGCTTCGCGAGACGGTCCATGTACTCCTGGACGATCGCGGGCGTCGCCTCGTAGAACTTGTTGCAGACCTCGCGGAGCTGGAACGTGACGTCAGGGTTCGACGCCGTGCCGCGCATCGTCGGGTGCTCAGGATCAAGCGCGCGCCTGCGGAAGTCCTCGACGTACTCCTCGTCGATCATCTGGCGGATGACGTCCTGCGGGATCTCGTCGATCTTCTGGACCTCGTGCGAGGTGCGGAAGCCGTCGAAGAAGTGGAGGAACGGAACCTTCGACTTGAGCGTCGCCGCGTGCGCAACCATCGCCATGTCGTGCGCTTCCTGCACGCTGTTCGACGCGAGCATCGCAAAGCCCGTCTGGCGGCAGGCCATCACGTCACCCTGGTCGCCGAAGATGCACAGCGAGTTCGACGCAAGCGAACGGGCGGAGACGTGGAACACGGTCGGGCAAAGCTCGCCCGCGATCTTGTACATGTTCGGGATCATCAGGAGCAGGCCCTGCGACGCCGTGAAGGTCGTCGTGAGCGAGCCCGTCGTGAGCGAGCCGTGGACTGCGCCAGCGGCGCCTCCCTCGGACTCCATCTCAACGATCGAGGGAATCGAGCCCCAGATGTTCGTCTTGCACATGGAGGCGAGCTCGTCGCACGTCTCGGCCATGGGCGAGGACGGGGTAATCGGATAGATTGCGGCGACTTCGCTGCACGCGAACGCAATCTGCGCGGCCGCGGTGTTGCCGTCGACCATTATCTTCTTTGCCATTTGCTGTGTTCCTTTAGTTGTGAAAACAGTGACTGTTGATGGTTAATATACCAAAAAATCGCCGATTTGGGAAGGACTTAGACTAGGCTAACAGCCGTCTTGCAACCAAAACCGCTCTTTTTGCTATAATATAGGCATGCAGCGACTTGACAAGAGGCTTCTCGAGATGTACCCCGACTTCTCCCGGTCGAGGATCGAGGGGCTTGTGAAGTCCGGACACGTCACCGTCAACGGCGCGACGGCGTCGAAGGCCGGGATGAAGGTGGCGGACGACGACGAGATCGAGGTGGAGATTCCCCCTCCCGTCCCCGCCGTTCCCGAGCCGGAGGACATTCCGCTCGACATAGTCTTCGAGGACGACGACCTGGTGGTCGTAAACAAGGCTCCGGGGATCGTAGTGCACCCTGCGCCCGGACACTTCACCGGCACTCTCGTGAACGCACTCCTGCACCACTGTCCGAATCTCGCCGGAATCGGCGGAGTCGCGCGCCCGGGAATCGTCCACAGGCTCGACCAGGACACTTCAGGCCTTATCGTCGTCGCCAAGACCCAGAAGTCGATGGATGCCCTCGCGAAGGCGTTCGCCTCGCACAAGTGCGTGGAGAAGACATACGTCGCCGTGGTGCACGGACGCCCCAGGCTCGACTCGGGAAGGATCGAGAACCTCATCGGACGCCACCCCGTCGACCGCAAGCGCATGGCGATCGTAGAGAGGAACGGCAAGCTGGCCATAACCAACTGGCAGGTGGCTTCAAGCCGGAACGCCCTTTCCACCGTCATCTGCCGCATCGAGACGGGCCGCACTCACCAGATACGCGTGCACATGGCGTCCCTCGGGTGCCCGGTGATCGGCGACAGGGTTTACGGGAAGTCCGCACTGGACAAAAGGCTCGACCCGGTTCCGCAGCGACAGATGCTGCACGCCTGGAAGCTCGCGCTGTGGCATCCCACGAAGGGCGTGAAGATGGAGTTCACCGCGCCCATTCCGCCCGACATGGCGGTCTACGCGGAACTCCCCGATGCGGCGCGCTAGAGCGATTCTCCGCCGCCGTCGAACGATATCTCGCAGTCGAAGTCGTCCGGCAGCTCTGTTGCGCCGGACTGCGGCGCGGACTCTACGAGCGCGACCTTCTCCATGAATATGCGCCTTAGCCACTGCATACGCCTCTCCTGACGCTCGAGGGACCACATGACGAAAGCCCACTTGTGGTCGAAGTCGTATCCCGCGGGCAGGTTCGGCCTGAAGTTCTCGAACTTGTCGCGCATCACGGAAAGCTGCCACGAAAGCGCATGGGTGCGGTACTCGAAGCCGCCCATGAAGCGCTCGGCGACCTCGGACATAGTCACGGCGTGCCTCTTCTGGTATATCTTGAGCGCGTGGGCGAAGTGGGTGAAGTAGAACGACGCGAGGGAGCGCAGGTTCTCGTCGGTGAAAGATATGTCGGGCCATCCGAAGCTGCCGCGTATCGAGCAGGTCGCCACGCGCTTCGGGACAACGCGCTGGCGAATGATGTCGTACTCGAACTCGTAGATCTCCTTCCCGACGCCGTACAGCGGCGAGTTCGTCTTGGGATCGAACTTCTTCATCGCCATGTTCTGCGCGGCCGCGTCGCCCATCAGCGTCGCAAGGCCGAGCACGACGTCCTTCTCCTCTACGGATGCGTCGTCGGCGTTGCAGAAGTAGCTTGCGGGAATCGAGTCCATCGGCTCTCCCTCGCAGCGCTCGCGGATGTAGAAGTCGACCGGCCTGCGCCCGGACTGCGGACGGCGCCGCAGGAGGAGGTAGTTGGAACTGAGCGCGACGCCGAGCGACCTGAGCGCGCCGATGCGCGCGAGCATGTAGCTGCCGTACTCGCGCTTCGCGCTCGAAAGGCGCTTCTCGATGAGGCTCTTCTCGAGCGGACAGCGGTTCGTCTTGTACACGATTTCGCGCGTCTTGCCCTTCCCGATCGGCGTGCGCTCGTCCTCGCGGATCTCGTACACGTTCGCATAGACGACGACCTCGTCCTTCGACATGAGTCCGCGGAGGTTGGAGAGCAGCACCTCGCTCCTGTCGTCCGCACCGGGATGCAGCACCGCGCGCCCGCCGACGTACGTCGCGCCCGGGAGCGCAGTGCGCCTGTCGTCGAACGCAGGGGTCGAGCCCTCGCCTGCCACGGAGTATATCTCGCCGGTGATGTACATGTACAGCGTCTCGACGAAGGCCTTGGACGTCTCGTCGGCGAACTCCGGCCTCGTCAGAAGCGACTCGTACAGCGAAAGAATCTCCTGCGTCTTCTGTATTATGCCGAGGTGACCGAGACGGCCGAGCACGACGGATTCCATAAGCTGCTCAAGCGCGGGGATCAGGCGCTCCTGCGCTACGCCGCGCCTGAGCCCAAAAAGCTCGATCTCGTGGTGCCCGCGGTACTTCGGCATGCGGCAGAACGAGCACGGCTGGCCCTCGTAGATCGAGACGAGCTCCTTCATGCCCTTCACGAACTCCGCCGGATCGGACTCCGCAAGCGCCGCAAAGCGGCTCAGCTCGGAGTAAGAGAGGAAATGCACGCCGCGCGCCGAGTGATAGTAGTTGAGCTTCGTCGCGATGCGCTTCCTTGACGCCGCGAGCGCGACCTTCATCTCGGTTTCAGTCCACGCGAGGGGCTTCACGCGCCACTCCTGCCCGAGCGCGCGGTAGTGCTCGAGAACGGCGTCGTTGCGATCCCCCATCACTATGTCGTTCATCGCGAATCCTACGGTGCCGAGCAGCCAATCGTCGGCATCGTAGAGCTTCTTCGCGGGAACGTCGCGCTGCGACACCTCAATGGCCCCATTCACGACGTTAGCGCAGAGGATCGAATGCATCAGCACGTCGCCGCGACGCGCGGACGGGAGCCTCGAAAGCTTCCAGAAGCGTCCGTCGAGAAGCGGGAACGCCGCCACGGAGTGGTTGCCCGTCGTCATCGTGAAGACGCGCCCCGGCCGCTTCGACCAGAGGTCGCGCTTCGACACCACGAGAACGCTCGGACGCTCCTTGAGATGGCCGGTCACCCCGTTTTCGAAAATGAATGTGTCGTCGCCGATGTCCCAGGCGCAGAACTGCCTAGCCCTGCCCATGGCCATAGTCTCGACGCGGCCGGGGCGCTTAACCCCGTCCTTGCGAACTCGGCCGATGAACTGGCGGATGGCGTTCATGACTCCACGCAGTCCCCTTCGTGGTCGTGTCCGCACGAGCACTTCCCGCGCTTCGCCGACCGGTTCGACTCCGCCGCAATAAGATCCTCCGCCAGCGCCCCCACCGCGTCCAGCCCCGCCTCGTCGGCGGCGGCGAGAAGGTTCTGCAGCGCCGGCATCACCCACTTGCCGAACTGTGGCTGCCCGACGGATTCAAGACGCCCGTACGCGCCGAGGCACTGCACGAGCCTCTGAACCGCCGCGAACGGAACCACCTTGTCGAGCCCTTCGCGCCCGGAGCGCTTCTCGTACGCCCTTACGAGCGCCGCGCGCTTCTCGTCCTCAAGCGGCGTCACGTACGGATCGTACAGGTACGACGCGAGGTCGTACACCGCAGGGCCCATGCGCATGCCCTGGAAATCGATGAAGCGCAGCCTGCCGTTTTTCCACAGGATGTTCGTGGACTGGAAATCGCGGTGCACGAGCGCCTTCGGCTCCTTCTCCAGCAGCTCCGCGACGGACTCGAGCTCGCGCTCGACGTCCTTCGGCATCTCGCGCATGAAGCGCGTGCCGAGGCAGTGCTCTGCGAAGAGGTCGCGTTCCCACTTCCACGCGGACTCGTCGAACCCCGGCAGGAGATCTACGCCCGCCGCGTCCACGGCGTTGAATTCGGCAAGCGCCTCGACGACGCGCGCCGAATCCACAAACGACATCCTGCGCTCCGACCCGGCGTCCTCAAGGACAAGGGTCTTGATCTCCGGTAGGTCCGCAAGTACCTCCGGCACGGGAACGCCCTTCGACTTGAGAAAGCGCGCGTGGCCTGCGTAAAGCGCGTTCTCGCTGCGGCTGGAGTCGTCGTAGACAACTATCACCGCGCCGTCGCAGCGGAAGAACGCGCGGTTGCTTCCCCTCGCGCCGAGGAACTCGACGCGTCCTTCCAGCCCCGCGGCCTCGACCGCGGCCTTGATCTGCGGAATGGACGCGTACGCGTTGTCGTCTCCGTCGCGGTTGAGGTCCATGTAGCTCGCCACCGTCCCCGCATCGGTCCACATGAGGTCCTTCGGCGCGACGGCGCGCACGAACTTCCCCTCAGCCATCGCGCGCTCGTACGCCTGCACGATAGTCGAGAAGCCGGACGGCTCGACGTACTTTAGGACTTCCGGACTCAGACACGCGACACCGCAGTAGGTGAACGTCCCGGGGAAGCCCGCGTCGTCGCTCTTCCAGTTCGTGACGACGCCGCTCTCGGGCTCGACCTCTATCGTGCGCGGACCCGCCTCCGTCACCAGGCAGTTGGCAATCACATCGCCAACGCCATGAACGGCGCCGAACCTGCCCAGCCCCTCAAGGCTCTCGATTCCCTCCACAACGATGTCGCCGTTGACGAGATAGAACGGCTCGCCCGCGATCCAGTCGCGCAGCGGATTGATAACGCCGCCTGTGCCGAGTATCTCCGGCTCATACGAGACGCGGCAGCCGTTGGCCGCGCACCAAGACTCCACCTGCTCGTGAAGATAGTGGCAGTTCACCACGATGTCGTCAACGCCGTTCGCCCTGAGAAGCGCGACTATGCGCGCGAGCATCGGCTCGCCCCACACCGGCAGAAGCGGCTTAGGAACGGCGCATGTAAAGGGCCTTAGACGCGTGCCAAAGCCCGCGGCCAGCACTATTGCCTTGCGCGCTTTCATCTGCGGAAATGTGTTGCGGTTGTTCTCATGCCATATATTATAGCATAAGTGCGCGCAAAATTGCGACAAAACCCACAAAAGGTTACCTGGCGACGGCGCGGAGGAATACACTGTCCGCGTTTTCCGGCGGAATGACGCGAATCTTGACGGATTCCTCGCCGGGCTCGGCCGATACCGACAAGCCGTCCGCGGCAAATGCGCCGCGGAGAGTCTCGGACCACACCGCGCCGACAGCCGAGGAAAGGAGCCTCGCGTCCACACGCGAAGCGTCGTACCCTTCCAGTTCAACGGACATCAGCGCCGATCCGTCCTCGTCCAGAGAGAACGCCGAAACCGTGAATCCCCCGCCGCCAAAGGCGAGAAGCCCGTTCGTGTCCAGCGCGGCGGAGAGAAGCGGCGCGGCGGCGCCAGAAAGCGCCGCGGCGGATATGCCGCGCGACGACGCCCAGCCGGCAAGCGCGCCGTACTGCGCCACCGTCTCGACATGCGCGGCGCATTCGCCGCGCACTCCAGTTGCCTCCAGCGCGGATGCGACTGCGGCGCGCTCCTCCGCGGCGGATGCGCCGCGCGCGACCTGCGGGACGGTCCAGTCCGACGGAAACTCGCAGCGCTCGTAGCATCCCAGGTCCACGCGCGGACCGAACACGCGTGCGTTCCCCGCAAGATCGCGCCCCGCGCGCGCCGCATCGTTGTCTCCCGCGTCGACGAAGCGCGAACGCGGCGAGAGCCTGAAGTCTCCGTTCGCCGCATCGACGAAGTCAGTCCCATCCGCGTCGACGATTGTGTTCGCCGTGTCGGAATATCCGGCATCGCAGCCGTAGAGCGTGCAGCCAGAGAGGATACAGCCCTCTGCGCCAGAGGATTCCGCGGCGAAGTTGCAGACAACGAGGCAGTTCGTGGCGGCAGAGAAGCCAAGCCCGCCTCCATACGCGGACGCACTGCAGTTCGACACGACGCAGTCTGTCAGCACCGAGCCGTACGCCCCGCCTCCGCACTTGGCCGAGCAGGTGGTGATCACGCAGTTCGACAGCATTGCGGATTCCGCCCCGCCGCCGTATTCGGCATAGCCGCTTTTGAGCGTGAAGCCGGAAAGCAGAGTGTCCGGCGAGAACCGGCCGTTGTAGCATTGTCCGCCGACCGCGTCGATCGTCGTCCGCAGAGGGCCTTCCTCCGAGACGATCTCGATCTGCGCGGACGGCGCGACCACCGAAAGGCAGTATGTCCCTGGCGCAACGGAGACGACGTCGCCGGGAATGGCGCAGTCGAGCGCGGCCCGGAACTCGACGTCGCTCGATACGAGGAGCGTGGCGCGGACATCGACGCTCCACGACCTCTTCCCCACCGCATCGCCGCACGTCACGCAGCATTCAAGCACGCCGTGTCCGTGGTGCTCGCCGGATGGCGTGAAGGAGAGCGACGCGCCGTTTCCACCAAGCCGGACGCCGTTAAAGGTCCAAAGGAAAACCGGATCGTCCATGCCATCCGCAAGCGAGACGGAAAAATCCGCCGTCTCGCCGACGCGCATCTTCACGGGGCCGTCCGGGCTTGCGGACGCAATGGGGTCCAAAGGTGTGCCTTCGTCGGAGCCGTACTTCGTGTACGCCTTGACGCAGAAGTTCGCCGTCTCGTTGAAGTGCCGCAGGTCGCGCCAATTCGCGCCGTCGCGCGAGTACCAGCTCTCGCCGGCGTGTGCCGTGGCCGTGCAGTATCCGGCCTCCGACTGCTCGACGGCGAGCGGATACTGCGTCGCTGGACTCGTCAGCCGAAGCGCCACGGCGAACTTCTCGAGCGCGGACACCGGAACGGACGCAGGCAGTCCGACGGTCGTGAAACCGGCCGTCCCGAGTTCTCCGGAAGTCTCGCAGACCAGCGTTCCAGACGCCGGGTCGGACGAACAGCCCCTGTACACGCGGAGAACGTATTCCGTTCCCGCCGCGAGCGCATAGAAACCGACGGCCGCGATCTCACCGGAGGCTTCCGCCTCGAAGACGTTCGCGCACCAGTTCTCGACATGGACGGACGAGTCCTCGCCCGCCTCGCGCGTATCGTAGGTCGCAAGAAATCCGCATGGATCATGCTGGTAGACACGACCGTAAGTGTTCGTCGCTCGCGGCATCGGATATGCGGCGAAGTCCATCGTCACGAACCTCGTGTCGCAGTAGGAAATCCAGGTGTATCCGTTCGTATAGCTGCCGGTGCCGTGGCTGTTCTTGACAAGGAACGCGCCCGGCGTCGCCGGCACCTTCTTGTCCTGGCGGAAATTGCCGACCGGGTAGTCGTCATCCCACCCGACAAGCGTCACCGCGTGGTTCGGTTCCGCCGTTCCGTAGTAGTAGTATGCACCCGTGCCGGACTTCGCGTACGTGTCGTTGTGATAATACGACACTACGGCGGCACCGTACTTCATTACCGCCTTCTTGAGGAGATCGTTGTCCGTCGAACCGGTCCGGGCAGGGAACCACGCGATGTCGTGCACGTGGCACATCGGCGGGAGGTCCACGGTCGACGACGGATTGGAATACGGATCCTGCGCCTCCAGCAGCGGATCAGTCCACGAGGTCAGCAGCGCGGCCGCGATGTCGTTGTTCCCGCCGTCCCCGAATCCGAAAGCGAAGTCAGCGCCGACGTGCCGCGCCATGTGGTTCGGGGAGAAGATGTTGGTGACTGCGAGATTCGTCTCCTTGAGATAGGCGGTCTCAAGGCAGGCCATCGTCGCGAAGGCCCAGCAGGTCCCGTAGCTTTTCTGCCACCTCACGGGAGTGATCCATCCATAGTCTCGCGAATCCCATTTCGAGGGAATGCCTTCGTCCGCGAGAAGCCGCAGCGCGGCGCCCTTGTTCAGCGCGCGTCCCGCGTCCGCCACCGCGCGGAGCCTGTACGACTCGCGGAGCGACGGGATCGAGACGGGGGCGGGGACTATTCCCGACTGCGCGTCATTGCGACGCTGACGGCAGGCAATCCCGGCGTCCTTCGGAGCGGGGACGGCAGATGATTGGACGGCGCCAAGCAGCGCGAGGCATGCGACGGCCATCCGGAAAGCGATGCTGCATTTCGAACGGCCGGTCACCAATTTCACCTCCGGGGCGTCAGATGATGTGCCCCATCTTCTCGCGCTTCGTGTCGAGATAGCGCTTGTCGTGGGCGTTTGCGGGAATCACGATCGGCACGCGCTCGACGATTTCGAGTCCGTACCCCTCCAGCCCCGCGATCTTGCACGGGTTGTTGGTCATGAGGCGCAGCTTGCGGATGCCGAGGTCCTCGAGGATCTGCGCGCCCTCGCCGTAGTCGCGCAGGTCCGGCGCGAAGCCGAGGGCGACGTTCGCCTCGACGGTGTCTAGGCCCTCCTCCTGCTTGCGGTAGGCGTGGAGCTTGTTCTCGAGCCCTATGCCGCGCCCCTCCTGGCGCATGTAGACGACGGCGCCGCGTCCCTCGCGTTCGACCATCTCCATCGCGGCGTGGAGCTGCGGACCGCAGTCGCAGCGCTCCGAGCCGAGCACGTCGCCGGTGAAGCATTCGGAATGGACGCGCACGAGCACGGGCGCGCCGTCGCCGACGTCGCCCTTTACGAGCGCGAGATGCTCAAGGCCCGTGACGCGGCTCTTGTACATGCTGAGGCGGAAGTGTCCGTGGTCCGTCGGAAGATCGACCTCCTCGACCTTCTCGACGAGGCGGTCGACCTTTCGGCGGTAGGCTATGAGGTCGGCTATCGTCATCATCCTGAGTCCGTGCCGCTTCGCGAACGCGGCGACGTCGTCGAGGCGAGCCATCGTGCCGTCGTCCTTCATAATCTCGCAGCAGAGGCCGACTTCCTTGAGTCCGGCGAGCCGGCAGAGGTCGACCGTCGCCTCGGTGTGTCCGGCGCGCCTAAGGACTCCGCCCTCGCGCGCCTCTAGCGGGAACATGTGCCCGGGACGGCGGAAGTCGGACGGCTTCGCGCCTTCGCGGACGCATGCAAGCGCGGTCATCGAGCGCTCCGCGGCGGAGATGCCGGTCGTTGTGGAAACGGCGTCAATGGACACCGTGAAGGCCGTCTGGTGGTTGTCGGTGTTCCGCGCGACCATCTGGGGAAGGTCGAGCCTGCGGCACCATTCGCGGCTCATCGGCATGCAGATCAGCCCGCGCGCGTGGGTCGCCATGAAATTCACGTTCTCGCGCGTGGCGAACTCCGCCGCGCAGATGCAGTCGCCCTCGTTCTCGCGGTCTGCGTCGTCCGTAACGAGGACGATCTCTCCGCGCCTAAGCGCCGCGATGCAGTCTTCAACCTTGTCGAACATGTGAGTTGCTTCCTTCTCCTGGTATTACATCAAGTCAACATGCGGACTACGCTTCGCGTCGTCCGGCAATTGCGCGCCTTAGGGTCAGTGGATCGGAATAGGCGATGCCGGAGTCGGCGGGCAGGCCGAACGCGAGTCGCGTGACGCGCACGCCGGAGTCCCTCAGCAGTTCCGCGATGTACCCGGCCGTCGCGTCTCCGTCCATGTCCGTGGACAGCGCGAGAAGCACCTCGCCGATTCCCTCGCCCTTCACCCGCGAGACCAGCTGGGCGATGCGCAGCTTCTCGGGGCCCATGTGCCGCGCGGGGGAGAGCTTGCCGCCAAGCGAATGGTATCGTCCGCGGAACGCGCCCGACGCCTCGATGGAGACAATGTCGGCAGGATCCTCCACGACGCACAGCACCGAGCCGTCGCGCGTCTCGTCCGTGCACGTGTCGCAGGGATCCCTGTCGGACGTCGTGAACGCGCCACACCTGGAGCAGCACCTGACGCCTTCGTGCGCCGCCCTGAGCGCCGCCATGAGAGGCTCGGCGAGACGCCCGGGCTCCCTTACGAGGGCGAGCGCCGCCCGGGAGGCCGAGCGGCGCCCGAATCCCGGCAGCTTCGCGAGGCACCGCTCGAGCTCGGCTACAGGCGCGACCATCGGATCACTTTCCGAAAAGGCCGCCTGCGCCGCCGCCAGCCTTCATCATGTTCATCATCTCGGCCTGGGTGGCGTCCTTCGCCTTCTTGAGCGCGCCGTTGATGACGTTGAAGAGCATGGTCTCGAAGCGCTGCGGATGGCCGGCCTTCACCTCCTCGTACGCCTCGGGCGAGATGGCGACCCTGTCGATCGTCATGTCGCCCTTAGCGACGACGGTGATGCCTCCGTTGGAGTACTCCGCCTTGATCTTCTGTATCTCGTTCTGGATGCGCTTCGCTTCGCTGCGCATCTGCATCGCCTCTTTTATCTGGTCAAACATTCCCATGGTTGTATTCCTAGTTCAAAGGTTCAAAAGTTCAAAGGTTCAAAGATCCTTGCCCGTAAGGTCCTTGTAGGCCTTGAGGTAGATCTCGCGCGTGCGCGCTATGACGTCGTCCGGCAGCACCGGCCCCGGCGGCTGGTGGTTGAAGTTGATCGAATCAAGCCAGTCGCGGACGTACTGCTTGTCGAGGCTGGGCGGATTCTTCCCGACCGCATAGCTGGACTCTGGCCAGAAGCGCGATGAGTCGGGCGTCAGCACCTCGTCCGCGAGGATGAGCGATCCGTCCGCGTCTAGGCCGAACTCGAACTTCGTGTCGGCGATGATGATTCCGCGCGGACGCGCATAGTCCGCCGCCTTCGAGTAGAGCCCGATCGTCGTGTCCCTCAGAAGCGCAGCGGTCTTCTCCCCGACGAGCTCGACGGTCTGCGCGTAGTTGATCGCCTCGTCGTGGTCGCCTATCGCGGCCTTGGTCGTCGGGGTGAAGAGCACCTCGTCGAGCTTGGACGCGTTCTGGTAGCCTTCGCGGAGCTTCTCGCCGTTGACGGTGCCGGACTTCTGGTACTCCTTCCACCCCGAGCCGGTGAGATAGCCGCGCGCAATGCACTCGACCTCGACCATCTTCACCTTCTTCACCAGCATCGACCTGCCACGCAGGTCCTCCTTGTACGGCTGGAGCTCGGCCGGATACTCGTCGACATTCGCCGTCACGAGATGGTTCTTCATGCCGAAGAACTCCATCCAGAAGAGGGAAAGCTGATTCAGCACCTTGCCCTTGTCCGGCACGCCGCAGGGAAGTATAACGTCGAACGCGCTGATGCGGTCGGTTACCACCATCAGCAGCTTGTCGCCGAGGTCGAAGACATCGCGGACCTTTCCGCTCTTCTGCGGAAGCCCCGGAATTGCGCACTCGAGGAGCGCATGGTTCTTGTCGTATTTCATGGGGTATATTATAGCAAAAATGCGCCGGGCATGCTTGTCCACCCCCATGGTGCGCCGTCACTTGCGCCGCTTTCGCCACTTGGCGTATTTCTTGATGACATCCGCTCCCTTTGTCCCGAACCACGCATAGCCCTTGCTGCGCTCCGCGTCGATCTCCGAAATGTCGCGCCTGGGGATTCCGTCCCTGTCGCAGAAAAACGGCCTGCACTCCTCCAGGTCGTAGAAACGCGCCCACTTCCCATCCGGAAGCCTCGTCTTCTCGAACCAGCCAACCGCGCCCTCGACGGACGCGACGACCTCGGGGGACGGATTGTCGAGCGTCATCAGGAACTGCACCATGTCCGCCGACTCCTGCGAACAGAACGACGCGAGCTCATAGGCGCGCCCTCCGGCCGGCGCAAGCGTCTCACGGTCGTGCTGCTGACACCACACCGTGGGCTTCCCGGCGACGCGTATCTGGCATTTGAGCACGCAGTCGATCCCCTTGGCAAGCGCTGCGCGGCACTTCGCGCGCCGCTCTGCGCCAACTGCATCCATGCCGTCAGCACCCTCGGCGACGTCGCGCATCAGCTCCAGCACATTGCGCATCGCGTTGTCGTTGAAAGTGATCTGGGTCCAGTATCCCTTCGTGCGGTGCGGGAACTGGGCCCAGCCTCCGTTCGCGAGCTGGGTGGAGAGGAGCCAGTCGATCCCCCTGACCGCAGCCTTCAGGGACGCGTCGTCCCGCTTCTCCCGGTGATAGCGCAGGAGATAGCGTATCTCCGTCGTAGTGGCGTTGTTGTCGATCGTCGCCGACTCCGCGTCGCCCCTCGCCGCGGCGATCTTCGCGCGGCGATCCTCGGCGAAGGGCTTTCGCTTGTCGATGTTCTTCGCCCAGGCACCGCAGTCGAGCTGCGATTCGAGGACATTTGAAAGCACATTGCCGTCAAGGGGCCAGCTGGCGGACTTGTCATGGCCCTTCCCCATGACGGAAAGACATGTCGCTCCCGCAAGGAGCGCAAATACAAGCGCAGTCGTTTTCATATGCCCTCATTATAGCAAAAACGGCGAAGTAGCGGCGACTGACCGCGAAAAAAAAGAAAGCCGGCCAGCGGAAACCGCTATGCGGAGTCGCCAGCCGGCAGGGGAGATTGTCTTCTCGCCAGGCACCACAGACGCTACACCCGGCGCAAATACGCGTATATTATACCATATTTTTCCGATCAGTTGCGGATGACCTTGCAGAAACATGATATGCCGGACTTCGGCACTACCAACTTCACTTCTCCGGAAGAGCCCGAGGTCTCCACCGCCGGAGTGACGCCGTCGGCCGTGGAAAGGTCGGACCCCATCTGCACGCGCATGAAGCCGTCCATGCCCTTCACGATTTCCATGGGCGTGCCGATTTTCGGGACAGGAAAATTGGGGAACCTCCGAGCCACATGGAGACGCGGCATCTTGCCGCATCCACTTCCATGGAGACGCGGCTTCCAGCCGCGTCTTCTCCCAAGGAGGTGGAGCTTCCAGCTCCGCCACAATGACGCGGCGAGACGCCGCATCTCCTTGTGTCGCCGGACCGCTCGACGACCTCCTTGACGAGCATCCAGCCGTCGTAGAAGTAGGCGTGCGTCGCCTCGGGCGTGATCTTCTGCACGCGGCGGCCGAGGTGGTCGTAGCGGTTTGAGACGAGAACGTCAACATTCTGGGATGGCCTCATATGCGCGCTCCCAATGGACCTATTCCGGCAAGTTTGCCTCTGGGTAGGCGACAAGTTCGTTGATGGCTTTGTCAACATAGTTGCTGATAAAACTCCATTGTACGGCATGAGCAACTGATCCTCTCAATATCGTCAGTCCTCCGCCTTCTTTCGCTCTTCTGATGTTGCCTTTGCCCTACGGCAGAATTCGGCCCATATCGCCTCTCGCTCCTCTTCCGTCTTGTTTTCATAGCCTTTCATGATTGCACCACGCATTGCGGCCAGCGCGGCGACACGAAATTTCGGCAGCCGTTCATTATAGAGCCTCCTAAAGCGGTACTTCTCCCGGCATTGCCTCGCGGTCGGCCCCCAGTGGGACATGTTTCCGGCGCTACCAGGATAACGCGGAGGTAGCTTTCCGCCGAAAATCATCAATGAATCCCTTTTGTAAGCCACAGCCATTTCAGCACATTCCGCATCTCTGTCAGCTGCCAGCAGAGTTGCA
The DNA here is from genome assembly GCA_016296065.1 of Kiritimatiellia bacterium. Taxonomy (GTDB): domain Bacteria; phylum Verrucomicrobiota; class Kiritimatiellia; order RFP12; family UBA1067; genus UBA1067. The sequence continues at coordinate 16,462 of JAEDKA010000030.1, forward strand.
GACCCAAGCCAGTCGGACAATTTAAACACGATGTTTGTGTCGGATCTTACAGCCACGAAATCGGCAAAAAACTGGACTGCCTCAAGTCTGCTTCCGAAATCAGCCTTCGCAGGGTCATCGTCATACTCGCACGCGAATGAATACATGACAAAGCGCGATACAATAACTTGTTCAACTGACTGAACAGTCTCGGCAGAAGCACGAAGCTGATATTTAGCGGCGGAGCCTGCAATACGAGCAAATCCAGACCACGCGTCATTACCATTTTCTCCTTTAAGAAACTCTTGGTTAATTTCTCGAAGCGCTACATATACCGTTGTCGGCGAAGGAAATCCATCCATTTCCATCTGTTCTGACCTTGCCATTAAAGATGTCGCGGCAAAAATCATTACAATTAGTCTTGTTTTGTGGAGTAGAGCCTTCCGCCTCGGTTCTTCCGATGCGGAGGCCCCCTCATCAAACCGTGCGTGCGGATTTCCCGCACACGGCTTCCCGTGTGAAACTGGTGTCATCGGTATCTCCTTCTCGTGAGGGCTAAAAGCCCGAGTTTCTGTAGTTCTCCGTAGTAGGTCTCGGCGTATTTCAGCCGATACCGCCGCTGGCTCTTCCTGTTGAGGAACTTGTACAGGCGATACCGCGCGTAGGTGTTCACTTTCGCGAACTGCCGCGACGGATACCCGCACTTGAAGTACCTTCCCCATCCGTCCAAGACGAGGTTAAGACGCTTCACCACTCCCTCTACGGGCAGAAGCAGTTTGCGCCGCATCGTCTCTTCCTTGACTTTCCTGCAAACCTTCTTCACCGACTTCGGAGACGGACACCATTCAAGGTATCTCTTGCCCGTCATGTAGTGTCTGTCCCTCACATACCGGAACTCGTAGCCGAGAAACGACAGCGCGGACTTGTCGGCCTCCATGTCGAGAAGCTTTGTCTTCTCTCGGTTCACCACAAGCCCGAATCGGTTTTCAAGTTCGCCCTCAATCCGCTGAACGAATCCATCCGCCCACTTTCCCGCGAGAATCACGAAGTCGTCCGCATAGCGCACGATCGACATGACCTGGTTGGTGGCCTTGGCAACCAGCATGGCGCATGTCTCGAACCAATGCAGGTAGATGTTCGACAGCAACGGGGAGATTACTCCGCCCTGCGGCGTCCCCTTTCCCTTCGGGCTGTTCTGCACCCCGTTCGGCTCGACGCTGTTGGACTTCAGCCACTGCCGTATGAGCGACAGCACGCCACTGTCCGTGATGCGCGTTCGCAGGGCGAGGAACAGTTTGTCGTGCGGTATCGTGTCGAAGTAGGACGAAAGGTCTGCATCATAGACCTGCCGCTTCCCCGACTTTATCTCCGCCGCTATCCTGTCCACCGCCTGCTGTGCCGAGCGGTTTGGCCTGAACCCGAACGAGCAGTCGTGGAAGTCCGCCTCGAATATCGGCTCTATGATGAGCTTCACCGCGCACTGCACCACCCTGTCCTTTACGGTGGGGATGCCAAGCGGTCGCAACTTGCCATTCGCCTTCTCGATGTACTTCCGTCTCACGGGGCTTGCGCGGTAGGTCTTTTCGTGGAGTTCCTTCTGAATCCCCGCGATGAACGCTTCCGCTCCGCCCTCTGACCGCTCGATGTCCTCAATCGTCACGCCGTCCACCCCGGGCGCGCCCTTGTTCGCGCGGACTTGCGCCCACGCGCACTTGAGCGTCTCGGTTTCGACCACGAGCCGCTTGAGGTTGTAGAACCGAAACTTCGGTTCGTTCTTCGCCTTTACCGACAGTTTCTCCCTCATGAGCGCAAGGTGCGGATAGCCGACGAGATTCTGCCTTTCGGCAATCTCGCGGATTTCCTCTTCCGTATAGGACTTCGCAGTCAAGCGGCTTGCCCCCATTTGATTGAAACGTTTCCTTTTACACGTAGAACCCCTTCGCTCCGCGGGCATTGCCCCGCCTCGCCGCTACTATGGGTTCGTCCGACTCCTGCGGACGCTTTCGCGCCGCAGGTCTCCCAAGTTCCCGATGCAACTTTCCAGACGCGCCGCCCCTCTATGCCCCGCCATGCTTTCCGCGCCGCAAATCGAATCCGACGCCTCTTTTCGGCTTCACGCAGTATGACACGCTGGCCGCATGGATTTTTGGAGATAACGGGACTTAACGGCAAGGGCTCGCTTGCGCTGCGGCTCACCTGTTTGTAGAACAGGGCTTCGGCACTCGGGTCGCCCCTCATGTCGCCTGTCTTCCTATCTGACTGTCGATTTCTAGTCAGAGTGAACTCCTTTCATTTCACTAGCTGTATCGAGCTTTGCTTGGCGCACCATCATAAACTCCTTATTTCTTATTGCACCTGACCACTGTCCCCCGTCAGTGCCCGCTCCCATGTTATTCCATTCTTTTGAATGCGCATCGTACCATTAGAGTAGACCCATATTGTTTGAAGATTCGTCGGCAGATTATTTGTGACTCCACCGCCCTCAGCAAACCACTTGAGCGGTATTGCAAGCTGGTAGCTTCCATTCGTATACGCTGGACACGCCCCAATCCACGACGCGACGCAGTCGCCAGCATCTGTGAGATTCTCATTGTCCGTCACATCGAAACTACCGTAATTCGTCGCATCGCCTGCTCCGGCATTGACCCCATGCTCTAAATATGATTCCGGAAAACGAGAATAATCCAGATACCACCCCGTGCGATTGCTTGTCGGAGCGTAACCTTCAAAAAGTCGCAAATGATTGAACGAGACATATGATGGCGCCAGCCACGTATCAATGTGCATCGCAACACCCGCCTCTCCAATCATGAAGGGCGGCAGTTTATTCTGCTGCCATTCGTAAGCATCCCAGCCCCTCGGATTTCGGCCCTTGAGTTCTGTTGGCTCAATGCAGTTGAAGTTCAGAGCATGCGCAACCTGTCCGATAGAAGCCTCCACGTTAAACGCGCCACCTCGGTCCGGCGCAGTGACTGTTGCGCCATCCACACTGGCATAGCTTCCCGCATTCACCGACAGCGTCACCTGCGGATTAGACGTTATCGTGAAACGTTCCTTGGGGCCGAACACATGCCGCACCCTGTTGGACGGCCATAGCGCCTCCGCCTCGACGCGGATTGTCACGACCTGCAAAGGAACCGTCTGCGTCAGGATCGCGCCTCCGCCGTCAGGCGTGAACTTGAACGTGACAGTTCCGGCTCGTCCGGACGTGTCAGGACTCCTGATGAACAGCCGCATGTCGCCTTCCTCGTCCGCCTCGCCACGCCATGTGCGGGGAAGGTTGAAAACCGTCCCGTGTGAATTCGTCGCAAGCACGCCGGAAACATCCGTCGACAGGCGGAGCGACCCCGGACCCGCAAGCGCCCAAGACAAGTCTATCGCGGCGCTTGTGGAACTCGCCGACACAATCTCGCCGGGCGCGTTCGTGTACGAGTCTTCAACGATTATGACACCACCACCGTTGAGAGATATGGAGCTTGCCCTTACATGGCGCTCTATCGTCACCGTTCCGTGAAGAACGGCGTCGCGACATATCGCCGTGACGACGATCACGCTATTGTCAAAGTCCTCTTCGCCGGTCAGCGTGAGATACTCCCATGAAGACAGTGTCTCCCCTCCGCTTTCCCAGACGACGGACGGAATCACCCCCGGAGGGATGTCGAACACGTCCGCAGTCATTATAACCGGAAATGTCGGATCGAGCAGTCCCGGCGGCGCAATTGAAAGCCATGGCGAATACAGCACATAGCCTTCTTCCCCGTCTGTCGGTTCAACCAGCTCGACAGGGTCCTCGTCCGGATACGAGACCGCTATGCTGACCGTGTACACCGGGCTTCCGATCGGACCGCGGAGCATGCCTCCCCCTCCGACATCCGCAGTGCCGTCGTCGCAGGAATACGCCACTCCGGGCGGAACACTCGAAAAACCAAGCGAATAGCGCAATCCCTTCTCCAGGAGAAAAACATAATCTCCCTCATTAGTCACCACTACCGAATATTCGCCGACGGACAGCAATGTAGGCTCAAGAGGAGCGCTGTCCAGCGAAACCGTCAGCTTGTAAAGCCCGTTGGTCAGCCCCACGCCTACCTGCGCGTCGACCCACTGCGGATAGCCGACTGAGAGTATCTCCGCCGCATTCGTGAAAGTAGCCTGCACCCATGCGTCGGACTGTCCGTGGAAGTCTCCGCCGCAGACAATCGGCTCGGGATCGAGAGAATCGACGAGCCCGTCTCCGTCGGCGTCAAATGTGCTAACGCGCGGATAGCCGAGAGGAATCCCGTAGTCGTCGTAGTCTGCAACAAGGGGGCTTGTGCTCGTACCGATGCGGTACCTGACTGTCCTTCCCGCAGCCGGAGCCGGACCCCGCACCGTATAGTATCTGTTCGTGTCGCCGAAATCGCGCTCCCCGTCGCACTGCACCCCGAGCGGCATGTCCATCGCGGCTAGCGACGGATCGACAGAAAGATAACTCACGTACACGATGTTGGGCTCGTTCCGAGGAAAGATCACCTCGTACGTAAGCGCCGGAAAGCCTGAGCCTATGTCAGAAAAGAGTCCGATGTTCCGGAACTCGACCACGTCGTACACGACTCCGTTCGTCGACACGGTGTCGAAGTAGAGTCCGCTTCCCCACGTCGTCTTCCTCGCCCCCATGTCGGCGTTGCACCCGAACACCGACAAGCATCCATCGGCAAGGCTCGACAGCCCGAAGGCGACTCCCTGCGACGGATCGCACCAGTCGACGGCGAACGGCCCGACGCCAGTCTGAGGAGCGAGATAGACATGTCCGTCCAGCGTCGCGTGTATGGAACGGTAGACGGTGCCGTTCATTGTGACGGGCACGCCTAGATCCTCATCTAGATACGCGTAGTTGCTTGCGTCGGACCCGCCTGTGATGTAATTCATGAAATGCGGTATGTCCAGCCAGAGGAAGTCGTCCTCGGGCAGGGCCTCGGCAAACCCCAGCTCCTCGCCGTCGGAGAGGAGGTCGCCGTCGGTGTCGGCAAGGTCGGGGTCGAGTCCGAGCGCGACCTCGCGCTGCGCGACTACGCCGTCCGCGTCGGAGTCGTCGTTGGCGAGGAATCCCCTCGCGTCGAAGAACGCGGCATTGTTCGTCACTATCGTCGGATCGGTTATGGTCCACGAGCAGTTCGTCTCGCCGGAGACGTCTGTGCGGAAGTCGATCCGCGCCCAGTCGTTCGACTCAATCCATCTGGAATAATATAGCCCGATTGCGCTGAACACATATTCGGGAGTCCACGCCGAGGCGAGGTCAACGCGGTTCGTCTCCTTACCGACCATGTTGAAGGCGAACGCCGGCGCGTCGTTCGTCGCGTCGCCGCTGCGCGTGCCTCCCGTGAGGAGCGAGCCCAGAGCGGCGCGCTCGGCTTCGGCGGCGGCGAGCTCCGCGCGGAGGCGCTCCTTCTCCTCGCGCGTCGGGACGCCGCCGTTGGGCGTCGTCGCGAATATGCCCAAGCCGAGAAGCAGGAAGGCGAACAAAGCGGGCACCGCGAGCCGCGCAAGCCTGCGCAGCCCCGTGACTAGCGGAGCGGCCAGCGCCATTCCGCATATCACCAGCACCGTCCAGCGCCCGAACGACATCCAGTCAAAGGCATATGCATCCCCCGCCGACGCGAACGCCGTCGCGGCAAAGGCCATGCACAGAACTGTCGCGAAATGTTTCATCTGCTTCACCCATATTATACCATTTCGCGCGGCACATTTGCCGCGTTGACCCTAAACGGTCTTGCCTATAACTTAACTATAATTCTAAGCCATTGCTTCCGCTACTTGGAGTTCTGGAGTATTGGAGAACTTGAGATTCTGACGTGTCCTCCAAAACTCCGAAACTCCCCGCAGCGAAAGCAATCAAATGCTGAGGCGACGGAACCCCCTGCAAGCGCGACAGTTTACTTCTGGACGCAGCGGTAAATATCGCCGGTCAGGGGTACTTCCCAGCCCAGTCGCAGCGCGCGTCGAGGACGCGGCGCGGGATGAGGCGGAGGAACCGGAGCGGACTCCTTCCCGCCCGCCATTCGACGAGCACGCCCTTCTCGCGCAGATCTTTCCCGTCGACGGTACCTAGCCTTTCGCACGAGATGGGGTCGTCCATGAAGAACGTGCCGTCCGGACAGTGCGGAGCAGTGACGCGGTATGACCCCGGCTTCTCCTGCCACGCCAGGAGATAGTGCCTCCCGAGCGCGGCGTTGCGTCCCTCCAGGCAGTACCTGAGCTCGCGGCGCTCGAGCGGATTGTCCACGCCCGCCCAGCGCGCGGCGCGCTTCATGAACCCCTTCATGTTCTCGCCGCATATGTCCGGCACGCCCCAGAACACCACGACCTCGCCCTTTCCGAAGCTGTGGCGCGTCACTGCGTCGCCTCCGTCAGAGAACGACGCAAGAACCTCTCCGCCGGCCTTCACGCCCGGATGGTAGCCGAAGTAGTCCGTCTCCGGTATGAAGCGCCAGCGGTACTTCCAGAACTCGCCCTGCACAGCCGGATCCAGCAGCTGCGCGCGCTGGCGGTCCGACGTCTCCACGGGGAAGGAGAAGCCCTCGGGGAAAAGGTCCGACTCCTTCGCCGCCGTCGCGCGCACTTCCTCGCCCTTGCGGCAGAATTCGCCCTTCGGAGCGGGAATGCCGAAAGCCGTCAGCAGGCGGTACGGCTCCTCCGTGCCGAGCTCGGGAACATACGATCCCGTGCGCGCCGTCATAACGAGCTTCGCGCCGCCCTTCACGCATTCGACGAGCGCGTCGTAGGTGGACTTGAACATCACCTCGTCCAGGATGTTCGGAAGCGCAAGCTTCACGCCGACGGCTTCGCCTTCCGCGCACTCGCGGTAAGGCAGGACGTCGTCCTCGATCAACTCTCGCCACCGGCGGAGGTCCGCAAGGCGCGCCTGGAACGTCGTCCGGTGCTTCGCGAAGAGCGTCGCCTCGTCCGTGAAGAAACCGATCTCAGGTCTCTCGCGGAAAAGCTCCATCTCGTGCAGCTCGTCGAGAACCGGCTTGAGCGCCTCCATCATGTCGTACGCCTGCGAGCCGCCGTACGCCGCAAGCGCGCAGTCACCTCCCCACGGATTGAAGTACACGTGCAGGTTCGCGCCCCCGCCTGCAGCCTGAGCCGTCATAACCCACACGGACCAGTGGAGCACCCATCCGGCCTGTCCGGGGTCGCCGTACGCGGCCCAGGCGTGCGGATGGTGCGGCTCGGTGATCCATCCGACGCGGAACTTCTCCCACGCCTCCACGAAGTCGCCGAGGTGGTCGCCGTAGTGGTTGCCGCCGTTGTGCGCGTAGTCGAGCCTGTCGCCGAGCAGCCGCGCCACCTCGTCCGGCGCGCAGTACGCTATCGTGACGCGTTCGTCGTCGTAGGACCGTATGTCGCCGACGCTCTGCTTCATCCACTCGCCGCCCAGCGACCGCTTGTACCTGCAGAAGTCCATCCACTCCTCGCGGAGGTCCGGCTTCGCGCCGAGCGCGAAGTCCGGCATCGGAGGCTTCACCGCCTTCCTGCCGCGCGCCTCGCGCCAGCGCGCGAAGCCCTCTGCCGTCGCCGCGTCGTATCCGGTGAACGTTCCGTCCCACGGCTGGTCGACGACGGTCCACTCTCCGCCTGGCTGCATGACGTAGTACCCTTCGAACGCAGTGTGCCCCGCATACCGCGCGTGCAGCGCGCGGTAGAAGCCGAGCCAGAGCGAAGTCGTGCGCGGATCGCTCACGGAATACGCGCCGTAGTACGGATGCCCGCTAGCGACCGTGCCGTCGTACGATATCTGCCTCTGGCACTCCTCCCACCTGTAGAGGTTAGTTCCGCCGAGGTCGCAGTGCGCCGCCCTCACCGTCACCTTGCACCCGCGGTCCGCCGCAAGGTCGAGCACGCGGTCCAGCAAGACGGTGTCAAGCACGCCAGGCAGGACCTCGAAGTCCCTGAGGTCCACCATGTACGTGAAGTGACGCGAGAACTCGGACGACTCGTCGATGTGCCACGCAACTTCCGACAGGACCTCCTCCTCCGAATACGGCTGCGCCTCGCGGCGCGGGAGGAACGTCGTGCGGTTGTACGGACGCTTCTTGAGCTCCCGCCTGTCCGTCGTCGCCCCCGCGCGGTCGTGCCGCTCCGAGGGATCGCTGCGGAATCCGAAGAAGTATTCGCCGCGCTCTATCTCGCGTCCGCGCAATCTAACGGAGACGGCGAGCCTGTAGGCGTCGCGACCTTCGAGTCGATGTACTGGAACCATGACGGACGCGAACGGCTTCCCTTCTCCGGGAACCGAAGCAGAGCCTTCGTAGAGGACATTGGTGCAGACGCACGGCATCACCTTCCACGCGACGTCGAAACTCTCTCCCTGCGACGGGAAGAGGCGCACCTCGAGCGGACTCTCGTCGCCGCGCTCGCGCACCCCGCGCGCCTTCTCGCACGGACCAATTCGCATCACGCCCGCCGGCGGTTTCGTCGCGGCGTCGACACGGCGAACGTCCGCCGCGTGCGCAATCGGCGCGCGCGCGTCGTGCCGCCACGACCGCCGCTGCTCCTCCGAGCCGTCCGCGCCGAAGGCGACCGCCTCTATCGTGCATCCGACGCCGAGCGGAAACTCCACGCGCCTCTTGCGCTCCGCCTCGTAGGATGGCGCCCCGGCGTGGAACGAGCGCTTCTCCGTCCACTCCACGAGCGGAAGCGCCTGGAACGCGTCACGCACCGAGCACGCAAGGGTGAAGCGCCCCTCGCGCGGGAACACCGCGTCCGCATAGGCGAACGGCGGCTCGTCGGGAAACTCCACTCCCATCGCCTTCCACCCGCCGAGGAAGAACGTGCCGTCGTAGCGCGGAACGTCACCTGACTCGCGCCGCACGGCGACGCGGAAGCCGACGAGGCGCATCGCGCCGTCCGGCGTGAAGTCGACTCCATCTCCGTCCATCTCGTAGACGTCCTGCGCCGCCGCGCCCGCCTCGCCCGCAAGGAAGTCGGGCGTCGTGAAGAGCGTCCAGCATCCGTCGCCGCCCGCAAGGTGCGGCGCCTTCCTGTAGGCGAAGACAAAACGCTCGCCGTCGGAATCCTCGACGATCGGATTCATCGACGCCTTCGCCTCGCCGCGACCGAGAGTGCCCTTCAGCTCGAACACGATGCGCCGCGCGTCCGACGCGAGCGGAGCGGGTTCGGCGAGAAGCACGTCCGCCCAGCCTCCCGTGTAGCGCGTGCATCCGGAAAGCCTTTCGTTGGACGCCGAAAGCGAATAGTCGACGCGGAGAACGCCCCCCTCGAGCTCGGCAAGCCGAAGGGAGTCGTCGGGCGAGAATGTCTTCGCGCGCCATCCGTCCGCATGCGCGGCCAGCGCGCAGAGCGCCGCCGCAAGTGCAATCGTGTTCTTCATATGTCCCTCACTTTGCGCTTATGCGCCACATCCTCACTTCGTTTGCGCGCACTCCGCACGGAATGCCGCGCCCGCCCAGCGCCGTCGAGTCCATGTCGCACGGCTCGAACGGCGTGTCACCGAGAAGCTGCTCGACGCGGTAGCGTCCGTCCGGCAACGTGAGCTTCGCCGAACAGTCGCCGACAGCAACTCCGTCGCGCGCGCAGACGAGCAGGTAGCGCGTTCCGCCGTCCTTCGCGAGGAGGTTCACTGCGATGCGCCTGTCGTCGCAGTCTACAGGCAGCGCCGCGCCCGCAGCCGCGGCGAGTGAACGAAGAAAATGCGGGACGCGTGCCGTGCTGGCGTCGTTACCCGGGGGAACGACGGACGACGCCCACAGCACGGTTACGCGCCCGCAACCGAAATCGCGGTCTTCCAACGGAAGCTTCCCGCCAAGCCGAATGTTCCCCGGAAGGTCCCATTCTCGCGGCTCGAAGCCGAAGTCTCGCAGAAGGCACCAGTCGTCCGACTCGCGCTCCACGACGCGTCGTCCTGCGTCCGCAGTCATGAACAGGTGCCCTCCCGCCTTGACGAACTCGACGAGCTCGCGCTCCTCCGCGGCAGAGACGACCGTCTCGCCGGGGGCTACGTACACGAACTTGGCGGACTTCCACACGTCGGAGATGTTGAGCCCGGCCGGAATCTGCGCGTCCATCAGGAGCTGCCCCTCCCAGCCCTCGACCTGCGGTCCGCTGAAGTTTACGGTTCCGGTGCGGACCATCTGCCCTTCGCGGGACTGCCACGCGCGGACGTCTCCGTACACCGCCTTCGCGCTGCGGACCTCCTTCCAGAGCGGAAGGAACCGCTCCCAGCGCGCGAGGTCGTTCGCTCCGCCGCGGATAGAGTCGAACGACGCTCCGCACGGGATGAACATCTTCACGTGGCTGCTCGCCCCGCCTCCCGAGAGGATCGTGAAGAAGCTGCGGTCGAGCTGGTACGGAAACGAACTCCACTGCGTGCACGATATCTCCTCGGTGCGCATCGGCACTCCGGACTCCGCCCACACGGAATACGCAAGCAGGCGCGACGGCACGGCGCACCCTCCGTTCGCCGACAGGCACTTGAGCCGCGCGACCTCGCCGAGCCTGTGCGAGAGGAGTCCGTCTCCGTAGCACATCAGGATGCGGTGCGGATCAAGCCTGCGCGCGAGTTCGAGGCATCCGACGACGAACTCGTGCACGGTGTTCCTGCGCCAGACGAGCCAGTCGCGGCGGAACGCCATCGTGGACTTCTCGCCGACGGCCGGAGGGCGCACCTTGTCAAACGAGGCAAACGTCGTCCCCCATGTCGCGTTCGCGGCGGAGACGTCGACGAAGCGGCGCTTCATCGCCGCGCGGAACGCCCCGAGCGTATCCGGGTCGAAGCCCTCGTACCAGTCTGCCCACGGCGCCTCGCAGGAGTGCTCGGCGATGTAGAAGTAGCCGAGCGTCGCCGGATGGTCGCGCACGGCAAGCACGAGGTTCGCGAGATACGCCCTCGCGCACTGGCGGGCGTAACGCGAGAAGAAGAGGTTGAAGCGTCCGCCGTGGAAAAGGTACATGGTGTGTCCGAACCTGTTCCCCTCGGCGTTCATCGTGAAGATGGACGGCATCCACTCCGGAGGGACGAGCGGGGCGAACGTGACGAAGCACCTTATGCCGCGCTTGTGCGCCTCGTCGAGAATCCTACGCGTGCTCGAGAAGTCGTACTTTCCCGGGGCCGGCTCGCAGCGCGGCCAGCGGTTCTGTATCTCGACGACATCCGCGACACCTTCCTTCTTCATCTCGTCGAAGAGCTTTACGTACGTCACCACCTCGTCTATGTCCTCGCGAACCATAGGGCAGAAAATCCTGAGCGGATCCGCCCCGCCGAGTACCTCGTCCGCGGAGGGCACCCCTTCCGGGACCGTGAACGCCCCTGCCTTGGGCATCTCCACGAGGCGCTGCGCGGTCTTACCGGCGGAGCCCCTGGCCGCGTCGTTCCTGAAGACGTCGTAGCGGAAGTCGAGCGTCTTGGCGAAGCCGAAGGACTTTCCGTCGAAGCCGCTTTTCAGCTCCGCCTTCACCCAGTACGTCCCCTCGGGAAGAAAAGGAAGGCGGAGGTATTCGTCGAAGCGGAGCTTGTACGGACGCGCATCGTCGTCCGCGAACTCGACCTTGACGACTCCGTTCGTGAACGGTTCGCCGTCGTACGCGTCGCGTATCGACCACGTCATCTCATGTCGGTTTCCCCAGACGTGTCCGAAGTCGGTGAGACGCAGCGGAATCTCCGCGTCCGCCTCGCCGAAGTACTGTCCGTCCTTGAACACGGCCTGGAACGAATCGGTCTTGAACGAAGTCCTCGCGGCGCGGAAGTTCGACAGCCACAGTTCTGTCGCCCCCGCGCTCTTCTCCTCCTCGACAAGGAACTCGAAGCCAGTCATCGTGAATGGCGGCTCGACCGGCCCGCGCGGATCGTACGACTCGCGCACGGGATCGGAAAAGCCCGGCACGTCGACTCTCACGGTTCCGAGCTCGTCGAGTCCGCCGCGGAACACCCCTCCGACGAGGTTGCATCCCCATCCGCCGATTCCGTTCGGAAGTGTCGCGAGCGAGCGCGTCTTGAACCTGAGCTCGCGCCCCTTCGCGTCCCGCGCCGTGACGAGCATCATCATCGGACATATCCGCGACATGCAGCAGTCGAAGAGCAGGTTCTCGCCCGCAGCGAGCCTCAGCGGCTCAGCGAGGGACATCCTGAACGCACCGTCGCTGCGCACGGCGGAGACCGACACGTCGAGGCATCCATGGGCCTTCGAGACGGATATCTTCCCGGGGGAGCCCGTCCAGGACGAGGGCTCCACAAGCGCGTCGAGAGTCCGCGACGCATGCGCCGCGGCGGCTATCGACGCGGCGACGATGAGTAGAAAACGCTTCATATGCGAATCTTCAGCGGACTATGATCCTCATGCCCATGCGAGGCACCGTGACCATTATCTTCGACTGCGCCATGTCGAACTCAGGCCTGAGGTACGACGGATAGCAGACAGTGCGCGCCTTCATGGCGGCGTTAAGCGCCTCGTACCCTTCGGGCGTCAACTCGCCGCCGTCCGGCTTTCTGGCAGAGTGCCCCTGGGCGGCCTTCATCAGAGTGAACGTTCCGACGCCCTGCATCTTCACGAATTTGCGAGCATCGATTATGATCGTCGACGGCGCCGGTGTTCCGTCGGCCTTCGCGAGGAACGTCTCCCACCTGGTCACGAACGGGGCGATGCCCTCTTCGTCGAACACGAACTCTATCTCCGAATCCTCCGAGGCGTGCAGCCACGGCGTGTCCGTGACGAGCTGCGAGCCGCCTACCGTCAGTCGGCATCCGCCGTTGATCGTGATGTCGTTGTTGACGGGCTGGCTCAGAGTGGCGTTGAATATGCGAAGCGCGTTGCCGGTGCAGACCGAAAGGTCCGAAACGCCTTCGCCTCCGCCTATGAAGATGCTGCGGGCCGCCGCAAGCGTAGCACCGTCCTCTACGTGCAGGGCATTGTTGCGGCCGCCGTTGCCGATGGAAATGTCATATCCCGAAGTCGCAAGTGTCGAACCTGAGCCTGACACCCTGACCTCGTTCCTGTCGGAACCGGACCCGGAGCCGATGAAGAAGTGCTTTGCCGCCGCGTAGCCTCCGTTGGCGACGACAAGCGAGTTGCTGCATCCGCCGGCAATGCCGATGTACACAAACCGGTTGTCCATGACAAGTTCCGAACCTGCGCCGGTCACGATTGCGGAATTTCCGCAGGAGCCGTTCTCCCACCCTATGTACAGGTCGCTGTAGCCCGAATGAATGAACCTTCCGCCTGCGGAAACGACCATCTCGTTGTCGTCTGCGCCGCCCGAGCCGATCGCGACCTGCCCGTACATTCTCGCCTCCGACCCCTGTCCCGTGACGACGAGCCTGTTCTCGCGCGCAGTGTTGAATCCCACTCTGAGCTCGCCGCCGGAGGAAAAGTCCAGCACTCCGCCTGTCTGCACTTCGACAGCGTTCCCGGTTGCCGTACCCGACGTGCCGACATATGTCGTACCGTACCAGCCTCCGGAATTCTGGACATTGGCGAGAACGCCGCCGTTCTCGACGATGACGCTGTTGTCATGTCCATTACTGGGCAGATAGGAGGCGTCGCCCGTAGGCCGCATCTCAAGACGCGAGCCGGAGCCGGAGACGCGAATCACATTGTTCCCCGCTGCGGAATTATCTCCGATCCTGAGTCCGCGCCCCGCAAGCACATATGCGCCGTCGAGAACTTCAAGGACGCAGTCCGTCGCGCTGTCGCCGCATGACACATCGCCCGAGACCCCCTCGACGCGTGTTCCGCTTCCGGTGACAGTGAGCCTCGCGTGGCCTTCACCTGCCTTCCCTTCGCCCGCCGCGCGCAGATACACGTTCCCGCTGAACGTCCCGCCGGAAAGAACAAGCCATCCTGTGCGCCACACGCCGTTGTCCTCCGTGCCGGCGACGGAGATACCCTTCTGCCAGTCGCCCCATTCGGGCGCGGATGCCGAGTCCGCAAAGGAAAGCGTTCTGCCGGTCGCGTCGATCGTCACCTTGGAATCGCCTCCGCCCGCCGCCACCTTGAGCGAGTGGGCGGTCATGTTCCCGGACATCGTCAGCGCCTTCTCCCCGGAGCCGTAGAAGCGCAGATCCGACTCGTTGTCGACGGCGGTCACGGGAACGATGAAATTCCAGTCACCGGCATGGGTGATCCAGTTGCCGAGGACGGACATATCGCCGTCGCCCGCGTTCCAACGGACCTCCACTGCTTCACCCCTTGCGGCTTCAGTTCCCAGCACTGCGGCTGCAAGTGTGGCCGAAAGCAGAATCATGTTCTTCATAGTGTCCCCCTAGCTTGTTTTCCAATTCAGTCAGACCCCCTGTCTGATTGTGCCACTATTATACCACACCCCACACAACCAAAATATTCCGTTTGCGCAAATAATTTTAACGGACTCAGCAGAGGCCAAGCCCTCGCACCTCGGGCTCTAGCGCAACGCCGAAGCGGAACAAGACACAGTTGCGCATGAGACGCGCGAGCGCGAGGAAATCGCCCGCCTGCGCGCCAGGCTCACACACGATGACGTTCGCGTGCTCCTCCCAGACGCGCGCGCCGCCGACGCGCATACCCTTCGCGCCCGCCTCCTCGAGAAGCCGTCCCGCGAAGTCGCCTTCCGGATTCTTGAACACGCTCCCCTTCGTTCCGGCGGGGAACTTCTTCCTCCTCGCGAGAAACGACGCTGCGTCGCCTTCTTCGCAACTGCAATCAAGCCACCTGACGTCCTGTATCTCGCCATCGATCGCGCTCGTCCTGTAGCCGAAGCCGCAGGCGTCGCGCGGAATCCACTTGCCGTCGACCTTGACGGACTCGATCACCTCGGAGATGGAATGCCCGAACGCCCCGGCGTTCATCTTCACCCAGCCGCCTATGGTGCCGGGGATTCCGGCCATCCACGGACACAGCCCCGGCCTCTCGGCGAGGAGCTTCGCGCCGCTCTCCCCCGCAGGGCCATCCGTCTTCACATACTCGACCGAAAGGTTGAGGTCGCTCTTCCACGTGTTGCTGCCCTGGCCGATGAGAATCCTGCGCGGCGGATGCGCCGCGTCGGACATATCGGACTTGACGCGCGGGACAAGCGCGATTATGTTCCCCGCCCCGAGCAGAAGCGTTACGTCCCCTTCCGCCATCGAGTTGCGCGCGTGTTCCCACGCCTCGTCGCAGCTCCGCGCGAGCAGCACACGCGCGGCGTACTTTCCCGACTCGCGCATCTCCTTGTAGAGGTCCGCTATGTCTCCTCCCTCGACCGGAGGCTCGAAGGCGGCGTATACCGGACACAGCACCACCTCGTCCGCACCGGCGAACGCCGCGGGGAAATCGTGCAGCAGCGCCTTCGTGCGCGAGTAGCGGTGCGGCTGGAAAAGCACCCTCAGCTTTCCGCGGCAGATGTGCCGCGCCATCGAGACGGCGCACCTAATCTCCGTCGGATGGTGTGCGTAGTCCGTGAAGACCCCTTCCGCGACCTTCTCGAAGCGGCGGTCCGGAAGATCGGCGACTGCGCGCGGCAAAGCCGCCGCAATCGCGTCAGGCGAGTGTCCGCGCCGGAGCGCGACTTCGACTGCGGCGCGCGCATTCGCCTTGTTGTGGTCCGCGAGCGCGGCAAATGCGCCGACGGACGAGAGGAAACCGAGCGGCGCGAGCGAGGAGGATTCCACGACGGACTTCGCCCTTCCGCGCGCCTCATCGAAGCAGGCGAAGTAGTCAGCCGGCGTCTTGAAATGATCGGGATGGTCGTACTCGCAGTTCGTGACGACGAGCGTCTTCGCGCTGTACTTCGCGAGAGTCCCGTCGCTTTCGTCCGCCTCTACGACGAGAACCCCGCTTCCGCCGGCGACGGGGAACTCGCCGGTCTCGCCGCCTATCGCCCACTCCACGCTCTCGCCGAGCGCCAGGAGGAGCTTCGCGACGAAGGTCGATGTCGTGGTCTTTCCGTGGCTGCCGCAGACGGCGACGGAGTCGGGCGCGGAGTTCACGAGCTCGGCGAGAACGTCCCCGCGAAAGCGCATTGCGCCCTTCGCGGCGAGGACTTCGGGATTGTCGGGGCGGACTGCCGGCGTCACCACGACCATGTCCGCGCCCGCGACGTGCGAGGCGTCGTGTCCGATCGAGACGGGGATCCCTAGCGATTCGAGCCAGTCGGTGCGCGGGGAGCGCGCTATGTCGCAGCCGGACACCTTCCATCCGCGGCTGCGGAGAAGGACGGCGAGCGCAGCCATGCCGACGCCGCCGATTCCGACGAGATGCGCGACGCCCGGCGTCATGCGTTGAAGAGGGACTTCCTGAGCGCGGCTATCTTTCGCATCGTGCCGGCGAACATGTCGGGCGTCTGGCTCTGCGCGCCGTCGCATTTGGCGTGCGGCGGGTCGTTGTGGACCTCGATGATGAGCCCGTCCGCGCCGATCGCCGTCGCCGCGACGGCGACGGAATCGACCATCCACGCATGGCCCGTGGCGTGCGAGGGGTCGACGACAACGGGGAGGTGCGAGAGGCGGTGGAGGAGCGTCACCACGCCGAGGTCGAGGGTGTTGCGGAGCGCGGTCTCGAAGGTGCGGATTCCGCGCTCGCAGAGCATTACGTTCTCGTTTCCGCTCGCCATCACGTACTCGGCGCTCATCAGTAGCTCCTGGATGGTCGCGGACATTCCGCGCTTCAGCAGGATGGGCTTCTTCGTGTAGGAGCCGACCTCCTTGAGGAGGTTGAAGTTCTGCATGTTGCGCGCGCCGATCTGGATGACGTCGACGTCGTTGAAGAGCTCGATGTCCTTGAAGTCCATGAGCTCGGTCACGATCGGGAGCCCCGTCTCGCGCCTGGCGGTGAGGAGCATGTCGAGCCCGGCCTTGCCGAGGCCCTGGAAAGCGTATGGCGAGGTGCGGGGCTTGAACGCGCCGCCGCGGAGCATCGTCGCGCCGGAGGCCTTGACGGACTTCGCGATCGCGACGATCTGCTCTTCGGACTCGACGCTGCACGGACCCGCGATCACTGAGAAGCTGCCTCCGCCGACCTTCACGCCGGAACAGTCGACGACAGTGTCCTCCGGATGAAACTTGCGGTTCGCGGCCTTGAAAGGCTCCTGGATGCGCTGCACCGACTCGACGCCGTCAAGCGCCTCGAGAATGCCGGGGTCAAGCCGGCTCACGTCGCCCACGCAGCCGACGATGGTCTGGAGAGAGCCGCGCGAGACGTGCGGCTGGATGTTCTTCGACTCGAGAAGCGAAATGAGCCCGTTGACCTGCGACTCGGCCGCTTCCTTCTTGAGAATTATGATCATTTCTTCCTGCCCTGGCGAAGCCGCCCGCACGACTGCGGGGACCTTGCGCCATTTCCTTTAGTGGGTATTATATCATAATCCTCGCCGCGAATGCGTAACCAGCGGCGACCGGTTTACGTTTTGCACTTGATTGCCATTCTCGCAGTCGCATTTAAGGTTTGTATGGGCGCGTCAGAAGCCGAGGTCCTGGGGCAGACAGATCGGCGCAAGCGCGCCCCAGCCGCAGAAGTCCTTGCCGGACTTGATCTTCGGATGGTCGCACTGCATGGAGGAGAGGTTCTCCCAGATCGTCCCAGTCGCCTTCCAGAGCTCGAAGGTCGCGTTGTAGTAGCGGCGTCCGAGTTCCTTCGCCTCCTTGTCGAACCCAAGCGCGAGGAGACCGCGTATCGCGATGTACGCCGTCGGCGGCCAGACCTGTCCGCACCAGTACCCGCCTTCGCTGTCGAAGTCAGGGTCGCACGGAGCGAGAGCGGGGAACGGAACGGGCGTGCCGAAGATCTTCGGATCCGTGAACGCCTTCACCATGCGCTGCGCGCGCTCAGGCGTCGGGATCTTCGCGACCATGACCCAGAACGAGCCGCCGTGGTAGCGCGGGATTATGCCGCCTTCCCAACGGTCGAAGTAGTATCCGCGCTCCTCGTCCCAGCACAGTTCGTTGACTGCCTTCGCTATCTCCGCGTGCTCCTTTCGCCATGCCGCCGCGTCGTCGGCCTTGCCGATTTCCTCTGCGATGGACGCGAGGTTGAGGCAGTCGAACGCCATCTGCGAGGTGATGTCGATCCAGCCCATCTGGCGGTTCCACGAGCTGTCCGCCGCGCGGTGCTCGAGCCAGTACTTCCTGAAGCCGTCGAGCGAGGGAAGCATGAGCCCCGGGCCGAACTTAGTGCCGTCGAAGAGGATGCCGCCCTTCTTCTTGTCCTCCTCGGACATCCCGTAGGGCGAGCGCACGATGTCGTCCATGCCGCATCCGAGCTGGTCGCCGAAGTAGAGTCCGTCGGCGCGGCGGTAGCGGCGCTTCACGGACTCGTGGAACTTGACGAGCTTCGGATACACCTTCGCAAGCCTCGCCTTGTCCGAGACTCCGTTCCTGTACACCTCGATCTCGCCCCACGAGATGATCGGCGGATTCAGCGCGATCGGATGGTCGGGATTCCAGCAGTAGAGTCCGCGCGACGAGTACTCTCGCGCGATGAAGCCGTCCTCGAGCTGGAGCATGTAGAAGTTGTCGAGGCTGGAGAGCACGGGATACTTGCGCTCCTTGACGCGCGAGGCCCAGACGGCCTGGAACGTCGAGTCCCACATGAAGAATCCGCCGAAGTCTCCGCCGGAGGAAAGGCGCCTGCCGAGCCCCTCTATCGGATTCTCCTTCGCGAGCGCGTCGTCGACTTCCTTGAGCTTGAAATCCGCGATCTTGATCGTCGCCTCACGGTACGCTTTGACGTTCTCCGGATTCGCCGCGTAGTCCTCCTTCGGCACCCCCACGGCCTCGGCGACAAGCACATAGTCTCCGTCGCCGCCTTTCTCGATCGGGAAGAGCGTCTGCACTCCAGAGACCGGACCGTCCGACGCCGAGATGTACGCGCCCGTGCGCACGTCGTACCATTTCAGCACCGCAGGTCCGCCCAAGACGCCGAGGTCGACCTTGAACGGCATCGGCTCGGGCATATATGCGAGGAGGAACGACTTGTCGTCCGCGACGGCGGAGGGTATGTACGTCCCGTCCGAACCCTGTCCGAACACGACGACCTTGCCGTCGAAGTCGGGCCGGAGCTTCCAGAACGGATACTTCTCCAGGAGCGAGCGCATGTGCCTGACCTGCCACGCGCCGTCGAGGTCAAGGGCCTTGCGCCAGTCGAGATCTGTGTCGCGCGTCTTGGGTCCACCCTCGTGGTAGAAGTTCCACACGCAGCGGCAGCCGTAGGTGTGCCCCGCTGCGCCGGACAGCATCGCGTTGTACATGGCCTTGCGCACCTGGTGCGCATCGATCCTGCGGCCCGAGGCCGGGGTCGTGAAGAAGAACTCGTGGCTGAACTCGTAACGGCACTCTCCGTCCAGCACCGGCTTCGCCTGATGGCCGGTGCGCTCGTAGTCCCTGCGGATGTACTTGTAGTTCGGCCGGTCGATCCTGGTCCCGGTCTGGAGCATGTTGAAGTCGACCCACTCCTCGTCCGCAAGCCAGTCCGCCGAGCTGAACTTGTCGATGTGGTCGCGCGGAGCGGGATGGAACGTTATCAGGTGCCGCCCGGCGTCCCCGGCGCGGAGCCCCTTCGCCATGCTGCGCCACACGCGGACGAACCTCTCCTCGTCCGGATTCCTGTCCCCGCCGAGGACCCATATGACGTTCGGCGCGTCGCGGTAGCGCCTGCCGAGGAACTCGCCGTAGGAATAGGCGTTGTCCTCGTTGAAGCATACCGGGCCCCTTCCGTGGAGGAGCGGGCCAACGAATTCGCCCCACGTCGGGAGCATCCCCACGACAAGCCCTATCTCGCCGGCGCGGCGCACCACCCAGTCAAGGTGCTCGAAGAACTTCTCGTTGGGCCGAGTCGGATCCCAGTCGACAAACGCGAGCTGTCCGAACCTGCTTCGCTCGTCTTCGCCCGAGAACACCTCCTGGACGACCACGGGCATGAACACGGTGAAGCCCTGCTCCTTGCGCTTCAGCATGTAGCGCTCCGTCATCTCGCGGTCCGCGCAGTACAGCAGACGCCACGCGGTGTCGGCGAGGTAGAAGAACGGCTTGCCCTCCGCGTCCACGAGATAGCGCCCGTTCGCGCTCACGTCCATGAACCTGCCTTCCGCCGCGCCGAGCATGCCAGACAGCGCCGCGATGGCCGCGGCAGCCAGAATCCTCTTCATTTTGTCACTTCCCCTTTTTGTTTTTGTCTTCAAGCCACTGCACAAGTTCTATGTGCGTAGTGAACCAGATGTCCTCGCGCCTGGAGTCGAGCTTCTCCAGAAGCGCCGTGAAATATTCAAGCCCCGGATCGAGCCAGTCTCCGCCCACGCCGTGGAAATCCATGTGCCCGACCCCGCCCGAGGCAAGCACCACGTCGACGTACTCCTCCATCTCCTTCACCGTCTTGCACTGGACGGGATAGCCGTGCCAAGGGAAGCGCTCGACGAGGTTGTTGCGGCGGTACGCCTCGGCAAGCTCCTCGTCCGTGATCTCCAGCACCTTGTGCATCGACTCAGCGCCGGGAATCGCAAACGAGATCGGGCCCTTCTGGTTCGGACGCAGCCTGCGTATCGCCGCATTGCAGTCCGCGAACTCCTTCTCGAGCGCGGCCTTGTCCGGAATCTTCCCGTGCGTGTAGGTGTGGTTGCCCAGGGTGACGTACTCGCTCGCGTTCGCCCACGACTCCTCGTCCGCCTTGAACGAGTCCCAGCCCGGGCACACGTAGAACGTGCCGGGAATCTTGTACTTCTCAAGTAGCGGAAACACGTTCTTCACCTGCGTGTGGCATCCGTCGTCGAAGGACAGCATGAACGCCGCCTTCTTGCCGTCCGGCCAGCGGCCCGAAGACGCGCGCGCCTTCGCGCACTCGAACTCGACTAGCCACGCGCACGAATTCGAATCCGCCTTCTCGATAACGACCTGTCCAGGCGCGAACTTGACCGGACGCCCGACGAGGTTGCCGAGGTGGTCAAGCGCCGTCGCCTTCGCAGATGTCGCGTCCAACCCCCTGATGTCGATCGGCACCGCCTTCTCGCCGCTCCTGTAGTCGACGAAAAGGAGCGCCTTCCTCGCGCCGTCCGCGGACTCCAGCGCCATCGCGGTGAACGGACCCTTCCTGACGACGCCGTGGTACTGCGGATACCCGAGCAGAATGTCGCCGAACATCTTTGCCGCGTAGTAGGTCTTGTTGAAGCGCTTGAAGCCGTCCATGTAGCCCCAGTGGCCCGTATGCGCGCAGCCATACCAGTACGCCTGCGAGAGAGGCGTGTCCTGGAAGCGCGACAGCATGGTGAGATAGAAAGCAGCGGCGTCGATGTTGTTGTGTCCGCCCGGACCCGTCAGCGCCTTCTCGACGGCCTCGGGGGTCGAGTTCTCGCCGTGTATGCCGTCCCAGCTGACGAGGTAGTGGTACTCGTTGACGACGAGTTCGCAGTCCGTGAAGCCGAACGAGTCGCACATCTCCCGCGCGGGACGGACCGTCCCCTCGAGCTCCTCGGGGTTCTGTCCGTAGTAGTGCCAGGATATGAAGTCCGGCGCGACGCCGGCGTCCCTGCACGCGCCGAGCAGCTTGCGGAAGTAGTCGTAGTTGAGCCAGCAGAGGGCAGGCCCGCCGACCTTGATGTCGGGGAACTCGCTCTTGAGGCGCTTGAGGACCGTCACGAAGAACTCGACGAACCTGTCGCGCATCGCGTCCGCATCGCCGCCGCCCCTTTCCTTCGGAAGGCACCACATGTTGCCGGTTCCGTCGGGCTCGTTCCATATCTCCCAGTACCTTATCCCCCACTCGTGTCCGTCAGCCCAGCCGCGGTTGCAGTGGCGAACGATTCCGGCGAACACCTCGGCCGTCTTCTCGAAGTCATCCGGCACAAGCGCATTGAAGTGGACGTCACCCGTGTGCTCTATGGATGTTCCGAGCCGGTAGAAGATGTCTAGTCCGACGCCGCGGGCCAGCGACAGAAGATGGTCCGTCGGACCAAACACGTAGTTCTTCGGATCCCTCGCGTCCAGATGCGCGAGCGGAAAGACATACTGCCAGTCCACCACGCGCTGTCCGGCGTTCACGAGAGCCCAGTCGTGGGTGCGCGCGAAGGCGAGGTTCATCGACTTTATGACCGCGTCGTCGTTCTGGATTGCGCGCATCGACGAGCGAGGCGCCCAGCCTGAAGAATGGATCTCTCGCCTGAGCGTCTGCGCAGGCGCCGAGAAGTCGACCTCGATGGCCTCGGAAGCGAAAGCCTGCGCCGCCAGCATTGCGGCGGCACAGGCTGTCAGTCTGCTGCTGATTGACATGTGGATATTCAGCCCGCTCAGCGGAGCACGACCTTCATCGCGCGGTTGAGTTCGTCCTTGCGCACCTTGAGGACACCGAGTCCACTGAAGTGCTCGTCATCGATGTTGTCCGCGCCCGAACCCGTTGCGCCCCACGTTCCGCGCGAAATCGTCACTCCGTCGACATAGCACTTCATGCACGTCTCAACAGAATCGTCAGGTATCTCAATCTTGCCCGCAAAACCACCAATATCATCAAAATAAAGGTTCTGGTCTGCCGCTAGGGTCTTGCCATTCACCGTAGTAATCACAATCTTTGACGCACCTCCGCAGATACGGACAGGAACATCAATCTTGCAAGCTATGTCACCCGCCAAGGCACCTAGGTAAAGAGTCCCTGCATTAACAACTATTTCATCATCTATCCCCGTCTGGTCGCCACCAAGAAGAAGATTGCCCGGCATGCAGTTGACAAAACCGTTCGGAGCTACAACCTTTGACCATATACGCGAGATGTTGCCATCGCTCCGCGAGCCATCGTCATAGTTGTTCGCCCAGACATAAGCCGTCTGATCAAACTTGAGAGTGCCAACCCCTGCTTGATCTTTCGTGCCAATATCGGCCTTGCCGCCACTCAGGATCAGCCCACCAGAAGTAATCTCCAATGTCCTACCTTCGCCTATTTCGCAGTTGAACGATCCACCCCATTCCCATTCTACCGTCAGAGAATTGACCTTCACCACTTCCGTACCACTGTTGCCGAGTGAAAATGCACCCGATGTATAGGCATTCGCATCCTCTGCACATACCCCAGGCGCCCCTCCAGTTCGTTTGCACCTGACAAGAAGCCCCTTTTCATCGAATGTGGCAAATCCCAATTCAACCCATTTTCCGCCGCCACCAAAGAAGTTCTGGTCAGAAGCCATCCACGGAACTATAGAGTGACTGTCGGATTCCAATGCGGAAAGACCAGAGCCAATCATTATTTCCTCTGCGTTGCCGACTTCCATTCTTACTCGACGCCCAGGGTCGCTACGATACACACGTTCATCGGACAGTATCACCGTTCCTTTTCCCAAGTGGACTACACTCGACGCGCGCACAAGATTCGTCGGATAAATCGGATTAGCGTCCGCCGACACGCCGTTCGCCTGAATGCGAGTATAGCCAGCGCAAACATCAAGCTCGTCAACGCAGTTGCTCAGCACGGAACCTTCTGTCCACGGTTCCGTGTCTGCCCCACCTGGGCGGCGCTCACCGTCAAATATCATCATTCCGCCGTTAAGCGTCCATTTGCGCATTGGAAGCCGCGCCGCTACAACACCAGGTCCACCGTCTCCGTTTGTAGTACCAATACGAACAAATGCTGTGCTCAGGCTATCACTATAGTCCTGATAACCAACTCGCGCAGCGTAACCAGATAATTCAAACTCGGACTCCTCAAATCCGCTAGGTGCAAAACTCCAGAGAGAACCCATTCGATAGTCCAGCGTATCATGAAGTCCGCCTGATTCGACTATTTTCCCTGTGAAGCCAGTTGCATCACAGTTAAGTCTTGTGACGCCGCCATTCGCGTTGCGATATGTACCAGAGCCTGAAATAGCACCACCCAACCTAATATGAGCGAAATTTGCATCTCCCTGAGCAAACGGGTTGGCGTTTGTAACAGTAAGAATCGCCCCTTCCGCAATATCCAGTACGGAACCTTCCGTCAATTCAACTCCCGCTGTTCTTCTATTGCGCTCGTCCCCTTCGGCATGAATATACCCTAAATCAACAAGGCCGTTGCCAGCAACTGACAATGTCACACCGCTATCTACCAAAAGCTGCAATGACTGCCTTTCAGGTCCCCAACTCTGCATCACAAAACCTCCGTTTGCACAGCACCAGATTCCGATATCGTCACGAATGTTGCTTGCAAAGGTAAGTTTCACGGAACTGGAGTCCGCAGCTTTTAACTTAAAGCGGTAGGACTGTGCATCCCAATAAGACCCGATGTACATCCGACCAATGGAAATGTTCTCACTGATCGTTGTCGCAAACTCAACAGTATAGTTCTGCTCACCACGCATGATGATAATTGCTATGTCGTCGGGATTTCTTGGATAGTTAACACCTACCCCCGCACCGACCTGCTTCCAGGCATCAGCGCTGCACCACTGTTTATGCTGCCCGTCATCTTTGTCACAGATGTAGACCTTCCCACTTCCCTTCGCCTCCGGCAGCACAATGACCGCCAATGTATCTGCCCCTTTGTTCTCCGTCGTCGACGGATAGACTCCGACAATGCCAGGCTCTATCGCAGTAAGCACATTTCCGGCAAGTGACAGAAACCGAGGATTGGTAACGACATAATCTCCGTCGCCAATCGAAGGAAGGACAATCGTATCACCAGGCTTAACCCACAGCGCCTTGTCTGGGGCATTGTGATCCGAAAGACTTGTCACCTGGTGCTCCATACCAATGGCAGTAACACATATCATTGCGGAAACAACCGCAGCGATTGCTTTGTTGTTTGCTTTCATGTGATTGTCCTTTCTCTTGGTTAAAAACTCACAAAGCGTCGAGATCCTCCGCCTCCTGTAGACGCTGGTCGCGGAGAAGCGAGAGATTGTCCGTCGCCGTTATCCACACGTCCCACGCGGCGTCCATTGCCCTCTCGAGCGCCGCAGGGTCCGCCGCGGCCGCAGGGCTCGCCGCGGCGACGCGCGCCGCCTCGAGGTCGCGCTCCACGCGGATGGTGAGCGTGCGGCTTTCGATTCCCTCCGGGGTCGTGAAGCCCATCCTGGCCGACCGCGCGTTGAGCGACTCCTCGTCCGGCGTCATCTTGCACTTGAACTTCTTCGCGAGAAGCGCCACGCAGTCGTCGTACTCCGTGTTGGCGGCGAGCTTGGCGTCGACAGTGGCGGAAGCCGTGAAGCGCAGGTGCGCCTTGATCTCGTAGATGCCGTCCTTCTCCGACGCACGGACCGAATACTCGCTGAAGCCCCTGAAGTTCTTCGCGGGGACGTAGAAAAGCCGCTCAACGAAGCGACCATCCTCCTGCACCGTCTTCGGCGTGAAGGACGCGCCCGGCTTCTGCCCGAACTTGACGCCGAAAAGCCCCGAGAACGCGTCCGACTTCGGCTTCGAGGCCGGCTGCACCGACGCTGCGGGAGAAGTGACCGCGGAGCCGGGTGTGTTGGACGAGACGGCCGTCGCGGGAACGGCGGACGTCGGATGTGCCTCCGCGCCCGCGTCCGGCGCGGCGTTCGGCGGACGCGTCTGCTCGTCGATGAGCTTTTTCAGCTTCGCCTCCTTCTCCGCGGCCTCTTTCTGGCGACGGGCCTCCGCACGCTTCTTGCGGGCCTCCTCGCGCTCCAGCCTCTCCGCCTCGTTCTTGCAGCGCTGGCACAACGACCATCCCGCAGGTGCGACGCCCTGGCACTTCGCGCACAGTCCGCACAGCGCCGGCAGCGGCACCACGGCGGACAGCAAAGACACAACAAACAACGACCTGTATGAACCTTTCAATTTACTCCCCTTCTCATTTGAACCTTTATGGGAGATATTATACCAAACTGACATGCCTATATTCTATCAAATATGGGCGAAAGGAACATCCCAAAGATTAAAAAACGCGCATCCCGTTTATAAAAGGCGAAACGGGCGCTACATCACGTACCAGAGCATGCAGAAGAAGTGGCAAATCGTGCCCGCGAGAACGAAGAGATGCCAGACCATATGCGCGTAGGGCAGGGACTTCCAGAGATAGAAGACGCAGCCCAGGGTGTAAAGACCTCCGCCGACCGTCAGCCACATCGTGCCAAGCCCCTGGAGCGACCTGATGAGCGGCACGATCGCGATGATGGCGACCCAGCCCATGACCACGTACGCGACTGTGGAGACGAAGCGGAACTTCCCAGTGGTCCGGATCTTGAAGAGTATCCCCGCGAGCGTGCCGCCCCACTCTATGCCGAAGATCGTCCACGCGAGGCCGGGATGCCCGGGCCGCAGTGTCACGAGGCAGAACGGGGTGTATGTGCCTGCGATGAGGAAATATATCGCCATGTGGTCCATGATGTGAAGGACCCTCTTAGCCGGCGGATACGTCACCGTGTGGTACGCCGACGAGATCGCATACATGAGAATCATCGAAAAGCCGAAGATCGCGCCGGCCGTGGTCTTCCACGCGACGTCGACCCCGCTCTGGGCGCCCTTCCAAACGAGCAGCGCGAGCATGGCGGCGCCGAGGTGCGAGCCGACGACGTGCGTTACGGCGTTCGCAACCTCCTCGCCAGAAGAATATGGAATGTCTTTCTTCACTCTAAGAATCCAAAAAGGTGGAGAAAAGGCCTTTCCGAGGGAACCATCCCGTGGGATGGTGGGCGATACTGGACTCGGACCAGTGACCCCTACCGTGTGAAGGTAATGCTCTAACCAACTGAGCTAATCGCCCTTAACGGAAAACGGCGCATAGTATATCATAACTACGCGCCGTATTTCAAGGGGGTACGCTAACTGGAATATCCCCACCTTTGGGAAACGCTACCGAGCCCTCGGAGCGCCTTGCGCG
>JAEDKA010000003.1 GCA_016296065.1 Kiritimatiellia bacterium
CAATAAAATCAGGCATGCGACTCGTTTCAGGGGTCAAAAAGTGGGGATATTCCAGGCTATCTCGCAAAAGCGCAAGGGGCCGCCGCCGAAAAGCCGCCACACGCGGGGTCTGTCCCCGCGCGAGTCCCCCATTCCCTCTTCCCCATTCGCACCCCATGGAGACGCGGCTTCCAGCCGCGTATAATACAGCCCACTTACAATCCCAACGCGGCTGGAAGCCGCGTCTCCAAAACCCCACGGGGACTGTCTCCCAATTGCGGTTGGGACTTCCTTGTTGCGTCGCGGAGCGACGCAACCCCCTGCCAAGCGATCCGTTCACTACAGGGGCCACCCTACTGGGGGTCCGTCGCTCCGCGACGGACATTCGCAGCTATCGCACAGAATCAAAAATCGGGAGCGCGCGAGAAAAGCGAATGGAAAATGACTTTCTAGTCAACTGCTCCTCGCCCTTCCTTGTTGCGTCGCGGAGCGACGCAACCCCCTGCCAAAACTTCATACCCCGCGAGCCCGTTCCACGGATTCTCGTTTTTGAACTCGCAGCGGTAGTAGTCCGGCTCGGATACGATGCGGCGAATGCCCTTTGAGAACGCGGCAATGTCCATCCGCCGATAGCGGTATACAGGGCCTGCGGCGGCGGGTAGCTCGTCACGGTCTGAGGATGCCGAGTTCGTATGCGCGCGAGACGGCGCCCGTCGTGTTCGGCGCATCGAGCTTCACCTGTATCGACTTCGAGTGCGTCTTGACTGTTTCGGTGCTGACGCCCAGTATTATGCCGACCTCCTCGCGGGTCTTTCCCATCGCGAGGTACTTGAGGACGGACATCTCCTTCGCCGTGAGCATGCTGGGGACCTTCGGCAGCTCCTCCTCCTGGAACGGACCGCCGTCGACTGCGGAGCGCATAGCCTCAAGGAGCCGTGTGTGCACGATGTTCTTGGGCAGATACCCGCATGCCCCCATGCCTCGTGCGCGATCAAGCTCTTCCCCGAGCGGCATCCCCGCCAGAAAGATCACCTTTACGTCCGGAATGTGGCGCCGCATCTTCTCGAGCGTGGCGAATCCGTCCATGCCAGGCAGCCGTATGTCGAGGACAACTACGTCGGGCTTCACCTTTGCTATGGCGGCGGCGGCGCTTTCTCCGTCGCCGAATGACGCGCAGACGGCAAAGCCCCTTGCGCTCTCAAGCATCGCCTCGAGGCCATCCCTCACGACTGGATGGTCGTCGACTATCATCACCCTAATCATATCGGTACCTCCACAATGACCTTGGATCCCCGCCCAGGGGTGCTTTCAATGCGAAACCTCCCGCCGAGCGCCTTCGCCCTATCGTCCATGCCGCCAAGCCCGAGCCCGCGGGCGTGCTCTGCGGTGTCGAATCCACATCCGTTGTCCTCCACGGTGAGGACAAGCCCATCCTCTCCGAAGGCGACATGGACCTTCACGCGCGTGGCGCGTCCGTGCCGTATTGCGTTCCCGACGGACTCCTGCAGTATCATGAGAAGGCTTCCCGCCACTGTGCGCGCAAGCGTCGGCTCTCCGCCTGAGCTCGTTATCTCGACGACCCCCTCCCAGTGGGCCATGCGGCGCGATGCATAGCGGAACAGTTCGATAAGGCTTCCAGGGCCCTCGCTCTCTTCCTGCAGCCCCCACAGAACCGCCCGAAGCTGGCTCTGCGTGTGCACGAGATTCCCTGTCGCCTTCTCAAGCTGCGTCCTGACCTTCTCGGAGTCTCCCTCCGCCAGCCAGTTGAGCGCCGCCGAAATCCTGAACATCGTTCCGGACAGCAGCTGCTGGAAGTCGTCGTGGAGGTCGTGGGAGAGCCGCAGCCGCTCGCGCCGCGCGCCGTCTGCAACGGCCCGCTCCCTGAGGGCCTTCTCGATGACCTTCACCTGCCGCGCAACCGTGCGCCTCAGGCTCACCACCCACAGCACAAGCCCGAATGCGACGAACACTCCCATGCCGACGGCCACCCAGGCGCGGACCGGAGTCCAGAACGGCGGACGCGTCAGCACCACAAGGTCCTTTGGCGAACGCATCAGGACAAGCGGCCCCGAAATCCCCGTGAAAACCGGCTTGTGAATCGCCTTCGGCTCCGTGACATATACATACGTTCCGCTCGCCCGCACAACGGACCCGATGGCAAGCCCGTCGGGAAGTGGCTCGTCGGGCTGAAGGCTGAACGAGACGCTGACACATTTTCCCGAGTCGAAGAGGATAATCTGTACTGACGCCATCCGCCGGTTGACGTCCTGAACGCGCCCAACTACGGACACCAGCCTGGCAAAGCGGTCGGGCTCGTCGGCCCCGCTAGCGGGATGCATGTTAAGCTGCCCCACTGTGACGCTCTCGCATTCCGGGACAAGGCTTGCGTCATGGCCCGTCACCTCTACCTGGCAGAAGTCTATTCGATTGTTCACGGTCTGCGGAAGGACAGTGCCTGTTACGGACACCAAATCGCCGGCCTTCACGACAATGTCCGTCGACTTGGAGCACCGCCACCACTCGCCGTCGTTCGACATGATGAACATGACGTCGCTCCCCTCGTCCGCATGCGTGACTACGCCGGAAAGAGACGTCTTCCCATGACGAACCGTCACCTCGAACGCTGACACCCGCGCAGACGTCACGACGCACAAGGCGATCGCCGCGGCAATCAAGACTGTCCTTCTTGCTCTCATGCTGCTATTTTACCATAAATCAGCGCGGAATCCTAACGACCATGACACTCCACGGGCGGAGCCCGAGCGAAACCGAGCCGCCAGAGGCGCGCGCGCTCGACGCGCGGACGCACACGGCGTCCGGCTCCTCGAACGTGTTCACCGACTCGTGCGATTCGCCGGACAGCTCCAGCACGGAAACTTCGCCGTCCAGCGCTCCTAGCCGCAGCTCGACTTCGCGACCCGCCTCGCGCGCATTGACGATCTTCACTACAAGTTCGCCGCCCTTCGCCTCGCCCGCCGACCAGAACAGTCCAGACGCGTCGCCGACGGACCTGAGGGGGCACGTGCGCTCGGGACGGTTCTCCGCGAACAGCCTCTGCACGCGGTAGTTCGCTGTTTCGAGGACACGCGACTTGTCGAACCAGATCATGTCCGGAGTCCAGTGGTAGCCCGGCGCGTCAACGTTGTTGAAGAGCGGCGCATAGGAGCTCATCCGCACGACGTCGCAGTTCCGCTCGAACCCGCACATCATCGCCGCCTCGCACACGGCAGAGCGCAGCGTGTTGGCGCGGCTGCGCTCGTGGCATGCGTATTCGCCGGCGTAGACCTTCGGACCCGTGCGGGGATAGGAGTCGTAGCGGCAGGCGTTGCGCAGGAACCAGTCGGGGTCGCGGTAGTAGTGCTCGTCAACCAGTTCCGCGTTCTGCTCGCGCAGGAACTTCCAGGCGCGTTCCCAGCGCCCTTCGTCGACGTTCGGACCGGAAGAGCTCACGATGGTGATTTCGGGATGCAGCCTCGCCACCGCAGAGGCGACGACCGAATACCTGTCGAAGAACGGCTGGTCCCAGTTCTCGTTTCCTATGCCGACGTACTTTAGCCTGAACGGAGCGGGATGGCCCATGTCCGCCCTGATCTTCGCCCAGGGGTTCTTCGACGGATCGCCCGTCGCGAACTCGATCAGGTCGACGATGTTCGTCACGAAGTAGTCAAGGGATTCCATCGGCGCGAAGTGCGTGGGCCTGCGGTATTGGCATGTAAGCCCAGCGAGGCATATCGGCAGCGGCTCCGCGCCTATGTCCTCGCAAAGCCGGAAGTACTCGAAGTATCCGAGCCCCTGCGTCTGCCAGTAGACGAGCCTGCGGGCCGAACGCTCGCTGTCCCAGCGGTTCTCGTTCAGATAGCGCCGCTCCACAGGACCGACCGACCGCTTCCAGTCGTACCAGCTCATGAAGTCGTCACCCTCGGCAATGCATCCGCCGGGGAACCTGATTATCCCCGGACGAAGCGCCGCGAGCTTCTCGACAAGGTCGGCGCGCAGTCCGTTCGGCTCGTGCCTGTACGTGTCACGCGGAAACAGCGAGACGAACTCAACGTCAACGATGCCCTTCGAGTCGAGGAGAACCGACAGCGTCGCATTCGTCGCATCCTCCGCCGCGACGAGCTCTGCGGTGAACTTCGTCCAATCCGGAAGTATCCGGTCGAACGGAGTCGCCCCTGCCTCGCCAACCTTCATCTGCCCGGGGCGCACCTTGAACTCCGCGAGCTGCACGATAGCGCCGCCCTTCTCGACAGACGGCTTTTCGAGGACGACGCGCAACCCTCCCGCGTAGCCGTCTACGCCGCGCGCGTAGAACTTGAGGTCGTACTTAGCGCCGCCGACGACCTTCATGCCGCCGCAGAAGCCGCGGTTGCGCATTCCGCATCCCGTTCCCGCACCGATCGCCTCGATGCGAAGGTACTGCGCATTCTCGGGATAGAGCGGCTTAGCCCACTCCTGCGTCACGCGCGCCTCGGCACCTCCGCGGAAGTCGTACTCCCAGTAGGCCGGACGCTCCGTGCGCCAATCGAACCCGCGGTTCGCGACCATCTCGGCGTATATCCCGCCGTCCGCAGCCCAGTTGATGTCCTCGAAGAAAATGCCGTAGAGAGTCGAAGGCACCTCTATCGGAGCTTTCGACCCGTCCTTCTCCAGCACGACCCGCTCCGGCGCGCCTTCATCCGCCCGGCAATGCGACGCGAAGACGGCGATAAGCACTGCCGCCGCGCATCTGCCGACATTCACACCTGCACTGTTACCCATGTAGCCTCCTTTGTGGCGTTACTTCATTCAAACTTTAGGCCGAGCGGCCTGAAGCCCGGCGCGGACTTCTTGACCGCAAAGCGGATCACGCTTGCGCCGGCTGGGACCGACACCCTGCCTATTTTCACTACGCGCTTCTCCTGCGCCTGGATCAGCTCGCACGCCCTGGGCTTGCCGCCGTCGGACGCGATCACGACCTCCGCCCTTCCGTGGGACGTATAGACCAGGCTCACCTTCATCTCCTTCGCCTCGGGTGAAGTCACCGTGTAGAGCGCCCAGTCTCCGTCGGACCAGCGGCCTTTCTGCTTATGGCGGTGGGTGCGCGGACGATCCTCAAGGGGATAGTAGTCCCAGTCGGTGATCCGTATAACGCCAGGGAGCTTGTGAGCGCCCGAGACGCGCCTGCCCTTCACCCATGTCACGGGATCGCCGCGCATCCACTTCGTGCGCGTCTTCGTGAGCGTTCCCCATCCGCAGTATTCGTAGTACCAGTTCGGACCAAAGCCCCACGTCTCGCAGCCGTTGTTCGCAAGCGTGTCCTCCACGGACTTCCTGAGCCACTTGCATTTTTCTTCAGGCACTCCCTTCACGATCGAGTAGTGCATCAGAGCGGCCGTGCGCGGGGCTCCAGGGCCGCCCTGAGCGCCGCGGCCGTGCGGGGACGGCTTGAGCGCCGTCCAGCGGGCGGAGCGGGTATAGGCCTTGTAGAAGAGTCCGTTCTCGAAAGTCGCCTCGTCTTCCTTGTCCGTATACCCGGTCGGCATCCAGTCGCTGAGGTTGTAGCGAAGGTTCCACTCGAGCCCGAGCAGGATGCGGTTGTCGAGCGCGCCGTAGAGGTCGTCGCCCTGGTTCCAGAACATCTCTGCGATGCCAACGTAGTTGAAGAGTCCGTAGTTCGTGTGCGCCATGTCTCGGCACGTCTCCTCGCACTGTCCGTTCTTGTAGATGTAGTACTTCAGCAGCTCGTCGAACCCCCAGTCCTCCTCGTTGCCGCGACTGAAGCGTCCCGTGCGCGAGTGGCAGTAGTCGCCCCACTCCGAGTTGTGCCCCCACGTCTCGCTCGGCCACCACGGAAGCTTCAGGGGCCCCGTCGGATACGGCTCGTCGTCCGGGCGGTGCCTGAGCCCCATGAGATAGTTCCACACGCGGTCGTACTTCTTCGTGTCGTCGAGGAAGATCGCCATCGCGAGGAGTCCCTTGAATCCGCTAAGCCCCTGGTTGCCCCAGCGCGCGGAGTCGCCGTTCTTTATCGCCTGGTAGAACACGTCGTTGAGGACCTTGCGGAACTTCGCCTTGTCCGCCTCGGCCCAGCCTGGGTAGTCGCGGATGAGCTCCGCCGCCTCGACGAGGAGGAATATCTTGCCGTTGTCGAGCGCGGGGGTTCCAGTCTTCCACGGGTCCTTGTAGAGGACGGACGCATTGATGAGATCGCGGGCCCGCTGCGCGTAGCCTTCGTCACCCGTGAGGCGCCACATGAGCGCCTGGTCGTGCGCGAAGCGTCCGTCGAAGCCAATCGTGTTGTTGAATCCGCGAAGGTCCTCTCCGCGCCACGGCGCCTTCACGCCGTGCCCGGCCCAGCGCGAGCCGGCAAGCGCGTCGAAGCAGCGCTTCCACGGCTGCACCCCGGCGTCGACCATCGCCTTCATGCGGTCGAGGTCTCCCTGCGTGTAGCTGATGCCCGGGTGGACGAACACCTTGCCGTCCGAGTTCCGCGGCGCGCGCGGATCAACCGGTTTCGCGGCCCCACGAACGCCGCTCGCGCCTGACGACAGGAGAGCGATGCAGATTATGGCCTGTACTAAATACGTTCTCATGATCATCTACGACATTTCGCTGTTTCATCGCATGCGTACGCCGAAGCCGGGAAGTCGTCCTGTGTCCCCGCAGAAATCGCCGACCTCTCCGCATCCCGCGAACGCAAACGACGATGCTCGTCCGGAAACGGCAAAGCGCGTCGCGCCCTCTGCGTCGGACAGTGCCGCCCACCTGTCGCCAACCTTGACCGACCACGACACGGCAGGCGTGCCGCCTCTCGCGTCCAAAGTGACGCGCAGGCGATATACCGCGCCCGCCGCAGGCATGACAGACTCGTTCGAGACCTCGTGCCATCTGCCGCCGTCGTGGAGGAAGAACGCCGGCTCGCCTTTGTCGTTGCGCGCGAGCGTAAATGCCCCGACTGCGCCTTGCGCAGCCGTGGCCACGTCGCTGATGACGTCGTCAAAGCAAACCGCCATCTCGGCGACGGAGACGCGTCTCTCCTTCTGCTGGTCGTCGGGGGTGAACCTGAGCCTGTCCCCTGCAGCTCCGTCTCCTCTGACTTCTATGTATCTCACGCCAAGGCGGCTTTCCACCGTCCCCTTCGCGCCACCGCTCGCGGACCATGTGCCGCGCTGGGCGCTATCCACTATCGACGTGACGTCCGTCCCGCGATCCTGGTTCGCCACCGATGCATCGAACCAGCTGCCCTTCAGTTCCCTCGCCGCGACAAGAGGCACGGCATCATGCCATCCGGCTTCTGCCGGAACCAGGCATACTGCTCCGCCGTCCACGAAGTCGAAGTTGCCGACGACGACACGATCGCCAAGGTCCGTGATGTTCGCCGCTATCCACGCCTTGCGGTCCCTCACGAGCGTTATCGTATCTCCGGCGTCGACGACTGTGCCGGCAGGAAGAACGCCGGCGATGCCGCCGGACAGCGTCCAGCCGCTCATGTCAACGGCCTCGGTGTTTGCGTTTAGCACGACAAGTTCGTCCTCCGTCCTGGCCGCAAGCGAGAGATTCGCGCAAAGAACCGATGCAGGCATCTGCGCATCGGGTATTCCGGCCGAGAGGTTCTGCGCATAGCCGATTCCCTTCGCCGCGTTGTGGATCGAATGAGTCACGTAGAGATGGCGACGACGGGGAACGAAATAGTTCACCCACAGGTCCTCCACTCCCTGTTCATGCGTGATCTTCCCGGTCCAGCAGAACGTTCCTGTCTTTGTCCAGAAAGTGCCCGGCCCCGCCGGATTGCTCTCGTGCGCCCGCCACTTCTCGTAGTCGAGGGCTGCGCACTCGTATGTTGCGTTCGTCACGGCGACAACGTACTGCCATGCCTTCGTCTCCTCCCTGGGCGTGCCCGGCGCGCCAAGCCATTCGTCCATGAGCGAGCGCAGGCGGCGCAGGTAGATGCGGCGGAACTTCGTGGACTGCAAAATCGCCTCAAACGCATAGTTGGGACGATCCTCCGCGCTTCCGTCGGACTTGTGGCTGAGTATCCGCATCCCGCCGAAGAACGGATGCGCCTTGTGGCTGTCGATCTCTGCATACGGATTTGCCATAACGGTGCCAGGCGTTATCTT
Source organism: Kiritimatiellia bacterium (assembly GCA_016296065.1). GTDB lineage: Bacteria > Verrucomicrobiota > Kiritimatiellia > RFP12 > UBA1067 > UBA1067. The sequence goes on from JAEDKA010000003.1 coordinate 8,079, forward strand.
CGTGCCGTTCCACTGTCCGTAGTATATGTGGCCCCAGCTCTGGTTCATGTCGTAGGCAAGCGGCTTCCACGTGCCGGTGCCGTTAAGGTCTCCGTAGGTCGAGAGGTTCGCCCAGGTGTCGTCGCACTCCATCGTGATGCGCGTGGCGGCCATGTAGTTTATCCACGCCGGAAGGTCGAAGCTCTCCACCACGGCGCGACATACCACGGGCTGGTCGTCCACGCCGTTTGCAAGGGTTGAGCCGAAGCCGGAGGTCCACGCCACGAGCGGCGCATACGCCTTGGCCGTCGTCTCCTCGCCGTCGTCCGGCGTCTTCTTCTCGCATGTCACCGTGCTTCCAGCGAGCCTGTCGCCGCTGCGGGTCGGCGCAAGCGTTCCCGAGTTCTTGTAACCGTAGCCGTACTCGTCGAATCCGTACCAGTCCTCGATCATCTCGTCCGAGAACCGGTTGGAGTGGAATGCGAGCTGGTAGAACCCGCCGTTCAGGTTGACGCGCACAGGGTAGTGGAACGGAGCGTATCCGCCGGATTTGCGGATCAGGTGGAACGCTAGCGACTGCCGTACGTATGCAGGATCGCAGTATTCCGCGACAAGGCTTGTCTTGCGCGTCTCGATGGAAGCCCCTTCAAGGTCGTTGACGCACTTCATGGGCTGGCACTTCGAGAAGCGGAGGCCGTGCGACTTCTTGCGGAAGCCGCCGGACGTATTGCCGCGGAGGTCGATGCGGACATTGTCGTAGTAGACGCCCGTCTGCGAATCGTAGATCGAGCAGCGCGCGTTGTAGGGGACAAGGGACAGATTCTGCTTGTCCGCGTCGACGTCCATCTGGGCGAGGTTGCTCTCGCCATCGACGAACATGTGCCACGTCTGGAGCTTCGCGTCATCAAGTGCCCCTGGTTCGGTAATCGTGCCGTACCACGCATAGCCGTCATCGGGATTTCGGAAGCTTGGTGACGTCCAGACGTTACCGTCGCCGTCCGTAATCCTTGCGCGCCAGCGGATCAGGCGTCCAGGCCCGGACGGAATCGCCTCCGCCGGAATCGCCGCAGTCCACACGTCGCCATTCGCCTTGTCGCGCGCTCCCTTCGCCATTGGAACGCCGTTCGTCGACCCGAAGTCGCAGCAGTACTCAAGAGACACGGATGCAATGGCGTCTCCGGACATTGCCGAACCTGAAAACGGATTCACCGCAAGTGAGACCGAATATGGAGCGCCGCTTGTGGCCATCGCGGTCGAGGCGAGGTCGGAAAAATCGTGCTTAACGCCGTAGAGCGGACCGACGTTGGGTCCGTACGGAACCGACTCGCCGCCAAAGACAATGTTCCAGGCATATCGCGTATCTACCGACCAGTCGCGCTCGAACGTCGCGCCGTCTTTTATGTCCACTGGAATCGCCACTGCGTCGACGAGATTCGTGAACTCGCTTGTCTTGTGGTAGAGCGCGAGAAACGGGAACTTCTTGGGATTGACCTTGCTGGGATAGACCACGCGTCCATCGAAGACCTCGACGTTGCCGGAACCGCCGAGGTCCTTGCAGTTCGGATACTCCTCGCTCGTCCATACGCGCAATGTCTCGCCAGGCGCAAGGGAGAGCTTCGCAAGATTCTTCTTCTTTGCGCCTGGCTCGAGCTTCTTTCCGCGGTTGACGCGAATAAGCTCGTACTCGCCGATATCCGCCGCCAAATCGCCGTTGTTGACGAGCTCAACCCAGCCGTATTCCCTGCCGAGGTCGTCGCGCTCTCCGGGACGCGGACAGACCGCATTGATCCTCACATCGGCAAATGCCGACGCCGTCGCGAGGCCAATCAAGGCGATCAATCGCAGCTTCATGTCAATTGATTATGATGACAAAGCCCTTTGGACGGAACGAAGCAACGAGCTGATACGTCGGGCTTCCCTCTTCCGTCTCGGCGGGTATCTCCCTCACCACCAGCTTCCACTTGCCGCGCTCGTTGTCGGCATTTTCCAATATCGGCAGCGGGCCTGAAATCGGCTCCGTAGTCGTGAGTCCGACATACGTCTCAGACGTGTCCGTCAGCGCATCCTCTGCGGTGAACTTGAACTTCGCACCTGCGGAGAAGGTTACGCTACGCACCTTGGTTGTCGCACAGCCGCCCAGAGTCGAGCTTGAGCTTACCGATATGGCTGGCGAGCCGTTTATCGTGCAATCGTTGTTGAGAAGCAATGCGCCACCATCAACAGTTATGGTAGACGAGATAATGTTAACCCCTTTGTCGGCTATTATGGTTCCGCCCTTGATGGGAGCATAAAACTCAAATCTGCCATCGCTGGTCAATTGCATCGTTCCCGTAAACCCGGTGAAGTCAGTATAGAACCTGACACGGCGACCTCCATCCCAACGAGAATTGAAAAGGAGATAACCAGCGCCCGTGAAAGTCCCCCTGAAGTCCAAATTCATCGAATTGCCGCCACGGCATTCGCGATTGTCCCATTCGTTGTCAGTGCCTTCGACTACTTCGACATTCCAAACCGTTTCATTGTTGGATCCGCCTTTTATTCCGAATCTCTCAATCACTCCTCCCGCCATCTTCAGATGTGACGAGGCGCCAAGCGTTGTTGTGCCGTCATACCAAGGCTGAATGGAAAGACGGGCATTGTTGGTCAAAACGACGTTTCCCGCAAAACCCGCCAGCTGGGTTGTGTCGTTCAATATCAACTTGCATGCATCAATCACCAGCTCGCCCGTGCCGTCAATCTTGTAGGACGGCGTCCAGTCCTTTCCTCGGACAATCTTTCCGTTGACGGTGCTGTCCATGTGGAGTGAAGTGAGCAGATTGACCGTCCCCTCAGCAAACAGCGCCTTGCTGACATCGACATCGCCCTCAAGCGTACGTTCGAGCGCGACGTCCAGATTCAGCGGGCCTTCCGCGTCGCCTGCAAAGCCGACCGTGCCCTTGACGCAAAGTTCGGCAGGAGCGAACGTGCCGTGGCCCTTGATGAGCGCGTATGAGTTCTCGCCCGTAACTTCGACGTCGACGCCAAGCGGCGCGACTTCGGAATTGACGAGGACCGTCTGGACGGTATTGTCCTCGGTAAGAACGAGCGCAGCGCGATCCTTTTCTGTGAACGCCCTGACCGTTCCGCTCGTCTCGCCCTTCCACGTGTCGGCGGCGGTCCACTCTCCGCCGTCGGTGTTAATGACCAATCTTTCAAGACCAGACACAGTAACCTTGAGAACATTGTTGTCAACCGTGTAAGCGAGAGTCGCGACACCCGGCAGGCCGACAATGTCAACGTTGTCGGACGTAATGGTCGTGTCGACAAGTCCGCCGGAAAGCGTGACAAGATCATAGCTGCCGTTCGCGCTTATTCCACCTGAGACATCGACAACGAGCGTTCCACCCACGTCGATCTTTAGCGGCTTCTCCACCGTGCCGCCCATAGCGACGACCATGGCGCCGTTGGGGGCGATCTCGAAGGAATCAATCTGATCGAAAGTGGACGAAGCGAAGGAAATCACGCCGGTGCGGTCAGCGCCGGTGAACACAGCCTTTATCGGCTGCTCCTCTGCGGCAGGCGTCAGATTCGCAGAAAACGCAGCGGAATGTCCGCCGGACGCAAGTCCGATGCCGTTCGCGCCGACAGTCATAGGCACACCCGAGAGCCATGCTGCCTTGTCCGTCACAGGCGCGAAGGAGCCGCCGTTGACGGTCAGGGTCTGCGTCACACCTTCCCTGGTAGACATCGTGATGGTGTCGGTATGGAATGTTCCGCCGTTAAGCTGCATGGTAGCAGACGTTCCCGTGTCGTTGTTGAAGCAGAGATCCTGCCCAGCTGGAACATATATGTCGCCGCCAGTCATGTTCAGCGCGCCCGAGCCGCGCCATGCGATGTGAAACCTCTTGCCGCAGTTCACCGTTCCGCCCTGCATGTTGAAAGTACCAACAGCGTTTGCGTTGCCGCCGACAACGATATCCTGGTCGTTGTCCGTTTCAAGCGTACCGCCGGTCATAGTGAATGTCGCCGTGCTGCCGCTGCTTGTGTGGTTGTAGTGCGAACCAATCCAGAACTTCTTTGGGGTGAAGGTGCCGCCCGAAAGAGTCATATCTGCGGTCGAGCCGGTGCCACTCGCAAGGACGAATTCGTTGTCCGTGTCAAACTCGCCATTGCTCATTGTAATCGTTGCGGAGGAGTTGGAGCCGACGGCTGCACGCGAAAAACCAACGACTTTAATCGATCCACCCGAGATATCCATCGTAGTTGTCGCAGCGCCGCTTTTGCCTTCGGCGAGCATGAGCTGTCCGCCGACTCTGAACGAGCCGCCGCTGATGTTCATTTCGGAAGTTCCCTGGTTCTCGCTGCACGTCGCGTTCGCCGCCGTGTCGACGGATCCGCTCATCAAGTTGAACACGCCTTTGCACCCTGAATGATTGCCCTGGCCAACGATAAACGTATCGCTGTTCTGCCTGTATGTACCGCCGTTGACCGTCATTGTCGCAGTGCGGCTATACCCACCGTAGCCGATGCATGTATAGGACTGGTTCGTGAATACGCCGCCATTCAGCGTGAAATAAGAATCTGCGGCGCCATTGCCGATCCAAAGTTCGCTAGGGAAATAATACACGCCGCCCTCGATCGTCAGGCCGCCGTGTTTGCCGGTGCCGACATTGATAGCCCGCCCCCATTTACTTTGTGTAAACGATGTGGTCAGACCGGCGCCTTCCTCAGCCCCTTCCGCGACTTTCCATACAATATCTGGCTTGGACTCGTTCTCTATCCAAACTCCGCCTCCAACAGATACCAGCGTCGAGAACGTGACAACGATCGGACCGGAAGACGGAAGCCTTGCGACCTGATTGCCTCCGAAGACGTAGTTGCCGCCGCTCGAATACCAGTTGCCGGAATCGGTCCAGTCGGTGGTTTCGCCGCCGCCGGTCCAGAATGTGTCGGCATTCGCAGCAAGCGACAAAGCGCATGCGGCGGTTGCAAGAACTGTTGAAATCGACTTGTTTTCTGATGACATAACAAGACCTTTCACTGATGTTTGTCTATATTCTATCAAAACAGCCCGTCCCTATTCCTCCCACTTTCGGGGGGCACTATTTCGGCACCTTCAACCATTCGAGGTCGAGGCGCTTGCCCTTGGTGCGGAACTCGAGCTTGACCAGGTTGCGGTTAGGCGGAGCGGACAGCGTGAAGGTGTGTTCCTTCCACTCCCTGCCCGTAGGCGGGAGCTTCACCTTCTCGACGTATATCCGCTTCTCGCACGTCTCGGGATCGGCGAACTCGGTGTTGTAGTCTTCCGGATTAATGACAGCCATGCCGCTCAATCCATCGCAGCGGTAGCGGATAGTGTACTCACCCGCCTTTGGCAGTGGTTTGCGGAACGGAAGGAACATAGGGAAGATGAAATCCTTCGCCGCCGAGGAGATGTACTGAGCGCCGGTGGACTTGTCTTTCTCCATGGAAAGTCCCGCGATCTTCGGCTGGATGAATTCGGCAAACCGGTTCACACCGTCTTTCCCCGGGTCATGGCGTTCGAGCGTACACCTGCCTGAGGCCTTCTGCGGAAGCCAGAGAAACGCGTGCGAATAGTCAAGGCCCCTTATGTCCAGGGCGTAGCCGATGTACCGCGTCTCCTCCGACTTCGAGAGGTCCCAGCCCCGGCCCCACTTGTAGTGCATGTAGACAATGTCGACCTCGCTGGAGAGCCTTCCGCGTCCGCCGCCCCAATTCGCCGGGCGCCTCCAGTAGTCGCCCTTCTCGCGGTTTATCGCGATGGGCGTCCACTCTATGTCAAAGCCCAGGTTGTACTTGCATATCTGGTTGACGCCGCGCAGGTACTGGTGCTTCAGGAATTCGATTGGGTCGACTGCGTCCTTCTTCGCGGACACTTCGCCTGTCACAGGATTGACCAGTGTATTCTGGGACCACAGAATCGTCAGGTTTTCGCCGAGCTGGCCTGCGCCCGGGAAGGGATGCCCGATGTCGCGCCCCATCTCGGAATACTGGACGTGCGGCTTCACCTGCGCACCGGTCAGCTCATTCGTCGTCACGAGGCGGCACATCTCGCGAATTGAGCCATTGCGCTCGCCGACCGGCCCTTGCTTGTTCGCAGTAAGGATCTCGACCATCTCGCAGTATGCATCCCAGTCGTCCTCCCAGATGGCGCGCGCCAGCGGTCCGCCGAGCGTGAACTGCAGCTGGTTCAGGAGTGTTGAGCGCCCCCACCAGAAGCCTCGCCCTATCGCGATGAAGCGGTTGACTCCGTCCGTATCCTCCTTGGTCCAGGCGAGCGGTCCCGTCTTCGGCCCCGTGTAGCGCAGAAGCTCCGCCGCGCGCAGGTACCATCCCTCGGCGTTCGGCCAGCGGAACTGCGAGTCCCAGTGTGGACGCCCTCCCGTGATGTGGGTGTAGAACCAGCGGACGTAGTCCAGCGCGCGTTCACGGTATTCCGCCTCGCCGGTGATTTCATACATGATGGCCTGGTAGTAGGCCGTCTGCGAATCCCATGCGCAGCGGTTGTCGAAGTCCGGACTGTCGATCTGCGTGATTCCCTCGCCACGGCGCGCGAAGATTCGCGGCTTCCTCGAGAAGCGGTGGTCGTGCTTTGTGAGCGCGTCGTAGAGGGTCTTCCACGGCTCGACCCCGCCCTGCACGTTTGCCTTCAGCTGGTCGAGCTGCTCGCGGTTCAGCCCGATGCCAGGATGCCGAAAACGTCCTTGCGCAGCCGTCGCGTCAAAAGCGCAAAGGCCCGCGAAAAACACAATCGACACAAGGAATTTAGTTTTCATGACGGTATAATAGCAGAAAACACCCCCTCACAACATCCCACTTTCGGGTGGGAATCCTTGTGTTCAGTCTGTGAAAATGGCGGTGCCAGCTTCTCCGCTTTCGTTGTACGTGAATAGGCCCGTCCTGTCGCCGCGGTAGCTTCCCCACGTCATCCTGTAGGACTCACCTGCGTCCTTCCACTCCTTGCCGTCATACGACCACGCGAAGCGCGCAACGCCATCCATGCCCCACTCGCTGCGAAGAAAGATCTTCTCCCCCACCTCGCAATCCAACGCAATGTCACGTTTCCCATTGCGCCAGTAGAGCGACTTCACGCCGCCTTCCAACTTGACTCCGAACTCGCACGATGTCTTGCCGAAGTGGCAGATCCCCGCGCGCTGTCCATCGGACATCTTCGCCGTCGACAGGCATACGGAGAACTCGTTCGTCGCATTTCGCCATGCGCGCTTCGAGAAGACGTTGCCTACGGAGAAGAAGTCGCCTGGCTTCAGCGGACGGAATGCGTCAAGTTCCAGACGCTCTTCACTAATGCGAACCTTCTCAAGGCGAGGCGCATGGTTCCATGCCCAGTCGGGGAAAAGGAAGCCCTTCGGCACCGCCGCCAAGATGGCGGCTTTCCCAGTTATGACGGGTTTTTGGGGATTCCACACCATCGTGCCGATGCCGTCCTTGTCCGGCGTGCCGACGATCGGCCAGCCGTCAATCCAAGTCACCGGCAGAAGGCTCGCCGCGCGGCCATACCACTGGCCGTGCCCGTGGTGCGTGAGGAAGAACCAGTTGCCGGCGTCGTCGACGAGAAACCCGCCCTGGTTCGGTTCGTCCGCCTCACGCTGCGGATGCGAAAGGACGCGACGCTCCTCGTACGGACCCATCACGTTCTTCGAGCGTGCCATCATAAGGCGGCGCCCGCCTCCAGCCACTTCGCTGTAGAGGTGGTAGTATGTGCCGTTCCACTTGTAGAGCTTGTTCGCCTCGCGTCCATGTCCCTCGTTGACGAGGGCTCGGCTTTCGGGGACGACATCAAGTCCGTCGGCGGTCAGCTCGAAGACATACGTCTTGTATCCGCCGGCGAAATGCGTCGCTACGAGATAACCCTTTCCGTCGTCGTCGAACAGAACGCCAGTGTCGTCCCACCCTGCCGTGAAAAAAGACATCTTGTGCGGCGCAGACCACGGGCCTGCGGCGTTTTCCGCCGTCGCTACGAAAATGCCTTCGTCCGGCGTCCCGAAGTAGCAGCAGAACTTTCCTTCGCGCTCGCGGATGCATCCGGCCCACACGCCTCGTCCATAGCGGCGCATCCTCTTCCACGTCCAGTCATCGCCGAAAACGGACGTATCGTCTACGACATGTCCAACAACTCTCCAGTTGACCATGTCGGGCGATTCGAGTACGTCCATCCCCGGCGAAAGGTGGAGAGTGCTAGTTATCGCATAGAAGCGGTTGCCGCTGCGGATGCAGTCGATGTCGCTGAAATCCGCCGGCAGAACGGGATTCGTAAACGTCGCGGCAAGAAGAAATGCGCCGATCGTCATTGCTCCTCCACAATCGCGGCCCAGCCGCCGTTTGAAGCGGCGGCAACGTTGAGCCTGTCCTTTGCTGAAAGCGCAAGCACGTCGATGGCGATCGCTCCGAGAGGCTTCGCGACGTCAGGATTCGCATCGCGGAAAAGGCGCACCTTGAGCGCGCCGCTCCCTGCGAAATCGAGCGGGATGGAGAATTCGCGTTTTTGGCCCGCGTTGAGGCAGCCGACAAACCACTTCTTTCCGGCGCGGCGCGCAACAACTGCGATCTCTCCGATCTTTCCGTCTATGAAGCGCGTCTCGTCGAAGACGGTGGGTATCTCGCGCCAGAAGTCGAGCGCAGGGTTCTTCTCGTCGATCTGGTCCGGACGGGAATACCAGAAGAGGAACTGCCATCCGCTCGTGTAGACGCACGGCAATGCGAGCTGGTGCGCTAGCGAGTTCTTGACGCGTCCGTTCTTCCAGCACGGCGTGTAGTCGCCAGGGCCGTCCAGGAAGCGCGTGTACACAAGCGCAGCGTTGTGCCTCGCTACGGGCATCTCCTCGTTGCCGTGGATGCCCTCGGACGTGAGGATGTTGGGCCACGCGTGCTGGAGCCCCGCGAGACGGAACTCGTCGTGGATATCGACCATCAGTTTCCTGTCGGCGCACATTTTTATCCAGTCGACGACCTGTTTGCGCCACTTCTGGCCGCCGACGTTGACGAAGCCGAACTTGACGCCCGCAACGCCCCATTCCGCCAGCTTGTCGAATATCGCCTCCGCGTTCTTCTTGAGCGGCTCGCGGTTTACGTAGAGGATTACGCCAAGGCCCTTCTCCTTTGCCGCGGCGATCACCTTGAAGATGTCGAGTTCCTCGCCCTTTGCAAGCTTCTCCGGCGCAAGGCCGGGCTTAAGCGGGTCCATCGTGCGCTCGTCGCCGTACCAGCCGCTGTCGAGCTCGATGAAGGAAAAGCCGTTGCGCGCCGCAAACTCGGCGCATTCGAGTCCGCACGCCGTCGTGAGCTTGGCGACGCGCAGCACCTTGCCGGGCCTGATCCAGCTCGTGTCCGCGATGCGCGAAGGCGGATTGAGCGCACGAAGCACCGCGTCCTGTCCCTGCGCGAGAGCGGAGCAGTCGGCCGCCGCGCGGACGTACCGCCACGGTGTCGTGCAGGGAAGCGTCACAGTTGAAGACCCTTCCAGGACCGCCCGGACGACGCCTCTTTTCGGTCCCGGCAAAAAGCGAATGCGCGAATAGTCCTCGACGCCTGCATCGCCGATGACGGCGGTGAAGTTCTTTCCTTCGACCACAAGCGGCGACTCCGCCGATCCCTCGATGAGATGCTCGTAGCTGCGCCCCTTGCCCGCGCCGTCGCCCCGGTACTGGTCCGGCATGGGCGCGATCTCGGCGATCGTCGAAATGGTCTTCGGCACGTATTCGCCCTGCGCGTGGCTCACCGGCCAGCAGCGCAGGTCGTCGCCGAAGTCGATTGTCCAGGTCTCCTCGGCCACGGTGCGCTCGCCCTGGCCTTCGTATCTGATGCGCCATGCGACTCCACCGGCTATGTTCGTCGTCTCGAGCGATGCGCCCACGCCGAGCTGCGGAAATGACACTTCGCACACCCTGGCGCCGTCGGGCGCGACGACATTGACAACGTCGCGTTCCACGGCAAATGCGGCGGACGCGACAACGGAAAAGACTGACAACAGCATGATTTTCATGCCGGATAGTATAGCAAAACGCACACTGTCCAGACATCCCACTTTCGGGGAGCGATTTACTGAAGCCCGCACGCGCGAAAGCATGCGCGGGTTCTTTGAGAAGGCGTGGTTGTGCTTCCTAAGGTCTTCGAACAAACTCTTCCACGGCTACACGCCATCCTGCACGTTTTTCCTGAGCTGGTCGAGCTGCTCGCGGTTGAGTCCGATGCCCGGATGCTGAAAGCGCCCTCTCGCGGCCTTCGCATCCAAAACGCAAAGGCCGGCAAGAAGCGCAAGCGCAACTGGCAGAATCTGTTTCATTCGTAGACTTTCACCTCCCAAAGGCCGGGATCGCCGTCGAGAATGCCGATGCGAAGATAGCGCACTTTCCGTCCGACCTTCGCGACGTGCGGCGAACGACAGGGCTTGCCGCGCTCTTCCGCGACCGGCATCCACTCCTTTCCGTCGAGGCTGCACTCGAGTTTCCAGTTGTGTCCGAACGCAGGCTGCGTGAAGAACATCTTGACTTCGCCGACAAACGTCTCCGCGCCGAAGTCCGCCTGAATCCACGGGGACTTGTCGCGCCCGTCGGCCGCCCAGCGCGTGCCGTTGTTTCCGTCGCCCGCAAGCTGCGCGTCATATGCGAAGGTGCGCGTGTAGTCGCGGTGCGTGCGGCCGCGCGTCATGCGCGGACCGCGAACGGACGACGCGGTCCAGAATGCCTTGCGCGCGAGATTCGTGCGCGTCTCCTGGTTCGGCCCGAGACAGCCGACGCCCTTGAGGTCCGGCACAACGCGGACGATTCGCCCTTCCGAGTCGAACTCCATGCGGTTCGCCATAACCTGGCGAGTGGTCCCCCCTTCGCCGTACTCGAGGTAGACGATATAGTAATTGCCGTCCCACTCGAACACGTTGCCGTGGCCGGGTCCCCAGACGTTGCCGGGGTAGTTGCTCTCGACGACAATGGGATCGGACGGATCGGTCCAACCTTCTAGCGGCGAAACCTTAGACATCATATAGCCGTAGTGGTATCCGTCGCATCCGCCGATGGTGTAGAGGTAGTAGTAGATGCCGTTGCGCTTGAAAAGGCACGGCCCCTCCGAGTAGCCCTGAAGCGCGGTTTTTAGCTCGACGTGGCGTCCCACGGTCTTTGTCCGCTCGGCATTCAGCTTCGCGATCCAGCGCTTGCGCCAGACGATATAGGCCGTGCCGTCGTCGTCAACGAACGGATCGCCGTCGATGTCCGGCGCAACCGCAGCGGACTTGACCTGCTCGCGGTTGAGCGGACCGTTCGCGCCGGCTTCGCTCTCGATCTTTTCGGCGAAGCAGAACGGCCCCTCCGGACGATCCGCGACCATCAGCACCGTCGGCGCGGGATTGCCCTTGGGGTCGACGAGCGTCACGTAGAGGTGGTAGCGTCCGTTCGTTTCCACTACCTTGCCGGGGGCCCAGTAGCGCCAGTAGCCGAAGCCTGGTTTGCCGTCCTTGTTCTTCCCCGTTTCGACGCCCTTGCACCAGTCGACGCCTTCGACCGCCGGCCCCTCGAACGACCAGTTGATGAAGTCCTTCGACTTCCAGACGACCGGCACGCCCGCCATCGAAAGCTCCTTGTCGATGTCCGTCGTGCCGTAGAGGTAGAACGTGTCGCCGAACTTGCTCACGCTCGGATCGGCTATCCAGTCGGGGATGACAGGGTTGAAGCTGCATTCGGCCTGGGCACTAAGCGCGACGGCGCAGGCGAACATCATTGCGGACGACTTGACGTAAGAGCGTTTCGTTTTCATGCCAATATGATAGCAGAAAACGCGCGCCGGCTATATCCCACTTTCGGGGGGATGAACGCGAGCGCCTCGCGTTCTACTAAAACCTGAAGATATGCACCGCCGGCATGCCGGGGATGGTCTTGAACGACTCGGCGAGCTTCATCCCCTTGGCCTCAAGCGCGGGGCAGTGCGGAGGCTTTCCGTCCGGAGCGAGCTCTATCGCGTATACGCCTCTGCCGCCGCGCGACTTCATGTAGCGGACGTCGTCCTTCGTCGGCTTCGGGATGCGGCCTTCGTTGAAGCCCTGCGCGCTGAGCGGCGGCGCGGCTTTGATCTGCGGACCCTCCCCCGCAATTTCGTAGGGATCCGACTCGAAGATCGCGGCACGGTTGATCGCCATCCAGTCCGCAACCTCCTCGCATATCTTGCGCTCCAATTCGTCAATCGTTCCGTCGCTCCTGATCGGCACTGAGAGGCAGAGGTTGCCGTTCTTCGACACGACGTCGCAGAGTATCTGCACGACATGCGCCGCGCTCTTGTAGCCCCTGAATCCGCGCTGGTAGTGCCAGTTGCCGATGCAGGTGTCGGTCTGCCACTTCGGATACATCGGCGTCGGAGGCGTTCCGCGCTCGACGTCCCATGTAACCGCCTTGCGCTGGTTCTCATTCAGGACCTTCCCCGCCGCCACGGCGTCCGGGTTCATGCTGTAGAAGTCCGCGACGATCCTGAGTCCCGCGTCGGAAATCGGCCAGAAAGGAACAACCGTGTCATCGAAGTAGATGAGGTCAGGCTTGTACTTCGCGATTGCGTCCATCGTGCGCAGGCGGAAGTTCTCCATGCATTCTTCGCTCGGACGGCTCGCGCCGTTGTCCCAGTTCCAGCGGCGGTGGATGAGCCCCATGTTTTTGTAGTCGGGCGACGGCTCGTGATTCTGCCAGTAGAGCTGCTGCGGGTCGTATCCTTCCCACCACTTGCCCTTTCCGTCCTCCTTCGTCAGAAGTCCGTCGTAGTCGCGCGACACCTCAAGCCACGTCCACGCATGCGCGGCATGGAAGCTCTCGCCGAAGCGGAGTCCGTTCTTCCGCGCCGCCGCGCTCCACTCGCCGAGCACGTCACGCTTCGGGCCCATGTTCACGGAGTTCCAGGGCTGGTATCTGGAATCCCAGTTGTCGAAGTTGTCGTGGTGGTTGGCCATGGCGAGGATGAACGTCGCGCCCATCTTCCGGTAGAGCGCGCAGAGTTCGTCCGGATTCCACTTCTCGGCCTTCCACGCGTTCGCGAGGTCCTTCGCGCCGAAGTCCTTGGGATCCCCGAAGCGCTCGCGGTGGTGGCGTCCCTGCCAGTGTTTCGGGTCGTAGAGATAGCGCGCATACCAATCGCCATCCTCCGCGGCGCACTGCATGCCCCAGTGGCAGAAGATGCCGAAGCGCGCATTCTCGTACCACGCCGGCGTCTTGTGTCGGGAGAGCGATCCCCAGTCCGGAGCGTACGACTGTCCGCCCTTGACGGGCTTCAGGTGCGCGACATAGCCGCCGCCCGCGCGCATCGCCACATGCAGAACATCGCCTTTCCTCACAGTCCTGAAGTCCGTCGTATAGGCGTCGAGACGATCCGGCGCGTCCATAAAGACGGAAGCCTCGAAGGTCCCAACGAGGAAGTCCAGCGGAATGTCGAATTCGCGCGGTTCCGCGCCGTTCTCGACGGCGACAAACCACTCGCTGCCCTTGCGACGGGCGAGCGCCACGCATTCGCCTATCTCGGACGGCGCAAGCACGCGCGTCTCGTCGTATACGGCAGCAAGCGAGCGTATCGTCCCGAGCGCCGGATTGTTCAGGTAGTTCAGCGGGAAGTCGCCGAAGCAGAGGAACGGACACGCATACACGACGCCCTGCGCCAGCTGGCGCGCCCATGTGAAGTGGATGAGCTGGCTCTTCTCGAACACCATGGGGGTGAAGTCTCCGTGTCCCTGCACGAGGCGGCAGAACGGAAGTATCGTGTCGTGCTCGAACGGCAGCACGCGCTTGTATCTGGTGATGTGGTACTCGTGTCCGCGAATCGCTTCGCGCGCCAGCTCGTGCGGCCAGAAGCGCTCGCGTCCCGTGGGCTTCACGGCGCCGTGGAAATCGACGACGAGCCCGGCGTCGAAAGTGTCCGCGAGCGTCTCCTCGTACCACTTCATGATCTTGCAGCTAGGCGGAGGGACGAAGTCGATCTTGATGCCGACGGCGCCCGAGGCGGCAGTCTTCGCGAGGTAGGCCCTGCGCGCCTGAGGATTCATCAATTCGTTGGAATGCACCCAGATGAAAGTCTTCACGCCGATCGAGTTGCCGTAGTCTATGCACTCCTTCAGCTTCGTCCAGCGCGTCGTGTCGTCACCCCATCCGCGCCAGCCTTCGTCGATGAGGTAGTATTCGTATCCGAGCGCCTTGGTGCGGTTGTACCAGTCTTTCTGCTCATGGAACTTCGGCGCCCCTGCGGGCAGCCACTGCCAGATGCAGCGTCCGGGCTTCGCGAAGCGCTCCTTGACGGCTTTCGCGCGATCGGCGGGCGCCTCGGGGCAAAGCCGCTGCACGATGTCGCTCGCGTACAGCGTCTGGATGTCCTTCGCCACGAGCATCACGCGCCACGGCGTCGTGTTTTCTCCGGACTGGTCGAATCCGTCGCGGTCTGCGTGAAAGTAGGCGACAAACCTTCCGCCGCCGGCATACTTGACCGCTAGGTCTGTGTAGTCGACTACGTTTGCCTCCGTCATCATGCGGTATGTTCCGTCCGGAAGCTTCGCCGTGACAGGAAGCGACAGGACGCGGTCCTGCTTGATGTCCCCCACCTTGCACGATTCATACGGTGCCTCGTAGTCGGCGAAGCCGCCCCTGTCCGTGCCCTGGAACCACACCGTGGCGTCCTCTGGGAGATTCCACTCCGTCAGTTCGCGGCCAATCCGCCGCGCTCCGTCTGGAAGCAAATAGCGAATTGCAATGCCATCTTCGAAGACGCGTCTTTCGCACTTCGTCTCGACTTTGCCATTCACCTCGACGCCGTTCGCGGCAAGTTCCTCGGCGCTCAAGACGCCGCAGTTCGCGACGGCCCACAGGCCAACAATGATTTTGTTCATGTTCATGCCTTACAGTATATCAAACAACCGGCATTACGCGCATCCCACAATTGTAGGATAGACGGAGAAGGGATTACACTCTAGTATTGCGGATCGGTTCGAACGCCCACGCGGTCTATGACGACCCCTGGATCGACAGCCGTGATCGTGCATGCCTTCGCCCCAGACGGAATTGGCACCTCAACGCGTATGAAGTTGTCCTGCACGGCCACTGCGCGGACAGAATCCTTCTCGCCGATGTTGGAATCGCTGCGCGGCACCTCCACGTACTTCGCCTCGCCGCCGTCGAAAGACACTTTCACGCCGAGCCTGAGCCCCGGCCAAAGCGCGAAGTCAGGAAGGAACTGAAGTACAATAGTCCTTTTTTCGACAGGATTAACAGAATTTACATGATTAAGAGTTGGGGATTCGAGTTGGAGATTGGAATTTTCATTTGCTCCCAATCCTGTCAATCTTGTAAATCCTGTCAAAGAGTATTTTACCACTGCGCCATCGCCGACGCCTGGCTTGACAGGCAAAAGCGCGAGGGCGTTGCCGCTCGTGCCGAGGCCCACGACGTTCACCCATTCGCCGCCCTTCGCGCCGCGCTCGCGCGAGGCAGGCTCGAGCCACGTCGGCTCCGGAACGTCCGCACGGTACGCCGTGGCGACATAGTCGTTCCTGCTCTCGCCGCGGCGATCCTTCTGCGCCGGATCGTCCGGCTCGTTCCACGGCCACTGCATCTGCGAGCTCCAGCGGTTGTGCGCCGTCGGCTGGTACATCCCGGGCCTCTCGTCGATGGTGTCGATCCAGAAGCCGGACCACTTTCCGCCGTCAAGCGCGTCCCAGCGCGCATAAAGCGGATCCAGCACCGAATGCGCGTACGCCTTGTCGCGTCCTTCCAGATGGATTATACCGGCGTAGGCGAGGAAGCGCGTCTGGAAGCCGACGAGGCGGAAGTAGTCGTCAATATGACTGGGGGAAGCGGCGTCTCGCCGCTTCTGGGAAGAGGAGATATCATTTTTTTGATGAAGCGGCGGGACGCCGCTTCCCCCAGTCAGCTGTCGCTCTTCTTCCCCAGTCAGCAGTTGCTCTTCTTGATGAAGCGGCGGGACGCCGCTTCTCCCAGTCAGCTGCCGCTCAATTTCAATGTCCTCGTTCAGCAGGGCATGGTATCGCCTCAGCAGCGACGATTTTACGCTCTCAGGCAGAGCGCGAGACCACTGGACGCACATGTGCTCGGGCTTGCGGTTGAATCCGAGATTAAAATACTCGTTCAAGTGCTGGACAATGCGGTCAGATAGTTTTAAGACAGGATTGACAGGATTATCAGGATTGTTTTCTGAATCCTGTAAATCTTGTAAATCCTGTCCAAAAAAACTCTCCCTCGCCCACATTCTCAACGCATCAGCCTGAGGATCAGTCTTTGCCTTCCAGCTCTCGGGGTCTGCGGCGAACTTTCCGAAGGCGTCGAGAAGTATCTCCGCCTGGAATACGTCGCCCGCATTCACCATCCAGACGTCGCGGACGCCGTTCTCCCAGCACTTCGCGACAAGCTCGTACCACATGAAGGCCGGCGGAGTGGTGCAAAGGTGGATATATCCGTGGGGACGGCCCCAGTACGAGAGGTGCCAGTAGATGCCGCCGCCATAGCCCTCGCACTGCGGACCGCCAAGTCGGCGCACGTAGCCGAAGTTGTCGTTCACCCATAAGATCGTCGCATCCTCCAGAACCTTGAGCCCCGCGTTGAAGATCGGCAGGACCTCCTTGTACGGACAGAACAGCTTCGGCGCACCATCCGGCAGCATCGCGCACTGCGCGGCGAAGACCTCCTCGAGGATCTTAACCTTTTCCTCCGTCGTCTTTCCGTCCGGCATTCGCCCGTCGTGGATACCGCGCATGCCGATCGTCCACAAAACTCCCTTATCTCCGTTTCCCGTTCCCCTTCTCACTCCCTCGCGCCAGTAATCCACGAGGAAATCGCGATTCGACACCCAGCTCCACTTCTTCTTGTCCGCTTTCGGCAAATAGCAGTTGTTGCGCAGCATCGGCTCGCAGTGGCTTGTGCCCACCGTGATGCCCCAGTGTCTCGCGAGTTCGATATTTTCGGGCCTCGCCGAAAACTCGTAGCCCCCCTCGTGCATCGCAGGCCATATCAGGTTGAGTCCGTTCGCCTTCATGAGCGCGAACACCTCCGCGTATGCGTTGGTGCCGATCTGCTCCTGAGCGCCGAAGTGACGGACCGCCCACGGCCGCAGGCCCCAGTCCTCGTCGTTGACGAAGATGCCGCGGTATTTGACGCCCCGAGGGGAATCCGGAGGCTGCGCAAACAACGACTGCTGCAGACAGCAGACGGCGAACAACAGCGAACATGCGATTTTCATGCCGCCATTATACCAAAGCCAGGGCCGAGAGGAAATACCCAGTTGGGTACCCTCTCGGCCGCCAGGTGGATGCGCGCAACTGCGATTACGCCGCGAATCAGAACGAAAACGCTACGCCGACGCCGCCGTAGAAGGTCCAGGAGTGGTCGCAGCTCGAGCCCCACGCGCCGTTGTAGGCACGCGCGCCGTCGCGGAGCTTTGAGTCGAACCAGTAGTCGCTGTAGGCGACGTATGCCGTGAGCGCGACATTGTCGCAGAGCGCCCACTCGAACTCGCCCTTGATCGTCGTGTCCATCACGCCGCCATGGTCGGCCGCAAGCTCGTAGCCGCGCGTGCGGTGCTTGTCGCCGAAGCCCTGTCCGATAGACGGCCTGAATGTAAGCGTCGGGTCTTCTTCATCGCCTACGAGCGCAAAGGTGTGCCCGACCTCGAGGTTGATGTACGTTCCGTCGTCCGCCATCAGATCGCGCTCGATTCCGAGCGTCGGCTCGAACCAGAGGTCCCCGAGCGAAAGCTCCAGGTTGATGTACTGCGTGTCGCCCATGTCGCTGTGGTGGCGGCGGAGGTACTCGTAGATGTAGTTGACGTCGACCGAAAGCGCGCCGAGCGTCTCGCCGAGGTCAAACTCGTGTGCAAGCCCGACGATAGCGTCGAGGGTCGTCCACTTGCCCGCGCGGTTGCCGTAGTCACCGCGCTTCCCGTTGCCCTTGGTGAGGTCGAATATCGACTCGACTCCGACGTACGCCCAGTCGAAGAACGTGAGCTGCGCGCTCGGGGTGAGGATCGGATCCTTCCCGTCCGTCACGCCGTACGTCATGTACTTGGAGTCGAGCTGGAGTCCGAACTCGGCGGATACGACCGGCGTCTCCTCCTCGACCTCGCCCTTCTCAGCCTCTGCGACCTCGTCAGCCGCCGTCACCGACGCGACGCATCCGAAGATAGCCGCCGCACACGCCATTTTCCTGATGTTCATCATGTTTTCCTTTCTTGAGTTTGTATGTACAGGTTTATGTTTGTTAAATCTAATCTGATTAGTTATGTCTAACTCTGCCGCTTTAATAAACTTTTGGACATAAGTAGCACTATGCTTGTCAGTCTTCGCCGCAGTCGCAGCACGAGCAGCCGCCCTTGCGCGAGCAGACCTTGCGCGAACCGCCGCATTCGCAGGGCGCTCCCTTCTTCGCGACCCGCCAAACGGCGAGCGCGAAGAAGATGCCAATAACGACGAGGACAACTAGGGAAGAAACATTCATCTCAACTTCCCCCTTCAGCTTTTAACCTTCTTGCCTGGCCTGAATATCGCCCACAGGCAGAAGGCGTCGAGCGCGAACGCGAGCGCCGTCCAGATTCCGAATCCGCCGCCGGCGACAAGAACGCCAATCCTGTACACGCTGAGCGCGAGGACGTATCCGACGAAGAGCTGGAAGCCGACGGCGAACCAGCCCCACTTCTTGGAGCCCATCTCGCGGAACGTCACGGCGATCGCCACCATGCACGGCGGGACGAACAGGTTGAACACCATGAACGACAGGGCCGCGAGCTTCGGGAAGTCGCTCACCGAGCCAAACAGCGCCTGGATGTGCGAGCCGGTAGTGGCGCCGTCCATGTTTGCGGCGACGAGTCCGAGCGTCGCAGTCGCCTGCTCCTTCGCTATCTCCGCGGAGACGGACGCAGCCGCGCCCTGCCACGAGCCGAAGCCGAGCGGCTCGAACATCCACGCGATCCAGCTGCCGAGGTCGTGAAGGATCGACTTCTCGATCTCCTCGTCGGCGAGCAGGTTCAGCGACCAGTCGAAGTGCATCACGAACCAGAGTACCACGCACGCCGGGAAGATGATGAGGCCGGCCTTGAGTACATATCCCTTGAGCCGGTTCCAAGTGTGGTGCCACACGCCCGAAACCGTCGGCATGTGGTACGCGGGAAGTTCGAGGACGAAGGACGACGCCTCGCCAGCGAAGAACCTCGTCTTCTTGAGCGCAATGCCGCCGAGGATGATGATCGCGATGCCGATGACATCCATGAGCGCGGCGACGTACCACTGCTCGCGGAAGAAGAGCGCCGCGAACATCGCGATGATGACCGTCTTCGCGCCGCACGGGACGAACGTCGCGAGGATCACCGTCATGCGCCGCGCTCGTTCGTTCTCGATTGCGCGCGCCGCCATCACCGCGGGGACGCCGCAGCCCTTCCCGATGAGCATCGGGATGAACGACTTGCCGGATAGGCCGAAGCGGCGCAGGAGCCTGTCCATGATGAACGCGACGCGCGCCATGTACCCGCAGTCCTCGAGGAACGCGAGGAAGATGAACACGATGAATATGACCGGGACGAACCCGAGCACCGTCGCAACGCCGCCCCACGCACCGTCGACGACGAGACTCTTGACCGTGTCGCTTACGCCCGCCTTGTCGAGCGCATCTGTTATCAGCGCGCCTAGGCCAGGCACCCAGACGCCGAACTGCTTTGGATCCGGCTCCTCGAACTCCTTCGCCGCCTTGTACGCGGCGAAATCGACGTCCCAGAGGTCAGGCTCGCCGCATCCACAGCCGCAGCCCTCGCACTCCTCGCCAGACTCGCGCTTCTTCGCGCAGTTCTCGCAGTCGCACTCCTTGGCAAGGGGCTCGCCCGTCTCCTCGTCCTCGACGAACACGCCCTTCGCGACAATCGTCGCCGCGACCTTCTCGTCAATCTCCTCGGGCATCTCCTCAACCTTGTCGTCGTCGGATTTGCCTTCGTTGATCTTCTCAAGATACGCTTCTTCCCAGGCGGACTTCGAGGCGTCCTGTTTGGCGAACACGCCCTGCGCGTCCTCGAACTCCATTCCCTTGTACTTGCCCTCCGCCCTGCACTCGTGCGTCGTGAACGGAACATGCCATCCGTCGGCGAGGAAGCCGTCGTTCGCCCAGTCCGTTAGAACCGTTCCCGGGCCATTTTCCGCGACGGCGAGGAACCACATCACGCAGAGGGAGAGGATGAAGATCGGAAGCGCCAGTATCCGGTGCGTCACGAACTTGTCGATCTTGTCCGAGAGCGTCGCCTTGTCCTTCCGGTTCTCGTTCAGCGCAAGCGACTTGTCCATAAGGCGCTTGATGAAGTCGTAGCGCTGGCTGGTGATGATCGACTCCGCGTCGTCCCCAAGCTCCTTCTCGCAGTCGCGGATGTGCTCCTCGATGTGCTTCATCTCGCCGACGCCGATCTCGAGCTTCTTGATGATCTCGCGGTCGCGCTCGAAGACCTTGATCGCGTACCACCGTATCGAGCGGAGCGGCACCTTACCCTGTATCGACTCCTCGATGTGGGCGATAGCGTGCTCTACGGAGCCCGAGAACACGTGCGGCACGTCGGGCAGCTTGCCGGGGCCCTTCTCGACGACGGCCTTCTTGGCCATCTCGACGACCTTCTCTGCGGCCTCCATGCCGCCCTCGTTCTTGAGAGCAGAAATCCCGACGACCTCGCAGCGGAGCGCCTTCGCGATCTTGTCGAAGTCGATCTTGTCGCCGTTCTTCTTCACGACGTCCATCATGTTGACGGCCATCACCATCGGCAGCCCCAGTTCCGCAAGCTGCGTGGAGAAATAGAGGTTGCGCTCGATGTTAGTGCCGTCAACGATGTTCAGGATTGCATCCGGCCCCTCCTCGACGAGGAACCGGCGCGACACCTTCTCCTCGATGGAGTACGGGGAAAGGGAGTAGATGCCGGGAAGGTCCTGGATTACGACGTCCTTGTGTCCGGAGAGGATGCCGTCTTTCTTCTCGACCGTCACGCCCGGCCAGTTGCCCACGTACTGCTCGGACCCCGTAAGCGCGTTGAAAAGCGTCGTCTTGCCGCTGTTCGGGTTTCCCGCCAGGGCTATCTTAATGCTCTTAGACATCTGCCACCTCCACGTTGCGAGCCGTCGCGTCGTTGACCGCTATGCGGCTCTCGTGCACGGCGAGTATCATGTTTCCGTAGGACTCTCCGACAACGCGCACAATCGTGCCCGCAACGAACCCGAGAGCGCCGAGGTGCCGCTTCACGGCCTCCTCGCCAGACACGCGGACTATCCGCGCCCTGTCCCCTTCTTTCATTCCAGCCAATGTCATTTCTTGTTCTCCGATTAGCCTAATCTCACTTAGACGGGGCAAAGTTTACCATATCTAAGTCGCCGTGTCAATGGGGGGTCGGAGAATTTTCCGATAATTGTCGGACCGTCCGCGCAGTCGCATGATTTTTGGTATAATATCCGCCAATCATTTCAGTCTGTGACGTCCGGACATGGTGCCCGGCGTGTGACACAAGCTGAGTCTACAGGGAATGAAAATGAACACAAAGAAGAATCACAGCCACGTGTTTACGTCGGAGTCTGTTTCGGAAGGACATCCCGACAAGGTGGCGGACCAGATATCCGATGCAATCCTCGATGCGTGCATGAAGCGCGACCCGAACGCCCATGTCGCGTGCGAAACAACGGTGGGGCCAGACATTGTAGTGAATGTCGGCGAAATCACCTGCAAAGACTTCAAGAAGATCGACATTGAAAAAATCGCCCGCCGCGTCGTCAGGAAGATCGGCTATACTGTGCCGGAAGAGAAATTCGCCGCCGACACGTTCAAATACCTCAACTACCTCCACGGACAGTCCCCAGACATCAACCAGGGCGTCTCTCGCGCGAAGAAGGAAAAGCAGGGGGCGGGAGACCAGGGGATGATGTTCGGCTACGCGACGAACGAGACGAAGTCCTACATGCCAGCCGCGATCGTCTATTCGCACGACCTCCTTAAGATGTTCGCGAAGCTCCGCAAGACGAACCCGAAGTACTCGTGGCTCCGCCCCGACTCGAAGAGCCAGCTCTCCGTCGTTTACGAAAACGGACGCCCCGTCGCGATAGACACCGTCGTCGTCTCGCATCAGACGACCGAGGATGGCGCGACTAAGAAGCACTACGCCGAAATCGAAAATCTCGCGAAGGAATACCTTTCCAAGACCGGGCTCCTCACCACAAAGACGAAGTTCTTCATCAACCCGACGGGCAAGTTCGTCGTCGGCGGACCTTGCGGTGACTCCGGGCTCACCGGGCGCAAGATCATCGTCGACACGTATGGCGGAATGGCCGCGCACGGTGGCGGCGCATTCAGCGGAAAGGACCCCTCCAAGGTCGACCGCTCCGCCGCGTACTACGCGCGCTACGCCGCGAAGAACATCGTAGCCGCAGGCCTTGCGGACCGCTGCCAGATCCAGGTCGCCTACGCGATCGGCGTCGACAAGCCGGTCAGCTTCTGCGTCAAGACGTTCGATACCGCACACGGCGTGACGAACGAGCAGCTCGAGAAGATGCTAGCGTCCGGCAGGGTGTTCGACTTCCGCCCGTACGCGCTCATCAAGGACCTCGGGCTCCTCAAGCCGAAGGGCTGGAAATACGAGGACACGGCGGCCTACGGACACTTCGGACGCTCCAAGTTCCCGTGGGAGAAGCTGGATAAGGTCGCAAAGATCAAAAGCTACCTCAAGGTTTGAACTCTTGAACCTTTGAACTTTTGAACCTCTACGTCCACTTTCCGTTCTGCAGGCGCAAGTGCTCGTACTGTGCCCTCTACTCGCGCGTCGGCTCAACGGCCGACGCGCGACGTCAATACATAGAGTCGATTAGGGGCGCATTAGGGTCTCATAGCGTCGCATCTCACTACGAGTCTTGCGACACCATATACTTCGGCGGCGGCTCGCCCGCACTCTGCGATCTCGCGCCTCTGCGCGATGCCCTTCACGCCCTATTCGACCCTATCTCCACCGAATTCACAGTGGAGCTGCATCCGCTCGATGTCACTCCCGGAAAGCTAGACGAACTGAAATCCATCGGAGTCAACCGCATCTCGATGGGCGTGCAGTCGCTCGACGATGCTACGTTGCGCACTATGGGACGCGGCTACACTGCGGACGACGCAGCGCGTGCATTCGAACTCGTGAAGTCCCGCTTCGACAACGCCGGAATCGACCTGATTCTCGGCTACCCCGGCGACCCAACGACGACGAACGCCGAAGCCCTTCTCGCTCCTCTTGCCGACTGGGGTCTCCGCCACTGCTCGGTCTACTCGCTCCAGAACGAACGCGGACTCAAGAACATCCCGGACGACGACACTGTTCTGGACGGCATAAGGTCTGCCTCGCGCTTTCTCAAGTCCATCGGACTCTCTCGCTACGAAATCTCCAACTACGCCGCAACTGGCTTCGAATGCCGCCACAACCTGGCCGTCTGGCGCGGCGAGGACTACATTGGACTTGGAGACGGCGCATATGGCCGCCTCGGTCTCATCCGTACGCGAAACTGGTGGGGACAGTCCCCGATATTTTCAACGAAGCGGCGAGACGCCGCTTCCCCCAGTCAGCACCCACCCAAAACAGGGGGACTGTCCCCGGCGTTTGGCCAAAAAACAGGGGGACTGTCCCCGGCGTTTGAGACGGTAAGTGAAGAAAACGACGCGAAAGAGCGCACAATCTTTCGTTTGCGCACCATAGAGGGTTTAGACGCGGCGAAGCACCCGGAATGGATACCGGCTCTTGAGCGCTTTGTCGAAGATGGTCTTCTAAGGCGCAGAAACGACACAGACCATCCGGTCTACGTGCTTACCGAGCGCGGGACGGAGGTCTGCGACGCGATTCTCGAAGAGATAATCTAGCGAACTGCGGCTACTTGCCTATGTTGAGCACCTTGAAGCCGAGCTTGCGTAGCGCATACGCATCGAGGCAGTTGCGCGTATCGAACACAAGGGCGGGCTTGCGCATCGACTTGTATATCTTCTCCCAGTCGAGCTCCGGATACTCCTTCCAGTCCGTCATGAGGAGAACCGCATCCGCGTCCTTCGCCGCCTTGTAGGGATTCTTCTCCCAGACAATTCCATCCAGGTCGGCGAGATCGCGCTTTCCGTTCTCGATCGCCTTGGGATCGCTGATCGTAAGCCTCACGTGCTCTGCGTGGAGGAGTCGTGCCACGTTGCCCGCCGGCGTCTCGCGCGTATCGCCGGTATCAGCCTTGAAGGCGAAGCCCAACATGGCAATCTTCTTGTTCGCGAGAGTGTTGAACATCTCCTTGAAGAGACGCGACACGATGCGCTCCTGCTGGTGCTCGTTCATCTTGATGACCAGAGACCAGTATTCGGCCGCCGTATGGAGTCCGAATGACTCGCAGAGATACACGAGGTTCAGCACGTCCTTCTTAAAGCAGCTCCCGCCGAAGCCCGGTCCGGCCTTGAGGAATTTCGGCCCGATCCTGCGGTCCGCTCCCATGACGCGCGCCACTTCGTCGACGTCAGCTCCCGTCGCCTCGCAGAGTCCAGCAAGGGCGTTCACAGAGCTCACGCGCTGCGCGAGCATTGCATTGGCCGCAAGTTTGGAGAGTTCCGCAGACCACACATTGGTCGTCAGTATCTTGTAGCGCGGCACCCACTTGCCGTCCTTACCGGCATAGATGTCGCATATCTCCTTTACAGCGGAGAATCCGGCCGCAGTCGAGGGGCCGCCGATAAGGACGCGGTCCGGCTCGAAGAGGTCCTTTATGGCCGTTCCCTCGGCGAGGAACTCTGGGTTCGAGAGCACGGTGAACGTGTGCTTCGCGCTGTCGTTCAGGATCGCCTCCATCGCCGCAGCGGTGCGCACGGGCAACGTCGACTTCTCGACGACGATCTTGTCGCCATCGGCGTACTCCTTGATCTCTCGCGCCGTCGCCTCCCAGTACTGAAGGTCGCTCGCGCGCCCGGCGCCGCGTCCGAACATCTTGGTAGGCGTGTTGACTCCCACGAAGACGATGTCGCAGGCCTTGACGGCCTTGCGGATGTCGGTGGTAAAGAAGAGGTTCTTGCCGCGTACTTCCCTCACAACCTCCTCAAGACCTGGCTCGTAGATCGGAAGCGCAAAGTCCTTGGAATTCCACGCCGCTATGCGCTTCGCGTTTATGTCGCACACGAAGACCTTGCGGTCGGGGTTCATCTTCGCGATGACGGCCATTGTCGGACCGCCTATGTATCCTGCACCGATGCAGACTATGTTCTTGTTCATGATTGCTGACTATTATACCATTTTTATCGGTCGGATATCGCGCCGATCATATCCGAAAAGCGGACCTTTATGTTCGCAGAGTTCGACTCCGTGCCGAGAACTATCCTGAGCACGCAGGATTCCAGGACAGAATAAAAGCCCTCGGCGGCGCGTTCCGGATCCACGTCGGGCTTGAATTCGCCCTTCACTACGCCTTCCGTCAGGAGTTCACGGAATACCGCCTTGATTCCGCCCGTGAAGCGGTGGATTCGCCCTCCCATGTCCTCGCCTGCGCGCACCATCGACAGTACGAAGTCGAAGATCGCCGCAAGGAACTCCTTCTTCTCGAAAAGAACGTCCGCGACATGGAAGCACACCATCCCTAGCCTGTCGGCGACCTTGCCGCGACCGGCGAGCTCCTTCTTGCACTCGCCCATTATCTGACGCGTGGCGGCGAGGATCGCCGCGTCCAGGACTTCCCTCTTGGAGCGGAAATACCGGTACAGGACTGTCCGAGCGACGCCTGCTGACGAGGCGATCATTATCAGCGACACATTGTCGTAACCTACCTGCGAGAAGAGCTTCATCGCCCTCGACGCGATCTCAAGCCTGCGCGATTCGTGGTCTATTCTTGCGGACATACTCCAGTTCGTTCCTTGCGAAGTTAGATTCAAGAGGTTTTATAATTATACCAAACTTTTCGGGCTCGCGCGCAATCGGAGAATGAACAGTCAGCGCGAACCGATGCCAGTAGCACGACTGTATCAGGCCCTTCCTCGCGAGCGACCTCACGTAACGCTCCGCTCCGCGCTGCTCCGCCTTCGTCTCGGTCGGGAAGTCGTACATCAAATACGCGTGCACGAATATCTTCGCCGCCCTGAACGCGCGCAGCACCTTTTCGGCCGAGGCGAGCGTGATCCCCTTCTTCATCAGAGCGAGCAGCCTGTCGTTCGCGCACTCCAGCCCGCCCGTCACCGCTATGCACCCCGCCTTCGCCATCTTCTTCGCGAGCGCAGGCGTGAACGCCGCGTCGAAACGGACGTTCCCCCACCACTCGACGTCGATGCCGCGCCGCAGTATCTCGTCGCAGAGTGCCGACACGAGCGCGGGAGGCATCGCCTCGTCGACGAAGTGGACGCCGGAAATGACGGGGCTCGGGAAAAACTCCTCGAGACAGTCGGCGATCTCCGAGGCCTTCGGCATCCTGAAACAGCCGATGTACGGAAGCTTCACGTCGCAGAACGCGCACCTGTGCCAATAGCATCCGCGAGCCATCACGAGCTTCACCCACTTCCCCGCGCTCCACAGGCTCGTCACGAAGTTGTCCGTCTCGACGACGTCGAAATACTCGCCCCAGTCGATCCCCTCGTACGAAGGCCTCACGAACGGCGGCACGTCCTCGTCGCGGCACCTTCCGCCGAGCAGCCTCGCCATCGCGGCGTACCCCTCGTCGAGAAGGAACTCGTCGAAGTATTTCCTCGGCCGTTCGTCCGTCATGTCCCTAAGCTCCGTCGACACGTACCCTCCGCCGAGCAGAAGCCTCACGCCCGGATATTTACGCTTCACGTACCGAGCGATCTTGAACGCTGCGACGAGCGTCCCTGGGAATGGACACGTCACCCCCACGACGTCCGGCCTCGCCTCATCCATCGCCGCCTTGAGATGCCTCTCCAGCGGAGCGTCCATTACGCCGCGCCGCTTGACGCGCCTCTCGAGCTCTCCGAAGTCCGTGACCGCGCGGCAGAGGTGCTCCGCGTAGCGCGAGAAGCCGAAGTCCGGGTCGATGTTGTCTCGTATCCATATCGCGAGCGAGTCGATCGCCTCGCTCGCCTCGCGCTTCGCCTCGAGCGGCGCGGGACCGGACAGGAACTCCAGAAGCTCGTCGGTCGTCTCGTCGCCGTACTTGAGCAGAACGTCCCGAGCGACCTTTATCGACAGGTCTCGCTGGAATACCTCGAATCCGCGGCTCTTCAAGAAGCCCGCGAGGTGCATCGTCGCGGGATACGGCGTGTTCGTCTGCAGCAGCGGGGGCGTGAGGAGGAGTAGTTTCTTCTTCATTCAGCCGGTTCTCACTTTGTCGAGGCGCTCGGCGCGAAGAAGACCACCTTCGCCGCGTCGTCCTTCCTTGCCTTCGTCAGCATGAACCTCGCCCTCGCGGAACCCGCGGGGATCTTGTAGCCCTTCTTCGACGACTGCTTCACCGTCAGCGACTCGACTCCGTTCACGGCTCCCGACGGCGTCTCGAACACGATCTTCAGCTGCAGCGGGTCCGACTCCTTCGCGAGCGTCAGGTTCGCGCACACCTTCGACTGGTCGGAGTCCAGCACCAGTTCCCTCTGGTCCACGACGAGCGCCGGATCTTCCTCCACGTTGTACGACTTCGGGACTATCGCCCACACCGCGAGCGCAGTGACGAGCGCCGCTGTGCATGCAGCCCCGACGACGACGCGCTTCTTCGCGCGCAGGCTGTCGACGCCGCGCTGCATGACGCTCGAAACCTGAAACGGGAGGTACCGGAACGACACCGTGCGCTCCGTAGAGTCGTATATGACGTACGACGAGCAGCACGCCGTGTCGCGCGGATACCCCACCGAGCCCGGATTAACGATGTACCGCTTGTGGTCCTCTATCGTGAAGTCCTGCGGACCCGTCTTGTACACCTTGCCGGAGCGCCCCGTGAGGAATATCGCAGGCTCATGGGTATGGCCCACGAAAATGAGCTTCGCGTCCGTCTTCGCGAAGTTCGCCTCCGCGCCGGACTCGTCCATGATGTAGTAGAACTTCGGCGGATCGAACACGTCGCCGTGCGAGGCTATCGCCTTGTCGATCGTGCAGGTGTAGGGGCGCGTCTTGAGCCACGCCAGGTCATGCTCGGAAAGAGCCGCCCTGTGCCGCTCTACGGCGTCCTTCGCGAGGTCGATGAAACTCGACGCGTCGCCACGTCCGGAAACGGCATCGTCGTGGTTCCCCGCGAGCGTGATGAAGCACGTCTCCTTCACGAGCGCAAGCGTCTCTGCCGGCTGAGGTCCGTACCCTACGACATCGCCGAGGCACACGAACTTGTCGACGTGGTGCGCCTTCGCGTCCGCTATCACCGCCTTCAACGCCGTCAGGTTGGCGTGGATGTCGGATATTATCGCGTATTTCATCCTATATCACCTTAGGCCTTCCCGCCGCGAACTTGTCGGGCAGCATCCTGTTGAGAAGCTCGTTCATCCACTGCGGCATCACGCCGCCCGCCCACGCGGCAAGGCGCATCGGCCAGGGGAACGCGATGAGCCCGACGTCGCGGTCCGCCCGCCGCAGTATCGTCCGCGCCGCAGCGTCCGCCTCCATGAAGAACGGCATCGGACACGTATTGCGGTCCGTTATGCGAGAGCGAACGAACCCGGGGCATATCACCGAAACCTTTATCCCCTCCCGCCGCAGCATTCCGCGCAGGGACAGTCCCCACGTCTTCACGCATGCCTTCGTAGCGGAATACGCGGGGCAGGCGCGCAGCGGACCGTACCCTGCGATAGACGACGTTATCAGAATCTGGCGCGGCGCATCCGCCGCGCCGCGAGCGCGGAAGACGGCAATCGCGGGAAGGACGGTGTTTACCACGCCTCCGACGTTTGTCGCGAACGTGCGACGCACGTTCTCCTCGTCCTCGATTCCCGTTCCGATTCCGGCGTTCGCAAACACCCTTTCAAGCGGCGCGTCGGCGTCGCACGATTCGATCCATCCCCGCATCGCGCCCTCGTCGGAGACATCCACCGCGTCCGCGCGCACCGTCGCGCCGAGAGCACGGCACTCCTCGGCGACGGCGTCAAGCCGCGCCTTGTCGCGTCCGCAGAGGAAAAGCCTGTCTCCGCGCGCGGCGGATGCGCGCGCGAGTGCCGCCCCTATCCCGGAGCTCGCGCCTGTTATCAGGACATTCATGCTTATTTGAGGATTATAGCAAAAATTACGGCGTCTGTGTCATGCAAGCCGCTCGGCGAGGGTCGTGCGGCGCTCGCGCACGACGTTGGTGTCGATGGCGCGGCTCACGGCGTAGGGGACGCCGATCAGCAGGACGAGCTTCTTGCCGCGCGTTATCGCCGTGTAGAGGAGGTTGCGCTGCAGCATCACGTAGTGCTGCGTGTGGACGATCACTATCACGGCCGGATACTCCGAGCCCTGCGACTTGTGGATCGTCGTCGCGTAGGCGAGAACGAGCTCGTCGAGATCGCCCGGCTCGTAGCGGACGGGCCTCCCGTCGAACAGCACGACGAGCGAGCGCGTCTCCGCGTCCACCGCCTTCACGAACCCGACGTCGCCGTTGTATACGTCCTTGTCGTAGTTGTTCCTCAGCTGCATCACCCTGTCCCCCACGCGGAACGTCGTGCCGCCGCGCACTATGGCGGGGCCTGTCGGATTCAACGCCTTCTGCAGCTCGAAGTTGAGGTTCTCCGTCCCGAGCAGGTTGCGCCGCATCGGCGTGAGGATCTGCACGTCGGCGAGCGGATCGAGCCCGAACTTCCTCGGGATCCTCGTCGTCATGAACTCTATCGCGCGCCTTAGGCACTGCTCCGGGTCCTCGCAGCGGACGAAGTAGAAGTCCGTGTCGCCGTGTCGTATCTCCAGCGGCTCGCCCGCGTTCACGTGGTGCGCGTTCGCGATGATGAGTCCGCCCGCCTCCTGGCGGAATATCTGGTCGAGGCGCGTAAAGGCAACTACCCCGGACTTTATGAGGTCGCCCAAAACGCTGCCCGGTCCCACGCTCGGAAGCTGGTCCGTGTCCCCTACCCACACGACCGCGGAGCGCGGCGGAATCGCCGCGAGGAGGTCGTCCGCGAGGTTGATGTCCACCATCGACGTCTCGTCGAAGATGAAGACGTCCCCCTCTAGCGGATTCTCCTCATCGTACGTGAAGCGGTTGGTGACGGGGTTCCACTTGAGGAGCCGGTGGATCGTCTGCGCATTCGCGCCGACGGACTCCGCCATCCGCCGCGCGGCGCGTCCAGTCGGCGCGGCGAGGACGACCTTGAGTTTGCGCGCGGAGTATATCTCGACGAGCGCGCGTATGATCGTCGTCTTGCCGACGCCCGGTCCGCCGGTGATGATTGAGAACTTGCTCGACAGGCACTTCTCGAGCGCCGACGCCTGCTGGTTTGCGAGGGTGAAGCCCGCTCGCCTCTCCCACCACTCGACGGCGCGCGGAGCGTCGACCGGACGAAACGACGGCGGCGTCGCGAGTATGCGCGCGACGTACTGCGCCGTCTGGCGCTCCGCCCAGTAGAGCGAACGGAGGTATATTCGGCGCGGCGCGACGACGTCGTGGCGCTCTGCCCAGTCCGCGCCCTTCTCGGCATCTCCCGCCGCATCGCCTTCCGCGACGACGCGCTTCTCCTCGATCTCCTTCTCGAGCGCCTCTCCGAGTATCTCGGTCGGAATGCCCGTCAGCTCGTTCGCGTGGAGAAGAAGGTCGTTCTCGAAAGTCCAGCAGTGTCCGCCCTCCTCGGCCTCCGTCTCCAGCGTGTACGAGATCGACGCGCGGGCGCGGAGCATGGAGTCCTTCGGGATGCCCACGGAGAGCGCGATGCGGTCCGCGGTCGCGAAGCCGATTCCCCAGATGTCGCGGCAGAGCTTGTACGGATCGGCCTTCACGATCGCGATCGCGTCGGGTCCGTACTTGCGCACTATCTTCGTCATCTTCGCGATGGAGATTCCGTAGGTCTGCCCGAAGATCATGTTCTCGCGCATCGTCTCGTTGGCGTGCCAGCTCGCCCGGATCTGCTCTATCTTCGCCCTGCCGAGCTTGGGGACCTCGGAGAGCCGCGCCGACTGGTGCGAGAGGACGTTGAGCGTCTCCTCGCCGAACGTGTCGACGATGCGCTTCGCGAGCACCTTGCCTACGCCCTTTATGAGCCCGGAGGCGAGGTAGCGTTCGATTCCGACGAGGGACTTCGGCGCGACGCAGACGATCGAGTCGGCCTTGAACTGGCGTCCGTGGGTCTTGTCCGTCACCCACTCTCCCGTCGCGCTTACCTCCTCGCCCTCCCAGACGGCCTGGGTCTTCCCGACGATTGTTATCTCGTTGAGCTGGCGGAGCGCAAAACCTGAGGGAATCTCGACGTGGAGGACGGTGTATCCGTTCTCGTCGTTGTGGTAGACGACGGACTTAACCGTCCCCTCGACCGTCTCCTTCGATTCCTCCGCCATCGCCGGAAATTACGTGGCGGGAGTTCCGCCTCCGGCGGGAGCCGTCGGGACAAGCACGCCGCCGCAGCTGCCGGGCTCGCCCGCAAAGAGGATCATCCCCTCCGAGACGCCGACCGACATCTTGCGCGGGGCGAGGTTCGCCACGAACACGACCTCCTTGCCGACAAGCACGGCGGGGTCGGGATATGCCTGGCGAATCCCCGAGAAAATCGTGCGCTTGCCGAGAGAACCCGCGTCAAGCACGAACTTCAGCAGCTTCGAGCTCTTCGGCACGATCTCGCAGCTCTCGACGACGCCGACCCTGAAGTCAAGCTTCTCGAAGTCGGGGAACGCCACCTCGGGCTTTATGGCCGGCACTTCGCGGCTCGCAGCCGAGCCAGAATTGACGGCCGAACCAGATTTGATGGCCGAACCAGATTTGATGGCCGAACCAGATTTGATGGCCGAACTGTGTTCGGCCTGTCCTTTATTCTTGCTCGCCCTCGACTCGTGCGCCACCTCGCCGGAGTCGGCGGGCTTCACCGTCGCGGCGGCGACCATCGCCTCGACCTGCTTGGCGTCGATGCGGCTGGCGAGATACTCGTACTCGCCGAGCGAGACGCCCTCGACGGCCGTGTCGCGCGAGGCCCACGACCACTCCTTCTCGCCGAAGAGCTTCATCGCCTTGTCGGCGTAGACGGGGAGGATGGGCTTCAGGTAGATGGCGAGGATGCGGAAGGCGTTGAGCGCCGCGGTGAGCACGACGCGCGTCGCCTCCTCGTCGGTCTTCACGGTCTTCCACGGCTCCTTGCGGTCGAAATACTCGTTGGCAGCGTCGGCGAGGCGGCAGATTCCGACGACGACCTGGTTGAAACGGCGGTTCTCGTAGTCCTGCGCGATCTGCTCTCCGCCGTCGCGCAGCTTCTGGAGAAGCGCGAGCTCCTCGTCGTGCCCGGCGAGCGTCGCGAGCGTGCCGCCGAGCTTCTTCTGCAGCATCTGCGCGGAGCGGGACGCGATGTTCGTAATCTTGCCGACGAGATCGGAGTTTACGCGTGTCACGAAGTCCGTGAGGCTGAGGTCCATGTCGTCGGTCGTGCCGCCGAGCTTCGCCGCGTAGTAGTAGCGCAGCGCCTCCGGCGGAAGATGGTCGAGGTACGTGCGCGCGTTGACGAATGTTCCCTTAGACTTCGACATCTTCTCCCCGTTGACGGTGAGAAAGCCGTGGACGAAGATCTTGTCGGGCTGGTCGAACCCGGCGACGTGCAGCATGCCGGGCCAGAACAGGCAGTGGAAGCGGATGATGTCCTTGCCGATGAAGTGGTAATGCTCCACCTTGGGCTGGGGTTCGGCGCCGCAAGAGGCCCCGTCCGTTGTCCCCCACCAGTCCTCGAACTTCTGTCCGTTCCTCTCGCACCAGTTGCGGAGCGAGGCGAGGTATCCGATGGGCGCGTCGACCCAGACGTAGAAGAACTTGCCGGGGTATCCCGGGATCTCGAAGCCGAAGTACGGCGCGTCGCGCGAGATGCACCATCCGCGCAGGGGCTCCTTGAACCACTCGAGGAGCTTGTTCGAGACGTCGCTCGTCGTGTGCTCGGGGATCCACTTCTCGAGGTAGTCGTGCTGAGGCTCGAGCTCGAAGTAGAGATGCTCCGAGTCCTTCACGACCGGCGTGGAGCCGCACGTCGTGCACCTGGGGCTGCCGAGCTCCTCGGCGCCGTACGTGGAGCCGCAGTGGTCGCAGCTGTCGCCGTACTGGTTCTCCGCGCCGCACTTCGGGCAGACGCCCTTCACGAAGCGGTCGGGGAGGAACATCCTGCAGTGCTCGCAGTAGAGCTGCGGCGAGGTCTTCTTCGTGATGCCGCCCGACTTCTCCATCGCGGCGAAGAACTGCTCGGAGAACGCCTTGTTCTCGGGCGAGTTCGTCGTGTAGTAGTTGTCGAACGAGACCTGGAAGTCGGTGAAGTCCTTGAGGTGGATCGCGTGCATGCGCGCGATGAGGTCCTCCGGCGCAATCCCCTCCTTGCGCGCGCGGAGCATCACGGGCGTGCCGTGCGTGTCGTCCGCGCAGACATAGACGCAGTCGTTGCCGCGCAGCTTCTGGAACCTGACCCAGAAGTCGGTCTGAAGGTACTCGACGAGATGGCCGAGGTGGATGTCTCCGTTCGCGTACGGAAGCGCGCTTGTAACTACAATTCTTCTTTTTTCTGACATATCGCCGCCTATTATAGCATATTGAGGGGACAAATTGTTGTGCGATCACTGCGCTTTCGGTCAGCCGATAGGCATCGCTGGGTTGCCAAGGACCGTTATACCGGGATCAACGTCTACAAATACCGCAGAACCAGCTCCGACAACAGATGAGGCGCCGACCTTCCTGCGCGGGGCCACGACGGAGCCAGGATATACTACCGCGCCCTCGCCAAGGATTACGGAACCGCCGATGGAGCACTGCGCGTAGACGTGCGAAAAGTCGCCGAGACGGGAGTCGTGTCCGACGGAACTCGAGTGGAACACCGAGACATGACGGCCAACCGAGACGTCCGCCGTCAGCGAAACGTGCGGCGCGATAAACGAGCCTTCGCCTATCGTCACGTTCGGACCAATCGTCGCGGTGCGGTGCACTATCGCGACAAACCTTGCTCCGCGCGACTCCAGCTTCTCCGCGCACCTGCGGCGCGACTCGATGTTGCCGAGCGCCGTGACGAACACGTCGTCCTCGGCGATTTCGTATCCGTCTGGCGAACCGATCACCGTGGGATACCCGGCAAACCGCGCAAGCGCATCAGGCTTCGCGTCGAGAAACCCCTTAACGTCGAATTCCACGCCGTATCCGACCGACTCCAGAGCCGCGCCGTACATCTCGCGTCCGAATCCGCCGGCGCCGACTATCACTAGATGCTTCACTGCGCAACCCCCGCCGCCTTCATGAGGTCGGCGACTGTCCTGCACGATTCGATATCCGCACCGGAAAGCCGCCTGCCGCAGCGCTGGTCGATCATGACGCGGAGCGCGAAAGCCGTAAGCGAATCCCACAGCGGACCGGCTCGGAAGTCGGTCTCGGGTGTCACGGAGGGGACTTCAAGCAGTCCTGCCGTCCGGTCGAGGAATTCGTTCGCGTCCATGGCTAGAGAGCGGCACCGGGGAAGAACGTGCCGACGGACTTTCCGCCGAGGAGCGACTCGAGCACGCGCTTCCTGCCGTTGGCGATGAAAGTGTCGATTCCAGCGCCGACGGATGCCTTGACGGCGCGCAGCTTGGAGTCCATGCCGCCCTTGGAGAGGCTGCCCTTCTCGCCGGCCCTCACGAGCTTCGCGATGTTGCGGAAGGAATCAACCCGCGGAATTCGGCGGCCCTTCGCGTCGAGAAGTCCGTCTACGGTCGTGAGCAGCACGAGCGTGTCGGCCTTTACGAGGCGGGCGATGAGATACGACATCCAGTCGTTGTCGCCGAACGTCTTCCCCTTGAGCTCCTCGTCCGCCACGACGTCGTTCTCGTTGATTACGGGGACGATCCCGCACCTGACGAGATGGTCGAGCGACTTCTTCACATTCTGCGCGCGGTGGTGGTCCTCGAAATCGTAGTGCGTGAGAAGAATCTGCCCGATCTTCACGCCGTGCTCCGCGAAGAGGCGCTCGTACTCGTATATGAAGCGGGCCTGGCCTACGGCGGCGCACATCTGGACGTCGTTGACGTCAGCAGGGCGCGCCTTGAGCCCAAGGGCCTCGATTCCGGCGGCTACAGCGCCGGAGGAGACGAAGAACACCTCGTGCCCCGCCTTGCGCAGTGCGCTGAGCTGTGCGACGAGCCGCTTGAGCGCCGCATGGTCGGGTTTTCCGGCCTTGTTCGCGATCGCGTGGGTACCGACTTTGACTACGATTCTCATAAGTGGTGAATATTATACCATATCGCGGACTCAATCGGCGTCGCGGACGGCGTCGAGCAGATCCTCGACCATCACGAAGCGCCCCTTGACCCGGCAGGTCACGATGCGGCCGATGAGCGCGCTTTCTATGTCAGAAATGCAGACTCCGTCCTTGCGGTCACGGAGGATGCGCATGAGGTCTCGTCCGGTGACGCGGTACTTCTGCTCCTTGCGCGGGACGAAGAGGTCCGTGATGCGGACAAGCACCGTCACGAGCGGACGCAGCGCAACCGACAGTACGCGGTACGTCCTCGCCATCTGCAACGTCCGGCGAAGCGGCCTTGCCGCGCACAGCATCTTCGGCATGAACTCGGAGACATACAGGACGACGAACGCCGACGCAACGCTCCATACCGCATTGCCAACGCGCGTAGGACCCAGCACCTCGAGCGCCAGCGCGGCGGATGCCGAGGAGTAGGCGACGGCCGCGAGGTTGTTTCCGATAAGAAGCGTCGTAAGCGTGCGCGACATCTCCGAGAGCGCCGCCTGCACCAACTTCGCCTTCTTCCCGCCCGCGCGGGAGAGGTGCAGCACGCGCTCGCGGCTCACGGAGAGGAAGCCCGTCTCCGCGCCCGCGCAGAACGCCGCAGTCGCCAGGGCCGCAAGCGCGGCAAGCAGCAGGAAGAACGCCGTCATGCGTCGTCCTCCTCAGTCCGCTCCACTGCGGCGTCCGTTTCCTCCATAAGCTCCTCGTCGGACGCAGCCGGCGTCCGCGAAAGCACCTCGAACCTGACGAGCGTAACGCGCCGACCGCGGCGTTTCAGCACCGTTGCGCGGCATCCGTCCGCCTCGATTTCCTGTCCAACGTGAGGAATGCGCTCAGCATGGTAAGTGACCCATCCTGAAAGCCTGTCGGCATCCTCCGCCTCGAGTTCCACGTCCAGCTCGCGGTTGACCTCGTCGAGGCTGGCGCGCGCGTCTATCTCCCAGACGTTCTCGCCCTTCTTCGCGATCACGGGCTCCGCGCCCTGCGCGTCGCCGAACACCTTCGGACCCATTATAAGCTCCAGGACGTCGTTGAGCGCGATTATGCCAGCCGTGCCGCCGTATTCGTCCAGAACGACGGCGAGGCGCTTTCCGCTCTTCGCGAACACCACGAAGAGATCGTCAAGGGTCATATTCTCCGGAACGAAAAGCGCATCCTCTCGCTCGCGTGTCTTCGAATTGACGACACCCTCTATCGCATCCGGAGTGCGGCGGAACACGGGAAGGATCGTGTGCGTCGCCTTCGAAAGCGCCGCCTCGCGCGCCTCCTCCGGAAGGTCGAGGTCGTATCCCTCTATGTCCACTCGTGGCGTCATCTCGTCATTCGCGTGGAGCTCCGAAAGCCTGAGCACGCCCTCTATCATCTCCACGTCGACTGAAAGCGAATCGTCGCTTTCCGCAGCGGATTCCAGCACGGACATAAGCTCCTCGTCGGAAAGAGCGCGCCTTTCGCGCTCAAGCGCCGGCGCGAAGGCCTGCGACGTGAAGCTGAGCGCGCGGTTGAAGGGCCTCAGGACAAAGCGCCAGAACGCGAGCAGCCTCGCGCAGAGCGGCGCAAGCTCCTCGCAGTACCGTAGCGCAAGCCGCTTCGGCGTAATCTCGCCGAAGACGAGCAGCAGCACCGTCATAGACGGCACGGCTAGCCAGGCTCCGCACGGGACGTACGCGCGGAACGCGTGGAACCCGATGGTGGAGATGGCAAAGTTTACTAGCGTGTTGCCGACGAGAAGCGTGGAAAACAGCACGGCCTTGTCGGCAAGGCATTTGGCGATGAGCGCGTCCGCGGAGGCGTTTTTCGCGCGAATCCTCTCGCGCTGCGCCCCCGTCAAAGAGAAGAGCACTGTCTCCGCTCCGGAAAAGAAGGCCGAGAGCAGAAACAGTGCCGGCAACGCAAGCAGCATCGCCATGCGTCAGTCTTAGGCGCCGAGCTGGAGGCGCGCGAAGCGCTTCACCGTTATCGGAGCGCCGATCTCCTTGGCGACGGACGCAAGGTACTGCTCGACCGTCTGCTCGCCGTCAGCGACGTAGTCCTGCTTGACGAGGCAGATCTGGGTGCAGAACTTCTGGGCCATGCCCTTCTTGATTCCGACGAGAGCCTGCTCGGGCGGAAGCTTCCCCTTCTGCTCCTTGAGGGCGTTGAGCTTGATCTCGATCTCCGCGTCGATCTCGGACTGCGGAACGTCCTCGGGGTTGACGTACTTCGGCGCGTTAGCCGCGACCTGGAGGCACACCATGTGCGCCGCCTCGTCGAGCTTCTCGCAGGGCTTGTCGCACGCGAGCTCCACGAGCACGCCGATCTTGCCGCCCATGTGGATGTAGCCGGAGAGGCACCCCGCACCCTCGAGCACATAGCGCTCGCTGCGGCGGATCTTCACGTTCTCGCCCGTCTTGGTGAGGAGCATCTTGTAGTCGTCGTTGAGCGTCTGCTCGATGTCCTTGCCCTGAAGAGCGACCTTGGCCGCGTCGTCGACGAACTTGATGAACGCCTCGGTCTTCGCGACGAAGTCGGTCTCGCAGTTGATCTCCGCAAGCGCCATCGACTTCTTGTCGTCCGCGACGGCAAGAGCGACGATGCCCTGCTTCGACTCCTTGTCGACGCGCTTGGCGGCGACGGCGAGTCCCTTCTCGCGGAGATACTTGACGGCCTCCTCCATGTTGCCGTTGGTGGCCGTAAGGGCCTCCTTGCACGCTCCCATTCCGGCGGCGGTCGCCTCGCG
Organism: Kiritimatiellia bacterium; assembly: GCA_016296065.1. Classification (GTDB taxonomy): domain Bacteria; phylum Verrucomicrobiota; class Kiritimatiellia; order RFP12; family UBA1067; genus UBA1067. The sequence goes on from JAEDKA010000003.1 coordinate 46,068, forward strand.
GAGCTCCTTGATCTGCTGAATAGTGATTGCCATTGTTTTAAACCTTTCTGTTCCTTGCTGAAGGGGTTCGGGGGAACCGGGGTTCCCCCGTCCGTTCCAATGTTACTCGGCCTTCGGCGCCTCGGCAGCGGGAGCGGCCTCGGCGGCAACGGCGGCCTCAGCCTCTGCAACCTTGGCCTGGCGCTTCGCGGCGAGATCGGCCTTCGCCTTGCTCTCGGCGGCCTCCTTGGCGGCGCGCGCGGCCTTCTTGACGTCGGCGGTCACTCCGCCCTTCTTGGCGGCGGGAGCGCCCGCGGGCTTCTTGGACACAGCCTTGGCCCTGCGCTCTGCGCGGGCTGCCTTCTCGGCCTCGGCGCGCGTCTTGCTCTCCTGCTCGCGCTTGCGGCTCTCCTCGGCGGCCTTGGCGCTGTACTCCTCGTTGGCGCCCTTGATGACCTTCGTGAGGGCGTTGATGATGAGCTCGACGCCGCGGACGGAATCGTCGTTGCCGGGGATGACGTAGTCGATCGGCTCCGGATCGGCGTTCGTGTCGACGATCGCGACGACCGGGATGTGGAGACGCACAGCCTCCTTGACCGCATTGGCCTCGCGAACGACGTCAACGATGACGACTGCACCCGGAAGCTCAGCCATGTCGGCGACGCCGGTGAGGTTCTTCTCGAGCTTGGCGAGCTCGCGGCGAAGCACCGAGGCCTCCTGCTTGTGCTGGGAGAGTTCGCCGCCGTTCGCCTTCGCCGTGGCCTGCAGCTGGCGCATGCGCTTGACGGAGGAGCGGATCGTCTTCGCGTTCGTGAGCGTGCCGCCGAGCCAGCGCTCGGTCATGTGGTACTGCTCGACTGACTCCGCAGCGTTCTTGACGATTTCGGAGACCTGCTTCTTCGTCGCGACGAAGAGGACCTTCTTGCCGGCAAGGATCGTGTTCTTGAGGAACTCTGCCGCCTCGTCGAGAAGAGCGACGGACTGCGTGAGGTCGATGACATGGATTCCGTTGCGCTTGTCGAAGATGTATCCTTTCATCTTCGGATTCCAGCGCTTCGTCTGATGACCGAAGTGAAGGCCGGCATCAAACATGTCCTTGAGCGTGATGCCCGTGAGGGCGGACGTAGGCATTTCCATTTTGTTTTCTCCTTTAATCCTTGTTTTTTAGAGATTAATCCGCTTTGGCCGAGGATGGACTACCCCTGCTCATTCGCTTCATCCCGCCCACCGTGGGCAGAATGGCGGATAGTATACCAAAAACGCCGGCACCTGCGCAAGGGGGCGTCGTTTTTTGGTATAATGTTGTCAGAAAGCAGTCGAGGCAGTCCCTAACTTTGCGTCGGCAGACAGAAAGGCAGGTATCATATGAACAACAGGAACGACAAAACCATCGCGGTCGTGGCCGCAGCACTTGCGGCATGCGCGCTCACTGGCTGCAGGAGCTATCCGCCCACAATGCGCAGCTCGAGCTATGTTACCTATCCCACCTCGTCTACAACCTATGTCTCGCCCGCCTCGTACGCACCGACCTATGTCGCGGAGCCGGGCGTGACCACCTCGACATACGTGACGGAACCCGTCGCCGTCGGCACTTCCACGACCTACGTTGAATCCTACTACAACGACCCCTACTACTATGGCCCCGGTTATTACGGCCCTGTATACTACGACGGGGGCGTTCCCCCGCCGCGCCACCACCACCACGGCCGCGGACCTGAACACGGTTACGGGAGAGGCCCGGTGATGCCTCCGCGCGGAGCCGGCCCGGCGCGCGGTCCGTCTCCGCACTCGTCCGCCAACGCCGTTGCGCAGCGCGCCGCCGAAATCCAGAGGAACGCCGCCGCTCGCAAGATCGAAGCCGCCCGCCAGGGCGCGGCGATGCGGGCTAGCGCAGCCAGAAACGCAGCGGCAATGCAGGCTAGCGCAGCCAGAAACGCGGCAGCGGCGCGCAACGCGCAGGCCGCGCGGGGCGCACAGGCGGCCCAGGCCGCCGCAGCGCGCAATGCGGCGGCGGCAAGGAACGCCGCCGCAAGGAACGCCGCAGCCGCCAGAAACGCCGCGGCAGCAAGAAACGCCGCGGCAGCGCGCGGGATGCGCCGACGCTAGCGTGCAAGAAGTCTGGCACGCGAAAGCATGGAACGTTCGCCGGACTTGAGAGGAACCTTGATCCACCCAAGGGAGGGCGTCTCGCCGGAAAGCGGACGCCTTCTTTCTTCCTTCGTCTCGGCGAGAACGGACACCGTCGTGTCCCATGCCGTCGTGTTGACGAGCTCCAGCGATCCGTCGATCCAACGCGCCTCGATGCGGTCGATTGCGCGAACATCGGCGGAGTCTCCGTCTAGAAGCACGTAGACTCCGGGATTCTCCATCATCTCCATCGCGACGGTCGAGCACCAGTTCAAGTTCGAGTCCCCTTCGTCGATCGAGTTGCCGATTCCGGAGCGCTCCTCCCAGTCGCCGGTGTTGACGCGCTCGCTCACCGCGCCGTTCGTTCCGTCGGGGATGACGGGATGCAGCGGAGTATGCACGTACTGCCCGCAACCGCGCGCGCTGTCGCGCATGAGCTCGAACACCCGAACGTCGTCCGTAGCCCTCCAGACGCGAAGGAAGACGTCATGGCCCCAGAAGAACGGACCAGGCGCGCCGTGGCGGTTCTGAAGGTTCGCCCACACGGCGCCGGTCGTATGCGTGCCGAGGCGACCTTCGCGCGAGTCGGGCGGGAGCGGATAGTCCCACGCGTCGACCCATGTCGCGTACAACGCCACCGCGTCGCGCGCGGCCTTGAGCCACTTTACGTCGCCCGTGTTCTCCCACAGGCGCTCGAAACTGACGGCGAGTTCGCCGATGGACTCGCTGTCCGGACACTGCAGCGCCTCGCACGGTCCGCCACCCGAATAACCCTTTTCGAGGTGATTCTTGAGAAAATAGTCCCCGATCTCCGCCGCAGCTGCGGCGTACATTCCTCCGCCGAACTCCCGCTCGCACAGCAGCAGCGCCGCCGGAACGAGCGCGCCGTTAGTCGAGTTCCACGTCACGATGCGGCCGGTATCCGCGTCAAGGAAGTGCCCGAGCTGTCCGTTCTCCTTCCACACCTTCACGAGCGCGTCGGCGGCGCGGCGGCACATTTCGCGCCACTCCGCGCGGACCGGATAGCCCAGGCGCTCCATCGCGCGAACCTGCTGCAGGACGGCGCATATCGCAACGGACTGCCGGCGGACCATTGTGTGGACGCGGTACTTCACCGGATCGGGATACGCATCGCCGAAAATCTCCTTCCCGCGGCGAATGGCGTAGAAGAATCCACTCGCGCCCTGCATGGACTCCATCGCGTCGAAGGTGCGGGAGACACGGCGGATACGCTCCGCATTCGGGGCGAGGACGTACGGAAGCGAGTGGTGTGGAGCACCGCACCATCCGATCTGTAGATGCCAGAAGATGCAGTCGGAGTCAGGCTTGTCGGCGATGTACTCTACGCCGTCTTTCGAATACCACTTGTCGGCGTCGTAGTGTCCGAGAACATACTCACAGAGCTTTCCGAAAGGCTCTATGCGCGGACTCTCCCCCCGCGGCGTGATGTCCTTGCGGTGCGAGAAGACGAAGTCGAGGTATTCGTTCACGTCGGCGGCGCTGCACTCGAGGCGGAGAATGCCGAGCGGAACCTTGCGCGCGGGGTCGGCGGGACGGTCGTCGGACGGCACGAAGCGAGTCATCCTGTACATGCGCGAGCGCACGCCCGGCGCGGAGACGCGGAATGTGCACTTCCCGGATGCGGGATCCTCCTCAATGGCAAACCCAGTCTCGCCGGCTTCAGTGAATGGATCCGCAAGGATCACGACGCCCCTTCTGGCCCGCGGATCGAACCAGCCGAGGAGCGGAGCGGACGAGTCGCCCGCAAGCCACTCGATCTTCGCCGGGGCGCCGTCCGTCGAAAGACGGTAGAGGTCCGCCATCGTCACCGGCATGTCGGGAGAGCTTTCGAGGAGGTACGGCGGATACTTCATCGGCACGACGCGGAAGCGGTTCCCGCCGTAGCACACGGTCGGCGCGAACGGCCAGCAGTTGGTGGTCCATCCTGAAACCGTCTCCTCGTAGACGTTCGTCACGACGAACGACCTGCCGTTCTCCGCCGTCGGCGCGGCCGACGCGAAGGGAGCGGACAGGAGCAGCGCGGCCGCGAGCGTCGGAGCCGCAGCGCGCGACGCGGCGATGTCGAAGCGCCGGTTGCGGAAATAGAGCGCAATGTCGACTGCAACGACGAAGAACAGAGCGACATACATCCAGATCACCCAGTTGCAGTCGTTGAGGATCTTGTGGACGATTCCGAAGACGTATCCAAGCTCGACAAGCAGCATGAACATTATGCTCTTTCCTTTCGCGCTCCTGGAGCGCAGTGACTTCGCAATTGAAAACGGCCACGAGAAGCCAAAGCAAACCAGCATCATGAATTCAAATATGCCCATTGTATATTGCCTTTTTCAACTCTTCGACATTGCCATCACAAATCCCTTGACCGCATGAGGGCAAGCCCGGCGATGGCGGCGGCAAGCACTGCGGGGAGAGCGGCAAGCGCCGCCACGGCGACATAGGACGCGGGGATAGTACCGTCGCCCGAAAGAGCTTCGGAGAGGCAGTAGTTTCCGGCGAACGGAATGAACGCGCACACGAGGAGCGCAGAGACCGCCGTCGCCGCGTTGGTCCTGAGACGCACTGCCGCGGCCGACGCGGCGGCGGCGAAGAACGCAGGGGGAATCCAGAGAAGCACTATCGCCGGAAGTAGCCGCGCGATGCCCTCAAAGTCCGGACGGTACGCGACGGACGCGACGGATATCGCAACGGTGGAGAGAAACGCGCTAAGTGCGAAGCGGAAGTTCGCCGCACGGTTGAGGACTGCTCCGATCACGTACGGAGCGACCACAGCCGCAACGCCGAGGGCGTAGGACGGCCCCCACAGACGCGGAATGTCGCCGGTCTTCCTTGCCACGACCGCGCCTATGCTTGCACCGTTCACGATCGTCGCCGTTACCGCTCCTAGCGCGACTGCGAAGAGCGCGAACGCGGCAAATGCGCCGCACGCCTTTGCAAGAAAGAACTGCGCACGGGAGACTGGATGCGACAGCACGACGGCAGCGGTTCCGCTTTCAAGCTCGCGGCGCATGGACCGCACTGCGCCGGAGACGACAAAGACTGTCCCGCCGATCAGCAGCGCGGAAAGTCCCGCATCGCGCGCCATGCGCGTCGCCTCGCCGAACTGGTGGTAGTGGAAGGCGGGAGCGAACACCGCGAGCGCAAGCGCGGCGGACAATAGCAAAAGCGACAGCGGCTCGCTGATGATCTCGAGCGCCGTCGCTTTCGTGATCGAGACAAAACGCCTCACTGTCCCCATCCGCATCCGCCGCAGTAGAGCGGAAGGTGCAGATCCTGCCAGAAATAGTACCAGCCGAGGATACCAATCGTCACGCAGGCTGCGATCTGGACGATGAGGCTGGCGATGTTCGTGCCCTTAGAGACGTCAGGAATCGCATCGGCCGGAATCTCGGGAGCCGCGAACTTCGGCTGGTTGGCGGGCATGTCGGGAATGTCGGCGACATCCGGGATGTCGGCAACCTCTCCTTCCGCCGCACCGCCGGAGGTCGGCTTCTTGACGCCGAACTTGCCGGTGGGACGCACCGCACCGGGGCGCGAGATCTTGAGCGTCTTGCGCTGCGTGAGCGTGGGCTTCGCGGGCTCTTCCGCCACGGGGGCGGCAGGAGCAGGCTCGGGAGCTGGAATAGACGCCGTCTTCGAAATCGCGTCCGGACGCTTTATGCGGATCGTCTTCATCGGCGCTGCCTCGTTCTGCACAGGAGCAACACCCATCGCGTCGGAGAGCGAGATACGGGCCGTGCGGGACTTCGCCGCCTGCTTCTGCTGCTCCGTAAGGTCCTGGTCTGCAATGATGCCCGTCTTGTGGAGAATTGCCTGCTGCGGAATCTCCTGCGTGACGCCCTTGAGCTTCTGAGTGACGCTCTTTAGCTGCTCCATCGCGCCCCCCTCGGCGGGTGCGACAGGCGAAGGGGCCTGCGTGGGAAGCTTCATCCCGGGCTTGATCAACGGACGTGCAGTGCCGGTTCCGCCAAGCGTAGGCTTGCGGATGACGGGCTTTAGCTTAAGCGTCGACGCGCGAGGACGCGAAAGCGGGTTCGCGGGCGGCGGCTCGGAGCCGGAAACAGGTGTCATGTTCTCTTCTGCCATGTCAGACCTCCATTTTTAAGCGTTAACTTGAAACTTCAAACTTCATTAACCGAGTCAAACCGCCATCACCTCGGCCTCCTTGGCCTTCAGCTCTGCGTCGATCTTCGCGATGCCGTCGTCCGTCGCCTTCTGGATCTTGTCCAGCGCGGACTTCAGGTCGTCCTCGGAAATCTTCTTGTCTTTCTCGAGCTTCTTCGCGGCGTCGTTCGCGTCGCGGCGGACGTTGCGCATCGCGACCTTCTGGGCCTCGGCCTGCGTCTTCGCCGTCTTGACGATCTCCTTGCGGCGCTCCTCGTTGAGCTCGGGAACCGTGATGCGCACGACCTTGCCGTCGCTCTGGGGCGTCACGCCGATGTTGGCGGCGAGAATCGCCTTCATGATTCCGTCGATCGTCGAAGGATCGAACGGAGTAATCTTGATCTGGCGCGGCTCGGGCGTCGAAATCGTCGCAATGTTCTTGAGGGGCTGTTTCGAGCCCCAGGCCTCGGCCTGGATGCCGTCAACCATCGCCGGGCTGGCCTTGCCGGTCCTGAGTCCGGCAAACTGCGATTTTAGCGTCTCGAAGCTCTTGCCGATCTTCGACGTTGCGTCATTCAAGACTTCCTGAACTGTCTCCATGTCTTTCTTGCCTTTCTACGGTATTTCCACTTTTCTGCTTTCAGCTTTCAACTTACCACGGTGCCGACCGTCTTGCCGCGCACGACGCCTTCAAGCGCCTTCGGGTCGAAGAAGTCAAAAACTATGATCGGGATGTTGTTGTCCATGCAAAGCGCAAAAGCCGCGGAGTCCATGACCTTGAGCCGTTTCTCCAGCGCCGTCTCGTACTTGAGCGAACCGTACTTCTTCGCGTTCGGATCCTTCTTCGGGTCTGCCGTGTAGATGCCGTCGACCTTCGTCGCCTTGAGAAGAGCGTCAGCGCCAATCTCGCTCGCCTTGAGCGCCGCGGCGGAGTCGGTCGAGAAGTAGGGATTTCCAGTGCCGCCGCCGAAAATCACGACGCGGCCCTTCTCGAAGTGCCTGAGCGCGCGACGCTGGATGAATGGCTCCGCGAGCTTGGGCATCTCGATCGAAGTCATCACGCGCGTGGGCACGCCGATGGACTCGAGCGCATTCATCATCGCGAGTGCGTTGATGATCGTCGCGAGCATTCCCATCGAGTCGCCTGTGACTCGGTTGACACCCTTGCCAGCACCCGTGAGACCGCGAAAGATATTGCCGCCGCCAAGAACGATGCCGACCTCCACGCCCATGGAGTGTATCTTCTTGATCCGCTCCGCCATGAAAGCAAGATTACCCGGGTCGATGCACTCGCCCGTTTCCTTGTTGCCAAGCACTTCCCCGGACAGTTTCAGGAGTATCCGGTGATACTTGACTTTACATGCAGTTTTTTTCACATTGGGAATTATAGCAAAAATGCGCTGCGCCGACAATACAGCCCAGGGAAGATTTTTCGGAGACATCCCGATCCTGCCAAACCGGCCGCCGGTCATTCGGGGAAGCTCTCGACTACGGTAGCGATCAGCCACGGACCCTTGGTACGGCCGAGGAGCGCGGACCAGAACCAGCTCGGGACGTCTGGCAGCGTCGAGCCGTCCGCGGCGCGAATCTGCTCGCGCACTACAAGCGACTCGCCGCCCTTCTCCGCGCGGAAGCGCGACCACTCGCCGGAATCGAGCCGCTCCATGGGCAGCGGCTCGACGGACCATCCGCTCGCCGCAAGACACGTTGCAGCGCTATGCACGCGGTGGGTCGCACGGTCCGTCTCGCGCAGGATCACTACCTTGCCGCCTGCGGTGTAGCGTCCGATCTTCCCCGGGAACCCCTCCGCAAACGCCGCCTCGCGCTCCGTGAGCGGCTCCTCGACTAGACGAGCGCCTTCGAAGGTGGTTGGAGCAATGGGGTTGCGTCCTTCGGCCCGAAGGACCTCGGACCTTGACGCGCGGGGCGAACCGCGGAACACGAGCAGCGCGGCGGCGATGAACAACACCCAGGCGAGGCGTCTCATTTCGACCTCCCCGAAATGAAATGGGCCAAGAGCGCGATTGCGACGATTGCCGGCACGAGCAGAACGCAGCCGACGGCGGAATGCGCGCCCCGCGAAAGTTCGGTGCCGCGCAGCGCGAACGCGGTGAGCGCGACTATGCGCGCGACATTCGCGACGAGAACGGCGAATAAAGCCACGACCGCAAGGAGCGCTGTGCGCCACCAGTTCAGCCTGAACAGCGCGGCAAGCACGAACGCCGTCAACGCTCCGGCCCCGAGCATGTGCACTCCCGCGCACGGGACGTCAACCCAGACCGACGTTCCCCCGACTGCGATCTCGAGCCCCGTCTGCACGACAGGCAGTCCCGCAAACCCTAGAAGCGCGACGGCAGCTGCAGTTGCTATGGAACGCAGAGGAAGTCCGAGAAAGAGATCGAGTATCATCATCGTCGGAAGGCCCATGAAGGCAAGGCCGAGATACGGACACAGCGGCGCGCCCGTCGGCAGCAGCAGCGGAACACCGCAAAGAATCGCGAAGACGCCGCTCGCCGTCGGAGGAACCACGCCGCGCAGCAGATGAAACGCCACGAGCCCCGCGGCCGCGAGAATAAGGCTCCATGTCGGCGGAGCGAGTCCAGGTCCGACATCGGCGGCGCGCGTCATGGTCCGAGGCCCTCCAGGCCGAAGGACAAACCATTCCCTGTCCGCCAGCCCCGCGAGCGCCGCCCACGCCACGACGTCTATGTCGATCGGCTCGGCGAAGCGGCGCACCCACCACGCCCAGAGAGGCGCGAGAGACGCCGCCCAAACCACGACGGCGGCAATACGCTCGACGGCCGGCTTCATGCGCGGCGCGCGGCGCGGCGGCGGAGCGCCATGACGCAGAGAAGGACGCAGAACGCAATCGCGAGGCACAGGACGGACGACGGCTCGGGAACGGTCGGCACGCTCTCCGCGTTCACCTGTTTGAGACCGTTGTCCTCGTACTGCTGCTGCGACTCGAGCACCACCGCGCCGGTCACTGGCGTCACGATGTGCCACGGGAGCGACAGCTCCTGCGCGACGCTTAGCGTCGTCGGATGTCCAGGCTTGTAGAGAAGCGCTGTCTCCTCTGCGGCCCAGAGGCGACCGAGGTGCTTCGACGCCAGCGGCGCGCCCTGCGGCACCTCGTTCTTCGCGACCTTCTCGCGCGTCGCGCGCCAGCCCTCGCCACTGAGCGCGGACGCGACAATCCCCGACTTGCCGAAGGTTCCGTCCCTGCGCGCGGCGAGCGCTTCGGAAGTCAACGAGACGACGCGCTCCGACTGCGGGAGAGATTCGAGGATGGCGCACGGCCCTTCAGTCACCTGAAGATCGAAGAAACGGACCTTCTCCGCCTTGTTGAGCGCAGCCGCTAGCGCGTCGCCTGTCTCGTCCGCGACGGGCTGCGGACCGTGCACCCATACGAGCGCGGCAGATTCGCCGCGCTTGCCGAGAGAGGCGACGGCCTTGAGGAGCGTGCGCAGATTGGGTCGTCCGCCGACGCACTTGAGGTCCTCCGTAAACGCATCCCAGGCGTATTCCGGGACAACGTCGCCGACGATCCAGTGTTCGCGCTGAATGTTCGTCGGGAGAGAGTATATCTCGCGGCAGACGGCGGGCATCGCGTCCTTCATCGCCGCGGAAGTGTCTATCACGACCGCAATGCGCTTAGGCTCCCAGCGCTTCTCGACGCCGGAGGTCTGTAGAATCGCGGAATCTGCAAGCGCTGCGAATCCGTCCTCGGCATAATAGCAATGCTGCGGAAGCGCGCTTTCGAAGGCAACCTGCTCCGCCGCGGGAAGTCCGGGGAGATCGGTCGCGACGGCGAAGTTGCGCTCGAGAATAGCGGGGGCGGGGAGGCGCGCGGACTTCCCGTCCGCGGCGACGTCCATCGGGATCGTCACGCCGACGCGTATCTTCATCTCGCCTCCGCCGCGCGGGACGGGGAAGCACTGGATCTGCACCTGGTCTGGTCCGCACACGTTCACGAGAAGCGGATCGCGGTTCCTGCGCACGACCGATTCATAGGCGCGGCGGACATCCCCCTTCTTTCCGAACGCGGCCTCGCACTCCTCGCCGTTGATCCAGAGCGTGACGCGGGATACTACCGCGCCGTGGGGCAGCGCGATCCTCATGCGCGCCTCGCGGTCAGAATGCCAGGTGTTTCCGAATGTCATAGTCCATTCGCCATAGCCGATTCCGGCGGTCTTGTCGAGCGTCGTCTCCCATGCGGAGCCCTTCATGGAAAGCCCCTCCAGCTCCCCGCCGACCTTCTCGCCGCCGGTGATCATGTCCCAGCTGAAGCCCCTGCGTCCGCGGCTCCACCAGCCTGCGAGCGCGACGGACGGATCCTCTCCGGTCACGCGGTAGTAGATGCTCGACCCCTCTTCGTGTGAAATCGGATCGCTTCCGACGATCATCTTCGTGAGCGACACCTGGAATGGACCGCGAGAATATCCGCGGCAGAGCTCCTTGAGGACGTCGGTTCTCGTCGAGATGCGGCAGAGGCGGATTCCGCGCTCGGCGGTGGCGGGATCGGACGACCTGGCGAGTTTGACGCCGTACGCCATAAGTCCGCCGTCCGCAAGGAGGATTCCGCACACGGCGAGCGCGGCAAATGCGCCGCGCCAGAAGCCAGGGCCCTTGGCGAGGCGGTGCCGGAGAATGAGCGCGGTCAAGAACGCGAAGAACGGAGCGCACGGGAGGAGTCCGATAAGCCCTACGCCGAAATACCAGAAGAACAGGCAAGCCAGGACGATTCCGAAGAACGAGAGCGGCGCAAACAAGATCGCGTACATCACCGAAACGACGACCGTGAAGCCGGCGAGTGCGCGGAGCCACGTGCTGTCGCGTCCCTTCTCGTCTTTGACGGCGAGTAAAAGGAGGAGGTTTGCGATCGGGACGGACGCGACAAGCGCGCCGTGTATCCACGTCGGCATCGGGTCGACGCCGATCTCCGAACACATTCCCGTCGACAGCTCCGTCACGAACGCCGCCGCGGGGAGAATTACGCCGAATATGACAAGAAGCACTTTGTTCACTGTTTTCATTTGTTGTTCCTTTCGATTGTATAAATGCACTCCGTCGGCGAAAATGTCACCGCATTTATATTTTGCCGCTTCGCGCTTGAGCCGGCCACGACCTTCCCTCGCGGTCATCCTGCGACAGCCGCCCGACGGCCCATATCCCGACGCTCACCATTCGAATGCGGTCTTGTCACTTCGCCTGCCGCACAGCCAGCACCTCGGCGATGTACACGATGTGCAGATCGGCGGCCGAGGAGTACCACTTCTCGAACTGCGCGCGGTCAATGAACGACGCCTCCGTCATCGGCTGGCGGTAGAGCGTCCGGCATTCGAGCACGAGGTTCGCTTCCTTGAACGTCGGCGGCTTCACCGCTTCCGACGCGACGGGCGTGAGACCGGTGAGCGCCATCTTGTCGCAGTCGCGTCCGCTTTTCGTTCCGCAGACGGTCAGCGCCTTTCTGTATTTCTCGGGGAACGCCGAAAGCGTGAACTCCGCCCGTGCGTCGAGGAACTCGCGCGTGTACCGCGTCGGACGCACGACGACGGCGACGACTGGCCTGCCCCACATCGTCCCCGCGAATCCCCAGCTCACGGTCATCGTGTTCCACTTCGCGGAGAAGTCTCCGCCGGTCAGCAGAAACCAGCCCTTGTCAAACTGCGCGAACGGCCTCGCGACGAATTCGGAGGGCTCGACCCTGTTCATTTCGTTGTCCATTTTCTCTCCTTTTGTCTGTGCAAATATCCGCGGGGCGGCGAATGCCGCTGCACCCGCCACCGCCCCGGACATGAAATCCTTTCTCGACAGATTCTTCATATTGTCGCCACGAGTTCGGAGACGCTCTTGCGGGTTGAGTGCAGAGGCGAAGGCTTGGCTGCGGGATCGGCGTATCCGACAGGGAAGATCGCGACGAGATCGTAGCCGGCGAGTTCGGGGATGAGTTCCTGGAGCTTCGGCGCGTCGAAGTGTCCTACCCACGTCGTGGCGAGTCCCTGGTCCTCGATGGCGAGCATCATGTGGGTAGCCACTATCGTCGCGTCGACATCTGCGAAGTTGGCGTTGTCCGCAGGGCGCACCCACGCCTCCTCGCGCTTCGCCCCGACGATGAGGAACACTCCTGCGCCGAAGGTAAACGGCGTCACGTCGTGTATCGCCTTGAGCGCATCGGGCGACTTGGCGACCCAAATCCTGAACGGCTGCTTGTTGACCGCCGTCGGCGCAAGTATGCCCGCCTCTATAATCGCGTCGAGCTTCTCCTGCTCCACGGGTTTCGCCGCCAGCTTGCGGCACGAGTAACGCTTCCTTGCCAAATCATTGAACGACATTGTTTTTCTCCTTGTTTAGTTGTTTATTGAAACTGCTGTGACGTTTGTTTTAGATACTCATAATTCTGTTAATTCTGTCAATCATGTGTCTTAAAACCTCCCGTGCTTTTTTGTTTAGACACATCATTTACAGAATTTACAGAATTAAGACCTGTTGTGGTTTTGGGGCGATAGACGCGATATTTGTGCTTGCGCTCAAGCGATGCTGCACCGAAGTTGATAAGCAGCCCATCGTCTATTCCCGTTGCAGCAAGGTAATTGACAAGCTGTGCCTCATGCGCAGCACACAAGGCAGAGACAGCCTTCAACTCAAGAATCATGCACTTCTCGACAATGATGTCTGCCCTGTAGTCGCCAACACGTACACCCTTGTATTCTACGGGAATCGGAACTTCCTTCTCGCATTCAAGGCCAAGCTCCTTCAATTCGATCATCAAGGCGTTCTTATACACCTCTTCTAGATAGCCCGGCCCGAAATGCCTATGCACCGCCATTGCTGCGCCTGTTATCTTGTAGCGAAGTTCCTCAACATTCATAATTCTGTTAATTCTGTTAATCATGTGTCTTAAAACCTTCCGCGCCTTTTTGTTTAGACACATCATTTACAGAATTTACAGAATTGAGTGGCTCGCGATTGAAATAGGCAACGGGCCTTTTGCATTCCGTTCTCCCGCGCGAATCTCCAGCTACTTTAATTCTGTTAATTCTGTTAATCATGTGTCTTAAAAACTTTCCGTGCTTTTTTGTTTAGACACATCATTTACAGAATTTACAGAATTGATGGTCTCGCGATTGAAATAGGCAACGGGCCTTTTGCATTCCGCTCTCCAGTGCGAATCTCCAGCTACTTTAATTCTGTTAATTCTGTTAATCATGTGTCTTAAAAACTATTCGTAGTCGGTTTCCATCTTCTTCTCGATCTCGCTCTCAATCCGCCCCATGTTGTCGATGTTGTCGGACATTGTCATCTCCTTATCTTATTTGTGTTCACTTGCCGACAGTGCGGCACGGCCTTTGTCCGTCAGTCGATACTTCTGAAGTTTGGAATGCTTAACTTCAGGCTTAGTCTGTTCAATAAAACCCGCCCTTAGCGTCGGACGAATATATCCCTCCCGGAAATAATTGCGGTCACGGATATGCAGTGCCTTCAGAAGTTCAGCCGTGCCAAGCTCCAAGTTCTTGAGAGCTTGCAGAAGCCTTTTCTGCTTTTCGTCAACTGGTGGGGTAACTGGTGGGGTAACTGGTGGGGTATCATGGTGGGTCGCGAGTGATGGCGAAGCATTCTTCGGCACTCCGTATGACGAGTTGTCGACGGCTGCGACGAGCTGTTCGTCTGTGAATCCATAGAGAAGATTCGGCAGTGTAACGCGAAAATAGTCGCTCTCGGACTCAAGGACAGGCATGCGTTTCCCAAGGTTGACCGACAGTTTCTCGTAGTCCTCGTTGAGCTTCTTGAACCCGCTGCCCTTGCGTTCCATGAGATCGAGCCGTTCAAACATATCCGCAAGGCACTTATTGCGGCGACGCGACGGAATCCGCCGAATGTTCGGATACTCCTGAACCTTGCGGTCGCCCGGCATACCGCCTGGGGAGGTTATTTCCATCCGGTCGTCGAAGATATCAACATGGACTTCGCTACCTGTCTCAAGGTAGTCGCGGTGAACGAGTCCGTTGATGAGCATCTCCTGAACAGAGCGTTCGGGATACTCGCGGAAGTTCACGCGGTCCGTCGGACGTTTGTGCCACGCGCGGCGTGAGTGAAGGCGAACGAAGTCCTCGGCGTATTTTAACAGCTGGAGAAGCCCGCCGCTGTACTCCTGGTCGTCGGCCGCATCCATTACGCCCGCAGTCATGTCGAGCCCGTTCCAGCGCGTGCAGAACACGCGAGAATGACGTATCGGCGATTCGTCAGCCAACAGCGCGCCGGTATTTGTCATCACGCCCGTCTCCGTGACGAGTCCGAATGATAGAAAATCCACCTTGCTCATCTTTGCGCCGTTCACCTTTTCATAGAGGTTCTTGAGCGCGATGAAAGTGAAGTCGGACGCCCGGTATCCGCCGAAGCAGGACACACAGTCCCATTCCTGCCCGGATCGCTCCATCAGGAACTGCGTCAATGCCGGCCCGGTCAACAACATCTTGACCGATCCCGTACGATAGTGGAAGCGCCCCTGATAGCTGACTGGGAAGGCGCTTGCTGCGACCTTGATCCGTATCACATCCTTGCCCTGCTTCTTGAGCAACGCGACGTCGGCCACGATGCCCATCGTGTTGCGGATGGAGTTGGGGATGTCCTCCATCAGCTTGTTAGCGTTCTTGACGCCGACGGGCTTCTTGGTTCCGTCCTCTATGCCGATGTAGAGCGTCCCGCCCTTGGCGTTCGCGTAGCCGCAGATCCACTCCAGGTACTTCTCGTGCCAGGACTCCTTGTACTCGACCGTCTGGTTCTCCTCGCGTTTCATTGCCTCTCTCCGCTCAAATTATTTCACTTAATCTCCAGAATATCGCGCGGCTTGCATTGAAAGAACTTGCAAATGCGATTGATGGTTTCTTCGCGAATCTTCTGACCCTTGTTCATCCTTGCGAGTGTAACAGTCGACAGCCCCACGGCAAGACGCATCTGCGTCTTTGTCATGTTGCGGTCTATCAGCATCTTCCAGAGTCGGTTGTAGCACATTTCTATACAATAAACCTTATCCATTTTTTGACGAGTATTATATCATTTAGACCGAACTATCATCAAATATTATGTTTGTGTCGTGTAGATTTCAAAACCGGAAAAGTTGTAGCGAGCAAAACCGGAATGATTTTCATGCTCTCGCGGCGACCCAAGCTAATACAGCCGGGCTGTTTTGAAGGCCCGGCTGCCGCTTGGGCACCCCGCCGCGACACCTCTCCATTCAGTCACCGACTCCTGTACACCTTCGGATTGTTGGTGAACACCACCTTCGGCGACGTTCCCTTTTCCGGCTTGTTGAGCACGAGAGACACGGTTCCGTCAAGGTGCCGGCAGATCCACACGCGGGTTCCATTTGCGCATTCCGTCGAGCAGAGGAATCCGTCGACCAGCAACCGCCCGCGCGGCCCGATCGTCGAACCTTTCCATTCCGACCAGATCAGCTCCCACCATCCGTCCTGCGGGGGCTGACGCAGCTTGCACTGGCCCGACCTGATCTTGTCCGTCCAGACGTTCAGCGGCACGTCGTGAAGCTCACGGTGACGCTCGAACCCGTTGCGGTAGTCGACCAGGCAGTCCAGCTGTTCGTTTACCTCTTCAAGGGGAGTGTCTCCCGTAATGCCTTCCCTCGCCGCGTACGCCGGAAGCCTGTCCTGCCAGACCTGATGCACACGCTCGATCTTCCCCTTCGCCTCGGGCGTGTTCGCAAAGACGAAGGAGATGTCGACGAACTTCAGCCTCCTGCCGAGCTGGGTCAGCGACCCGTCGTCGTTCCTGAAGAAACCCGCCTTGTCCACGTAGATTTCCAGGGGGAGGCCGTATCTTGTGAAGGCTCTGTAGAACAAGTCCAGATACGACTCGACCGTCTCCCTCCGGTAGAGCCGGCAGCCGACCTGCATCCGGCTGCAGTCGTCAACCATGTCGATGAGCAGCAGAGCCTGGCAGGAGCGTCCGAGAAAGTAGTCGGGCGTCGCGTCCAGCTGCCACAGCTCGCCGACCGACTTGCGCTGCCAGCGGCGGACGTGCGCCGGAGGCCGCGCCCTGTGGTCGGCCAGGTGGAGGTTGTGCGCAATGGCCCAGTGCCGGACCTGGGAGCGCTCTACGGGGAAGCCGAAGCGCCTCCCGACCTCGCTGGCGACAAACGCATACGAATACCGTTTCGCGTCGCCATCCGGCTCCAGTGCCCTGCGCAGGAACGACTGCACCTTGTCAGGCCACGCCGGCATGTGGTTGCCGCCGGACGAACCAGGCTCCCAGTCGTCGCCGAGCCCCTGAGCCCGTGCCGCGAGGTAGGACGTGCGCAGCGAATACAGCTGCGACTGCCCGACCTGAAGCGACTCCATCGCCTGCTGGCGGGTGATCGCTCCGGTTACGAACTGCATCATCGTGTCTCGGACATGCGCGACACCCAGTCGGTTTGATATTTGCTGTTTCATGGAGCATAGTATACTCCACATTCCGGTTTTGCTCGCTACACCGAGACGGCCGCCCCCCATGGGGGGCGTATGGTTTTCTTAACTTTCAACAATCGCCATCTTTGAAGCAAAATCCCTCGCTGAAGCCCGCTTAACAGGCTCTCTCGCTCCATTCCGGTTTTGCTCGCTACAGCATTCCGCTTTTGCTTTCACCGCGACATCGCGCAAAGCGGCGACATGGACAACGTAGTCGATATTTTCCTCAAAGAGCCGCGGCAGCCGTGCGGCTTGAGCCAGTCGAGGTAGTCTTCAATCAATTCGTCGAGCGTGGCTCGGGCGACAAGAGTGGTCTCATACCTGGAAGAACAGTCCGTAGATTATGAATAGCACAAACACGATTGAGCAGATCAGCGCGAAACAACAGCCACGAAGGTCGTCTTCAGGACCGCGGCTCTCCCAATGTCCGCCCTGGGGTTGCCTCGCTCCGCCTCGGCTGGACGCACAAGCGTACGGGTAGTCGTCGTGTCCGTAATCGTCGTCAGCGCCGTAGTCCTCGTCATCTTCGTCGTCGTCCGAATCGTAGTCGTCGTCATCCCGCGAGCTGCCGAAGTTGTAGTCGCCGTCGGGCATCTCGCCGGAGTAGTACCTGTTGCGCTTCTTCAGCATCATCAAGGCGCCGTACTCGGATCCATCGCCGTCCCCGAACGAGTCCCCACGCGACATGCCGGTGCTTTCGTACGTCGGACCGATGAAGTTGCTTCCGTGCGCTTCGCCGACATAGTTGTGGTCGATGTCCCACAGCTTTCCGGAGGCGTCTATACGGCCCTGCCTGACGCCGCCATTGTCGTAGATGTCGTCCCCCTCGATCCGGCCGACATACTGGTGGTTTTCGTCATAGAGGCGGCCATCGTCGTCGATGCTCCCCTCGAAGTCGCTCATCCCGCGGAACAGATTTCTCTCGCTCATTTTGTTTTCCTCCTGTTGTTTTCGTTGGCATAGAGGCCACCTGGAGCCGCAGAAACGCTGTCGCCCGTCTCTGCGCGGGACGGGCGACCTTCGGAACTTGTTTTCCCAAAAGGGCCCATCCTTTTTCCACCGCGGCGTTCCCGCTCGGTTGGCAGATGCGCTCCCGCACATCACTCTTGATGGTCTCAACACCGTATATTATATCATATTGCTAATTCAGCCACAAGGGGGTTCGCGAAATTTTTTCCCGCTCATGATGCTTATTTCCTCCGTTCCCAAGGTGAATCGCCTTGTCATGGTCCCATCACATAAAAGCCATCAAAACATCTATCAGAGGCATCGCACTGCTCTATAAGCCACCATACGAAGAAATCAAGAAGTGCCAAAATCCGAAAACGGTTCTTCGACAACATTTCTCGCTTCGCTATTTCCATCTTCTCTTTATCCTCGTCCAAGGCAACTCTTTCACCGCTTGGGGATTCCCAGGCAAAGTCTGAATTTAGCAGCCTTTGCGAAATCTTGCCTAGAGCTGGATCGCAAGGATCTTTGATAATCTGCAACCGAACGACCTTGATTCGATCCAAAATCAGCCCGGCTTCCTCTTTACGGAAGTGGAATTTCTCGTAATAGTATTCGTAATAGTATGGAACAACGCTCTCGAAGATGGCAAGCAAAGGTTCTATCTTTTCTGCGTACATCAGAAAGACAGATCCGGTCTTCCATGCATCCCATCCCAAATTATCATCATCGTAAGCGTAAATCGCAAACTCTCTAGAACATCTCCCCGGATGACGCCCATAGATCATGCCGAGATTCAACTTCTTCAACCTGCGCGAAATCCTGTAGCTGTCAACGAATCTATCGGCCGGGTTTCGCAAATCACCGCGCGTGCCAAACTTCTCGTCATAATACTGGCGCGAACGAGCCTCCGACTCCTCCCCCACACCCAATTTCCCGACGCCCCGTATCGCATGATAAAGGCTCATTCTGTGCAACAACTCAAGTTTGACCGCTCCATCCTCGATCCACCCCATGTACTGCGCCGACTTGCCAGGTCCTTCGACAACAAACCTGATCTTGTAGCGGACAGCCTTGCTTTCAACGATAAAACATCCGTTCGCGCAATACAAGACCTCATCTCCCGAAAGAGCCGACCGCAAGACTTTATCAACAGTTTCCACCGCATCGGCAATGGATCCTCTCAATATCATAATTGCGGTGTCAATTGTCGCATCATAATGGAAACATTCCCCCAAGCTGAAATACTTAGCCCATGCACAGCACTGACCGGGGGAAAGTGCTCGCCTCTTCCAAAGTGCAATCCTCAAACGCTGATGCGCAAGCCGAGCCAATACGAACCTTACGCGCTCGTCTTTGCTTATCTTCGTTGAACACCCCATCTCAGCGTCAAACAACTTCAGTCCATCATTCCCAAGGCATGTTTCAATCGCGAGGCACCTTGCAAGTACGTCCGCAACAAGCTGAGCATTTATGTATTCTGCCGTTACAGACACTAGAGGCAATCCAGGCTCTTGGCGAAATCTGAAGATAGGCTTCGATTTCGCAGATTCGCAAGACGAGGGGCGAAGCATCTTTGTCAGTCCGTCTAAATCAAACGGCGAGAAATCCTCTCGACAAATGTCAAGCGTCCCGCTTTCAACGTATGCACGAAGCGACCTTGAAATCATCACGTCAAAGCCAGGGAATCTCGGCTTACATATGTAGAATCGATAGCGCATGATTATCTCCAACTGCCACTTGAATTACATCAACACCTCGCCAGGCATCTTCAGATACCACACCTGCGTCTTGTACACGACGACCGTCATAGGCCCCGCCTTGATCGTCACAAAACCGTCCGAGTCGGGCTTAACGTACCCGATTTGAGAGTACTGCTGCCCGCCCGGCGTCTTGCAGAACGTCATCCAGTAGTCCGCCTTCGCAATGAGCGTTGCGGCAACCACCAATCCCGCAACCATAAGTTTTCTGATCATGACACTCCTTTCCCGCTTTCTCTTAGCCGATTCGCTTACCGAGCTGTATCGCAATCGTCGTCGCAGAAATCCCAGTTCTTCAGGATGAACTGGCATTCCGGATCGCCATCCCGAAAATCAAGCACGGCAGGATGGTTGAAGTTCGCCACATAGCACTCCCCTTCTGACGATGCACCTCTGACGACATGGCAATAGTCGCCCATCTTCCCAAGCGCAAGGTCTTTGCCCGGCGGCAGGAGTCCTAGGGCATGGAAGAGCTCGTTGCATGTCTCTACGACAAGCCGCTCGTCCGTCTCGATCGGAATGCTGACAAGGTATGCAAACGGATTCTCGCCGTCGTTGCAGAGGCTGGCACCCTCAATTTCGCTATTTCCGACGACGTCGCCGACGACATAGTCAATGTATTCATGCGCCTTAGGTGTTAGTTCCCTCATAGTCTTACTCCTTTCGTTTTTGGTTTTCTGTTGTAACCGCCAAGAGCCTCCGCAAAAAACGATGTCGCCCGTCTCTGCGCGGGACGGGCGACCTTCGGAACTTGTTTTCCCCAAAGGGCCCATCCCTTTTCCACCGTGGCGTTCCCGCTCGGTTGGCAGATGCGCTCCCGCGCATCACTCTTCATGGTCTTGATGGTGAATATTATATCATATTGCTGATTCAGCCGCAAGGGGGTTCGGGAAATTATTTGCGGGCGCGCCGGGGTATGGTTTAGACAGGTTAGACAAGATTTACAGGGCCGTGGCTCAAGAGGGACGGACTCTGACCCGTCCGCAATAGGGAGGACCGCGCTTGTCGCGGCCGTCATGAGGACGCGGAGGGAGCGCAGCGAGCGCAGTGTCCGAACAGCCACGCTCGCTCCAATCCTAACCACATGTCTACCCTCCGCAGTGAATCAAAATCGCTGTCGGACAGAAGAAGTCATGCACGTTGAACAGTCGCTGTATTCCTCACAGATTGTCACTCACGAAAACTCAGCACGTGAGAATCCGAGATTGTTGCAGTTTTCGCTAACTGTGCGGACGACAATCGGAGTAAATGGATTTACGTTTTTTGCCTCAATCGACAACGTGACCTTTACATTGGCACCTGAAGCTGAAAGATGGGAAATAACTTCATCCACGATTTCTCCGATTCTTGATGATCCATGCGAAACATCAACGCGAGCTTCACCGATAAACTTTCGCTTTGCAGCCGTCGGCAATGATGCAGGCTTGCCCCCTGGGCCGATTCCTTGCCCTTGTCCACCATTGATTGCGTCTCCAGAGCCACCTGCGAGGTTGCCGGGGCCATCATCGATGACATCATCTGAAGTTATATCGCCCGTTAACGATGCTTTATATTCAGCTGCTTCCTTGTCTCTGACAATCAGCTCATTGTCAGAGACGCCTATTGCCATTGGGTTATCCCCAAACGCAAATACCGAATAACAGCCATCCTCCCCTTTGTCGCGGGCATAGCCAAACAAACCAGAAGCAACGCCCTGTCTTACTGTCTCGCAAAACGCCGCTGCCGAAACAAGTCTGCTGAAGTACAGGTACGAGGCCATATCCTGCCATATCTTGCGCGTCGACACTTCATGGCATCCATTCTTGAAGTAATATTGCGCAAGATCGGATTTCATGAAACGTGGCGCCCAAACCCGCAAAATGTCTTCGTTATCTTCCAATGTCTTGCAAACAGCGTCGCCAAGAAGTGACACACTTGCCACATTCATCTTTCGGACGACAAATCCGATATCATTCCCCGCCTGCTCGGGCACCAACAGATATTTGAAGCACTCGCAGATCAAACCCCTCAGCATTGTATCGCTCTGCGCGATAAAGGCCTGTACCTGGGCATCCTCCTGCTTGGTGACATTGATTGACCCGCCCATTATAGCATCCCTCACTGCGCGCCACGCAAGCAGCGTGCGGCATTGATCTTCAATGCGTCCGACCATGCTCAAATCGGCCGCCAAAAAGACAAGTCTGTTTTTCCTCATACGCGCGACCGTTCCGCATTTGTTGACATATACTCGTGCAGCATCAAACGTATGGCTCTCCGTCGCCTTCGAATACGACGAGACCAACGGGAGCACCACAACACGTACGCCTTCCACAATGTCATCAGGCACTTCACCATCATCTGCAAACACATGCAACCCAGCGATACAGCTGGGCGAACCCCACTTGTTCTTCAGAGCCATCTCGAGGGCTTCTCTGACATCTTTCTGCTTGATGCGCCCCTTATACTCATTCATTGTCCTAGATAAATTAGGACGTGTATCATACCAGTAGCGGTCGTCGCTGGAGAACAGATATTGCAGTCTCTCGCGCATCTTGTGAAGTGCATCCTCGTAGAATGAAAGTTCCTGCCCGGGAATGGCACACCCAAGAAGTATCTGCTTACGGGCTATGCCTCTAACAGTCTGCTCGGCGGTGGACGCAGCACTTCCAATGAAAATCGTCCGTGCAACTCGAACCGCCGCATGAAGCGCCCCAAGATGTGGATCGCTGACGTCAATTCGAACTGGCTGTGACTCCACGCCGTCAATTTCTCTATCAATGATAACGCCCCATCCATTCGGGAGAAACTGCGTGGACTTGTTCGCTACCGCCGTGTCGCACAGCGGAATCGACGCTGGCATGATCAGCGGTTCATCGCTACCTGTCTTCCACTGGCTGTTGATCACGATCGCCATGTACTGCAACACGCCGCGCGTCTTCTGGAAGTTTGGCAAAGTCGACCAGTCCTCGTAAAGACGAATAAACACCTCTGGATGGATAGGATAGCACTGCCGCATTCTATCCGTCCAGATTCCCTCCTGGATATAAGGAGGCAGCGAGTCCCGTTTTTCGTGATAGTAGGATGCAAATTCCTGACAGGTTTCCTCTACAGCCGCAGTATCTTCAATCTTCTCGAAAAGACGGCGTTTTACGATTTCAAAGCCCTCTTCTGCCGTGACAGGCCTCCATATCGCATTGACGCGACCGAATGTTTTTTCCAAAGTCACAAGCGCCGTGCGCCCGAATGTACCGGCAGCCTCCGTGTCAGAACTCGGAAGCGATACGAGCATCATTGCCTGTGGCGCGCTCTTCACAGCCTCTGTCAAGGCCTGCGCAAAAGATATATTGCTTTCATACGTCCCGCCTGCCAAAGCGCCGCCAGATCCGAACTGGCGATAATACGACACAAGTTCGTCCATCAAGACAACACAAGGCCCTGCATCTTTCAAAAGTGACTCCAAAATCCCCTTCCCCGGCGAGGTTCCCGCTGCATCGCTGTCCGCAACCTTTGCGTATCCTTCAGGCCCAAGGAGCTGCCATGCCAGGTTTCCCCAAAGCGTTCTTATTGAAAGTCCGCCTTGCTTCAATGGCTGGTTGGGCGCCAGAGCATTGCCGTCTATTACCGCCACTCTCGCGTGCGGGACACTCTCCACCTGCGCCGCAGACAATACGTCGGACATGCCTTGTAGATTCGCAGTGCTTCCTTCGTACGTCGCCATATGATACACTGCAAGAAGTGTGTGCGTCTTCCCGCCGCCGAAGTTCGTCTTAAGCTCCACCACTGGATCGCCGCCACGCCCGTTAAGACGCTGCGCGACCGTAACCAAAAGCTGTTTCATCCCTTCGGTTACATAAGTGCGTTCATAGAACGCCTCTGGACTACGATATTCATCCGGTGCCGTGCCGTTTACGACCTGCGTCAGATCAGCCGCAAAATCACTTTGAAGAAACGTCCCTTCCAGCACATCCTTATGAGGTTTCGCAACTTCTCTCCAAGGTTTCATCATTTTGTTTCCTTTCAAATAATTATATGCCAAGTTCTGCCTGCTTCAGCACGGGCTTCGCGTTTTCGATGCTCGACGTGACAATGTCGTTCCACGCCGTCGCCAGTTCGTTGTACACGCGCGCATCCTCAGCAAGCCCCTTCCGTTCGCAGAGCGTGTAGAGCAAATACGCGAGCTGCCGCGCCGCCTCGCCCTGGCCCTGCACCATCGACAGGAACTCGCCCGCCGCGCCAGTTCCGCGCCGCTGGTGGATGCGCACCAGATGATGGCACACCTCCCACACGGGACGATGCGCGTCCTCCGTCGGGTCGTAGTCGTCGGGATAATCCTGCCATTTCACGAGCGACGTCTTGCCGCCCTTCGAGAACAACACACCCGCATCGACCACGTAATCGACCGAAAGCCCCTTCGCGCGCGCAAGGACATCCGCCTCTCCGCTCGGTCCCTCGCCCCACTGGTGTTCGCGGAACCAATCGCGGCAGAACTGCGTCTCGGCGTCGAAGTCGTCACCCTCGTCAAGGAACCGATTAATCTCGATGATGGCATCATGGACGCTCATACGCGAACCGTCGGCGTTCAACACAGCCTTGTACTTCGAGTAGATTTCCATTCCTGGACCGATAATCGCCTGCGCCATGTCAACAGGCGCCACGGGCGCCGCGTTCTCGTCACCGCCCTGCATGTCCTCCAACGACCCGGGCATCTTCTCCATCAGCTCACGCAGAAACGCCCGCCGCGTAATCTCAGTAGCATCTTCTGCTCGTTTGCGACAAACAAGGACAACTGATGAAGCAAGGGCATTGGCATCCTTGCCTATCATGCGATTGGCAAGTTCCGTCCGCATTGGCCAGGTGCCGGTGATTGCAAAACCAGCACGCATCACGGCCTCAAGAAACGTCTCCCAACCCGCATTGCGCGTACCGCCGTCATTCGTATCAGACTGCTTGAATGCGTAGTAGATTGTGACGGGGAATGCTCCGTTAGACGAATTCGCCAGATTAGCCATCACCGTCGTCATACCGTCGAGAAAAAACGCCTCGGCTTTTTCTCGCCCACCATGTTTGTATGGCGTAGCAACAAGCTCTTCGTCTTTGGGCGTTGCCATAGTTGAAAACAAGTCGGGATATATATCTTTCAATGAACGACGCATCCAGACATAGAAAAAGTCGGCAAGATCGGCATAACTAATGTTGTCGTAGTACGGTGGATCAGTAGAAATCAATTTATCTTGTGAAATAGTCTGTTGTTGTGCATCTGCTTGGGTTGCAATTCCAAATGCCTGCGTGGGGAATTCATTTATCGACTCAACATTCCACATTACACAGTTGTTGAAATTCCCCGCCGAATCAGAAAACGGATTAACTTCTGCATAGTCCCATGGCATAGGCAAAGCTTGCCTTCCAAATGTGTTTCTGATTAATTCCTTAGAACTATGCCAAGAGCAAATAGCAGAACCGTAGTCTGCACATTTATCTACCGCAAAAGCAAGATATGTAGAAATTGCATCAGCAAG
The DNA here is from genome assembly GCA_016296065.1 of Kiritimatiellia bacterium. GTDB lineage: Bacteria > Verrucomicrobiota > Kiritimatiellia > RFP12 > UBA1067 > UBA1067. Next base: position 70,962 of record JAEDKA010000003.1, read on the forward strand.
TTCTTGACTTCCTCCATCCTCAATCACTTTATTTCGTACTTCATGCACAAGATCGGAAAACGTGTTGAGCGCCATGAGCTGTCTTTTCGTGAAGAGTTTCCACCACTCGTCCAAGCCGTATGGGACACATGTACCACCCGTGATACGGCGTGCCGGCAATCTTCCTGTGGGTTTCCATTTCGGTTCTGGAACTTCAATGTCCTCGTCCTGAGGCGGAAGATAAACGCGCCCTTTGGTGCCTTCACATACAACAGCCATCATTCGTGCGCCCATGCGCCCGGCAACACCTTCTTCCTTGATGTAATCCCCAGAAATAGGCGATCCAGAAATGATGCAATCAAAAGAAACTGCTGAACGGCTCACGGTGTGCTTGTTACCATCCTCCGCCCCCTTCGGCGGCGTGCCAACGCACACTTCAAAATGCCATTTGTCGCCTTCAACCACCGGCTTGACCCAAGCCTCCTTGCCTTTCTTCGACGAAAGGACGAAACTTGAAACAAGCGGAACGTCAACGTGCGAATACATAGGGTTGGGGCTTTTCACGGTTCTCGCCCAAAGCCACGCGATGACAGTCAGTTTCTGCCCTACGTACTGCTTGAGGTCAGGACGTTTCGCCGCCATCTCCTTCGTGATTTCCACCTGTGGATAGAGGTGTCCAATGCGCTTCTTCGCTTCCTCGCGCATCCAGTAGCCATACCGCCTCACGTCCTCGGCAAGCCCAGTGGCTCCCGGCCACTCCTTGAAGACATCTGGCAGTTCTTCGCCTGCGGGCACAGGCCCTATTGGCTTCCTTCCCGAGAACTTCGGCGGAATCTCAATCATCGCCTTATTTATCATCACAGCGACAGGATTCAAATCGCTCGCATAACTTTCCAGTCCAAGACGTTGTGCTTCAAGCGGCAACGCGCCGCCGCCTGCAAACGGATCGTGAAAGGCTGGCAGCCCTTCGGGACACGACTTGCGGATTTCCGCTCGCGCCCTTTCCAGCACTTCCTCGTTGTTCGTGTTCTCCCACTTCACCAGCTCTTCGATAAGCGCAAACAACCTCCTGCGCTCCTTCGTGGCAGCGCTTCGTTGTTGCGGCGTGGGATTTTCGCCGTACTTCTCCAGCGGATCGTCCACCATCTGCGCGAAGATGACGGCGCGCGCTGCCGCAAGTGGCCGCCTCGCCCACCAGAGATGCAAGGTGGAGGGATGTCCGTGGCGGATCGATTTCTCGCGAGCGCACGCTTCGTTGATCGCCTTCAGCGGCAATGCGACTTCAATCAGTTTCTTTGGCGGTTTCATGTGGAGTTTGTAGATCAGACTGTGAACACTGGAGGTGTACCGTTCTTTATGGCACCGACAAAATCATCAAGCGGACACGACGGCCGGTTGTACAGGCTCACGTGATAGACGAGTTTCGTGATGCCCGACGGGAAATGTCCGCCCACGAACTGTCCCGGCGTGATGCGGGGGAAGTCGTCTGTGATTTCATAGACGAGCGGCGAGCCGAGAACGTGATAGGGCCTCTGCCATGCGAAGTCCCCTTCCACGAACTTCATCTTCGCAAGCTTCTCCATGATTACGGCGCGGGGATCGCCGAACTCCGTCACGCACGAGGCGAGCGATAGATCGCCCGTATCCTCCATCGGGAAATAGACAACATAGAGCGGTTTCGTTCCCGTGCGGCTCAACTGGTGTTCGCTGGAAATGACGAGTTCGCCAGATTTCGTCTCTGGGTCTCCATGCAGACGCGACTTGCACTCCAGCGACATCGTGTCCAGCTCGAAGTCATGTACGCCCGAATCTGGTCCTCGATATTGCGTGTCGACATCCGACATCAACCCCGCCGCGCGAAGCTTGTTGACGAGACAGAGTTCAGCGATGTACGGGTAGGGACGTAACTCTGTCGCCGTGTCGCCGGACATCGCAATCACGCGCGCCGCCCACTCCCACGGATCGGAAAGAAGCAGCTCGCGCGTCCCGTTCTCCGTCGTCACGAATGTAAGGATGCGATGGGCGAAGTCCTCTTGCTTCACGGGATCGGAGATGTCGGTCACGGACGAATCAACTGTAAGCGCGAGGAAGTTCCCCTGTACGCCGGGCAGCGCGTTCGTGCCGTCGAGCGTGTAGCTCTTGCCCGGATGGACGTTGTGGATGTTGATGCACGTCTCGTCCGTGGAAATGGCCGCGCCGATCTTGTCGCCTGCGCGGAACATCGAGAATCCGTCGAAGTCGAATACATCTCCGGAGTTGATGTGCGTGATGCGGTAGATGATCGCCTTCTTCAGTTCAAGGTACGTGTCAACTGTGTTTTCGTGTGGCATCGCGTTACCTCCTTATTGGATCTGCAAGGCGCCGTCTTCGTTCTTGACTATCCCGAACTGCGGAAGGTTCTCGTCGGCGAACACGGCATTCCGCTCCTGCGACGATTTGTGGTTGAACAATCCTTCGAGTTTTGGATTCTCGGATACGATCTGGCTCGCCAGATCGGCACTGGAATGAGGCTGATGGTCTCGAAGGATTTCGGCAGCGCGCTCAAGTACAAAATGGCGTATCTTCGCAACGGGATCATACGCCCAGTCTGTGTGATAATAGGCATTCTTTCCTGGGACCTTAGCATACTTTATGCCGCGCAGGGGATGCTTGATATGCGCATTGAAGAACTCTTCAGAACATTCCGGCAGGACCGACAGAACGGCAGCTTTCAACTTGCTCACTGACATCGGGAATCCATTTTGCGACAGTATTTCCACAACAGTCTCGCCAAAGTGCTGCTCACTTGGATTACGAGTCACGGGAGCCATGCCAATCGAGACGAGATTAAAGTCGTCAGGCGAATGTTTGGGCCAATAGAAGGCATGTGCGATCAGGGGTTTGTCGGTCGAACCAACCGGGGGCGTCAAAAGGTAGAATTGCAGAATCGGATTGCAATATCCCGCGTTATCATAAACCTCTTCTCTGTACTCAATTGCAGACCTGTTTCTGAAGCCTTCCGGCAGGCAGTCACGGATGGCAGGGGGCACACTCTTGGTCGGATCGTTCTTTATTGTTGTGACCAGCTGAGCAATCCTCTCCTGTAGCGTGGCACATGGACAATCTGACAAGGCAGTTACTATCACGGGCGGAATTTGTCCGTTGTTTGCATTCATCTTGTTTGTGATCGTACCGACAACGTCCTCAATGTCACGCTCAACCAAAACGGCGTCCGTGTAGTTTATATGCCGAGTTGGAATCATGGAATAGAAAGCCATGTCGGAGCGGACGGATCCGTAGCGCGCGACATTGCCGGACACCTTGACCGTCTGCGGCTTGCCGCTAAAAATGCGCCTATCCACCCCAATGTGATAACTCTCGCCGACATGACTCTTGGGTTCGCCGATCACAACGCTCCATTTAGTGCTACCGGGCTCCGTCTCGTCAGTCTGGTCTATTTCGCGGATTATTGCGCGCAGTGTTTGCTGCGTACTTTCCGGATAATAGTGGATAACACCCTTCAGATAGTCCCTCACAACATTTTTGTCGACATTCGCCCACAGCGGGAATTCCCTGTACAGAATATACTCCGACTCCGGGCGAGGCATCTGCGCTCCAAGTGCCGAGACAAACGCAACAGCTGAATCATAGACATTTGCAATATCGTTTGGCGCCACTGAAATGTAATCCGTGGTCGAGAGCATTCCTACAGAACTCATAAACGTGCCCTGGGCACGCGCGCGGCCGCTCAGTTTTCTTCCCCAGCTGTATATCTTCTGATAGTGGGCAGGGTCGCTTGGCGAGTGTTTCTCTGCGAAGTTCTCCTTCATGCTTTCATGCATCGCCCCTTCCACAAAAGCAGCCTTTTGCATTTCAAGCACCGTCTCGGCTGGCATCCAGATTCGTGGCAGCAGTTCATATCCGATACGGTAGCCGAACCAACGCCCCATCTGGGTCATTGTATCTACAGCAACAGTTTTCCGTACACGGTCGAAATAACTTGCCGTAAGTCCTCGCAATGTAAGTCCGCGGCCAATCGTGTTTCCTCCGACAACTATCCAAAGGTGATCGTCAGAGAGCGTGTTTTTATGATTGCCGGTCTGATTGTAGCGATTCTGATTGTCTATTGTATGCTCATTGGCGGAGTTTATGATAATCGCATGGACACGTATGTCATTCCATCCGTCAATGAAGTAGAGTACGTCATCTTGGATTGCATCCCACTGAGGATAGTCGTCTATTCCCCCGTATTTCTCCTCGCCTTCAGAATTGAACGAGCTATCGAACTGTGCCTTTGTGTAAGCCGTTCTATCATCAACGGCATAATAATTCCATGTCAAACGACATTCTTCCAGGAAATTCGTCTTGTTCTCCAAATCGGCGCAACGCTTGCCAAGATATGCCTTGATCTTGTTCAACAGTGAGTCATGGGCATTCTGCTTTGGAGAAATGTTCACCATCATCGTTGTCCAGCGGTCGTCGAGCTTGGACGTTCCCTTCGATAATCTGTGATGACGGCGCACTCCGGCAGAGCAGAATGCCCATGCAATGGCGCGCTTTAAAGAAACCCAGGAGCCCTCCTGCGAAGGATCGGCACACGAGAAACGGAGGTCATCGTCAATAGCGACCGCCAGCACTTCCTTCTTTTCAGCGTCCTTGATTTCCTGTATCGGGTTGAGCACAAACCTCTTGTCCGCATCTCCTATTCCATCGACAATGGCCATATTCGGCTGAGACGGATGCTTCTTGTAGTCGCGGCCAAATATTTTATCCAATCCGAAATACTTCGGAGAGGTCGTAAGCGACTTGATGAAATCCGCATAAAGCGGTGTTTGATCCGGTCGCTCGTTCAGAATGTTCGCGTATGGAGTGGCTGTATATGCTATGTAGGAACAACGTCCGAATCGGAAGGAGTATTCACTGGAGTCGGGCTTCCTTGCAATAAGCTCACAGATGCGCCTGTTGATAGCACTCCGTTCGATGGCTATCTCAAACACGGTATTCATGAATCGGAGGAACGCCCCCGCAGAACGTGGTCCCTTGCCCTTGCCGTTGAAATACTTAAGCGCATCCTGCTTCAGGTTTACAAGATTGCCGTCAATCTGGTGTTCCGCCAAACCAAGCAGAGCGCAAAATGATTCCTCACCGAGAATTGACGAAAGCTTCTTCTGGGTGTTGCCTGCCCCCGTAAGTTTCTCACGCAATTTCTTCAGCACATCATCATCGCGAGAACCAGGATCGGATTCTATGCCTTCCTGTATTTCCACTATCCGATCCGGGATGTCCTCCATCCAGTCTGCAAGATAGCCAAAAGTCTTGCCATCGATTTCCGATTCCCGGACGATTGAAATCAGATCGTCCACTTCGCCCTCGGTCAACATTGAAGGCTTTCCGGTGTTTGAATCCGGGGTGGCATAGTCCGCTTCGTCGTCGATAATGAGAATGCGCATGTTCGGAACAATGTTCTCATATGCGTGCAGCCACCCGAGGATGTTGTCGAGGTTGTGGCTTTCCTTCATCGCAACCCCCCAGTAAAAAGAAGTGTTTCCCGGAGCACAGATATGTGTCGGCGCGACTGCGGCATCTTTGTCCCTGAAATTCAGTGGTATTTGAGTGTAGACGCCTGCAGTTTCGAAATCTTCCACAATACGTCCCTCCGTCTGATCGGCAAGCGCAGTATTCGAGCTGGTAAGGACGATGATCACATTCCACCCTTCGTCTACAGCCTTGAGCATCAATCCGATATAGTTTCGAGTCTTGCCAGACTGTACACGCCCTACTACAAGACCGTTTACGCGTTGTTCATTTGCCTCCTTCGAGGAGAGTATCTCATTCATCCGCTCAACAATCGATTCGACATCCTCTTTCGTACGCAAATCACCATGTCCTCCGTCAAGGGAGCGAATGTAGTTGTCGAAATAAGAAACCATGTTGTTGGCAACAGGTATATGCGGAGCAGGATGAGGCAGCGACAGCGTAATAAAGCTTACGTCTGCGAAAATCTGCTGAACAATGTAACCATATTGAATCTGAGTAAGTGTGATGTCAGCAAGTGGAATCAAGGGTTTCGATTCGCAGAATCCAGCAAACACCGCACCACCTTGCGCGCTTTGAACAACATCAGACAGGAAATCATGATAGTCATCGGCGTGCTCAAATTCAAACTGCACCACGCCGGCCATGCGCTTGACATGGACATAAAACCCCAATGACCGGGCCATTTCTGTTACACTCATGGTTCAATCCTTCTTTTGCCTTTTGCCGTTTCGTTCATATTTCGCGCTTCCGCTAACGGACAAAATGGACAAAAGAAGAGGGCGACGCCCTAACGACCCAATCCACACCCCACTCTATGCACCTTGCAAGAGCCCTGATAAGCATATGGACTAAGCAGTAAGAACGCGCCCTGTATGGGCGCGTACTTGCTAGCTAGGCGGCTTATCAAAAGATTTGCAAGGTTTTCGAGTGGTCGCCAGTTTGCAGTTACGCAAATTTGTTAAGCGCCCGGCGGGGATGTGGGGTACGCGGCGGACCGCGAACCACCCTTCCCGTTTCCGGACTATGACCCCGCGCCGCGGCATGCGCCTCGCGGGATGTGCATATTATACCAAAATTTCGCCTGTGCAAACGGCACGAATGTGAATCTTGTCTGGCCTCACATTGTTCCGTCGCGGAGCGACGGAACCCCCTATGGCGGAAGCGCGGCGGATCTGCCGCGGGGCGCACGGAGGTGGGTGGCTGGTACCTCGCGAGGTACATATAGGGTACTTGCCGAGGTGGATGGCGGGTAGCTCGCGAGGTGGGCATAGGGTACCTCGCGAGGTGATTTTCAGTGCGGAATGCTGTGGCATGCGGAGAAACAGTCCGGAATGCATCTGTCGTCTCAAAGCTTCGGCATCCCAGTTTAATCTACGCATTCCTTCTTGCAGAAACTTCTTTCCGGCGGATCCAACACCGTAATAAGCTCGCAAATCTGCGACCAGTTCAATTTGTCAGTAACGTTCTGACAAATCGGGTATGTCAGACAGAACTTGCGCTTGTTGTTGAAATTCGGACGACTATACCCCCTGCCGAGTTTCGGCAAAAGGAGATGCAATGTCCGTCTTGAATGCGGCGAAATGCTCCCAAGTGCCATAGAGACTTGAAAGCCCCTCTGTGTAAACGTCGCAAAATTGGTTTGGTCACGGCAGTTGTGCCGCGATGGACACAAACTTTTGTTCTCTTTTGTGCTTCGGTAAGCGCATTGGGAAGGTGTTTCATAATAAGTCCATCAATTTGCGTACGCGTCGCCTTCCCTTTGCTGCCGACGAAATACGCCCACTGCTCCCGCACCCCTCGGCCATATTGTGCGGCTTTCCCGCAAGAAATGCTTTGAACTTCTCCATCATGTCAGTATTCCTTCGATGGTAGACATTACACTAGGTTCCATCAAGGTTCCATTAGAGTTCCATTAAGGTTCCATTAGAGTTCCATTTCTTCCCATTCTATGCTTTCTATATGCGTCTCTATGCGTCTGCCAACGGAGGTAGGGCGATCTGTCCCCACTCCGCCGCGGCGGCGTGAGGACACGCCGCCCCTACCTGCCATACAGATTCCATAGAAATGGAATTTGTATAATGCCCAAATACGCAGAAAAGCTGGCATTATCTCCCATCATAATCATAATCTCCTCATAGTCGCCCATAGGATTTCCATAGAAATGCCATAGGATTTCCATAGACCATTAGTTTGCAACATAATAAGCCCACCGTCCTTTGCCGTTCATTTGAATCCGCCCCATGTTTCGCATTTCATTTAGAATTGCCTTTGCCTTTGCTCTCGTGTAATCACAAAGTGCCATAACCTGTGAGCATGTTATCTTTCCATGATTTGAAATATGTTCCAATATCATATTGGTACAACGGTCATGGCTTAGCCCCACCATCTTCGTATAGGCAACCTCCTCACCGACTTCCTGATGGTATGCCTTGCCGAGGAAATAGACGTGCACCTTGCCCTCAACGCGCTGCTCGATCATTCCCTCGCGCAACAAAACTCCAATAACGCCTCTCGTTGCTGTTTCACCCTTCTTGAGAACGGCAGCCAACTCCTGCACCGTCAGCTCCCCATCCCGCAGAGCCGAGAGCGCAAGCAGAGAGTCGATCGGCATGTCTATTCCGCGATCCTCGCGGTTCATCAGCATCCTGACGAAAAGCGTATCGGCCTTTGCCTCCAGCATTCTCACGGTGACAACCGACGAATTCGATTCGGAGTAGTCTGGCGCCGGGCGACCGTACTTCAGTAGCCCCTCGAATATTCTGTCAACTCCGCGCCCCGTGCGTTCGGCAAGTCCTATCCGTTTGATGGCGTCCGCCAAACACGAGTTTCTCGACTTTGGCGCGGCTGTGAGAAGATTGTCAACCGTGACTCCTTCGATGAATCCGCCGGGACTGGAGATCCTCAACCCGAAATCGTCGAACTGGACATGAATGCACCCAAGCATGTTGTAGTCCCTGTGAACGAGCGCGTTGACGAACGCTTCGCGAAACGCCGTCTTGTCGTAATTCGGTATGCCCTTCCGGAAGAGCCCGATTTCCATTTCGTCTTCGGAGTACTGCGCCCCGAACATCATCTTGAACTCCTCGAAGATTTCAAGAAGCGGCTTTCTGCGGAACTCGTTGACCTTGACTTTGCCGGCCTTCAACACCTGGAACGCCGCCTCGTGCGAGGGGACATGTTTCCGCAGAAGCTTCTCCGTACCGAGAATCAGCATGCCGGCAAGCGTCGGATGCAGTGCGCCGTCCGATTCTGCGCAGAGTCCGAGCGCTTTGTCCAGCTCTTCGTCCGAGAGCTTCAGCAACGACTTCTCCTCGCTGTACTCCTCGATTGTCCGGCGGAGTCGCACACGCTGCAGCGGATCGAGCTCGTCGACCGACACACCCTCAAAAATCATCTCCGAAGGATCGTATGTCCCGAGTGTCGATTGCCACGACTGCACCTCGGCAGGCTTGATAGCCACGACTTCCGGCTTGTGATTGGCGCCAAGCCTGCGCCTCAGGTATTTGCCGTCGTTCGTGGCAATGAGGAGTTTCGACTTTTTCACATGGACGACGCCGACGTAAACTCCGTCGCCGCAGTCGATCTTCTCGACGGACACCACCAGTCCGGGCGTCGTTCGGTTTTCAACAAGCGGAACGATTCCGTCGACATCAAGATGCGCCTTGCAAAGTCCAGTGATCGTGCCGTCGTCCTCAACTCCCTCGAACAGCATCCCGCCCTTGGAATTCGCCATCGCTGCCAGCGAATCCACAAGTTCACCGTCAGGGAGCCGCTTCACGTCGCTCTTGAACTCGATCGTGAGCGTCTCTTTGCCACTCGTTATCTTTTTCAATTCTTCAAAGGTCATCTCTCGCCTCCATCAAAATTATACCAAATTCCATCATCACCGGTAGGGCGGCGTGTCCCCACGTCGCCGTGTGTCCCCACACCGAGCCCTCCCGGGTTTTGCAACTGCCACACCCTTCCGGTTCATCCCACTCTTCTCCTCATTCCATCGGCTTGATCATCAACTCGATGAAGTCAATTTCGGGCTTCGTCAGTTTGTACTTCTTGTAGAGTTCTTCTGCACCACCACACGCGCTTCGCGGGGTACAAACATTATACCAAAATTTCGCCTGTGCAAACGGCGCGAATGTGAATCTTGTCTGGCCTCACATTGTTCCGTCGCGGGATTCGCCTGCGCCGAAGGCGTCAGGTTGGCCGACGAGCGAAGCGAGGAGCTTTGCGAAGCAAAGTCGCAAGAGCCCGAGCGACGGAACCCCCTACGGCGGAAGCGCGGCGGATCTGCCGCGGGGCGCACGGAGGTGGGTGGCATCCCCTGGTGCAGAACGACTTAGGACTGCATGAAGTATCCCGAGAGGACTTTTTCGCGGCGAATGATCGCCGTAAGGCGCATATCCGCGACGATGGAATCGATCCGGAACCAGTCTTCAGGGGGCAGTGCGGAGGCGGGGATCGGGTGCGTCATTCCAAGCGAATCGACGCGCTCCGACTCGCGGAACGCGGGCGCGGCGTCGCCTGGCGTCCAGCCGAGGCGGACAGTGATGGCGTTCCCGCCCCGCTCCTTCAACAACCGCAGCGCAAGTTCCCGTGCCCTGAACGCCCCCGCCACGTCCACCTTGTGAGGGTCCTTGCCGCAGATCGCTCCGCCGCCAATCGGAATCTCCGGTCCGTAGAAATCGACGGCAAGCTTCTTGCCGGAAAGCCCGTTGTCCCCTTCCGGCCCGCCGACGATGAAGTCGCCCATTCCGTTGAGGATGAAGTTTTCTATCGGCAGGTCGGAGATGCCCGCAAGTCCGCGGGCCTCCAGCTCCGCCAACGCCCCGCGCACGACAGGCAGGACAAGCTCGTGCTGCTCCGCCGCGAACACGCCTGGCGCATGCTGGATGCTGAGCGTGAGCCGATTCCAGTATTGCGGCGGGCACGGGGTGCCCGCCCTACCGGTGTCGGCATGGTAGGGCGGTCGCCCCGCGACCGCCGTATCATACCCAACATCCACCATGATCTTGAAATCAGGTCCGAACTTGTCGGACACGGTCCGCCGCCAGGCATCAATCTTCCGCCCGATGTAGTTGGCGATGAAGTGCGCGGGCGGCAGGTAGTCCGTCTCGGGGTGGTTGCAGGCATAACCTGCCACGACGTTCTGGTCGTCCGAAAGGCTGCGGATGGCGCGTTCATCGTCCGAAAGCGGCCCCAGACACACGTTCTGGATGACCTTCAGCTTCTCCGGCGCGTGAATCCAGATTCCGCCGTACCCCGCCTTCCGATAGACGCCGCGGGCAATCGCCTCGATCTCCTCGTGCGAGACGGCACATTTGCCTTTCCCGGCAGCGATGCGTCCGTCGATGAACACATGGTCCGTATGGACGGCACACTCGACGCCAACAAGTGCCTCGCTGTCGCGCCCTACGGCAAGGTCGACGATGGATTCCACAATGGCATCCGCCAGTCTGTCGGGATGCCCTGGAGAGACGTATTCTGCAATATGAGACTTCACTTTTTGACTCCTCGTTTTGTTTGACAGGATTTACAGGATTATCAGGATTGCAGGATTTATTGTCATGTTCATATCAAAACTATTAATCTTGTAAATCCTGTCTAAAAAAGCTTGATGAATTTGTCAGCGATGGATGAGAGATCGGATTCCTGATTGTAGCCGGGAGCGGTTTTGACAAGCCCGACGAAGAGCCGCATTCCCGCCGCGCGGAAGCGTTCTGCAAGCGCCGCGTGCGGTTTGCCCGTAAAGCCGTCCGTAATGACGACGGCGGCACGTGGCCGCTTTCCGGGCGGCAGATCGAGGACATGCCTGAGGACGCAGTTGATGTCCGTCCCGCCCGTGGAGCTGAACTTCCGCGCGGCAAGGTCGCTAGCAGAAGCCGGACGCACAACCGTCGAAAACACATGGACCGTGCAGAGTCCGCCCCGGCAATAGGGCAGAAGAGCCTGCGCCACGGACGGCACCTCGTCCGCGACCGACCCGGACACGTCGAAGTACACGAACGCCTGCCGGTTGTCGCGAATGGACGGACGACGCATACTTGCGGCCGTGCGATAGATGAGCGCATCGCCGAACGCAACCTCGCGCGCCTCGTGCGAGCGGTCGTGCCAGTCGGGGAGGAACGTTGTCGTGTCGCACGTCATCTCGCGCACAGAGCGACGACGGACCTCGTTCTTGCCGGGCATCGCCGCGCGCCGCATGAGACGGCGGATGCCGAGGCGCAAACGGTCGGCGGGATCGACCTCGGCGCCGAACCTGCGTTCGCGCTCCTCCGCGCCGAGGTCTTGCCCCTGGAGCGGACGGTCGGGGCTTGGCCATTTGGATATAATTTTGTGGATCAGGTCCTTCATCTCCGGCGAAATCTCTTCGTCCTCCCCGCCGTGAGATCCGAGAAGAAGCGGATGCGGCGCGCACGGGGTGCGAGCCCTACCATCGCTCGGCAGGGCGGTCGCCCCGCGACCGCCGTCAAGGAGTACCGTTATCTCCTTGACGCAGCCACTCTCGAGCAGCGCCTCGTACACGTCATAGTATGTACCGGTGTCCGAACCGCCGTAGAGGAGATTGAGCGCCGACTCCGCCGCGGGTGGTGTTCCGTCGCCCTTGGGACGGAGGAGCGCGAACGGCATCCTGTCGGAAGGATAGTAGTCCGTGAAAAACGAGGTGAACTCGGGCTGCGGAAAGAGCGAACACAGAATCGCATTGATAACCGCGTCGAACACAAGGTTCCGAACCTCGGTAGCGCGCGGGAAAAGCGTGGTGTGGCCGAGGATCACATGGTAGAGCTCGTGCATCACGAGCATGAAGAGGTGTTCGTTCGTCTGGCAATGGGCCTCGACGAAGTCCTTGTCGAGAAGAAGCTCCGGCGACTCCCCGCACGTAACGCAGGCGGTCTTCGTCTTCTCCGAAAAACGGACGCGGAACAGCGACAGGAACGTCGTCAGCTCAAACGAGCCCGGCGGAATCACGTCGAGAATCCGCGCGATTATTTTCTCCTCGTCGGTCATTTAGAGACTCCTTGCGTCAGAAGCTTTGCAGGAAACGCGTAACATCCGAACAGACTGCTGCTGTAGGTGATTTCACGGCGCGGAATGTATATGCCGCCGGACATGCGTCCGAGAAGCGACAGCGCCAGAAACACGTCATCGACGACGGGCAGAGACCTGAACGGCGAGCAATCGGACACACCTGCATCTACCGGAACGACAAATCCCATTGGACGGACTACGGCATCCAGTTCCTGACGATGCTCGTCGACAAAGCTCTGCAGCCATGAAGCGCGGTCGGAATCGCTTTTCATGGACCGGAGCTTGCCGCAAATGGAGTTGCAATGACTTGGCAGCTTTACGAGTACATGTTCCCCGACAGGCTTCACCGTCACCTGTATCTTGCTGCGCGGTGGAGCGCTCATGTTGCTGTACGCGTCCATCACAGGCCAAACTCCTTCCAGAGTTCTTCAAACTCACGTGACGCTTCGTTGGCTTCGCGCGCGGCCGTGAAGACCTCGATAAGACACGAATTCAGCAGGTTGGAATGGTACTGCGCGAATTCCGATTCCGCCCCGAAGCGCCGGTTTGCGTCCGCAACGCGCGCGCCTGCCGCGCGGGCGACGGCGGACTTGTCCGGCGTGACCGTGCATGTGCAATCGCATGCGGCGAAGACGTCCTTTATCTCGTGCGCAAGCAATTCGACAGTCGAAGCGGGGATGTCCGCGCGCTCCCGGATGCCGAGGTACGTGGCAAGGGCCAGTCCGCGCCGAAGGTGCGGCTTCGCCTTAGCCACTCCCTCGCCGATGACTGCGGCCGCGCGGTCCGGCGCCACGGCGAGATGCCCGGCGACCATCTTCCGCAGGCGGAGAACGGGATCGTCGATCTTCATGAGCTGTACGAGCGGATCGGACTCGTCGCGCATGGAGAGTTCCCACGCCGTCTTGCAGATGGCCGTCAGCTCCGCCGCGTTGAGCCGCCGCCGCGCCCTGTCGGGGAGCGTGTTCAGAAGCGCAAGGCGCGCGGAACCGTAAAGGTCAATCGGCGCGCACGGGGTGCGCGCCCTACCATCGCCCGGTAGAGCGGTCGCCCCGCGACCGCCGTGTACGGACAGGACTTCCCGCGCAGCATGGACGGCGATGACGCACCGCATGAGGATCGTAGCGCGGCGCGTCGAGACATCGTACTTCGCTGCGTGGAGCTTAGTGACGAGCGCGACGACGTAGGGCGTCAGGCGGGGCGTCAGCTCCGGCACAAGCTCATCGTAGCGCCTGCGCGCCTCGGCTACGAGTTCGCGGATGGCGACGGGGAACTCGTGCCGTCCGGCGAACTGGTCGGCGAGAACCTTCTTCTGGTCGGCGGGCGAGAGGTCATCCCAATCCGGCACGGACATGACGTACGGGAACCTGTCCGCAAGCGCGGCGTCGAGCCGCTCGGAACCAATGTAGAGCGCGTCGCCCTCGTCGAGCTCCTCGTCCGTCGGCGGCGGATTCATCGCCGCCCAGCGGTAGACGAGGCGCGCGAGCTGCCTCCCCTGGACGCGACGGTCGTAGATGATCGGGAATAGCTTGTTCTGGAGTTCCGGGCGCGTGCGGCTGATTTCGTCGATGAACACGACCTCTGCGTCCCAGATGCTCTCCGGGGACGAGAGGTATTCGAGCTTCGTGCGCGTCGCGTCCGGGAGCGGAACGCCTACGAGGTCGTCGTAGTTGATGAGGCTCGCGTTGTAGGAACGGAACTCCATGCCCAGCGCCTCCGCAAGACGCTCCAGCACAAAGCTCTTTGCACACCCGTGCGCCCCAACGAGCAGCAGCGGTTCCTCGGAAAGCAACGCCGCAAGCAGGACTGGCTCCGCCTTCTTCCACCCATATAGCCCCAGCGGTTCTGTTATCAGCGATTTCACACCTATTCTCCTTTCATTCTGCCTCATCACGCGCACGGTCAAGCTCCTCAACGAAGTCCCCTCGATCTGGGTTCGCGGCTACGGCTTTCTCCAAGAGCGAACGGGCGCGCGCCACATCCTTTCCTGCGCACTTCCCGCAAAGAAGGCAATGCCCGAGTTCGCCCATTGCCCATGTTTCCCCCTTGGCGGTAGCTTTCTCGAACCACTTGATGGCTTTAGGGCCATCCCATTTCGGGCTGTGCTTTGTCGAGTATATCTTGCCAAGATTCGTCATGGCGTAGGCATCACCTGCCCTTGCCGCAAGCGTGTGCCAGTATATTGCAAGGTCGTAATCCTCTGGAACTCCCATGCCAAAATGGAAATGAAATCCAAGATTGTTGCGACTCTGTGTATGGCCGCGCAAGGCGAGCATGGCGAAAAGTTTGGACGCCTTGACCTTGTCCTCCTCATTGACGGCCTTGTAGAAAATGGCGCGACGCTGGGCGGCTAACGTCCCCGGCGCGATCCGAATGGAGAACGGATCGTCGATTTTTCCATCGCCGAAACCAAGCGCCTGCACTGTCTTTACCCGCATTTCGTCGCCCTGCCTCTTCGCCAGTTCCAGCGAACGGCAGAGATTCGCGTCAACCTGGACGAGAACGCCGTGCTTCTGTTGCGATGCCTCAAAATCGAACTGCCGCCATTCTATCGAATCTTCCAGCCCCTTAATGCCATGCTCCTTGATGGCCGCGACCATCGCCTCAATCTGCTGGAACGACAGATCGCTTGCGGTCATCAGCCAAGGATCGCAACAGATGTACCATTCCACGATGTAACGCCCGCCGCGCCCGTAGATGTAGGCGAACCACTCTCCCGTGGCCCTGTTCTGGAGTGCAACCTCACACTCCTCATCGTCCTTCAGGTGGGCAAGGGCGACGGCGGCTTTTTTCGTCTCCTCGTGACTCTCCCACTCGTACCAGCGCGGAGATATTGCGAAGGCAAGCCCATCGGAGACCTCGCCGCGCCCGCGCAGAACTGTGTAGGATTCGAGATCACCGACCTGGCCGAACGCGGCCATGAGCTGGTATGGCCTTGACCATGTGCAGTTCGATTCAAGGCGGTTGAATTCGTATCTCACGAACGTCCTCCCGTCCTCGTATTTTCTTGCTTCGCGCACTTTGGCCGTCAGTCCGAAATCTTCACGCAACGGACGGAGAGCCTCTTTCGGCGAGCCATCCAATGCGGCGATTGCCTGTCGGAAGACCGCTTTCTGCTTCTCTGTAAGTATTGTCGGCTCAAATGCGCCCTTCAAGTCCGAGAAGAATGCATTGAACATCTTGAAACCCGGCAGGGTTCTGGATAGACTGTGTTTCATGTTTGGTCGCCCTTCTTGTCGTTCTCCATTTCTTCAACGGGTAGTTGCCCCCAGTCGGCAGCATCGCCAAGTTCCCGAAATCCTCCCTCTGCGAAACGATCCACAAGTCGCAGAACATCATCCCTGCGCAGGAGATTCTTTGTGCTGAAATGCCATGCAAACGGAACGAGGGCGTATTCAGTCGTGAACACACCGCCGCCTTCAGACTTGTCGCACCAAGACTGGAAGAAGGGATTGCTGCCTTTCGCCCTCTCAACAATAAAGAAATCATCCGTCCTCATCGTCGCGACGAATCGCCGAAGAGCAGAGAAACTTCTGGATGTGCTTCTGCCCCCTCTGTCCCGTGACATGACAATGTTGACGCCGCCGAAGTTGCGTCCCGTCCCAAACACAAAAGTGTAGCGCCGCACCCTGCCCCTTGATGACAGCGCAAGCATCAGCATGAGCGGTTCCGAATCCAACGGCTTGTCTTCTGCGGAGCGAAATCTCGCCTCGAAACGGACGAAGGTCTCGCCGTTTTCGTATTTGCGGACTTCACGCACAATTGCGGACTCCATCCAGTCTCGGACGACAGAACGCACTTCCACATCGGGAGAGCCGTGTATCTGACCGATCTTCTCCACCAGCCGACTCTTCGCTTTCGCGTCAAGCGCGACCGCCGTGAAGCCGCCCGTAAGCGAACCGAAGAACGCCTTGTGGGAGACGAACCCCGGCAGAACCTTCGAGAGCTCGCCCCGGCTCCTCTTCGGCACAATCAGATTTTCCGGTTTCATGGCTTACAGATCCTTCATGTCAATTGCGATGCGGATATTGAGCCAGTGGTCTTCCAGTTCCTTGTGTACGACCTTGGCGGTCAGAAGCTTCCCCGCGTCCATGAGGCGGGCGAGTATCGGATTGTGTTTGCGAGGCACATAACCAAGCTTCTCGCCACCGACGGTCTCGACGAGGATCGCCAGTTCGTCATGCTCGTTCTTCGGCTCGCGCTTGAGAACAAGTGCCGTGCCAACATCGACATCCTTTGCCTTGATGAGGATGTCATCGATGTGCATAGTCCCGGCAACATGGCATTCCTGCAGAAAGATGTCCTGCTGGAACGGCACGGGCAGGTCTTTGAGCCTGTTCGCAAGATCAGGCCAGTTGACCTTTACTATTGTTACTTCATTTCCCATTGTTCCAGAGCTCCTCGTATTCCTTGACGCACCCTTCGAGCGCGGCTATCTGCGCGTTGAGCTGTCCCTGTCGCTCAAAGACAAGATCCTCGTCCTCAAGCAGCACCTCATATGTGAAAGGCACGGTCGATTTAACCCTCTCCGTCTCCTGGGCGATTTCCTGGCTTTTGGCCTCAAGCCGCTCGCACGACTCCTTTAGCGCAGCTATGCCGTCTGGGGACGCCGCGAAGTCCACGTCACCGGAAACGACACCATCGACGAGCGACGCCAAAAACTTGACGTTGTCCCAATCCTGCTCCTCGTATGCCTTCTGAATCTGGTTCCAAAGGTCTATCGCGGCCTGCGGCAGGCCGGGGTTGATGTCCGGGTGGAGCTTCTTCACGGCATCAAGGTATGCGCAGCGGAGAACGGACGCTTCCTTTTCGGAGAGCTTTCCCGCGTGGAACTTGAGAGACGCCTCCTTGATCTCCTCGATGTGCTTCTTGATCTCGGCAAGGTACTCGGCGAACTCTTTGTCTAGTTCCGCCTCGATTCCCATGAAGTCAGGCTTCTCTCCACGGTTCAGATACTGCTGACGGAGGGCAAACCGCCGCTTCCACCGGTTCACCTCCGTCTTCAGTTCGTACACCCTGTGTTCGAGCTGTCCGACGAGCATCATGTATTGGGCCTTCATGTTTGGTCCGACCACCTCGACAAGATGCGTGAACATCTCAATCTGGTTGGCGACGCGTTCCCGCAATGCCGCGTATCGCAGCTTGAGCGCCTTATATTCGTCGCTGAATCCGACTTCGTTCATTTGCCGACCTCTTTCCTTACTGGTTGCTGATTGAGTGGACGTAGACGTCCTTGGGGTGTTCGCCGCCGATGAAGCGGTGCGTCTGGTTGCAGAGCCAAGCGAGCGGCAGTCCGAGGATGCCACTGAAGCGCTGAGCCTCGCCTGCATTGCCGTTGCCGACGTGGTACGTAGCACCCCACGGGTCATGCTCTACGCGGTGGAGGTGCATGATGTGATCGCCCGGTTGCTCGACATCGCTAGTCGTGTTTGGTTTCAGATTCATTCGTTTACGTCCTTTGCCAAGATTCTCAGGAAGGGACAAACCCCTCGCAAACGAACGGTCGCGCATCCTGTGTTCAAGACGCGCGACCTTACCGGAACATGTTTCCCTTGCGGGCACATCGCCTCTTCGGCTACCACCGTGGTGTTCCACTCGGTTGGTGCGACTGACCCTACGGCCAATCGTCTCCTGATGTCTTGACGAGGGATATTATACCATATTGCTGATTCAGCCACAAGGGGGTATTTTAACTTTTTTTCATGGCGAAATCAGCTCCCCAGAGCATCGAGAAATCCCTCGATGAGTTCATCAACCTTGCGCCAAGTCTTGACCGTCTTCACCCAGCGGTCAGGAATCGCATCGAAGCCATAGTACGCCCCGGCGACCTGCCCGAACACCGCCCCGATGGAATCCGAGTCGCCGCCAAGGTTGACAGCGGCGATCAGCCCCTCCTCGAAGCTCTCCGTGGTGTTGAACGCCCAGAGCGCGGCATCAAGCGTCGAGACCGCCCAGCCGGAGTTGTTTACCGCTTCCCGTGTCTTGTACGCGGAAACCTCCGCCGTGCGGTTCCCGGCCATGTGTTCGCCGAGAACTTTGGCGAGCCTGTCAACCACCTCACGCACCTTGCGGGAGCTATGCGTGAGGTCGCTGATCTCGTGCATGGCCTTCGCGGGATCGCTCTCCTTCTGCGCGAGGAGATACGACGGAGCAAAGCGCATGATAGAGCCGTTCCCCTGCGAGTCCTCGCGCCCGTTGACGTACTGATGCCTAAACGCGATTCCCTGACACGCAGTGTACGTCGCGTTGCCGACATCAAACGACCTTCCGTCGACAGACGAGAGGTAGCCATCCATAAACCACTTTACGAACGTCTTGCCGATGTCCTTCAGGTCGTAGCCGCCCTTCCGGACGTAGGAGTCCATGATGCACATGGCCATTGATCCGTCGTCCGTCCAGTAGCCTGCTGGAAGGTTGAACACCGGACACTTCACCATCTCCGTGATCCACGGATGGCTGTCCTTGCCACTGAACTGTATGGGGCTTCCAAAGGCATCGCCAACGATGAGTCCCCACAGCATTCCCTTTGCCTTGTTTCTGTCCATTTGCTTTCTCCTTTCTTATTATCGTTTTGGCTATATGAATTTAGTTTGCAAACTTACGCTGCCTCCACGGGCGATCTTTCACGAGTTATTTCTCCTTCTGTACAACTTCGCCGGGGCGTGGGCGCGTCCGCCGAGGTCTTCCCACTCGCCTTCGCACACTTCCAGAAGCGGGTCCTTCGTCGTCGTGAGCTGGCGACGGAAGCTCGGGATGTTGGCCGCGCTTACGGAGTAGCGCGTGAGGTACTGATAGACGTCGATGTAGTTGGAAAGCGTGAACTTCTCCGGCAGGAAGAAGAACACGAGCTTCTTCGTATCGAATGAGAGCATCCGCAGAAACGCCTGCGCAATGATCTCAGCATGGTCAAACGCCAACGGATTGTCCTCCACCGACAAAACCGTGCCGCCGCCGAGATCTTCCTCGCGGTAGGAGCCGGTCAGGCAGAACGCCAGCTTTCCATCCTCATGAAACGGGAGATAGAACCGTCCATGCCCAATGGTGGGCGACTTGAGGAGAAGCCACCGAGCTACCGCCGCATCGTCGCCGCCCTTAACATGGCAACCCTGCCCGCGCTTGTGGACGGAGACGAATGCGTTTGAAATAATCCACGCCCTCATATCCCTATCAGGCTTTGAGAACACACCGACAGGAATGAGGCGGTCGGCCTCAAGGGCTGTCTCCTCGCGGAGTTCGCGCCTCGCACCCTCGTCCACGGTTTCAGTCGGTCGAATGAATCCGCCAGGCAATGCCCAGCTTCCCTCGAACGGCCATTGTCCGCGCTTGATGAACAGTACCTCAAGTGCGAACTCCGGGTTCTCCCGCCATTGGCCCTCGCCAAGTTCGCTGTAGGCCGGACGCACGGCGACGATGTCCGCCGTGACGCTCGGCTTTGGGTACTTGCCGAGCGCCTTGCGGTACGCCTCAATCTTCTCTTTGTCGTCTTGTGTCTGCGTCATCTTTGATTTGCCTTATTGGGGTTGACAGCGCATATTATATCATATTGCTCTTTAAGCCACAAGGGGCGATTTTGATTCTTTTCCGGGGCCTTAAAATATATCAACATACCCCGTTGATATCCAGAAACATATACGGCATCATGTCACGCGACATGACAACAAAGGGACAATTCCCGGAAAGGTAGGACACCGGGGCGGCGAGGGATTCACAGTCACCCACGGCAAGGCCTGCGAAGTCCCCGGACGTTTCTGGGCAAGGGAAATGGCGCAATGAACAATCTACTTCGCCAACTCCCGCTCGATCCATGCCATGAGGAAATCGACGATGCCACGTTGCCGCGCGGCTGGAATCGGAGCCCAGCGCGGCACTTTCCACCATTTGGCGAGGCAGTCGCGGCAGCAGCAGGCGCAGGCGTGCTGAGCGACGAAAACTGGATGTCCACGCATTGGCGTCTGTTTCCCGTCGTTTGGCGGGTTCGCGGGCGCGAGGCGCGTTCGGATGAACTCCTCGCAATGCGAGCGGATCGTCTCCGCCCGATATACGACTAGTAGCGGGTTGTGCAATCTGCTTCTCGACTCCCGCTATTTTCGTCATTTCCGCAGATGCTTGTGGCTAGCCCTTTCTGGAAGTCGTTTACTTGACTGCGCCAATGCCTTGCAGAATGCCGGCGATGCCTGTCGCGGCGACGTCTTTGACTATCATTCCATCGTCGTCGAACGAATAGAAGTTCATGACGGTGGTGGAGAACTTGCGGCCGTTGGGCTGGAGTCCGGAGAACGGCGCATCGCCGTTGAATGTGCCGGAACACTCCCACTGAACGGCGACGGTCTTTTCGTCGGCCACCATGTCGACAAGTTTCCACTGCACGTCCGGGAAACTCTTGCGCATCAGCGCGACGACACTCAAGTATCCCTCAGCGCCGTGGAGCGGCGTCGGGGAGACGGGCGTGTCGAACGCGGCCTTCTCCGAAATGAGCCTGCGCCCAAGTTCCAGATCGTTCGTGTTGATGCACTTCTCGAAGAGGCGCATCGCCGCGCGGTTGCGCGCGGCCTTTGCCGATGGCGAACCGCCCGACGTGCCACCGGCCTCAGCGGGATGGCCGACTGGGTGGTTGAGATGAAGGACTGTCGTGTCGGGCAGTTTGAGCGCCTTCTTGAGCGCATCGGCGTCCATCGAACGTCTGCAAACGGTGGCGAGGCCGTTTGCCGCGCAGTAGAGGTAGATGTTTCCGGAAACGATCCCCGCGTCGTAGTTGGACAGCGTGACGCGCGCACCAGTATAAATCGGATCGCTCACGTCCGCCGCGATGAGAAGCGAGACGGGAGCGTCCGCGGCGAACTTCTGGTGCCCGGCGACGGCCAGGCGCAGATCGTCGTCGCACACCTTGACGAGCGTGTTCGCCTTCGCGTCGTAGCGATACGCGCCGGACTTCATGATCGCGTAGACCGATATTTCCTGCTTGTTCAGTCCCGTCGCGTTTGTGCGTCTGTCGGGGCGGTTGAATCCGTTGGCCGCCCACAGGACGCCCGAAAGCAGCTCAGGGGAGAGTTCTTTGTCCGCGAACGTCCGCTCAGAGCGACGGGCCTTCAGCGCCTGCACGACCGTCACTCCGGAATCCATGTCTGGCGCCGGAAGTTTTATCGCCTCGGCGCAGACAGCATTTATTGCAGAAAACATCAGAGCGGAAATCGCAACGACCTTCATTTGCTGCCTCCTTATGATTACATCAGTTCCTTTGTTCTTTTTCATGAGCTATCCTTGTCTGTGCTTATCACTTGCAGAATATATTTCTCCACCGCCGCCGCGAGGCCGGGCTCCTTCGACTCCCGCGGCCCGGCGACGTTGAGGACGAGCGGTCTGCCGCCGTTCTTTCTGCAGACCTTTTCGAGCCACTTGAACACGGCGAGGCGGTCGCCGTCCGTTTTCGGCTCGGCTGGATTGTCAACAAAGACCGGCTTGCAGACGTTCATGCAGTACTGGCGCGTCCGCTGCGTTCCGCCTTCGAGCCGGTCGCAGAACGCGAGGATCAGCGTAGCGTCCGAGTGTTCGGCGTTCCAGCGGGTTCGGAACCGGTAGTCCTCCGTGTCCGCCTCATCCATCGCGATGAACTTCGTCGGGACGCATCCGTCCTCCGCCAGCCGACCTTTCGGCACAAGGCCGCCGTAGGCGAACCCGGCCTTCAGAGCCGCTTCAATCGCGCCTCTGTCCGCCCCTGTCTGCCCGCCGGATATTATCTTGGCTATCGGCTGGCGGAATGGGGCCGACCCATGCCGGGAAACCTGTCCTGATGGCGTCCTCGCTGCGGATTGCGCGAAATCTCCGTGTGCCATGCCCGTGACCATCGCAATGCTCCCTGCTTCCTATTTGTCTATCCAGCATATATTCTACCATTTTTGCGGCTCCCCGAGAAGGAGTCGCGTTGCAGAATAGCTCTTCCCGACCGTGTTGCCGCTTCGGGCAAACAACAAATCCCCGTCACGGAGAAAATATTGCGGTTCGACATGAACGCGTAGGCCTGAACGACAACGGCGCTGAACATCTTGACGCGGCGCGTCGGTCAGAAAAGCTCGCCCTGCACCGGCAACGTGGGCTTCGTTTCTGGAGCGGGGGATGCCTCTGGGGCGGGAGCCGAACCACCCGCAGCTCCCAGCATTTCGAGCAGCTTCGCCTCATCGATGACTTCCGTCCCGAGCTTTCGCGCCTTCTCCGTCTTCGTCGCGCCTACATTGGCGCCGGCGATAAGGTACTTCGTCTTCGACGTGACGGCGCTCTGGACGATACCGCCAGCAGCCTCGATTAGCGCGGCGTATTCGCCGCGCGGACGGCTGAGGGTGCCGGTGAGAACGCATCCAGCGCCCGCGAGAGGGCCCTCCGTCGCGACCGCGGCGCGTTCGCCGCGCGCGGGGTCGATTCCGAGCGAAAGCATGCGATCGAGGAACGCCGCGCCGTAGGCGCTGTCGAAGAATCCGAGGACGGCCTTCGCCGCCTCGACCTTGATGGCGAGGATCTTGCGCTCCTTGCCCTTCTTCGCGTCGTTCTCGATGACGTTCCTGAGAACAGGGCTGTCCTTGAGGTCGCTGAACTTCTCGTGCTCCGCGGCAATGTCCTTCGCCACCGTCACGCCGACCTGCGGAATCCCCACGGCGAAGAGCCACCTTTCGAGCGGAAGCGACTTCGCGTCCGAAACGGCCTGCCTCAGGTTCTGCGCGTTGAGCCCGAACCTGCGAGGCGCCGATTCGTCTCCGATGTTAAGCGACGCGAGCGCGTCGTAGTCGAGCGTGAAGAGGTCTAGCGGATCCTTCACTACGCCCTTCTCCACGAAGATGTCCGCGAGCTTTCCGCCGAGCGCCTTGAGGTCTAGCGCGTTGCGGCTGGCAAAATGCTCGAGGCGGCGGCAGAGCTGCGCCGGGCACGCGGGGTTGACGCACCGCGTCGCGACCTCGCCTTCGAGCCGAGCGACGGCACCTCCGCACACCGGACACGCCGTGGGCATCCGAAACACCTTCTCCGCGCCCGTGCGCTTTTCGGGGATCGACGAGTCGATCGCAGGGATGACGTCTCCGGCCTTCACGAGCCAGACATGGTCGCCGACGCGGATGTCCTGCCGCGCGATCTGGTCCGCGTTATGGAGCGTTGCGCGTGCTATCACCGATCCCGCGAGCGGAACTGGCTTCAGTTCCGCGACGGGAGTGAGGATTCCGGTGCGCCCCACCTGCACCGTTATCGACTCGACGATCGTCTCGGCGCGCTCGGGCGCGTACTTGTAGGCTCGGGCCCACCTAGGGCCGTGCGCCGTCGCGCCGAGCACGGGATAGAACCTGCGCTCGTCGATCTTCACGACGGCTCCGTCTATCTCGAAGCGGAAAGTGTGCCTGAGCGTCTGCAGCTCGTCTATCGCAGCAAAAACCTCCTCGATCGTCTTGCAGAACTTGGACCACGGCGCGACGGGGAAACCCCATGACTTGAACGCCTCGATCATCTCGCTATGCGAGGCGAAGCCGTCGCATCCGACTCCGCCCGCGTTGTATATGACGACGTCGAGCGGACGCTCCGCGGTGACGCGCGAGTCGAGCTGCTTCAGGGAGCCCGCGCAGGCGTTTCGCGGATTCGCGAACATCTCGAGTCCGGCGGCCTCCTGGCGCTCGTTGAGCGCGGCGAATCCGTCGCGCGTCATGTACGCCTCTCCGCGCACCTCGAGCTCGCGCGGCGCGCCCTTCGGAAGCGTCTTCGGAATCGACTTTATCGTAAGCGCGTTGGCGGTTATGTCGTCTCCGACTAGTCCGTTGCCACGCGTCGCCGCGCGCACGAGGCGTCCGCCCGAGTATCGCAGTGAAAGCGACACACCGTCCACCTTCGGCTCGACGAGATATGTGAAGCCCTCGACAGTCTTCCTGACGAACGCGTCGAACTCGGCGAGCTCGCCCTTTGCGTGCGTCTTGTCGAGGGACTGCATGGGCGGATCGTGCGTGACCTTCGCGAAGCCGTCGAGGAGTCCGCCTGCGACGTTCTGCACAGGCGAGGACGCATCCGCGAACTCCGGGTTCTCCTCCTCCAGCTTCAGCAGCTCCTGCTCCCACATGTCGTAGTCGCGGTCTCCGACCGTCGGCTGGTGCAGGTCGTAGTAGTCGTGGTTGGCCTTCTCGATAAGGGCCCTGAGTTCGTCGATTCTCGCCTTGATCTTCTGCTTGTCCATATGTCGTCCGCTGGAGGGTTCCAAGAAAAAGCAAAGGCGGGCGCAGTTTCCCGCGCCCGCCCGGTGACGGGTCCGTCAGTCCTCGACGGGCACCGCGGGCGCAAGCGTCTCGAACTCGGCCGTCGAGCCGACGTAGCCCGACATGACCTGCTCGAGGCCGGCCCTGACGCGCGGGAACTCGACGTTCAGCCAGAAGTTAAGCGCGGCCTTCTTGTAGTCGTACTTCTCGGCGAGCTTCACGAAGAGAGCGGCGACGACGAGCGCAATCGCGGCGTCGACGAGCTTGCGCGCCGAGAGGTCGTGGTAGACCTTCGCGTCCTCGCGTCCCTTGATGTACTCCACCGCGGCGTCTAGGCTCTCGAGGAGCTTCGTCATGCGCGGATGCTCCCCGTGCCAGTCCTCCTTGCCGAGGATGTCCGCAATGACGTCCTTAACGAGTCCGCCCGTCACGCCCGCAATCGCGGCGACGACCTGGAGCTGCGAGGTGCCCTCGTAGATCGTCGTGATGCGGCTGTCGCGCAGGTAGCGCTCGCAGGGGTAGTCCTTCATGAAGCCCGAGCCGCCGAGCACCGAGATCGCGCCCTGCGCGTTGCGCATGGACATCTCGGAACCGTAGTACTTCGCCATCGGCGTGAGCATCTTGTTGAACGCGGACGCCTTCTTGAAGCGCGCGCGGACGGCCTGCGCCTCGGGCGTGCCCTTGAGGGTCTCGAACTTCCTGCCGAGTCCCGCCTCGAGGTCGACGTTCTTCGCGGCGTAGTAGGTGAGCGCGCGGGACGCCTGGAGCTCGACGGACATCGTCGACATGAGCTCGCGGAGGGCGGGGAAGTTGTCGATCGTGACGCCGAACTGCTTGCGGGACGCGGCGTAGTCGCGCGCGGCGCGGTACGCGGCCTCGCCGATTCCGGTGCCCTGCGCGGCGATGCCCATCCTGGCGCCGTTCATGAGCGCCATGACGTAGGTGATGAGTCCGCGCTTCCTGAGGCCGATGAGCTTCGCCGGCGCCTCCGTGAAGACCATCTCGCACGTGGGCGAGCCGTGGATGCCGAGCTTGTTCTCGAGGCGGCGCACCTTGACCCACGGGCCCTTCTCGACGAGAAGGCAGCTGAGGCCTCGTCCGTCGCTGAACTCGGGCTCCGTGCGGGCGAGGACCAGCAGCACCTCGCCGCATCCGTTCGTGATGAAGCGCTTCACGCCGTTGACGCGCCACACGCCGTCCTTGTCCTGGTAGGCGGAAGTCTTGACGGACTGGAGGTCCGATCCCGCGTCAGGCTCGGTGAGCACCATAGCGCCGGTCCATTCGCCGCTTACGAGCTTCGGGACGTACTCCTTCTTGATGTCCTCGTCGGCGAACCAGTTGATCGTCTCGGCGATGCCCTGGAGCCCGAAGAGGTTCATGAGCCCGGCGTCGCCGCGGCTCACTATGTCGTTGCACGCGGTGAGCACGGTGCAGGGCATGTTGAGTCCGCCGAGGTAGTACGGAATCGTCACGCCCATGAGGCCTGTCTTGCCGAAGAGCTCGATAGCGAGCTTCATTCCCGGAGCGCGCGTCACCGAGCCGTCCTCGTTCAGCGTGTTGCCTACGAGATCGGTCTCCTCGGCTAGCGGTGCGATGCGGTTCGCCATGATGTCGCCGCACAGGTCGATCGCGCGCTTGTAGTTGTCGATCGCGTCCGCTGCGTCCTTCGGCGCGAAGTCGTATTCCTTCGCGAACTTGAAGTCCTCCTCGAGGAGCGTCGCGACCTCGGTGAGGTCGAGCGCGTCTATGACGTTCTCGATGTCCTTGTTGTCTCTGTAGAAGTTGCCCATTGCTCTCCTTACTTGCTCTTATTACTTGCTCTTAGATTTGACTTTTGCAGTTGTGTGATTTGCGTATGTCGGCCATGTCGGCTCATAGTCGTCATTGGCTTGATTGCCCCACATGTCCCATCCGTCCCTATCCCCCCGCGCGAACATCTCAAGACGAGGCGCGGAGGAGCATTCCTCTATCAGACTGACGAATTCGTCGGGCTTGCGGGAATGTTCGCGCTTCATCGTCCGCAGAAGGTTGACCTGCGAACGGCCGCTCGCAAGGGTCCTGTTCTTTGTCCCCTTGATGCCGAACAATAACATCTCAGTGACATTGCGAAAATAAAACCCGACACCACGGCCATCCGGCATCCCGTCCTTACGGATCTTTTCCCAGATGAGATTCGTCTTGTATTCGAAGCCCCACGACTTCATAACGGCAAGGCCTTCGGGCAGAAGCGCGTTGGGGACCCAAAGATACAAGTGCGCCTTCTCCGCAGCCACTGCGCCGACGGGCAGCGCCTTGATCTCGTCGACATCCATCGTCGCATACCTGCTGAGGCGCTTGTGCTCAGGTGCCATTTTACCCGTGCGGTTGGCGAACCGCCACGGGGGATCCGCGTATATGGTCTGGTAGTTCTTGCCCTCGGTGAAGTGGACAAAGTCGGTCACGGTCTGCTCGAAAGGAGTCATGATTCCTCCTTCCAGTCGACGACACAGGTCTTGCGGATGCCCACAGCGAGGATCGGGCATCCGCCGTTTCGACGGCTGTTGAGGCGGGGAAGCAGCTTGCCCATCCAAGTCGTAGACGCTCCGTATTTCTTGATGAGCGGCTCGCCCCGTCCATCCTTCAATGCGCGAAACACGTCGTTCAGCTCCTCCGAGCGCGTAACAATCACGCCAACGTCGACCAGCCCGCAGTCAAAGTAGGTGCGCATCGCAAGAAGGTCGCGGTCGAACGTCTGGTCCTTGCTGTTCCATTCTAGGTCGAACGCCACCTTGTTCTTGATGAAATCGATGTTGTGCCCGTCGATCCATCCGACTATGGTCTTCTCGTCAAACGGCTGATCGGAAAAGCGCCCCCGCTGGTTGGCCTTGCGCGGATACATCTTGATCAGCAGATCCCCGGTTATCTTGATCTCCTCCCATCCAAGCGGATAGAGAACATCGTCGAATTTCTTCGGGATGGCCGTTTCGTTTCCGCCCGCCGCAAGGAGCTCGTCGGTCGTTATGCGGAACCTGTCAAGTGATTCGCAAAGCTCTCTCCAGCATAGCGGGAACGACCCGGTCAGAATCTCCAGGGCATGGCCGTAGCTGTGGAACTCGAATCGTTCCATCAGCGCAACGGGATATCGGCTCGTCGACATGACGATCACTCTCCCTTGGCGCGAATCGCCTTGATGAGCTTCGGTATGACGACGTTCAGGTCGCCGACGATGCCGTAGTGCGCGACCTTGAAGATCGGCGCGTCCTTGTCGGTGTTGATCGCGATGATCTTCGCGGAGTCCTGCATTCCGGCGAGGTGCTGAACCGCGCCGGACACGCCGCAGCTGATCATGAGCGCGGGACGCACCGTGACGCCCGTCTGCCCGATCTGCCGCTCGTGCTCGCAGTATCCGAGGTCGACCGCCGCGCGGCTTCCGCCGACAGCGCCGCCGAGGACCCCCGCGAGGTCGTGGAGGAGCCTGAAGTTCTCCTTCGACCCCACGCCCGCGCCGCCGCACACGATTATGCGCGAGCCCTTGAGGTTGACGGACGAGACCTTGCGGACGATGTCGACGACCTCGACCGGAATCTCCACGCCGCCAAGATGCGCCGAGTGCTTCACGAGCTCGCCCGTGCGCCCTTCCTGGCGCGCCAGCGGCTTCATGACGCCCTCGCGCACCGTCGCCATCTGCGGCCAGTTGCGGGCGTTGACGATCGTCGCGATGATGTTTCCGCCGAACGCGGGGCGTATCTGGTGGAGGACATTCGTGAACGTCTCCTTCGTCTTCTTGTCCTCGTAGTCGCCGATCTGGAGGTCCGTGCAGTCTGCCGTAAGCCCGCAGCGGAGCGCAGAGGCGACGGACGGACCGAGGTCGCGGCCCATGTGCGTCGCGCCGAAGATCACGATCTGCGGGTTGACCTCCTTGACGAGCTCGACCATCGCGTGGCGGTAGGCCTTGTTGCGGTAGACCTTGAGCGCCGCGTCGTCGATCAGATGCACGACGTCCGCGCCGGCCTCGAAAAGCGGCTTCGCGAGCGGCTCGACGCCCTCGCCCATCAGCACCGCACCGACCTTCACGCCGAGATTGTCCGCGAGCTCGCGCGCCTTGCCGAGAAGTTCGAACGGAACATCGGAGAGCTTGCCCTCCTCCTGCTCCGCGAACACCCAGACTTCACCGTTTGTGTTTTTCATAAAGTTGAAAAGTCGAAAGTTGAAAAGTTGAAAGGTTGGAGTCAAGCAATCAAGCAATTACCCTATTGTATGATCCTTGACGAGTTCCTTCACAAGCCCGGCGATGCCTTCGTCGGTCGCGGCGACTTCCTTGAACTCGCCGCCGGCGAGGACCACGGACTCGATCTTGTTGACGCTCGTTGGAGAGCCGGCGAAGCCGCAGCGCTCGTCCTCGCATCCGATCGCCGCGCAGTCGAGGACCGTGGGCTCCGCGTTCTTGTACTTCATCACGCGGCGCATCTGATACGGCCTCAGCTCGCCGAACTTCTCGGTGACCGTGAAGAGCGCGGGGAGCTTCGCGCGGCACGTCTCGACTCCCGTCCCGATGTCGCGCGTCGCAACCGCAACGTTCCCGTCGAGCTCGAGCTTCTCGAGATACGTCACGACCGCGCAGTCGAGCTTCTCGCCGATCTGCGGACCCGTCTGCGCGGTGTCGCCGTCGATCGCCTGGCGCCCGCAGAAGACGAGGTCGGGATTGAACTTCTTCACCGCCTGGGAGAGGATGTAGCTCGTGGCGAGCGTGTCGGAGCCCGCGGCCTTGCGGTCCGTCACGAGAACCGCCTCGTCCGCGCCGCACGCGAGCGCCTCGCGCAGGATCGCCTTCGCCGCCGGAAGGCCCATCGTGACCGCGATCACCCTGCCGCCGTAGCGCTCCTTCACGGACAGCGCCGCCTCGAGGGCGTTCTTGTCCTCTGGGTTGAAGATCGCAGGCAGCGCGGCGCGGTTGATCGTTCCGTCGGCCTTCATGGCCTGGCCCGTCACCTTCTTCGTATCCGGCACCTGCTTTATGCAGACAACACACGTATATCCATTCATAGCCCAATATTATACCAAAAAATCGCTCGGGCAAGCGGCACCGGAATGCGAATCCTATCGCGCCTTACATCGTTCCGCCGCGGAGCGGCGGATCCCCGGGCTGGCATCACCAGAACTGCCAGTTGCCCGTCTCGAGGACGTAGAGTCCGAGCGCGAGGTTCGTGACGACATGCGCGACTATAGCGGAGAGAAGCCCCTTGCGGACCGCGAGCCATCCGTACATAAGCCCCGCGAACGCACCTACGAGCCAGCGGTCGTGCTCGACGGCGAAGAGCACAACCATCCACCAGAAGCCAGCGAAGCGCATGAGCCATCGGCGGAAGAACAACTCCTCGGCGACCGATATGACGAACGCACTCCCCACCAGCCTCACGAGCTTCAGCACCATGTCGCTCTCGCCGATTGCGCTCGTGCCGCCGTCGCCGAAGATGCACCACTTGCGATACCACTCGAACTGCTCCGGCCACACCCACGCCACAAGCACCACGATTCCGACGAGAAAGCCCCACGCAAGCTCCGGAAAGAGCGTCTTGTTGCGGTGGATGACCCCGTGGTGGCGTTCGAGGTAGAAGAGGCATGGCAAAAGAAGAATGGCCGTGACGAGCGTGCGCGCCGCATAGCACTCGCCCGTGGACGGCAGCATCATCAGCATGACCATCCACACCGCGTACGGGAGGATGGAGGCGAAGTTCTTCTTTGCGCGGTACGTCATCTCTTGAGCCCCTGCTGACGCAGGATCGCGTCGATCTCCGGCGCGCGCCCGCGGAACCGGCGGAACACGTCGTACGCCGACTCGCTTCCGCCCAGCGCGAGCACGGTGTCGCGGTACGCCCTGCCGACGCGCTTCACCGCCGCGTCGTCCTCAAGCCCCGCCTCCTCGAAGGCGCCGTAGCAGTCGGCGCTCATAACCTCCGCCCACTTGTACCCGTAGTACCCCGCGGCGTATCCGCCGGCGAAGATGTGGGTGAACGAGCAGAGGAACAGGTCGTCGGACGTCATCGGCATGTCGAAGTGGCGGAAGACCTCCGTCTTCACGTCGCGCGGCGTCTTCCCGTCCTTCGCCGCGCCGAGGTGCAGGAGCATGTCCGTCTTGCCGAACGCGAGCTGACGCCGGCACGCCGTCGCCGCACGGTAGTTCTTCGCCGCGCGCACCTTCTTCTTGAGGTCCTCGGGAATCTTGATGCCAGTGCGGTCGTCGAGGCACCAGTTCTCGTTGAACTGGCTCGCGACCTCCACGGCGTCCCACTCCACGAGCGAGATTCCGGCCGCGTCCTCCTCGCCGATCTTCGTGAGCATGCACTGCGTGGCGTGCCCGAACTCGTGGAAGAGCGTCTCCACCTCGCGCATCGGGAGGTACGCCTTCCCGCTCTCGTCCGGCTTCGGGAAGTTGGTGCACACGAGCGCGAGCGGAAGCTCCCCGCGCCTGTCGCAGCGGTTGCGGAACTCGTTCATCCACGCGCCGCCGCGCTTCTGTCCGTTTCGCACATAGGGGTCGAAGTAGAAGTGCGCGATAGGCCTGCCGCCCTCCGAGACCTCGAAGAACCTGACGTCCGGATGCCACACGGACGGCTTCTCGCCGCCCTTGAGCTCCCTCACGTCGACGTCGTAGAGGAACTTAGTCATCCTGAAGAGCCCCGCCACCACGTCCTCCACCTCGAAGTGCTTCTTGAGCTCCTCCTCGGAATACGCGTACTTCTGCTCCCTGAGCCGCTCCGCATAGAACGAGAGGTCCCACGGCTCGAGCTTCGCGCCGTCCGCGGAAGCCTCCAGCTCCGCCTTCTCCTCCGCCGCGCACTTCTCCGTAGCCGCGTCGAGGTCGTCGATCATCTTCATCACCGCCGCGACGGACGGCGCGCACTTCGTGGCGAGCGAGACCTCGGCGGGGTTCGCGAAGCCGAGTATCGCCGCGCTCTCGCGCCTGAGGGCGAGTATCTCGTCTATGCGCGCGGCGTTCTCGGGCGCGCGCGTCGAGCGGGCGCGAAAGAGCTTCTCGCGCACCTCGCGGTCCGCGCAGTGCTTCATCGTCTCCGGATAGTTCGCGTCGTCGATCGTGTAGGTCTTCCCGTCCTTCTCAAGCTTGAACGCGTTAGTCGCGTCGAGGACGCAGTTCGAGAAGTCCATCGAGAGCTTGGCGAGCTTCTTCGCGATCTCATTGAAGCGCTCCTTCCTCTCGCCCTCGAGCGAGACGCCCGACAGCTCCGCGCCCTGGATGGACTTCTTGAGTATCCTGATGCGCGTCGCGTTTTGGGACGCGCCCCCGCACGACGAGATGCGTTGCAGCACGTTCTTCGCGATTTCGTTGAGCCGCTTCGACTGCGATATCCTGAGCGAGATCTCGACGATCTTCGGCTGGAACTCCTCCTCCACCTTGCGCCATGCGTCGGAGTTCATCACGGACGTCATGTGCGAGAGCATCCCCCACGCGTCCCAGAGCGGACGCACTGCGTCGTTGAGGCGCCAGTTGAGCTCCTCGAACGTCTGCGGCTCCAGCGACTCCAGCTCCGCAACGCCATTCTCCGCCTCCGCGAGAAGCCGCGGCAGATCCGCCGCGGCTGATTCGGGGGTAAACTTCGACCAATCTGGAAACTTCTGCTTTGTCATATTTACATTATGTCATAATCCGACAGACTGCGCAATGGGGAATTTCGCCCGCTATATCTCGCCGGGCGACGAAACGACGCGAGTGGCGAGGGCGAGCTCCTCCGGCGTGCCGTAGCCCCAGCGCACGCCGACGGATTCGATTCCGTTCTCCTTCGCGGCGACGAAGTCGCTCTTCGTGTCGCCGACGATGGCGCATTCCTCGCTCTTCGCGCCGTAACGCGCGATGAGGAGCGCGAGGAGCGCGGGCTTCTTCAGGACCCCGATCGAGGGATCGTCGCGGTACATGTCACCTGCGTAGATTCCGTCGAAGACATCGTACCAGCCGAACTTCTCCGCCATCAGCTTTGCGCCGACATAGCGCTTGTTCGTCGCGATGACGACTGTCGCGCCGGACGCCTTGAGCGCGCGCACGCGGTCAAGGACTCCCGGATACTCCACAGTGTAAGGAAAGCCGTCGTTGTCGTAGTGCTCGCCGAAGCGGCGGCGAAGCTCCGCACCAAGTTCGGGCGTGTAGGAATCCGGGAAAAGCGCGCGCGCCATCTCCTCGATCGGCGGACCGGCCACGAAGTCCCTTTCGAAGTTCGGACATGAAAGCCCCATGTCGCGCATCGCGGCCTTCCACGACTCGCGTATATCGCGGTCCGTGTCGGCGAGCGTGCCGTCCAGATCGAAGAACCACAGTCTCTTCATCAGACGATCCCCTCCTCCGCCTCGCGTATCGCAGCTATAACGTCCTCGGCCGACGCCGCCTCGTCGAGGCGTGCGAGGAATTCAGTCGCGTGCGCCATCACGGCAAGCCGCGCCAGTATGTGCAGGTGCATTTCATGGTCCGTCGAGCACACGAGGAAGAAGTGCCGCGTGCCCTGTCCGTCCGCAGCGCCGAAGAAGACCGGCCTCTCGCTCCTTCCGTAGGCGATGAAGGTCTCCTCGAACATGTACGGATCGTGAAAGCGCGGATGCAGAAACGCCGCGCCTTCGCCTATGGCCGTGGACGCGATTGCCTCGCGTGCGACGAGCTCCTTGAACAGAGCGTCCGGGTCGTATACGAGCCCAGTCGCGTCCGCGAGGTCCGTCATGTCGCGCAGTATCCCCGCCTTCGCCTTCCCGGCGACGCCGAGCAGGATCCCCTCCGCGCGGAAGAGGCTCCACACGCGCCAGTCGGACATGTTCGCGCGGCGGTTCTCCTCGAGTATCACCTTGTGCTGGCGCATCTGTTCGCGCGCGGAAGAGGCGAGCAAGTTCCGCTGCGCCCATTCGTCAAGCGCGCGATGCTCGAACCAGAAGTCTCCTCCGTGAATGTCATGCGCGATCTCGCCGCGCTGCGCGACGTGCTTGAGCTCGTTCGGGTCCATATGGACGTGTTCCGCGGCCTGGCGCAGGTTGAGCATCTGCCTGAAGTTCATGCCCGCCTCCTTCTGCACGCCTGCACGATGCGCGGCACCACGAGCGCCTCCGCGGACTGCGACGAAACCGCCCTCTCGCGGAGGTCCTGGAACCGGTAGTGCGCCGCCCGCAGCTCGTTCAGCGACCAGTTGCCGAGCTGAGCCTCCGTCTTGCGCGCCATCCAGGGCGCCATTCCCTCCGTCGCCTCGCGCAGCACGCCACGCGCCTGCGCGTCCTTGAGCTCCGCAAGCTGGCGGAAGAACTTCTCCGCGACGGTCGAGACGAGCACGGCGAATCCGTTCTCGCCCTCGAAGCGCGAAACGGCCTCGAGCGCCTTCCTGAGGTTGCGCTCGCCGAGCGCGTCGGTTATCGACCACACGGCAGGCTCCACGCCCGCGCCCTGAGAGGTTATCTCGGCGATGTCGGACTCCGAAATCACGTTCTTCCCGGGTCCAAGGTAGTCGCGCATCTTGCCGAGCTCGGACATCAGCGAGCGGGAGTCGGGCCCCACGTGCGCGACGAACGCCTCCGCCGCGCCGGGCGCGAACTTGAGTCCCATCTCCGCGGCGAAATCCACCGCGCGCACGACGGCGCTGCGGGCCTGCTCGGACGGCTTCCCGGCCGCGAACACAGCCATCTCCACGGACGCCTTCAGGGTCTTCGCGAAGATCGAGGTCTGCATCAGCCGCGGACCGGAGAGGATGAAGTGCTGGTTCTCCGGCAGATTCGCCGCGGCCAGCTTCTGGGCGAACTTCTCGAGCGCCTCCTTCACTTCCTCGCTCGGCGCGCACTTCCCGTTCTGCGGCAGGAAGCCGACGTTGCGCCACCATGTCGTCTTCTTCGGGTCGAGGAACGGAGGCGTCATGAGCGAGGCCTCAGCCTCACGGATGTCCTTCAGCTGCGCCTCGGCGTTGGAGGAATTGGCGGAGTCGACCGTCTCGAGTCCGATCCCGTCCCCGACGATCTTCTTCGCGGCTTCCGAGACGAGATATTCGTCTTCGCCGATTATGACATGCACCTGCGCCAACTGAATTGCCTCCTGTCGGGGATATTATATCAAATCGCGGACGCGCTGTCGCCCTTGAGGTAGCCGCGTGCGCTGTCCGTCGCCTCGTCCGCCATCTCAGGCGTCGCCTGGACGCCTGCGAACTTCACGAGGTCCGCGGACTCCAGGAACCGCCTCAGCTCCTCGCTCTTCATCCCGCGCGCGCCGATCTCCTCGAAGAACTCCTCCGTCGTGAGGTGCGGCGCCTTGATTCCGTACTTGCGCTGCACGTAGCGCCTGACGACCATCGTGAGCTCGACGTAGAAGTCCTTGTAGCGTCCGCGCCCGGGAAGGCCCTTCTTGAGCAGCCTGTCCAGCTCGACCCACGCGCGCTCGATGGGGCTCATGCGGTGCTCCTTGACTCGCCGTGCGACGTAGCGCAGCAGGAACCACACGCCTGCGAGAACGCACGCCGCCGCGAGCGCAAGCGCGGCGCACCATCCGACGAGCTTCCACGAAAGCGGAGGAAGGTCCTTCTTCGGATCCGCCTCCATTGCGCCCGTCACCGTCTCGCGCGGCGGCGGATTCTCGAACACAACCGGCCCCGCGACAAAGGAGAACTTCCCGTCGTCGTCGCGCGAGGACAGGAGCTTCGGCGACGCGCTTACGGCGAAAGGCGCGATCTTGTAGACTTCCGCGCACGGCTCGGGGACAAGCTTCCAGTTGAACGTCTCGACGAGCGAGCCGTCCGCGTTCTTCACGGGCCTCCCGGCGTACTCCTCCGCAAGGGAGAAACCGCGCACGCGCTCGCGCAGGTCGGGAAGCGACGCCTTGACGTCGGCCGGGGTCTTCATCGTCACGGTGAGAAAAACGCTCCTGCCGGGATCAATTACCGTGCGGTCGGCGTCGATCTTCAGGTCGATGCCGTTCTGGCTCGTCTCAAGGACTATGACAGCAATGAGAAGCGGAATGTTCATGTCGTCAATAATATCATTTCCATGCGTGTTCTGCAAGGCGTCCGCCGCGGGTTCATCCGGGAACGCCCCAAATCGAGCGTATGTGGGCTATGCCGGCCCGAAGGCGCTCCTCCTCGACTAGCTGCGAGGGCTCGAAGACGACGTGCCGCACGTTCGCGGCAAAGTCCTTCAGCGCGGCAAAGTCAACCTTGCCGTCGCCTGGCGCGAAGTGGTCGTCGTTGAAATCCTCGACGTCGTTAAGGTGCATGCCGGCGAAGAAGGCGCGCGCATACTCCGCCTGATTCGCCACCTTGACCTCCCCGCGCCAGCGGTACATCTCCCGCACTCGGTCGTGTCCGGTGTCAAACCAGCCCCTCACTCCCGAGGAGCCGAACTCGCCAACGATCTTCTGAAGCTCCCACTCCGCCGGGAAGCCCTCGAGATACGGAAGGTTCTCGAGCGCAAGCGTCACGCCCTTCTTCGCCAGCAGCGGGACAAGCCCGGAAAGCGTCCTCCTGAACGCGTCCAGCGTCTTCATGCCGCGTTTCACCCTGCGGTCCAACGCGCGGCGGAGCATCTTCCCGTACGCGGCCGACTGCACGCCCCCCTCGCTGTCCGAGCGGACCTGGCGGAGCGAGCCCGAGTCGATTCTGTCGAAGATCCTTCCGAACGGAACCCTCCCGGCATGCAGCACAACCGTGTCCGCCCCGATGTCCGCCGCAAACTCGATGTTCCGCGCCACCTGCAGCACAGCCATCTTGCGCGCCTCCTCGTCGAGCGACGCGAGCTGGTATAGCTCGGGATAGCCCTGCGGCGCGGAAAGCGGGACGGGGCAGAAGGCGTGGACGCTTCCGACGGGAATCTGGCCAAGCCTCGCCTTGAAGCCCTCGACCTGGCGCTGGGTCGTGTGGAAGCCAAGCTCCAGCTCGCCGAAGCCCAGTTCCAGCGCCTTGTCGGCGATGGCGCGTCCGTCCTCGGTGCGCCTGTTGCACCAGTTGGTGGAAAGCGACAGCTTCATTCTTCCGCCTCTCTCCGCGGCCACACGAGACGGTCGGCCATCAGGCTCAGCACCGCCTCGTCCGGCAAGTATCTCTCGCTCTGGCGGAACGCGTCCTCAACGGCCGCCACGTTGCGGAACGCCTGGAATCGCGGGACGAGTCCGCCAACCATCCATCCGCGCACAAACCGCATCACGGTCTTGTAGAACGCCTTGCGCGCAATCGCGACGTCTTCGTCTTCCGCTGCGTCCTTCACCTCGCCGAGAATCTCCGCAAGGCGCTTCCCTGCCTGAGCCTTCGCGTACACGCCTTCTACGTCACGGGATTCGAGGACATCCGCCACCGCGTCGTATGCCTCGCCTTCAAGCATACCTTCCGAGAGCGGAAGGTCTATGCGCTGCGCGCGGGACACGATCGTTGGCATTACGGCGTCCGGCTGGTCCGTGAGCAGAAGGAACATCGTCTTCGGCGGAGGCTCCTCGAGCGTCTTCAGGAACGCGTTCGCGGCCTCCTCCTCCATCCTGTCCGCGCCGACGACGACGCCAACCTTCCACCCGCCGGAGAACGCGGTGGCGGACATCGGCTCGACGATGCGCTCGCGCATCGACTTCACGTGGATGGTGCGCGAGCGGCCCTCTGGCTCGAGCCATGCGACGTCGGGATGGCAGCGCTGCTCGATCTGCACGGCCTGGTCCGGAAACAGGCGGCGCAGCACCCTGTCCGCAAGCGCGTCGCACGACCCGCGCAGATCGCCGCACACAAGATAGCCGTGCGCCGCGCGTCCGGTCTCAACCGCGCGGTCGATCAGCGAAAAAGCCTCGTCAACAGTCAATTGGCATCTCCTTTGGATTGCGCATCATGTCATTGCACAAGGCTATATTATACCAAAACCGAGCGGATGCGGTGCGACGTCCGACCGGCTGCACAGGGACTACGGGGCGCGCAGGACGCGGCGGCGGACGGAGAGGCCGAAGAGCCCGCCGACGTAGAACGTCCGCTCGTTGCCGCGGAACTCCACCCTGACGGACTTCTTGCCCTTCGTCAGTTCGCGCGGCAGCGCATACACAACGTCCGCGAAGTCCCTTCGCGCGTCACCCTCGAACGAGAGCGTCTCCCGCTTGAGGAGTTTCCCGTCGACAAATACGTCGAAGGTGCGTCCGACATCTCCGCCGAAATACGTCGCCACAAGCTCCATCTCCGCCTTAGGGTCGACGGCCAGGGTGTAGCCGAAGCTTCCGGCCGCGCCCTGGGCGTGCCTGTACTTCCTGTTCCGGAAGTCTCCCGCCTCGCTGTGCTCGCCGGAGTAGTCGTGGTTGACCTCGCTCTGCTGGAACCCGGGCTCCACCGAGTCCACCGTGCGCTTGGCGAGCTCCTCGCGCTCGGCCTGTTCGCGCTCGAGCCGCGCCTGCTGCGTCTTCCATTCCTCCGCCCCCATCACGGGGAAGTACATCGTATAGTGCTCCTCGTAGACCTTGTAGTACGGCATCATCGGGACGTCGTGCGGCTGGAGCTTTCCGTCGACGAGCGTCATCGCGCGCTCCATCGTCCCGGCAGGCGCGGCGAGATGGTCGTCCCAGCGCTTCTTCGCTGGATCGGGCACGTCCTTCTCCGGCGGAGTTATGCCGACCATCAGCAGCGGACCATGCATGAACGCGGCGAACTTGTCCTCCGCGTGGTGCAGCGGCTCTATGCGGTCCGTCATCGGCATGCGCACGCGCACCTTCTCCCCGCCTTTCCAGACGCGGTCCACGACGAGGTATCCATCCTCGCCGAGCATGCCGTCGCAGGCTTCCGGTTCCTTCGCGGCCGGCGAGACAACAAGCTCCGGCCTTTCGCACCAGTACGGCTTCCTTATGCGGAGCGCGAACCGGACGGGCCTCTTCGCGTCGACGCGTATCGTCACCGTGTCGCCTTCCGGGAATTCGGTGTCCTGCGCCAGCTTTACGCCCTTCTCGCGCCAGTCGAGCGTCGAGGGCATGAAGAGGTTGACCCACAGGTTCTTCTCGTCGTGGAAGTACGTCTGCTCTCCGTAGCGCATCGGATTCTCTATCCCCGTGCCGACGCAGCACCACCACGCGCCCTCGGGCGTCGAGAACACCTTCGTCGCGACGGGTCTCGTCGACATGAAGTATCCGAACTCGCCCGGCTTCTCGCCTATGTTCGCGACGATCTGGTTGAGGAGCGAGCGCTCGACGAAGTCCATGACGTGCGCTGGAGAAATCGCCGACGAGCCAGTGGACGCGACATCGTCCGCGGCCCACGAGAAGACGTGCGCGGAGAGGCGGTGCATGTTGTTAATGTTGCACGTCTCGGCGGTCTGCGGACCGAGATGGCGCGCCGTGTCGCGCACAGGGTAGAAGTGCTCGTGGTCTGAGTGTCCCCCGTTAGCAAACGAGCGATCGTCAACGACCGCGCGCCAGTACGTCTCCACCGCCCTTCGCTGCGCTGCGTCTCCGGTCATCTCGTATATCGTCGCAAGTCCCGTGATCTTCGGCATCTGAGTGTTGGCGTGCTTTCCGTCGAGGCGGTCTTCGCCACGGCGGAGCGGATCGAATATCTCGCGGTGGTTGAAGCGGTCCTTCGCGACTGCGAGGAACTTCGCGTCGCCCGTGTCGTGCGCGAGGTCGGCGAACGTCTCGTTGAGCCCGCCCCACTCCGAGCGCATGAGCTTCTGCATCTGCTCGTCCGAAAGCCCCTCGATCATGCGGCAATACCAGTCGCCGAGTCCGCGCTCCACCTCGAGCGCCTTTTTGCTCCCGGTCCAGCGGTAGGCGTCGCGCAGTCCGGCGAACACCTTGTGGATCGTGTAGTTCGGAACCCACCAGCCGCATATGTCGAATCCGCCCGCGGCAAATTCGCCGCGCCGCACCTTGTCCCACACGGCGGCCTGCAGGATCGTCATGACGTATCCGTCCCCGTTCGCGCGCTGGCACTCGGCGAGCTCGTCCACGATGTAGTCCACGCGCTCCTTCGCGCGCGCGTCGCCCGTCGCCGCGTAGCACGCGGCGAGCGCGGTCAGATAGTGGCCGAGGGAGTGCCCGTTGATTCCGCCGCCCTCCCAGCGTCCGCCATAGCGCTCCGCCTTCTCCGGAAGCCCCGCGACGCGGCGGAACTCCGCGAGCAGGCGGTCCGTACGGCCCTTGTCGAGGAACTCGAGCAGGTACTCCCTGTCTATGTCCTGCTTCTGCCTGAAGACGCCGCCTGTGACGCGGACGCGGTCGAGCGGGAACTGCACGGCCTTCGGCGCGGCGGAGGGTGCCGCGGATGCGGAAGCGGCCGCGAGCGCGAGCGCGGCGGCGGCGGACGATATAAAGCATGTTCTCATGCCGCCATTATACCATTGCAACGCGGCAAGAGTCCATACCCCATTCGGGTGGCGAGGGAAATCAGAACTTCAGCTTGCAGCCGACGTAGACCATCGCGCCAGGCATCTCGTAGCCCGGGAAATACTCGTAGTGGCGGTTGAAGACGTTCTCGCCCGCGACGTAGATCTCGCCGTCGAGTGGCGAGAACGCCTCCAGGTCGCACGCGAGGCGCACGTTCGCCGTCCAGAAGCACGGAACCTTGGAGAGGTCCGAGGGGTCGGCCGAGCGGACCGTGTACGCATACATCGACGACGAGTATTCGACGTCCGCGTCGAGATGAAGATACTCGAGGAAGCGCCAGCTCGCCCCGACGACGCCCGTCGCCTCGGGAAGGCGCGAGACGGGGTGAGTCTCGGCGATCGTGTACGTCGCACCGGCGTAGAACGCCAGGTCGTCCGTGGGCGTGACGCGCGCGGTGAGCTCGAAGCCCGTCGCCTTGAGGTCGCTCGCGTTGTGGTACTGTCCGGCGGCGTCGAGGTCGAATCGGTCCTCGATCTCGTTGCGGAACGCCGAGGCGTGCACCGACAGCCACTCGCACGGCTTCGCCCTCACGCCGACCGTGAACGTGTCCATAGTCTCCGCCTCTATCGAGTCCCACGCGGCGGTGTTGGCGCGGAACACGAGCCCCGGGTAGTGCACGGCGCGCGCGTAGGACGCGAAGACGCCGAACGCCTCAGTGCCGAGCGTGACGGCGGCGGACGGAGCCCACTCGCCGTGGAGGTCGCTCATGAAGTGGTAGCGCGTTCCGACGGACGGGGTAAGCGTCCATTCGTCGTTAAGGTGGAAGTCGTAGCGCGCCGCCGCGTAGGGCGAAGTCAGGAACTGGTACTTCTCGCCCGGCGCCCAGGTGCGCTGTCCGGTGCGCTCGTTGACGGTGCGCGTTCTGCCGCGCTCGACCATCTCGTCGAGACCGAGCGTGAACGTCGCGTCGCCCACGAGGAAGTCGTAGAGTCCGCGGTAGCCCCACGTCTGCCAGTCGGTCTTGGACCATCCGTACGGCGAACGGGGATTGGTGTCGGAGATATGGTCCTTGTGCCAGCGGATGCGCCCATCCGTGACATAGACGAGCGAGATGCCCTTCATCCATTCCCTTTCGCTGTCGAGGCGGACCGCGTAGGAGTCCATGTCCGTCTCGAACTGGTCGCGCACCGGCGTGGGCTCGCCCTTCGCGCCAGGATCCTGCACCATCGACTCGGCGCGCCTGTAGATGAACGTGAGGTAGTCGCTTTCGGAAAGCTCCGCGCCGAAGCGCACGAAGGCGTTGCGCAGCTCGGCAGTGTTGTGGTCGCGCTTGCCCTCGCTATATCTGTAGGACGCACCTGCCGCCGCGTCGAACGCGCCTTCCTTGACGCCCGCTCGCGCGCTGCCGATGAGCGACGAGAAGCGTCCGTAGGCGAGATCCGCCTCGCCGGAGAACCCCTCGTCGCGCTGGCGCCAGGTGGTGAGGTCGATGGCGGTGAACGAA
Organism: Kiritimatiellia bacterium; assembly: GCA_016296065.1. GTDB lineage: Bacteria > Verrucomicrobiota > Kiritimatiellia > RFP12 > UBA1067 > UBA1067. The sequence goes on from JAEDKA010000003.1 coordinate 112,465, forward strand.
TTCGGGACGGTGCGCGGACGCGGCGACTTCGTCACCTCTATGGACTCCGCGAAGTCGATGGGGTTGAGGTCCATGAGCGGATGGCTGAAGAAGCTGCCCACCGCCGGGACGCCGTCCTGGAACACCGTGAGCGACGAGCCGGGACGGCTCTCGCCCGTTCCGCGCACGTAGACGCTCCCGCCCTGCGCGCCGCCGTAGCATCCGATCGGCGAGTAGCGCGACACCGACACGCCCGGAACGTGCCGCAGCGCCGTCGGGAGGTCCTGCGCCGTCAAGCGCGCCGTCTGGTCCGCGCCGACGAACGTGACGTCCGCTCCGTCCGCGGTGAAGCGCTCCTCCTTCGCGATCGGCGAGGCGGTCACTACGACGCGTTCAAGCGTCGTGACTTCGTTGGTCTCCGCCGCGCGGGCGAAGGGCGCGAGCGCTGAGAGCGCCGCAAGTGCAGCTGCTTTGTTCATCTAGTGTTCCTTTGTGTTGTGTGGGACTTCCCCCATAAAAGTCATTCTACCCTGCGGTCGGAAAGGCCGCACATCTCGGAGTCGAAGGCAACGCCGGAAACGAATATGTGTCTGTAGCTATCTTCTCCATGAGGCATATTATACCAAAAAGTGACATTAGGCTTTTGGGAAAGGCTTGCATCTGTAAAATACGGGAGGCGCGCCGGTCGGCGCGCCTCCCGCGTTCCCCCTCAGGCCGTCCGCTTAGCGGAGGGTGATCGATGTTCCTTCCGAGAAGTACTTCGCCCTCAGGAATCGCGTACCTTCCGTTTCCTCGACAAACAGTTTCCACTTGCCACGATGAGTGGTTGTCTCGGACACAACCGAAGTCCTGGTGGCGACGGAAAGTGAACCAGTCGTCTGGAAGATCGTATACACCGTCGTCCTGTCGGCAGGCTCTTCGACGGAAAGACCCATGCTCCTGTCGAGATCCACGGTGGCTTCCTTCTCAATGGTAACCGAAATATCGGCGAGGTCACGGTTTTCAACGGAGAAAACGCCATCCTGGACGGTTATTGATTTGGTCTGAGCATTTGCAGAGTAGTCATTACTTCCGCTCAATCCCAGCGAAGTGGCATTTGCCATCCTGAAGCCAGTCCCAAGAGCCAACTTGCCAGCCCCCTTCTTTGTTATTGAATAGTCGCCTGCATTCTGGAGTGCCAGTGCACCGGCGATGGCGGAATCCCCTCCGTTCTCCCCGACAACAAACTGCAACGGATTCTTGCAGTAAATCGCGCCATTCGGAGAATTGAGATTGAGCCCGTTGAAGTAGGCCGTCTGGTTGGCGGACTGATGCTCAATGTAGTAGAGGGATGTCAGAGATTCTGGCGTACCCGTTATGCTCCAGACGGCGTTGGAGCTGCTACTCTTGTTCGAGAGTATGCCCATTGCAGCGGAGCCGAGTGTCGCCTTGTTGTATGTATAATTCCATGTCCCGTAGAATTCGGAATTATCCCCCGCAAGCCTGAACACATCCTTCTCCTCATTCACGGTGCCGGACCCAGTCAGCTTGCCTTCAAGTCTCAGACGACACCTGCGGCTGTTTGCGCTTTCCCAGGTCACAGTAGTCACAGTGTCAGCCACAACATCAATCGTGTTTGCGAGAGTGATGTCCTGGGCGGAGTTGGCATCCATCGCCTTGATTGTTCCTCCGGCGAAATGCAGCACGCCTTTGCCAAAGCAGTTGTTATGCGTTCCGTTACGATTGAAGTACGTGAACGTTCCGCCGGAAAGGAACCAGATGTCTCCGGTGTAATCATCAATCCATTTATGCGTATCCTTCACATTGGAGGTATACCGTACCACAGCGCCTTCCCCGATATAGGTCTGTCCGCTGCCGTTCAAAAACCTGCCGATGTAGAAGTCGCCCACCAGCTCGAGCTCGCCGTTGTTCGTGATTGAAGCAGACATGCCGTCCGTCAGCACGAGCTTTCCGGAGTTGATGACAACCCAGTTCGCATTCATATCACTGGAGACAACATCAGCAAGGACGACTGCGTTTGTCGTCACAGTGCCATCCCCATTGTCAATTGCTGAATCAACTCTGAGAGACCCGCCAGCAGGCGTTATGGTCATGCCGTGCAGAGAGTCATTGCCAAGGACAAGCCCGCCGCCCGCAAGTGAAAACTCTGCTGGAAGGTTTTCAGGAGCTGCCGTGCGCAAAACGAGATCGCCAGCGCCAGTCTTTGAGAACGTCATCGAATCACTGTCAATCGCCGCTCCCTCGAATATGTAAGTGTGACCCTGCGCCACATCGACACTGAGATGCGACGGCGCAACCGCCTCGTTGATCGTGACAGTGATTGAGGCCACGCCGTAAGTGGAGAACGGTGCATCCGTGAACGAGACCTTGTCGCCCGCGTGAAACGACATGGCATTTCCATTTGCCGACCAGGGGGTTCCGGAATCCCACACGCCGCTGGAAGACGCCCAGACGAGCGTCGGCGCCGTAACCGTCGCTACTACAGTTCCATCGACAACATCAAGCGTATAGTCAGAACTGCCGCCAAGTCCCTCGATCTTTACATTGTCCTTGCTAAGTGTCACATTTGAATTCTCGCTGTCATAGGTGAAGAGATTCACCTGCTGTTCGCTGCCCCACTGCGGATCGGCGGCGAATGCCAGAATCGTTCCATCAGACATTGAGAGCGTCCCGATGGACGATCCCACTGCGAGGGCGACAGAGCCGGCCGTGATGTCCAGCCCGGCCGCAGTCGCGGAGGCCGAAGAAAACGTAAGTCTTCCGACGCCCTCCTTCGTGACGACCGCCGCGGAATTCCCGCCCGAAATCGAGCCAAGCGTAATGTCCGCCGAGCCTATGCTGATCGTGCCGCTTGCGTTAGGAATCACTGCCGCCGTATTCACGCCGGACTCAACGTCTTCGCCAATCGCAAAAACACCGCCCGAGTCAGCGAACGTAAGAGCGGCCGAAGGCAGCGCGTTCCCGTCGGTCACTACCACTGACCCGTTTTTCACCGTGATGTTAGCCGTATTCGCAACACCGTAGTTGAGCGTGCCCGTTCCAATCTTCTCCACTCCGTTGCCTGCCGAAACGCCCCACGACCCTGAAATATTGTCAACAGCCCCGAGAGCGCCAACCTTGACGGTGTTTCCGCCATACGTAGATGACGTGTACGCGGGAAACCTTGCGCTGAGAGCGCCAAATTCTATGACTCCGTCGCTGAATTCAAAAAGTCCGTCGGACGTCGACGGCTCTCCACCGAAGAATATGCTCCACGCCGCAGCGGCACTGCCGGATGTAGGCGAGAGGAACTTGTTGGCATAACTGTTGTTGCCGCGACTTCCCTTGGTAAGAGACACTGTGTAGGTGCCGGTAAAGCCAGCATTGTTTCCGCCAAGCAGAACGGCCTCGCCATAGGTGTCATTCGAGTCAGACTTTGCCACTGTTATGTTGCCTGTTCCAGAAATGTCACCCGACAACCTAAGTTTGCCGCCGCGAATTCGGGTTGACGCAGTCAGCACAAGCGTATTATCACCCGAAACAACAAGATCATTCACCACTTCAAGGTCTGCATTATTAACCCAATCCGTCCGGGGCGTCTGAAGTCGCGCACCGTTGAGCGACACAACGCCGCTGCCGTTGACCGAGTAGCTCATAAGCGTACCCCCTCCGGTGAAAGTCACGTTCGCGGCGCAAATAACGTTTGAAGCACTAGCAGTGCCGCTGAGCGATATTGTCGTGGCATTGCCAATGTACGCAACATCGGTCAGAACTGCTTTCGGATAGTCATTCGCGGCAGGCCCGTTGATGGACATAGACCAATTCGCCCCGTCGTTCCAGCTTCCAGCCGATGGGCCGATCCAGCAGTAGGCGCCGTCAGGAATGTCCGCGGCAGGAGGATCAGGCATGACATACGGCGTTTCGTCAGACGAAGAAACCTCGCAGGCCGGCCGGACGGTGAACGTCACCTTGCCGCCACCAACGATATTGAGCGAACCGCTACCCCCGACAGCTGGCTCGACCGTGACATCAAATCCCGCAGTGTCGATTGTGCCGGAATATCCCGCCGGGACATTCACCGTAAGCCCGCTGCCGATGAGCGTGCCTGCGGCCGTCGCCTTGAGCGTGCCGCCGTAGAACTCGACCTTGCCGGCACCAGCACCCGCGACAATCGTCTTCGTGGCGAGCGTTCCGCCGGAGATGTAAAGCTCGCCGACAGTTCCGTCAACGCCACCGTAGTTGGCTACCACGATGCTATTGCCTACGGTCACCGAACCACCCTTTACCGTAAAGGAGCCATTGTCTCCGTCGTACCAGTGTGCCTTTGAGTAAGCAATGTACAGATCGTTCTGAAACACATGGGTTCCGCTGTCGATCTCAAGATATCCATGGTTTACTCCACCGACATGCATGTCGCCAGTGGTCATTGTGAGACCATATGTCGGATCGGAAGCCTCAAACTTGACAAGACCATCGGCATTCTCAATCCAGAATCCACTCGCTATCGACTCTGCGGCAGTGAAAGTGATGTCTGCGTTTGGAGCTTCCCAGGTAATGACATAATTCCCGCCTTCTCCGACCCAAAGCCCTTCATCGCTCCAATTGGCAGTCGTGGTGCCAGCTTTCATGACATAGTCCGCATTCGCAGCGGAGACAATGCCGAGAGCGGCGCCCAACGCGAGGGTGAATTTGCAGAATGACGCGGCAATGCGCGTCAACAGGCCTGATTTTGTTCTTGCCATGTCCGAACTCCTTGTTTGCAGAGGTTAAGAAACCGGTTCCGGCTCCATTACCAACGGTGTTCACTACTTTTCGTTCTGTCGCTAGTATACCACTTTTGGGGTATGCTGTAAATGCCCCCAGACGGGGGAAGCGGGACGCTACGGGCCCTCGGCACGGGGCTCGCCCGAACCGTCGCCTGCGGCACCCCGCCAGCATGACTCACAGCTGTTTATGAGATTCCCCGCCTGTCGCTTACGCTTATGCGTACACCGAGGTTTATGATATACACCGCAGTCATGCTGGGCCGCAGGCTCCTCTCGTGCGACCCCGCGCCTCCCGCCCTCCGCTAAAATCATGGTTTTGCTCGCATGGGAATCAGACTCAAACGACAACTCCGTTACCGCGGCGATTTGGTCGCGAGCATACTCTGAATAAAACGGAATCCACCGGGGACAGTCCCTGCAAAACGAATCCACCGGGGACAGTCCCTGCAAAACGAATCCACCGGGGACAGTCCCCCAAAAACAGCACACACTGCAATTCTCCATGTTCGCATTTCTCATTCTACGTTCCCCCTAGTTTGCCCGTTTCATCACGCCGCCGCTCGCGCTGGTTCGCTCCAGTCGTATTCGGCGAGGCGCGCCACGCACGCCCCACTGGAGCACGGGAACCGCCTTGGAAGCGACTCCAGCGTCTCCTTCACGAACGACACCCTCCGAGAGAAGATCGCCAGCCTTCGAAGCGACATCCGCTTGATGATCTGCGACATCCTGC
>JAEDKA010000031.1 GCA_016296065.1 Kiritimatiellia bacterium
ATAAGAGGCACGCCCCGTGGTGTGAGAGGGGGAGTAGAACTCCCCCTACTCGATTCCACGCGCGGCCACCGGGCGGCATTTATGATATAATATCCGCTCAAAAGAATGGAGCCGAAGAATGCGAAAACTGCCGTTTGACCTCAAATGGATCGAAGAGACCGCGAAGAAGTGGCCTACGCCTTTTCATGTCTACGACGCGAAGGCAATCAGAGCCAATGCGAAGCGCCTGAAAAAAGCCTTCTCGTGGAATAAGGGATTCCGCGAGTATTTCGCGGTGAAGGCCGCGCCGAATCCGCATCTCATGAAGCTCCTCAAGGAGTTTGGCTTCGGCAGCGACTGCTCGTCCATGGCGGAGCTCGTCCTCGCGGAGAAGGTCGGCAACGTGGGCGAGGCGATAATGTTCACTTCGAACGACACGCCCGCGGAGGAGTTTCGCAAGGCATGGGAGCTCGGTGCAATAATCAACCTTGACGACATCACGCACTGGGACAGCGTGCTTGAGGCTGTGGGCGGAACGGACGCGGTCTCGGGCGGATTGGCGCCTTTGCCGGCGGATTTGGCGAATCATGTTTTCTGCTGCCGCTACAACCCCGGTCCGCTGAAGGGCGGCAACGCAATCATCGGCAAGCCCGAGGAGGCGAAGTACGGAATGACGCGCGAGCAGCTCGCCGAGTGCTACGCGAAGATGAAGGCGGCGGGCGTGAAGCGCTTCGGCCTGCACACGATGGTCGCCTCGAACGAGCTTGATCCCGACTACATCGTGGACACGGCGAAGATGCTCTTTGAGCTCGTCCTCGAGCTGCGCGAGAAGGTCGGCGTCGAATTCGAGTTCGTCAACATCGGCGGCGGAATCGGCATTCCCTACAAGCCCGACCAGAAGGCGATGGACCTGGAGTATGTCGGACGCGGAATCGAGAAGGCGTACAAGGAGTCGATCTCCGCCGCCGGGGCTCCAGCGCTCAAGCTCTTCATGGAGTGCGGACGCTGCATCACCGGTCCGTACGGATATCTCGTCTCGAAGGTGCTGCACATCAAGAACACGTACCGCCTCTACGCCGGACTCGACGCGTGCATGTCCAATCTCATGCGCCCTGCGCTCTACGGCGCGTACCACGAGATCGTCGTCCCGGGGAAGGAGGATTCGTCCGAGACCTCCGTCTACGACGTCACGGGATCCCTCTGCGAGAACAACGACAAGTTCGCGATTCAGCGCCTCCTGCCAGTGCTGTCCGTCGGCGACTACGTCGTGATCTGCGACGCGGGCGCGCACGGGCACGCCATGGGCTTCCAGTACAACGGCAAGCTGCGCTCGGCCGAGCTCCTCCTCGAGGAGGACGGCACGGTGCGGCAGATACGCCGCGCCGAGACGCTCGACGACTACTTCGCGACGCTCGACTTCGCCGGACTCTGACGGCGGTCGGGCGGCGGCCTGGTATGTAGCAGGTGTAAAATAAAAATTTCAGGTCCGATGAAGATTTTCGCTTTTCGGACCTGAAATTTGCTATAATGTGCGGCAGAGAGGAGTGATGCGATGCAGAACTACTTCTACTTCTATACAGCATTCACGAGTCTGGTGCTTGTCGTCCATGTCATCGTAAACTGGCATCAGCTTGCGAACTGGCGCAACCTTAGGGTGCGCTCCGGCGCGCTGGAGTACCGCATATTCCTGGTGTGCCTTCTTTTCTCATTCATGGTAGATGTGCTTTGGGGCATATTCGCAGAGTTCAGGCTGGCCAGGCTTCTTTACGCCGACACCGTCTTCTACTTCGTGATGCTCGCGGTCTCGCTGTTTGCCTGGACCCGCTTTGTCGTTGTCTACCTGGAGATGGCCAGGTGGGTGCGGTCGATGATGATATGGATGGGGCGCGGGCTACTGACGTTCTTCATTGCCGTGCTGCTTGTGAACGGATTCAACGAGTGCCTGTTTGGCGTGGACGTCAACGGCGAGTACTACACGGGACCGCTAAGAGACCTTGCTCACATGCTCCTAATCGGATTCAATGCCCTGGGATCGGGGCTTGCTCTGTTCGAGTTCATCCGGTCGGAAGACAGCAACCGCCGGCACAACAAGATGGTGTTCATCTTCGGCTTGACGATGCTGGCGGCCATCACGCTGCAGTACTCCAACGCGCTGCTGCCGTATTTCTCGCTCGGATGCCTCCTTGGCTGCTGCCTTCTGCACGTGTTCCTCGTCGAGGAGGTGCGGGACGAAATGCACCAGAAGGAGATGCTGGCGCGCGACTACGAGGCGCAGCTCGATTCCGAGCGCAAGGCCGCGCAGGCGAAGAGCCTCTTCTTCTCCACGGTGTCGCACGACATCCGCACGCCGCTCAACGCCATCATCGGCTTTTCGGACCTGCTCGACCAGGGCGTTTCGGACGAGGAGGAGCGCAGAAGCTACATCTCGTCGATCCGCTCCAGCGGAAAGGTGCTCGCGCGACTGGTGAACGACATGCTAGACCTCTCGAAGATGGAGTGCGGGAAGCTTGAGATACTGACCGAGCCTACCGACGTGCCGAAGCTTGTGTGCGAAGTCGTCGCCGCGTGTGAGGTCGCGCGTGCGCGCAAGTCACTCAATCTGCGGACCGAGATCGGCGACATGCCGATTCTCGAAGTTGACCCGCAGCGCATAAGGCAGATCATCTTCAACCTGTTGTCGAACGCTTACAAGTACACGGACGAGGGCACGGTGACGGTTCAGGCCGACTGGCAGGACGACGGCACGCTGACCATTTCCGTCTCGGACACCGGAAAGGGCATTACGAAGGAGAACATCTCCCGCATACTCCAGCCGTTCGTCCAGGTTGTCGACAAGAACCACCGCGACGGAACGGGGCTGGGGCTGCCGATATGCCACCGTCTCGCCTCGCTCATGGGCGGCGACCTGTCCGTCCACTCCGAAGTGGGCGTCGGCTCGACCTTCACCGTGACGCTCCGAAACGTCAAGACCTCCCAGGGGAAGGCTCACGCGGAGGAGGCCGATGTTCGCGTGCCGCGCTGCGCGCACGCGCCGTCGCGCGTGCTCATCGCCGACGATTCGGCGGTCAACCGCACTGTCCTCAAGGCGCTGCTCTCGAAATGCGGGATGACGGATGTCGTGATGGCGGCGAACGGACGAGAGGCGCTGGAGAAACTGGACGGTGATCCCAAGATCGACCTCGTGTTCTCCGATCTCTGGATGCCGGAGCTTGACGGCTACGGACTTGTCCGCGCCATCCGCTCGGAGGCCAAGCGCTCCAGCCTGCCCGTCTATCTGGTCACCGCCGACGTAGAGGCACGCTCCAAGGCTGAAACCTGCGGCTTCACCGGCGTTCTCCTCAAGCCCATCACGCTCGACAAGCTCCGCTCGCTTTTCGTGTAGAATGAAACACGGCGAAACAGTTGGCGGCTACCGCATCGTCCGGCGCATCGGCGTTGGCGGAATGGGCGAGGTGTTCGAAGTCGAACACCTGGCGCTCGGTAGCTGGGTGTCGTTTTCTTCCGACTTTTGACCGGGCTCTGGTACGAACCCGGAACCGATGCGCTGCGGCTTCTCGAACCGTTCGAAGGTCCGTGGAGCAAGCTTCTCCCTCCAATGCTCGCCGCCGACCCCGCAAAAAGGCCGGTAAGGTTGTCAGAGTTTCTGCGGGAGGTGCGGGCGAACACAGTTCGTCCACGCATGGCTGTTTTGAAGCATCCTAGGTTTATGTGCTTTTCTTTGGCGGCGCTTGCGACGCTTTGCGCCGTGCTCCTCTATCGCGCCGCTTCCCCCAGTCATGCATTACATTTTAAATCGGTTTCGGCTCAGCCCATCTTTTTCGACCTCGGCTCCAACGTTCGCATTGAAATGGTCGAGTGCAAATCACCTGGCGGCAATCGCTTCTGGATCGGCGCAAGCCACGTTACGAACGCCGAGTGGCTGCGCGTAACGGGCAACAAACGCGATGGCGTGGATGACGAACCGGGTTGATAGTGCGTGGTGAGTGGATGATTTCCTTGCATGCTTTTTGCTTGATCTTGGTTTCAACCTCTCTAATCCTACGAAAGCGATGAGTGTTGCCTTTTGGACGATGTTCCCAGAGGGGGTATCGCGTCATCTTTCTATGTCTCTGCCGGTTAGATATGATTTCCGAAGGGGCTCGGGAAAGCGCTCGATGGCGTAGCGGAGCATGGTTCTGGGCATGGTTGCCAGGCGGGGCTTCAGATAGGCCTCGAGGATTTTCCGGTCGCGTTTTCCGACTTCGCGCAGCATCCATCCGACAGCCTTGTGGATCAGGTCGTGCGGATGCGTCATGAGCCTGTCGGCGATCGCCAGCGTATGGCAGAAATCGCCGTGGCGGATGAACTGTATCGTCGTCACTATCGCAATGCGGTTCTCCCAGAGCGAGCAGGCGGGAGATGCCATCTCGTAGAGAAGGGTGCAGTCTCTGCCGAGAAGCCAGTTCCCCAGCAGCTCGTAGCAGGAAAGATCGACAAGGTCCCAGTTGTTGATGAATTCCGTGTTGGCAAGATAGATGTCGACGCACTTGCGCTGTTCTTCCGGACGCTTCTTCGCGAGCTTGAACCTGCGGACTAGCGCGAGAAGGGCCGCGAGGCGGATTTCGTGGTAAGGCGATGCGACAAGGCGTTCGATTTCGGCGAATGAGCACGACTCCGCATGCCTGCGAACGAGCGCCCGCACCTGCGGAACCTTCACGCCGAGGAACCGGTCTCCCTCTCCGTACTGTCCCTTGCCGGTTTTAAAGAAACGCATCAGCACCTCGCGCTGTTCGTTATTCGCCAGTGCCTTGATGTCTTGCTCAAGCTGTGTTTTCATGGCTTATATTCTACCATAACCACCGAGATAATGCTCCGGGCGCCTGCACCAGATCGCGCGGATATGGTATAATGTTTACATGGAAAAGAAATATGTGACGCGGCGGCGCTTCATGGAAGGCGCGTCTGCGGCCGCAGTACTGGCGGCGGCGGGGTGCTCGGACGGCGCAGGCGAAAACATCAACTTAAAGAAGGAGGGCGACGGCATGGAATTCAGCGAACTGATCGAGGCGCGCAGGAGCGTTCGTCGGTATGCTAAGAGCGAGATATCAAAGGACGAGATGGAGAAGATCGTCGCGGACGCGCTCAACGCGCCGAGCTGGAAGAACAGCGAGACGACTCGCTACTACGCGGCGATCGGAGACGAGGCGAAGGCGCGGATGTGGAAAGAGGCGCTTCCCACCTTCAACGCGGCGAACTCCGCAGACGCAGCCGCGCTCGTGGCGGTGACGTTCGTGCCGGGCGAAAGCGGCTTCAACGGCGGTGCTCCCGCGAACGAGCTTGGCGACATGTGGGGCGCCTACGACTGCGGCCTCGCCTCGTCGTACTTCATCCTTGCCGCGAAGAACCGTGGCTGGGACACGCTAATCATGGGAATCCGCGACACAGCCAAGGTCAAGTCGATCCTCGGCATTCCGGCAGAAGAGACTCTCATGTCCGTCATTGCCGTCGGCAAGGCCGCAGTAAAACCAATCAAGGTTCCGCGCAAGCCAATCGCAGAGGTACTCAAGACGGTCTGAAACTGCGGCGCTCAGTCCCGGCTGAAGGATTTTGTGTCCTTCGACCGGATGGCGGCGAGAAGGGCGCTTGCAGCAGGAGGAAGCGCGGCGTTTCTGCGCCAGGCGAGGTATACGTCGCTCGTGAGCGCTGGCGCAAACGGACGGAACACGAGGCTGTTGGCGAATTCCTGCGGCATCACGCCGTCTATGCAGACCGCCGCGCCCATTCCTGACTCGACGAACATGGCTGCATTGTAGAGGAGGTTGTACGTCGCGACGATGTGCAGCCTGGCGAACGGACAGCCAAGCCAACCGGAAATGAACTCGCGCACCATTGCCTGGCGGGAACTGACGAGCGGCGTGGATTTCACGTCCTTTGGCGAGATTCGTCGCTTCGCGGCAAGGGGCGAATCCTTTCTGACTGCAAGTCCCCAGCGGTGCGTGTAGGGAAGCGTAAGATAGTCAAAGCCGCTGTAGCGTCCGGGGCCAATCAGCACGCCGAAGTCGAGCGTACCGTTCTGAAGATGGGCAAGGATGTCCTCTCCGTTTCCAGAGGAAATCGAGAAGCGCAGGCGCGGATTCCCGCGGCAGAGTTCCGCAGCCGCTTCGGCTATGAAGCGGAACGCCGGCGTCTCCCCGGCACCTATGGAGACCGTGCCGGCTACTTCGCCTGTGCCGTCCGCCCTGATTTCCGCCTCCGTGCGGTCGGCGAGATCCACGAGATCGTCAGCGCGGCGCTTCAGGGCAGATCCTTTCTCCGTCAGGGCGATACCTCGAGCGCAGCGCTCGAAAAGCTTGTGGCCGAGCTCGTCCTCGAGCGCGGCGAGCTGCATGGAGAGGGCGGGCTGCGAGACGTGAAGCCGCGCAGCGGCCTTCGTGATGCTGCCTTCATCGGCGACAGTAAGAAAGTACCTGAGTATCCTTAAGTCCATACCGCATAATATATCATATTCATGTATAAGTGTAAATTATGTGATTCAATAATAAATCTGTATTTGTTATTTGTACTGAAACCGTATATACTATTTGTGTTTTCTTATTTCCGCCTCAACAGGTCAACGACAAGGAGAATGAAGATGATGAAAGAACTTGCGATGGCGACATTTGTCGCAGGAGGAGTCTGCGCAGCGGATGCGACAGGCACGTCCCTCACGCTCACGCAGGAGTGGGACAAGGTGTTTCCCAAGTCCGACAGGGTGAAACACTCCAAGGTGACGTTCAGGAACCGCTTCGGCATCACGCTTGCGGCGGACGTGTACAAGCCGAAGGCGGGGAGCGGAAAGTTTGCGGCCATCGCGGTGTCGGGTCCGTTTGGCGCGGTGAAGGAGCAGTCGAGCGGCCTCTACGCGCAGACGCTCGCGGAGCGCGGATTCCTGACCATCGCGTTTGATCCGTCCTACACCGGCGAGAGCGGCGGCACTCCACGCTATGTGGCTTCGCCCGACATCAACACGGAGGATTTTCAGGCGGCGGTGGACTATCTCATCTCGCGCGACGACGTTGACGCCGACAAGATCGGCATCCTCGGCATCTGCGGATGGGGCGGTCTCGCCCTCAACGCGGCGGCGGTCGATACGCGTGTCAAGGCGACGGTTGCCTCGACGATGTATGACATGACGCGCGTGACAGCGAACGGCTATTTCGACAAGGAGGACAGCGCGGCGGCGCGCAAGGCGAAGAAGAATGCGATGAATGCCCAGCGCATCAAAGACTTCAAATCAGGAACGTACGAGCTTGGCGGCGGCGTTCCTGACAAGCTGCCGGATGACGCGCCGCAGTTCGTGAAGGACTACTACGCCTACTACAAGACGCCGCGCGGCTACCATGCGCGCTCGCTCAACTCGAACGGCGGATGGAACAAGACCTCGGCGCTTTCGTTCATAAACGCGAAATTGCTTGCCTACGCGGGCGAGATCGAGAACGCGGTGATGGTACTGCACGGCGAGAAGGCGCATAGCCGCTATTTCGGCGAGGATGCCTTCAAGATGCTCAAGGGCGAGAACAAGGAACTTGTCATCGTTCCCGGCGCGTCGCACTGCGACCTCTACGACGGCGGAGGCAAGGGCGCAATTCCCTTCGACCGCATCGAGGCGTTCTACAGGAAGCACCTCAAGTAAGATAGAACCATGAATTCCATCTCGAAACTTACAATGGCCGCAATCACTTCTGCCGGGATGATTGGTGCGGCGCTCGCGGACACGGCGATAGTCGTGTCCGTAGGGGAAAGCCGCTTTGCCGCGAAAGTCGCGAACACCGAAACAGGGCGCGCCTTTCTCGACAAGCTCCCGCTAACAATCTCCATGGCTGAGCTCAACGGCAACGAGAAGTACGCCTATGGTGTCTCGTTGCCGACCTCCGCACAATACTACAACACGATCGAGGCGGGTGACCTCATGCTGTACGGGTCGAATTGCCTCGTGCTGTTCTACGGTTCTGCAGGCGGTTATTCCTACACGAGGATCGGGAAGCTCGTCTCTACGGCCGGACTGGCGGCGGCGGTCGGTTCTGGCTCTGCGTCCGTGACGTTTGAGAAGGTTGTCTTGAATGCAACGATCAAGATGAACGGCGGTAAACCGGAAGTGGGCGTCGATACGAATCTTCCGTCAAGCGTCACCATCACGAAACTCGCGGCCACGGCGCTTCCCGCGGCCGAAAGCGACTGGAGGGACTACGCCGCGCTCTCCGACATGGAGCGCGCCAAATGCCGATTCTTCAAACTCAACGCGGAGATAGATTGACGATGACGGTCGAGGAATTCAGAAAGACGATGGCCAAGACGGAGTACATCCCCGCTGGGAGTGCGCTTCATCAGGCGTTTCACGCATTCTCCCAGGAGGCGCTGAAGCTCACGGCGGAGCTGAACGGCGCGTACCATGCGCCCGAAGAAGTGCGGCAGCTGATGTCGCAGCTGACGGCGAGCGAGATCGACGAATCGTTCGGGTTGTTTCCACCGTTCCATACCGATTGCGGCAAGAACACGAAGATCGGCAAGCGTGTGTTCATCAACGCCGGCTGTCAGTTCCAGGACCAGGGTGGCATCACGATTGGCGACGATGTTCTTGTCGGGCCGCAGACGATCATCGCGACATTGAACCACGATCCCGACCCGGAGAAGCGCGGCGGGATGATCCCCAAGCCGGTCAAAATTTGCGACAAGGTCTGGCTGGGCGCGCGCGTGACGATCTGTCCCGGCGTGACAATCGGCGACGGAGCGATCGTCGGCGCAGGGGCTGTCGTGACGAAGGACGTTCCGCCGCGCACCGTAGTCGCCGGCGTCCCGGCAAAGGTCATCAAGCGAATATTATAGCCGCCGGAGTGCCAGACCACAATCATGAAAGTCATTGATTATTTGCTTCCACTTGACATTGAGTTGACAAACTTCTTGTCCTCTTCTGCTATACTGTCACTGTCGTCAAAAAGGCGGCAGAAAGAGGACAACAATGAATGTAAAACCAATCAAGTCATCGGTGCTTGCGGTGATGTCGGCTGCGGCGGGCGTGATCGTTTCGACCACCGCAATATCCGCCGAGAGGCCCGAACTTCTCGCATATCCTTTCAAGACGAGCGTGACAGAGGGCGGTACGTACGCGAACGGGAGCTCCATCGGGACGGACTTCGTCATTAGCGGAACGATTTCGTCCGCGCTGACGTTCAGCTCCGACGTCCCCTATCGCGTAACGCTCGACGGCGCGGCAGTCTCAGAGACCATTACGCTTTCCGGCGACGCGACGCTGTGGCTTGTAGGCGACAACGTCATCGAGACTACGGCGGCGACGGCAGTTTCGTCCACGGGAACTCTGACGATCGGAGGCCCTGGGTCCGTCACGCTGGCCTCCGCCCCGACGAAGAAGCAGACCGGCCCCATCGTCGCGGAGAATCTCGTCGTGGCGGGCGGGGACGTCTTCATCGTCCTCAACGCCGACGTGAAGAACGTAGCCGGCATCACTCTGACGGGCGACTACGTGCAGATAGCGGGGACGGTCGACATCGACTGCGCGTCGTACGGAGCGGTGAACAAGGTGAACGGAATCCTCGTGAACAAGAAGGGGAAGTCAGTGACGGTGGAAGGTGGACAGCTCTCCGTCGCCGTGTGCGGCGAGAAGTCCGTCGGCGTCTCGCTTGACAAGACAGGCACGACGATGCTCCTCTCCGGTGGAACCGTCGAACTCGCCGTCGCGGGAGATGGCGCAAAGGGCATAAAGGGGGACGAGTCGTTCACGATGACCGGAGGCCTGCTCAACGCCTCGGTCACCGGCAACGTCCTATACGAGAACTACGAAGACGGCGACGGCAGCAACTACGTTGTCACGGTCTCCTCTACGTCGCTTCTCTCTTCGACAGGCAACTACGTCGTGCAGGACGCTTCTCCCGCATACGCGGTGAAGTGCGGCAACATCGCGATTTCCGGCGGAAC
This sequence comes from Kiritimatiellia bacterium, assembly GCA_016296065.1. Lineage (GTDB taxonomy): Bacteria > Verrucomicrobiota > Kiritimatiellia > RFP12 > UBA1067 > UBA1067. The sequence continues at coordinate 9,928 of JAEDKA010000031.1, forward strand.
GGTGCGCGTCTCCGCGAGTGGCATTGCCTCGCGCGGACTCTGCGCGGACGCGGACGGCGGAATTTTCGACATCTCCGGCGGATTCTTCGACGTGACCTGCAGCGGCGGGGCTTCAAACACAATCCTTGAAATGCTCGACGAGACTGCATTGACGACGGAGATAGACAAGGCAACAGCATGCGGTCTTCGCACGTCGGAGTCGAACAGCGTATTCACCATTACCGGCGGCACGCTCAACCTCGTGGCAAACGGGACCGGCGGAAAGTGCATTGTCGCAAAGGGCGAACTCGTCGTCGGCACGTCCGGGCAAACTACAGCACCGTCCGACTCCGCCTTCCTTCCCGACATCCAGGCCGCGACATACGGAACGCAGATCTACGTCGCCGCGAAGAAACAGAAGAACTACCTGAGCGTCGGCACCGCGATGATTGCCGATTTGGCGTCTACGACATACTACTTCGCATCCAACAAGGTAGTTTCCGCTTCGGGCGACAACGTTGACTATTCGAACCCCAAGTGCATCAAGGCGGAAGGGAACCTCACGATGCACGGCGGACGAATCCGAGGATTCTCTCAGGCCGAGGGCGGCGAGGGCTTTGAGTCGAAGAAGGTAATGACGATCAACGGTGGCGTCTTCGAGGCGACGACATACGACGACTGCATCAACGCGAGCGAGTCGCTTGTCGTCAACGGTGGGTACCTCTACTGCGGAGCGACGAACAACGACTGCATCGATTCCAACGGATCGGGTTCGGACTCAATTGTCATCAACGACGGAATAGTTCTCTGCTTCACTGCGGCGACTCCGGAAATCGGCATCGATACGGACAATTCCAGCGGACTTAAAATCAACGGCGGGACTGTGGTTTCCTTTGGGAGCGCTGCTGGCAACATGGTGGTTGGATCAACCGGTACTCTCGCGACGTACAAGGGGACGTCGGTATCCGCCTCGACATACGCGGGCAAGTACCTCAAGATTACAGGCGGCAGCAAGACGGTCTACGTGAAGGTCCCGTCCATGAGCAGCAGCTCGGGATCTGTCTCGCTCGTCTGCACGACGGATGGCTGTACTTCGGCGCCGTCTGTTTCTGCTGCAAGCTCGGCATCAGGCACTTCGCAGAACTTCCATGGCGTGTACTTCCAGTAACCTACAAGAAAGGAATCTTATCATGAACAAGATGTACATCGTTGTCGCAGTCGCATTCGCCACACTTGCTTCCGCAGCCCTCGCGGCTGGTCCCGGCGACGGAGGAACCCCGCCCGGCGGCGGAACTCAGCCTGGAGGGAATCAGCCTGGCGGCGGTTCGTCGGCAACCTGGACGTTCGACACTTTTCTCGCCTCCTCAACAACGACGTCGGGGTTGATAATCCGCGAGGGGGTAGTCATAGGTTTCGACAACCCCACGTCCGTAACTGTTGCATCCACTGTGACAGAGATCACCGAGGGCGCGCTTGCGGGCTGCACGACGCTAACGAGCATCAATCTCTCGTCGACGTCCATTACGGAAATTCCTGAATCTGCGTTCGCAGGCTGCACGGCGCTGAAGTCCGTGACGCTGCCGACTGCGTGCACTGCAATTGGCGCGAATGCGTTTGCGGGCTGCACATCCCTCGCGACGGTTGCGGCATCTGGCGTTACGGACATTGGCGCCGATGCATTCCGTGGATGCGGCGGGCTCGCATCCGTGCCGTCATCCGCGACGGAGCTCGGCGACTATGCCTTCGCACAGTCGGGTGTGGAAAGCGTCAGCGTGAGCTCTGGGATGAGCGTTGGAGAAGGCGCGTTTGCGGGTTGCGAGAACCTTAAGTCTGCGGAATGGAATCAGTCCACTTTGCCGGACGGCGTGTTTGCGGGCTGCACTGCGCTTGTTGAATCCGAGTGGTCGCAAGTGGCGACATTTGGGCAGGCGTCGCTCGCTGGTATCCCAGTGACGGCAATCTCGCTCAACTCTTCGGCAACGCTCGGTGCATACGCGCTTGCGGCGGACGAGGCGGTGTTGGTGACGACACTATCCAACTCTTCGCTTCCGGCCTTCGCTGACACGGCTTTCCTCGGACGCGAAGTCTCCTACACGCCAGTCGCCGGATCTATAACCCGAATTGAGGCCTCCGACCTCGTCGAGTGGCTTGTGGTTGACGCCTCCGGTTCGTCGCCAACTGTGACGCAGCCGGCAGACTACAACACTGCAACGCTCAAGACGTGGCTGGCCACGGGGAACAACGCCTACGCCTACGCATATGCCGACGACATCGCGGCAGATGAGTCGTTCCTTGGTCTCACCGTCTGCGGCACGAATTTCGTCTATGCCGCTCCCTCCGATGCTTCGATATCAGTTTCCGTCACGCCGGTCGGCTGCTACGAATTGTCATCAGACGAATGCGACTGGAGCGCGGACAACCTCGTGTGGTCTGAGGAGGCCGGTGCATACGTCGCGGCGGACGCGGAGCAGAAGTCGTGTTTTGCGCGCCTCAGGTTTGTGTGTGGCTGGTAAGCTATGGTATAATATATGCGAGTGATTCGAGAAATACGATTGTTCCTTCTTGCGATATTGCTGCCGGCCGTGATTGTCGCGGCCGGAGGGGTGCGGTTGCTTGTCTACATGTGGGAAAGCATGTGGGCCGAGGAACGCAGGGAACTTGAAGTGCGCGCGTACTTCATCGCGGGCGAGATAGAGGATCGTGCGCGCGACATGGAAGGAGACCATCATCCTCATTTACATGAAGGCCATCCGCCTCGCCATCCTGACGAACGCCTTACTGCGGAGAAGCGTATGGTTATAGCGGCAGTCTGCGAAGATGTCCTCAAGGAAAGGTCAGGCCTCGAAGGCGACGTTTCGTTTGAGGTCACAGACAAGCACGGCGAACGCATCTTCGCTACGTCTGGTTGGCCTGATTCGCCAAGTGTCGTCGGAGAGAGCCACCTCGGCCCGCCGGCGGGCAACGGCACGCTAAGGGTCGCGCGCGTCGACGGCAGCGCCATGCGGAACCGCGCCGTTGCAATCGCCGCGTCTGGCGCCGTCATAGTCCTGCTGCTCGTCGCGGCACTCGTCTCGGGAGGCGTCCTGCTCGTCAGGACTCTCCGGCGCGAAAGACGCGAGTCGCGTATGAAGACCGACTTCATCGACAACGTGTCGCATGAACTGAACACGCCGCTTGCAGGGATTCGCCTAACGGCCGAACTGCTCGCGGAAGGCAGGATACCGAACGGAGAGCGCCGGCAGGGTGCTCTCAAGTCGATTCTTACGGAGTCTGACCGTCTCTCGCGCATGGTCTCTGAACTGCTCGACTTCAGCCGGCTCGAAAAGGGAACCCGCCGCTATTCGATTGAAACATTCGACCTTGCGGAGTTCGCCTCCGGGCCAGCTGAGGCGCAGGGCGTTGACTCCATCTCCCGAGGCCGCGCGCACATAGCAGTGAAAGGGAAGGGCGCACTTGTTTCGGCCGACAAGGATGCGATTAGGCAGATCGGGATAAACCTTGTCGGCAACGCCGTCAAATATTCCGAGGGAGCGATCGACATCGAGGTCGAGGGGAACGAGATTCGCTTCATGGACCGTGGGCGCGGCATTCCGCCCGAATGCACGGAGCGAATCTTCGAGCGGTTCTACCGAGTCGACGATTCGCTCACCAGACGGGAGGGCGGAAGCGGTCTTGGACTTCCAATCGCCCGTGCGCTTGCGCGAGGCATGGGTGGGGACGTCACATACTCGCCTCGTCTCGGCGGAGGTAGCGTGTTCACGCTGACCCTCGCTTCCGCAGAAAAGCGCAAAGAAGGGACCGAATCATGAAATACATACTTTTTGCGGAAGACGACGATACGCTTCGCACTGGCCTCGAAGCGACCTTTGCCAGCGAAGGCTATGAGACGCGCGGGTGCAAGGACGGAGCGGAGGTCCTTGCGGCGTTCCGCGAGCGGCGTCCCGATCTTCTCCTTTTGGATGTCATGATGCCGGAGAAGAGCGGATACGACGTCTGCGCAGAGGTGCGAAGGAGCGATCCAGGCATTCCGATTATGTTCCTGACAGCCAAGACCTCGGAGTCGGACTGCGTAATCGGACTGGGGCTGGGTGCGGACGATTTCATTGCCAAGCCTTTCAGGATGAGGGAGCTTCTCGCCCGTGTTGCGGCGGCGCTTCGCAGGGCAGACGTCGCGGCGCATCCTTCCAGTGCCGAGAACACATTCCGCATTGGCGACGCGCTTATTGACGCGAGCCGTTTTCTTATCCGCGCCCCCGGTGAGCCTGATCAGACCCTGACCGTAAGAGAGCTTGGGCTTCTCAAGACCTTCGCCGCGCACCCGGGGCAAGTTCTCTCCCGCGATGCACTTCTTGATGCCGTATGGGGGGAGGACTACTTCGCCGCAAGCCGTACGCTCGACCAACACATCCTGCAGATCAGGCGCAAGCTGGGCTCGTCCGGCGCACGCATCGAGACGATCCGCGGCGCCGGCTACAGGCTCAGGGATTGACTTTCGCTCTGGATTCAGCAGAATTCCGCTGCGCTGTGTTAAAAATACTGACCGCGGGTCATTGACTTGCGGTCTGGGATGTGGTATAATTTCTGTCGTTGTTAATCCTCATAGGAGTATTTGAAGTGACAAAGCGGCAGGAGAATGCACAGGAAACGCGCCGGAAGATATACGACACGGCGTGTTCGCTGATAGAGGAGAAGGGGTTCGCCAATGTGTCCGTCGAGGACATCACGCGCGCCTGCGGCGTAGCGAAGGGAACGTTCTACGTCTATTTCAAGCGCAAGGAGGAAATCATCTTCGAATGCTGCAAGGAGTGGTTCAGCGACGTGGACCGCAAGGCGCGCGAGCACAAGGGCACGATTATCGAGAAACTGACGTTCTACTTCAAGGGCTTCATGGAGGGCGTCACTTGCGGCGGCGTGGAGCTCTGCCGTCAGTGGGTGCGCGAGGTGATCGACCCGGCGGACTCCCCGGGGGAGATGTGCGGCGGCAAGTACGCATACGACTACAGGCACCTGACCGCCTTTCTGAACGACGCGGTGAAGGACGGTTTGCTGAAGAAGGCGACGCCGGTCGAGACGCTTGTACATCTTTTCATGAGCGAGCTCTACGGCATGATGACGTGCTGGTGCATGAGCGACGCGAAGTTCGATCCCGGGAAGTGGGTCGGGCGCTTCGCCAAGCTCCAGCTGCCAAACCTCCTCGCGCCGTATGTTTCCGATACTGCCTCACGCAAAGTTCGCGAAGTGCGCTAAGGAGGAGATATGAAATAACTACTTTGCGTACTTTGCGAACTTTGCGTGAGACAAAATATACCCCACAAGAAAGGAAAACAACAATGACCAGAAGGGAATTTGCCAAGTGCATAGGAGCCGTCGCGGGTGTGGCGGCGATCCACGGTTTTTCATTCGCAAACGAAGGAGAAAAGAAAATGAAATGTGCGGTCGTATATTTCTCATGGAGCGGGAACACGCGCTTCGCAGCCGAGACGATTTCAAAAAAGGCCGGCGCCGACCTCTTCGAGATCAAGGCCGAGACGTCCTACAGCACCGACTTCCAGAAGTGCTGCGACGAGGCGAAGCCTGAGTGCTACGGGAAGAAGCTGCGTCCGATCAAGCCGATCGAGGGACTCGACCTCGCGAAGTACGACCTCGTCTTCGTCGGCTCGCCGAACTGGTGGGGCACGATGGCTCCGCCTGTGCGCACATGGGTGTCGCAGAACAAGGATGCGCTCAAGGGCAAGAAGGTCTGCCTCTTCCAGACGCACGGTGGCGGCGGAATGCAGCGCGTGGGCAAGGAGTTCGCTGAGGTGATAGGCGACACGGCGACGGTTCTCTCGCCCAAGGCGTTCAGCGGCTCGTCGATCAAATCCAACGTCAAGGCGCTGGAGGATTTCGCCGACGAGAGGATTGCAGGCAAGTAAAGTATCACGCCAAGTTCGCAAAGTACGCGAAGTAATAATTATAGGATGACATTGCGAACTTTGCGGACTTTGCGTGAGACAAAACACAAGGAAGGGAACAAAATGAAAGTACTGCTCGTCAACGGAAGTCCGCGTGCCAACGGCAACACTGCCCGCGCACTGAAGGAAGTCGCCGACACGCTTGCGGCGGAAGGCGTCGAAACGGAGACGGTATGGATTGGCAGCAAGCCCGTCCGCGGATGCGTTGCCTGCTATCAGTGCAAGGCAAAGAATCTGGGCAGGTGTGTATTCGGCGACGACGCGGCCAACGGCATAATCGAGAAGCTTAAGGACGCGGACGGGATCGTGGTCGGCTCGCCGGTCTACTACGGGCAGCCGGCGGGCGCATTCCTCGCGCTCTGGCAGCGCATCTGCTTCGCGGGCACTGAGTTCGTCAAGGCGAAGCCCGCCGCGTCCGTCGCGGTTTGCCGCCGCGGAGGATCGACTGCGGCGTACCAGTGCATGAACATGCCGTTAGAGATGCTGAGCTGCCCCGTCGTAACGTCGCAGTACTGGAATGTGACGTTCGGGCGCGAGGAGGGCGAGTGCGAACGCGACACCGAAGGAATGCAGACGATGCGCACTCTCGGGCGCAACATGGCGTGGCTCCTCAAGAACCTCAAGAGCGGCGACGCAATCCCCCGCTCCGCCGACGAACCCTGGCAGCCGATGCATTTCATACGCTGAATCGTCGGCAATGACAAGGAGAAAGCATGAACAAACTTGTAACAGGAGGAATCGCAGTGGCGATGGCAATCACGGCAAACGCCGCCGAACTTACGGCAAAGGAAAATGCGATCGTCGACATAGGCGCGTGGACGGCGCGGGGCGAGCAGGACAGGCTCGGCGCGGCGTTCAGGGCCGGATTCGACGCAGGGCTGACGCTCAACGAGGCGAAGGAGCTTGTCGGACAGCTCTACGCCTACTGCGGGTTCCCGCGCGCGCTCAATGCGGCGGGGACGCTGATGAAGGTCGCGGACGAGGCAAAGCCGGCGGAAGGCCCCGCGGCAGATATGCCGCGCGGCTCGCTCGGCGGCAAGGCGCTGGAGATTGGTACGGAGAACCAGACTAAGCTCTGCGGCGGACCGGTGAAGGGCGCGCTCTTCGACTTCCATCCGCAGCTGGACGAGTACCTCAAGACGCATCTCTTCGGCGACATATTCGCGCGCGGCAACGTCGACTGGCGTACGCGCGAAATCGTGACGATCGCCGCGCTCGCGGCGCGTCCCGAGACGGAGCCGCAGATGAAGGCGCATATCGCCATCGGAAAGGTGAACGGCGTAACCGATGCGCAGGCGGCGGAAATCGTGCGGCGCGTTCAGCTGCCGCGCAACCCCGCAGATCTGCCGGTCGACTGGTCGCCGATTCCCGTAGGCGAGCCGAACACCGCGTACGCCAAGTACTTCATCGGCAACAGCTACCTCCACAAGCTCACGCTCGACCAGGTTCCGGCGTTCGGCGTCACGTTCGAGCCGGGGTGCCGCAACAACTGGCACATCCACCACGCGAAGACGGGCGGCGGACAGATGCTCATCGTCACGGCAGGCGAGGGCTTCTACCAGGAGTGGGGTAAGCCGGCGCGTCGCCTGAAGAAGGGCGATACGGTGAACATCCCGGCTAATGTCAAGCACTGGCACGGAGCCGCGCCGAATTTCTGGTTCCAGCACATCGCCCTCGAAGTGCCTGGCACGGAACAGTCCAACGAATGGTGCGAACCCGTTGACGACACGGCCTACACCGAGGCGTCAACGCGCAATCAACCTTGAGGAGCAAGTGAACACCGCGAAAAAGGAAGGGCAGATTTGAACGATGAATGCCAAGTGGCTGATTCTGGGGAAAAAGTTCGCGGCATTGTGCATATTGCCCCTGGCGGCGGTGTCGGGGTGCATGTCGCTCAATGCGCCCGATCGGGCGGACAATTCAAAAGGAGCCGAGAACATGCAGGTTCGCATTGCGGAGCTGGAAATCCTCCCGGAATGGCTCGACGCCTACCTGGAGGCTGCTGACGCGGTGGGCGCGGAATCGGTCGCCAAGGAGCCGGGTGTCGTGTGCATCTTCCCGATGCAGAAGAAGGAGTCGCCGACATCCATCCGCATCGTGGAGATATACCGCAGCGAGGAGGCGTACAAGGCGCATCTCGCGACGCCGCACTTCCGCAAGTACAAGGATGGGACGCCGCACATGATCAAGTCGCTCGAGCTCGTGCCTATGCGTCCGTTGGACGAGAACGGCATGAAAACGATTTTCAGAAAGAAAAAATAGTTAGTGAAAGGACAAACCAATGAACGGAAACTTCACCTACCACAACCCGACGCGGCTCCACTTTGGCGAGAACGCGATGGAATTCCTCAAGGACGAGCTTGCAGCGTTTGGCCCGACGGTTCAGCTGTGCTACGGCGGCGGCTCGATCAAGAAGAACGGAATCTATGACCAGGTCGTCGCCGCGCTGAAGGGCGCTGGGAAGACCATCATCGAGGACGGAGGCGTGATGCCCAACCCGACGCTTGAAAAGCTCATGGACGGCGCGGCGAAGGCCAAGGCGAACAACGTCGACCTCATCCTCGCCGTCGGGGGCGGATCGACTATCGACTACGCGAAGGCGGTGAGCGTCTCAGCGTGGTGCGATGAAGATCCCTGGCAGAAGTACTTCACGCGCTTCGAGGAGCCGTCCTGCCGCATCATCCCCGTCGGCAGCGTGCTCACGATGGTCGGCACTGGCAGCGAGATGAACGGCGGAAGCGTCATCACCAACCATGCAGCGAAGCTGAAGGTCGGCAAGGTGTTCGGCCCGTCCGTCTACCCGAAGTTCTCGATCCTCAATCCGCGCTTCACGCTTACCGTCCCGCGCCGCCAGATGGTGTCCGGCATCTACGACATCATGAGCCACATCCTAGAGCAGTACTTCAGCGGAACGGACGACAATACGAGCGACTACATCGCAGAAGGGCTCATGCGCTCGCTCGTCGTCTCCTCCCGTGCAGCTGTGAAGAATCCGGATGACTACGAGGCTCGCAGCAATATCATGTGGACCGCGACCTGGGCGCTAAATACGCTCATCGCGATGGGCAAGACGACGGACTGGGAAGTGCACATGCTCGGTCAGGCCGTGAGCGCGCTTACGGATGCGACGCACGGCATGACGCTCGCCGCGGTGTCGCTTCCGTACTACCGCCTAATCAAGCCGTACGGACTTGCCAAGTTCGTACGCTTCGCTACCAACGTCTGGGGCGTATCTGCCGACGGGAAGAGCGAGACCCAAGTCGCTGACGAGGGACTTGCCGCGCTTGAGTCGTGGATGCGCGAGATCGGCGTCGCGATGAACATCACTGAACTAGGCGCTACCAAGGCGATGATTCCCGACCTCGTCAAAGCGACATTCCGACTTGACGGCGGCTATAAACAGCTTACAGAAGAGGAGGTCGGTGAAATTTTCCGACTGAGCCTGTAAAAATGAGACCTGAACAGATGTCACTTACAGGGAAATGGGCGTAGTTTACATAACGCGCATTATGCGCACATCGGGCATATACATCTAAAGACTCATGCATTGCCAAAATCCGCCTGAATACCGCTCTCGAGCAGGATTAAGGCGGATTGTCTTTAGAGGATTTCCTTGAGGATTTCCTTGGTGATCGGCTTGAGGATGATGTCCTGGAATCCGTCGTTCGCACACGTGACTGGCGCGCAAGCGTCCGCCGTTACCGCATAGACAGGCATATGGCGATGTTCGGGGATTTTGCGAATCTCGCGCAGGAGCTGGCGTCCGTCCATGCCGGGCATCATGAGGTCCGTAAATACAACGTCGAACTTGGTCTTGCGGATATGTTCAAGCGCCTCTTCGCCACTAGTCGCAGTCTGGACGTTCTTGAAGCCGAGCGCATTGAGGAGCAGCGACATGATGCGGACGTTGAGGTGGTGATCGTCGACGACGAGGATGTGCTTCTCGGTGCGGAACGGATCGACGATGCGCATCGTGCGCATCTTCTGGGTGCGGATGAACACAGCCTTGCTCTTTTCGTCCGCGACCTTGACGTCGTGAAAGACGACTGTTATCGTCGTCCCGGAATTCTTCGGCGAACTGATCTTCAAAGTGCCGTTGAGCCGTTCGACAATGCGTTTGGCGACGACGAGGCAGAGCGTGGAACTGCCGGGGCAGGCATTGGGGTCCTTATCTGCAGCTGGATTCATCACCTCCGCAATTTGGCTGGGCGTCATGCCAGGGCTCATGTCGTTGACCTGAAGGGTGAGCTCCCCTTCCTTGAACGACATGCGGATGTCGATGTAGCCCGAGGGCGTATGGCGCACGGCGTTCTCGAGCAGTCTGCCGAGAACATCCTTGTATGCCGCACCTGCAAACTGAACAAGCGGTATCTCGCCGGACTTGATTAGGAGCTCGAGATTCTTCGAACCGGCCGCCTCAGAATAGGACTCGACGACCTGGAGCGTGGCCTCGGAAACGTTGAACGTCTCGAGCATTGGCTCCCGCACAGAGGAATCGGGGCTTAGGAGCGTCATCACACCGTCTATCGCCGTAAGAAGGTTGCGAGCGCCCTGCTCTATCGCTTGCGCCGCCTCACGGGACTGGTCTTGTCCGTTTGCGCCACGAAGGACCTGCGCATAGCCGACGATCGCGTTGAGCGGTGTGCGAACGTCATGGCTGATTGCGGAGAAAAACCTCGCGCGCACTTCAGGAGAGACGGGGATGGTGTCCGAAGCAGCTGGAGTGGACTTCGGCTGCGCGACCTCGGCAAAGCAGAAAAGGAATTTCGCATCGCCGAAGGTGAACGGAATCTTACGGAACGAGAAAACACGCGACTGTCCATCCGCGCACTTCAGCTTGCGCTCGACAGTGTAAGGCGCCCCCTTCTCCATCACGTCCGCATCTTCCTTGTCCAGCATCGCGGCAGCCTCAGCCGGAAAGAAGTCGGCCGTGCGCCTGCCGATGAGTTCGGCCGCGTCGTTGCGGCGGAGAAGACGCGCGAAGGAGTCGTTGGCGTATGTCATGACGCCTTCGGAATCCTTAATGAAAACCGCTTTCTCGTCGAAGTTGTCCATACCTTTTCTTTCTCTCCCCCTTTTCAAGTTAGGTACTTGGAAATTATACCACAAATTTGCTTAAAATGGCTAAAGTCTCCTCGATGTAACCTCGATGACATTTACCTGGTTGCGCAGCTGCAGGATTATCTGCTGCACCACACGCTCCGAACCCAGCACGTCAATCTTCATCCGCGAGACGGTTCCGTCTTCGGTAGGCCCGACGTTCAGTGTCTGGATGTTGTAGCCGCGGCCTGAGATTAGTCCGACGATTCTCGCGAGAACGCCAGGACGGTTCTCGACATAGCAGCTAAGGCGATGAAGTTCCTCTTTCATGCTTCGGCGTCCCTGTCAACTTCGATGTCCAGCAAAACCGGTCCCTTGAACCTCACGGCCGATGCCACGGCCGCGTCGAGCTTCGCTGGATCCGTTACCTTTACGCCCTTCATTCCAACCGCCTTTGCGAGCAGCGTGAAATCCGGCGAGGTGAGATCGGTTGCGAAATATCTTCCGGCAAACGAATGCGTCTGCATCTGGCGGACGAGTCCGAGAGACGAGTTCCTGAACACGAGGAACACGATCGGAAGCTTCCGTTCCACAGCGACTATAAGCTCCTCCGAGGTCATCTGCGCGCCGCCGTCGCCGAGGAACGCGGCGATTTTGCATCCAGGACGCGCCAGCGCGGCGCCGATCGCAGCGGGGATTCCGAAGCCCATCGCGCCCATTCCGCCGGACGATATGAAGTGACGCGGCTGCGTGTGGCGGAACCTCTTCGCGGCCCACAGCTGATGCTGTCCGACGTCGGTGACGACTATGGCGCGCCCTTTCGTTGCGGAATAGACTGCCTCCACAACGGCCTGCGGCATGATGACGCCCTTGTGCAGAGGCTTGAGCCCTTCCGTCCTCGGACGTCTCCATCCGTTTATCGCGGCGAGCCATTCATCGTGCTTCGCGGAGTGGATGCGCGAGTCCACCGTCATCAGTAGCTCCTTGACGTCCGCGGTGATGCCGAGGTCGACTGTCACGTTCTTGTTTATGGACGCCGGATCGCAGTCGACATGGATTATCTTCGCGCGCCGGGCGAACTTCGAGACAGTCTGCCCCGTTACGCGGTCATTGAACCTGACGCCGAGCGCGACTAGCAGGTCGCACTGCGCTATTGCCGCATTCGCCGCGTATTCGCCGTGTAGTCCAGAAAGCCCGAGGGCGAGAGGATCCGTCTCGTCGAACGAGCCGAGCCCCATCAATGTCGTCGACACGGGGATGCCCGCCTTTCGCGCAAGCGCCGCGACGTCGTGGGACGCGTCGGATGCGATAACTCCGCCGCCGGCGAGTATCACCGGACGCTTCGCCGAGTTGACGAGCTTAGCGAACCTGTTGACCTGCGAAGTAGTCGCCGAGACCTCTGGATGGTAGGCTCGCAGGGCGACGCGCGCCGGATATTCGGCTGATGTCGTCTCGCGCTGGCAGTTCCGCGGAATGTCTATGACTACCGGTCCGGGCTTGCCGTGCGTGGCGATGTAGAACGCCTGAGCGACGGTCTCCGGAATTTCGTCCGCCGAATGGACGAGGAAGTTGTGCTTCGACACGGCGCGCGTGAGCCCGGTGGTGTCCGCCTCCTGGAACGCATCTGTGCCGATCTGGGCGAGCGGAACCTGTCCGCACACGAGCACCATCGGCACGCCGTCCATGTTCGCGGTGCCTAGTCCGGTAATCGTGTTCGTCAGTCCCGGTCCGCTCGTCACGATGACGCACGCGGGACGACCCAGCGCACGGGCGTATCCGTCCGCCATGTGGACAGCGCCCTGCTCGTGCCTTGCGAGGACGAAGTCGAAGCGCGCCGTCGAAAGAGCATCGAAAATGTCGATGACATTTCCGCCGGGGTAGCCGAAAATCTTCTCGACCCCTGCCCTTTCAAGCGCGTCTACAAGCGCCTTCGCTCCGTTTTTTGCTGTTGATCTCATTGCCGCGGGATAAGGTGTCTGTTAGTAGACGAAAAGCATCTCCCTGTACTTTGGCATCGGCCAGCGCGAGTCGTCGACGAGGCCCTCAAGCCTGTCGACGGTGCGGCGTAGGTCTTCCATCGCCTTAAGCTGAGAGTCGCAGCGTCCGCGGGCGAGAGCCTTCTCGAGCCTGTCGCACTTGACATGCAGGTCGTCAAGTCCGGCGCCGAGCTTGGACGACAGCGCCGTGAGGCCACGCACGCCGTACTTGAGTCCGTCTGCCTTGGCCTGTCCAAGCGCGTTGGCCAGACGCGAGAACTCATCCGCGACGACGGGCCGCACCATCGAGCGCGCGATCTCGAGCGCAACGGAGGCTTCGATGCGCACGCGGCGGAGGTAGTCTTCGTGTCCGATCTCCCAGCGCGAGCGCATCTCCGTGGCGGAAAGCACGCCGTACTTCTCGAAGAGCGCGATGTTCGCGGGATCCCTAAGCGGCTCAAGCGCGGCAGGTGTGTCGCGGAGATTGGGCAGTCCCCTCTTCGCGGCCTCCTTCGGCCAGTCCGCGGAATATCCGTCACCCGAGAACACGACGCGCCGATGCGCCTTGACGAGGCGCTGGAGGAGCTTCTGCAGGTTGTCGTTGAAGTCTCCCTTCATCGCCTCGAGCTTATCGCATATCGCGTCCACGGATTCCGCTACGATCGTGTTGAGCGCCATCTGGCTCTGCGCGCAGTTCTGCGAGGAGCCGGGCGCGCGGAACTCGAACTTGTTGCCTGTGAAGGCGAACGGCGAGGTGCGGTTGCGGTCGGTCGTGTCCTTCGGCAGCGCCGGGAGCGTGTCAACGCCGACGCGAAGCTTGCGTCCGTGTTCGCCGCCCTTCATTCCGCGCGTTCCGGATTCGATCGAGTCGATGACGGCGTTGAGTTCGTCTCCGAGGAAGATCGAGATGATCGCCGGCGGCGCTTCGTTCGCACCGAGGCGATGGTCGTTGCCCGCACCCGCTGTCGTCATGCGGAGGATGTCCGCGTGCTTGTCGATCGCGCGGATCACCGACAGGAGCATAGTGAGGAAGATCGCGTTCTCGCGCGGATTGTCTCCGGGCGTGAGCAGGTTGCGTCCGCCGTACGCGACGGACCAGTTGCAGTGCTTGCCCGATCCGTTGACGCCCTCGAACGGCTTTTCGTGGAGGAGGCAGACGAGTCCGTTGCTTTCTGCGGTCTGCCTAAGCACCTCCATGATCATCATGTTGTGATCTACTGCCAGGTTGAGGTCCTCGAACATCGGCGCAAGCTCGAACTGCGCCGGCGCGACCTCGTTGTGGCGGGTCTTGGCGGGGATTCCCAGCTGCCAGAGGCGTTGTTCAACCTCGCTCATGAACTTGAGGACACGCGGCTTGATTGCCCCGAAGTAGTGGTCTTCGAGCTGCTGGTGTTTCGCCGGCGCGGCGCCGAAGACGGTACGTCCGGTCTGCAGCAGGTCGGGACGCTCGAGGTAGAAGCTTCTGTCGACGAGGAAGTATTCCTGTTCAGCGCCCAGGGTAACTTCTACGTGGGCCTTGGGCTGTCCGAACTTCGCCATCAGCCTCTCGACGGCGTGGGTAAGCGCCTGGAGCGAGCGGAGAAGCGGCGTTTTCATGTCGAGCGTATCGCCCGTGAAAGAGCAGAACGCGGTCGGGATGCACAGCGTCGCACCGTTGGCGTGGCGTTTCACGAAGGCCGGGCTCGTAGGGTCCCACGCCGTGTAGCCGCGCGCCTCGAAGGTGGAGCGGAGTCCGCCCGACGGGAATGAGCTCGCGTCAGTTTCGCCTCCAATGAGGTTCTTTCCGGAGAAGCGCTGAACGGCCTGCGCGGGACCCGTCGGCTCGAGAAATGCGTCGTGCTTCTCGGCGGTTCCGCCGGTCAGGGGCTGGAACCAGTGGGTGAAGTGCGTCGCGCCCTTCGCGATCGCCCAGTCCTTCATTCCGGACGCCACGGCATCCGCGATGGACGGGTCGAGCGGCTTACCTTCGCGCATCGTGGCGAGAAGCTTGGCGGCTACCTGCTTCGGCAGGCACGCCTTTATGGCATCCTCCGAAAAGACGTCCTCTCCGTATCCCTTTATCTTTGTATCGTTCATTGATCGTTCTTTCCTTTGCGTCGTCATTCCCCGACGATGTCCCGCGACAGGTCGGAGTATGCCGCGTCCGGCAGCACAAAAACGGCGTCGGACGCGCCGACTGTGGCGAAGCGTCCTCCGTCGGTCCTGTCACCGACGAGTATGTTCCTTCTTATTGCGTCATCCTTTGCCAGATCTATCGCGACCGTAAGCGTCGGCTTGTCGAGTCCGTAGCTGCTAAGGTCGTCGGCAGTCACCTTGAGCTTCACGACGCGCGTGGCCCTGAGTGGACACAGCACCTTGAGAAGGCGCGCTACGGCGTCTTCCACGACAGTCCCCTTCTTCGGCGAGGACTCCACGTTCCACGCCCTGCGGTCGCGGTCGTATACTATTGACGTCGTCGAGTTCGTGTCCGAACCTGTAACGGAAAGCCGACGCACTGTCGCGGGGTCGATCTTCTGAATGTCGAGGCTTCTGAGGCTCTCGAGGCTGAAGCCTACGCCGAGCGATCTGCGCGCGACCTTCGCCGTGCGCGCATCCGGCGCGACACCGACTTCGATTCCGTCTTCATCAGCGTCGCCGCCGCGAAGCGCAAGCACAGCGGCCAGCAGGGACTCTACCGCAGGCGCATCTGCCTCCGCGGAGACCGGTGCGTCCATTCGCCATGATCCGTCCACCTGCTTCGCGAGAAGGCACGAGACGCCGCCATCGGACAGCGACAGCCCGGTGACATGCGCTATGTCGTATGGGAACAGGCGAGTGTCGGAGAAGGCCGCGCCGCCGACCGTGGCCTGGTCCTTTAGCGTGCGGTCGACTGTGACGATCGCGGCGCCGTTGTCCACAAGTGCGTAGACCAGCCCTTCTGACGCCTCGTTTCCAAGAGAGATGCGCTTCTCCGTCCCACCGTCCGCACCGCGTAGCGTAACGGTAACGGCGCTCTCTGCGTCGAGTCCGTATCCGGCAAGAAGCGCTGCGGACGCCTGACTTATCTCGTTTGACGCGCCGACGGGCCACACAAAGTCGACGGCCCGTGCCGATGTAATGTCCGCGAGAAGCTTCTTCACCTTTGCGGCAGCCGCAGGTGCCTCCATGGGCTGGGTCATCAGCCAGACGTCGCCTTCCTTCTTGAAGCGCAGGAACTCGATTCCCCGCTTGACGTCCATGGAGACCACGTTGTCCTCTCCGACGGTCAGGATCGTGCGCCTGCGGAAGCGCTCTGTTGTGAGGTCGACGGCCGACAGCGTGTTGGACGGGACGACGAAGACCGCCGCGTATCCGTCGACGCAGGCGTAGACCTCCGCCTTTGACGGAGTTAATGATCCGAAGCCGATGCGGGTCTCCTGTCCGCCAGACCTCACGCGCACGGAAAGACGCGGCGGAGCCAGGTCGAAGTCTGCGCGCGTGCGGCCGAGCTTCAGGAGCTCCTTGTCGCCGAAAGCGTCTTTCACGGGCGCGTACGCAAGCGCGTCGACGAGGCGAAGCACTGCGGACTCGTCGGCGCTTCCGGAAAATGGCTCCACGATGCGCCACTCGCCAGTGCGCGTGAGAAGCGACTCCACCTCGCCCTTGCGAGACACCTCGATAAGCGACACGGCATCGTCAGGAATCGTAAGCAGGCTCGTCTTCTGCACGAGGGCCGCCTTGTGGGACGCATTGCGCGCGAGCATGAGATTCGCGCCCGCCAGCAGGAGGATGCCGATGAAGAGCCACATTATCGTGCGCATGTTCGTCATGTACGCCTCCTTCTCCTGAGCGCGACAAGCAGCATCACGAGTGCTACGGCAAGCGGAACCGCCCCGGCCGTGTACATAAGGAACCTGAGACGCCCGGCACGGTCGAATCCCGTCACGAGCGCGCCGGAATCGGCGCCGCTTGCGACCGACGCGTCGGTGCCGGAAAGGTACGCGACGCAGTTGAGGAAGAAGTCGCGGTTGGCGCTCGCGCGCGCCGCGAGCTGTCCGTTCATCGCAAACGACGCGTCGCCGATCGCGACGATGCGCGTCGGGCGAATCGAAAGGTCCGCGCCGGTCCCAACGCCGCGCTCGACCGCAGCGGCGACCACGGACGTGCCCGCCCTTGCCAGCGGCGAGAACTCGACGCGGTCCGCGCCGCTTCCCGCCTCAGCGGCGGCGGACGGCATGAAGGCGACCGGACGCTCAAGGAGGATGCGCGAGCCGTCGAGTGGCTTTGAGATCGCGTGTTCGGAGAAATCGCCGACGATAACGTCCGAACCCGTGACGGTTCGCGTGCCTGTCGCCTGGAAGGCGGACGCGCGCAGACCCCACGACGGAAGCAGGGAAGAGACGCCGCCCGATTCCGCGGCGGACGTCAAGACGAGCAGTCGCCCGCCGGCCTTCAGATAGGAGTCGATGCGCCCCGTCTCGGCGCGCGAGAAGTCGTCCTTCGCGCCTGCGACGACGATTAGTGCGCAGTCGGAAGGAATCGACGCGTCGCCGGAAAGGTCGATCGTCGCGTTGCGGTATCCGTCGCGAGCCAGGTCGCGCGCTATGTCGCTCATTCCCCACGATCCGTAGTCCGTTGCGGAAATCTCGCCGTGGCCGATGGACCAGTAGACATTGCGGCGCTGCGGTGGCATCGTGAGGCGAAGTATCGCGGACGCGCACACGCGCTCGCCGAATCCGTCGGAAAGCGGAAGGAACGCCCGGCGTCTGCCCTTCACGAACACGATGCTGTCCTCGCTCGCGCCAAGACGGATGAGCTCCTCGGCGCGTCCTATGTCCCATCGCGGATCGATGTAGGAGATGTCGATTTTCAGACCGCCTAGCGACGCGGATTCCGCCTGGAGCGCCCTGAGGAACCTGCTGACCTCCCTAAAGCGCGCATCGCGGCGCGAAAGGAAGCATGTCGCCGTCATGTCGCCCTGAGCTTCGACCAGAATGCTCCTTGTTCGCGCAGAGAACGGCTTGCCTGTGTTCCCGAGCGGAACGTCCAACTTGACGTCCGTGCGGTGTGACAGCTCGACGCAGAGTCCGGACAGGAGAAAGGCCAAAACAAGGGCGACGCCAGTCGATATGCGCCACGAGCGACCACCGC
Source organism: Kiritimatiellia bacterium (assembly GCA_016296065.1). GTDB lineage: Bacteria > Verrucomicrobiota > Kiritimatiellia > RFP12 > UBA1067 > UBA1067. The sequence goes on from JAEDKA010000031.1 coordinate 27,986, forward strand.
GTCCGCCAAAGCGCAGCATGGCGACGAACTTCGACGCGACGAACAGGAAGAACGCCGAAAGGACGAGGTACGAGACGATTGTGCCCGAGGAGAACAACCCGGACGCCATGTCTACGACCTGCGCGTCAAGCGGCATCTCGCCGAACTGAGGCCTTCCCTGCGGTGCCCACGCGAGCAACGCGGCCCATCCGCCGCGCGGTATGCCGACAAGCAGCAGCAGCGACGCGCAGGCCGCAGTGGCCGCATGACGAAACACCGAGCTCATCGCGACGGACACCGAACACCAGAGCGCGCCCTGCAGCATGAGCGCCAGGAATGCCGGACAGAATCCGAGCGGTCCCACCCCGGCGAGAGCGGAAGGCGCGGAGAACCTAAGCGCCGCAACGGTGACGGCGAACGAAAGGAACGTCGAGGTGACAAGCGCGATGAACACGCCGAGAAACTTGCCGAGCGTCAGGTCCCGCTCGAGAACCGGGGCCGTAAGAAGAATCTCTATGCGCCCCGTCTGCTTCTCGTCGCTCCACACGTCCATCGCGAGGAAGGCCGCAAGTGCGGGAAGGAACGGCGACACCGCCGCCGCCCAGACGGCCGCAATGGAAATCGAGCCGCCCTCCGCAGCCTCAAGGCCGAAGGAAAATGCGACCGCGCTTGCCGAAAGGAACGCCCCGACGGCAAGAGCGGACGAATACAGACTGCGCATGCGCCCGAGAGTGCGGGAGACTGTGACCCTCATCGGACTCATTTCGACGCCTCCTTCCCGTCCGGCTCGTCCTTGGCAGGCACTCCCCTAAGCGCCGCATCGAGCTTGGTGCGGACAGACTCCGTCGACGCGCCAACTGCGTTTATGGACGCGGAGATCACTCCGTCCTTCAGCACCAGGAAGCGGTTCGCCCACTTCGCAAGATCATCCAGCTCGTGTCCCGTCGCGACGACCGCAGAGAAAGCGGCCGCCTCCGAGACTATCTCTCCCATGTCCGCGCGCATCTCGCTGTCGAGACCGGCGAGCAGATCGTCGAGAAGGAGAACGCGCGGACGAAGCAGAATGGCGTCCGCAAAGGCCACGCGCTTGGCCTGCCCGGCGGAAAGCGTGCCTATGGGCGAACGGAGAAGCGCGGCAATACGGCATATCTCGCAGGCCTCGTCGATTCGGCGGCGTATGCGCTTGGACATCTCGCCCTTGAGAAGCGCCCTGTAGTGAAGGTATTCCTTCACCGTCATGTCTTCGTAGAGCGCGATGCGCTCCGGAAGGTAGCCAAGCTGGCGGCGGTACTTTACGGGACGTGCAAGGGCGTTCTGGCCGTCGACGATGACTATGCCGGAATCCGGAACGGCAAGAGTCGCCAGCACTTTCAGAAGCGTCGTCTTGCCGGCGCCATTGGCGCCGACGACGCAGACCGCCTCGCCCGGCGAGACGACAAAAGACACATCCCGCAGCACTGGCTCGCTACGGTACGTGAACGCTATGTTGCGCACTTCGAACATTTGCTATATTATACCAAAAAAAGGCATGCCATTGGGGCTCGGCGAGATGTGATCAATATGATATAATATCCAGAAATGAGCGAAGTGGACGACATAAAGTACATGGAAATGGCCCTTAGGGAGGCCGAAAAGGCGGCGGCGGACGGCGAAGTGCCGACCGGATGCGTCGTTGTGGACGCCGAAGGCCGCATTCTCGGCCGCGCCCACAACCAGACCGAGGGACTCCTCGACGCGACCGCCCATGCGGAGATGCTCGCGCTAACCGCGGCCTTCAACGCGCGCGGGAACTGGCGTCTCACCGGAACGACCGTCTACGTCACCAAGGAACCGTGCCCCATGTGCGCCGGCGCACTGGTCCTTGCGAGGCCCGCACGCATCGTGTGGGGCGTCTCGGACCCGAAGCGCGGAGGCTCCACCGTCTTCGACATCTTCCGCCACCCCGGCATAAACCACCACCCCGAGCTCGCCGAAGGCGTTCTCGAGGAGCCGTGCCGGCACGTGCTGCAGGAGTTCTTCCGCTCCAGACGCGGCTAGTTCGCCGCGCCCTTAGCCGCCGCCGCGCGCAGCTCCGCCGTCTTCTCGCGGATGCGCTTGACCATTTCGGCGGGATTTTCGCATCCCTCGACCGACATCTCAAGTGGACACCGTTCGGACTTGTCCCGGTTCAGTACCTGGTCGACGAACTCGTCCGCGCTCGCCTCGATGCAGTGCTGCTTCAGGAACGCCGCGCCGTCCTTCGACATAAGCGAAGCATGCACCCTTCTCACCTTGCCAAGCGCGCACACCGCCGCCGCGGCGCGTCCAATGACCTTGTCCGCAACAAACGCCCCGGCGAGCCTGCCGTTGTCGTACATCTTGAGGATCGGTCCGACGCCGCGCCCTTTCTCGCTGGCTGCGACAACGCCGTCGCGAGCGACGACACACGACGCGCCGGAGTCAAGCATCGCCTTCATCTCGGGGAGCAGCTCCTCGTCGGAACGCGTCGCGACTGCAAGCTGGGTGTCTAGGCCATGGACGCGGATCGCAGGCTCGGGACGCGCAGCGCAAACGTGTTCGCACGCGCCGCACCCGATGCACAGCCCTGCGTCGACGGACGGATACCCGTCGACGATCGTGATGGCGTTCTTGGGGCACTTGCGCGAGCATGCGATGCACTCCACGCTGTCCGTCGTGCGGATGCAGAGATTCCTTTCCACCCTGGCGAGCCCGACATGGAAGTTCCGCTTCGAGACGTCTGCGGGCGGGACCTCGAGCGCCCCCGCAGGGCACGCCTTGGCGCACTTCCAACCGCACGTCGTGCGGCAGAAGTCCGTCTGGAAGAACAGCTCGGGCTGTCCGAAACTCTTAAGCGCCACGGACTGCCTGAGCGCGCCGCTGGGGCACGCCTTCACGCAGCGTCCGCATCCGACGCATTTCGACGCGAAGCGTGCGCGGGTGAGCGCTCCAGGCGGCATGACCGTCGCGGGACGCTTCGGGACGAGCGGAAGCGACACGTCGGCGAAACCTCCGTCAGTAGTCTTCTCGACCGCCTCGGCAGCCGCCAGCACCGCGACACCGCCAATTGCCTCGCGCCGCGTCACGCCACTCCCCCCGTCTTCGGCCTTCGGGGCGGATTCCGCCTTCTTGAAACACGCCCTGCAGTTCGCGCATCCTTCTCCGACCTTGTGACGGCAGACGCTCTTTGCGGAAAGCGCGGTGAAGAGCGTGCCGGCGGGGCAAATCCAGTTGCACCAGAAACGTCCCTTCCCGACCGCGGCAAGAACGAGCACAGCGGCGAAGAGCGGGACGCCGGGGATAAAGAGCGCCATCGCCTTGCCGAAGATCGAGTACGGCGTCACGGACCACGCGACGGCGCCGAATCCGGAAAGCACCAGCGCGGCGAACACGGCAAGCATCGTCCAACGCACCGCTGCCTGGGCGCGCGACTGCGGAAGACGCGTGCAGACACGGCGGACATGCGTCCTTGGATGTGTAAGCCAGTTGACGAAGCCCTGAAGCGCACCAAGCGGACACAGGCACTCGCAGAAGAGGCGTCCGAAAAGCGGAGCTGCAGCAAGCACGACGAGGAACGCGATCGTGGCCGCAGGCTGTATCCTGAGGATCCCGGTCGACGGCAGGCCGAAGAACTCTCCGGCTGCGGCGGTTACGACGGCAAGCGCAATGCCGCGCTTTGTCCACTTCTTGACGGATTCCGACTTCACTTCGCCACCTCCTCGTCTATGAGCGAGTCGACCCACTTGTCGATTTCGCCGAGCTCCTTCGAAATGTCTATGCTCTGCGGACAGTGCATTCTGCAGCGGTTGCAGCCCGTACAGCGCTCGGCGCGCCTGAGCGGATCAGGCACGGCCTTTTTGTACATCGCCAGGATGTCTGCCGCGGACGGCGGCTTTTCGGACGTTATGACTGTGTTTCGGAACGTGAGAACGGAGGGTATGTCCAGTCCGTACGGACACGGCATGCAGTAGTTGCAGCTGTTGCACGGAATCGTGTGCAGCTTGATCAGCGCCAGGGCGGCCCGCTCTAGCGCGGCGAATTCCTCGTCCGTGCACGGCTTAAGCGGAGAGAACGTCGCAAGGTTCTCGACGATGTGCTCCGTCTTCGTCATTCCGGAAAGGACCGTCATGACGTTCGGGAAGGATCCACAGAACCTGAGCGCCCACTTCGCGAGCGACGCGTCCGGATCGAGCGGCGCCAGCTCGCTGGAGAGCGCGTAGTTGGGACGCGCAAGACGCCCGCCAAGCAGCGGCTCCATGATGACTACGGGTATGCCGAGCGCGGTGAGGCGCTCGTAGAGGTACTTCGCGTCGAGGTTGCGCGGATTCGTCTCCTTCGCATGCAGCCAGTCTACGTAGTTCATCTGGATCTGGCAGAAGTCCCACTTGTACTTGTCGTTGTGGTCCATGCACCACTCAAATGCCTTCGGGTCGCCGTGGTAGGAGAAGCCGAGCTTGCGGATTCGCCCTTCGTCGCGCAGCGACGCGCACCAGTCCAGCGCTCCGTTCTCGAGATAGCGCTTCGAGAAGGTGGAGAATCCGTCGTTGCCGATGGCGTGAAGGAGGTAGTTGTCGATGTAGTCGGTGCGGAGGTACTTAAGCGAGTCCTCGAACATCTTCCTGCACTCCGAAAGCGCATACTGCTGCGGCGCGAAGTTGGAGAGTTTCGTGGCGATTATGTAGTCCGAGCGCTTGAAGCCGCTCTTCTCCAGCGCCTCGCCGAGACGGCGCTCCGACTCTCCGCGGCAGTATGCGGGCGAGGTGTCGAAGTAGTTTACTCCGTGCTCGAGCATCGTCTTCACCTGCGCGTCGAGTTCGGACTGGTCGATCTCGGACTGCGAATAGCCCTCCTTCACCCAGCCGTTGGCGTGTCCGCCGTCCTTAGTCGGCATGCGCATCGCGCCGTATCCCAGCAGAGAAATCTCACGCCCGTCCTTCGTTTGTCTTGTTGTCATAGAATGATTTCCTGGATCGCTAAACCCTGGTTTTATGGAAAATTGACGACTTTTACAGAGGCGGCGGCGAGGGGGCCTGGCTTCGTGACGAAGACCATCGAATTCCCTTCCGGGACGATGACTTCGGCGACAGGCATGCCGTCCGCAGATATGGCAACCCTTCCGTCCTTTGGACGGTCGACGCGCGCGAGGAACACGCGCTTGGGCAACGACGGCCACGATCTCGTGTCCGCTCCGCGCCTGAGCGCGCTGTAGGCCGCGACGGCGTACTGGGAGGCGATGAGCGCGTACTTCGCTCTGTTGTCACTCGCGTGCTCTGCGGCGATTCCGAGAGCCGCCTGGACGCCGACATCGACTATCGTGCGCGTTATCTCGCGCCTTATCGCACCGCGCATGTATACATCGTATTCGACTTTCGCAAGCGCCTCGACGCTCGCGAGCTCCTCCATCGGCATTCCGCCCACGCTCCACGACATCGCCGCGGCGGGCATCTCGAGAAGCCGCGGGAGCGCAAGGCCCGCATACTTCACGTAACGCCCTGCATACGGGATGAGGAGCAGCGGAAGATCTATGCGCCACGCCTCGCGCCTCGGACACAGCCCGTCCTCCACATAGACCCACACCTGGTTCCTGGGCTTTACTCCGCTCGTCGCGAAGTCGTTCTTCACAAATGTGTTCGCAGGTCTCAGCCGCTCGGCATCGCGCAAATGCTCGCGCGCGCCGCCGTCTCCGGCGAGCAGGCGGAACACTCCGCACGCATGCGACATGTACGGATTCTGGTAGTCTTCCGGCTTCAGGTCGTCCAAGGTGCTGGAGCTGAAGATGTCGACGCCGAACGCCTCCTTCACCGTTTCGCGGAACGATCCGTCCTTGACGGCGTTCTGAATGGCGACGTTGCTCTGTCCGGAATTCTCCTCTCCGCCCTTCTCCTTCGCATAGGCCGCGGAATCCTTCTGCAGTCGTTCGTCGGCCTCCGCGAGGTACTTCCTGCGCTCGTACAGCCAGTTCTCCTGATGCTGCGCCGCCCGGTTGAACTCCGTGCGCGCCGCGGCCATGTCGCCCTTCGACGCGTAGCCGATCGCCTTGTACATGCACGCGAAGATGCGGTCCTGCCCGCCGCCGTCGTACGGAAAGTACCTGTCGTTGAGCATCATCGCGTACGCGGTGTCGACGCTTCTCGAGAACACGGAAGTCCGGTCGTTCTCGATCATGAGGTCTTCTGCGACGTCGAAGTCGGCGATGGCACGGTCGGTCTCCCCGGCGAGGTTTCGCGCCTGCGCCGACATCAGCGTCCAGAGAAGCGTGTCCTCGTTCGGCTTCGCGGCCAGCTCGGTCGGCTCGGCGGCGGCCGCGGCGTATTCGCCGCGGGCCAGCCTGCCGCGGTAGTCGCATATCACGTCGTCCACCGTGCGGCATCCAGCGACGGCGGCAAGCAATGCTGCTGCCGCAAGGCGGACGGCGGATGATGCAGACTCCGCGCGCATGTCAGAAACCGAGGTTGATTCCCTGAGTCGGGGCGGGAGCCGCCGGAGCCTGCTCCGCAGCCGCCGCTGCGGCCGCCGCGGCCCTTATCTCCTCCTGCCTGCGGGAGAATCCCGCGGGGTCGATCTTCGACTGGATGATGGATGCGACGTTCGCCGCGGCCCACTCCGTCGAACCGGAGGTGAATATCTCGGGCGTCCCGTAGAAGCCCTGCGAATCGACGCGCACGATGTCCGAAACGACGATCTCGGTCGTAGGCGCGTGCACGCAGCGGAACCTGATCTCGGCGAACTGCGCGGAAGGCGGCGGAAGCGGAAGGCCCGTCACGTAGTCCTTGCCGGGAGAGGCGACGTCGGAGAACATTACCTCCGCGACGACAAGATAGTCCGTCGCAAGCTTCTGCGAAAGGCGGCACACGTCGTTCGGGCTCGCGTTGGGATCCTTCACGATGCGGTCGAGTTCGCGGTCGATTTCCGGTCCGAACGAGCGGTCAAGCGTGCGGAAGCTCCCCGTCTGCGTCAGCTGGATGCTGAGGTGGTCGATGAGCGTGTCGAGCCAGTTGCGCGCGTCGAGGGTGTTGCCCCACACGCTGACGGTCTGCGACTTCGTGATGAACGGGGCCACGGCGATGCGCGGCTTCTTCGCCGGAAGCGGACGCGCCGCGATTTCACGCGGAGCGGGCGCAACGACCTCTGCCGCCATAGGTGGCGCCGCGCCTTCGTCGCTCTCGTGGAACCTAAGCCAGTCCTTGACGCGAGCCTTGCCCCAGACGAGCTCGGCCGACGACGTGTTCTTGCCAACGTCCTTCACCTCGCAGACGCCGACGGTCTTCTCCTTGTAGACCGTTTCGTCGGTATCGTCGTCGACAATGGCCTTGCGGCGGCGGATCTCGTACTGCTCGCCGACCTCGAGGAAATCGGCACCGTAGCTGAGCGTGAGCTGTCCGTCGTCTTCGTCTGCGTCCATCACGTACATCGGATAGTCCCGCATGAGAATTGCGAGCGCGACGCGCTTCGCGACGTGCACAAGCATGTCCTTCGGCGTCTGGCAGTACGCGGCGACGCGCAGCGTCTCCGCCTCGTACGGCTGCTGGGTGCGAAGGTCGTTTGCGCGGATCGACACCGTGGCGATGTACTCATCCTTCGCCGTGCCGGCGATCGCGCGGGACTTGCCGCTCTTGACGAGCTGCACGACCTCTCCGCTCATGGCGTAGCCGGCGGGAACGAGCTCGGCCTTTCCTCCGAAGCCTTCCTCGCGCGCAGCCGCGGCGTACATGCCGCGGTCGAGGCACTTGTACTTCTTCGCCTGCACGAGTTTCGTGAGCAGGAGCTTGTCGATGCCGTCGAACGCCTGGCGGTCGACGCCGGCCTGGAACGTCATCTTGTCGAGGACGAGCCACTTGGTCTTGGCGTTTCCGCGCGGCGAGATGGAAGCTGCGGCAGCGGCGGCGTCAATGCCGACCTCGCCTCCGCACGCCTCGACAATCTTCGCGGCGATCTGGCGGCAGACGTCCTCGATCAGCTTGCGCTGCGGATCTGCTGTCGTCGTGGAGACGACGCTGTTGGCCGTCTCAGAACACTCGCCGACGCCGTCGAACGCGAGCAGGATGTTTCCGTCGAGATCGCGCACCTTGCCGACGTACGGCTGGCGGAACACGCGAACGCCCGCCTTCGCACCGGAATCATTGACGTCGACAACCTTCGAGTCCTCCTCGCGGTCGCCAAGAGAGACCGTGATGAGGCGCGTTGCGACGTCCGCCTTCTCGAGGTCGACCATCTTGATCGCACCCTTCGACGCGGAAAAGAGGGCGGACTCGAGATATCCGACGGCAAGCGGAACATAGCGGCGCGACGGATCGTTCAGGACCTTCAGCCGAATGTCGTTTAGCAGCTTGCGGTTGCGCTGGTTCTCGGCCTGGATCATGTCCGTCTCGCTCGTCACCTCGAGCTTTCGCGTAGACCATGCGATTTCGACGGACCCGGCGTTGTGCTCCTTGTTCTCGCCGAGCTGCGGCAGGGACGGAAGCCCCGCGGCGTACTGTCCCGGATGGATCGTCTTGCCGAGCCAGTCCTCGATGGGAGTCATCGTCTCTGCCGTGCCGAACGCGCAGACCGCGAGCCTTACCTCGCGCTTCTGCGGAGCCTGCGCCGGAGGCTCGGGCTCGTTCTGCGCTTCCTGTGCGGACGCGACGAAGGCAAGCGCCGCGGCCGCGAGAAGGATTCTGGATTTCATTTGGACACCGCCTTCCAAAATCAGTTCATCACGTTCGTCTTGTCGACCGCCTTCTGGAGAGGCACGCGCTTCTGCCAGAAGTCAAGTCCGGTCCCTACGTCTGTGAGCTTGATGAGCAGCGCGTTCTCCTTGTAGAAGTTGCCGTTGTCGCGGCGAACGTTCTGCTCGAGCAGCTTGCCGGTGAGGATGAACTCGGGCCTGACGGCCGCAGTGCCGGTCTGCGCGGCGAAGTCCTCGTTGTAGACGATGAACTTCTCGCCGTTCATCAGCTCTTCCTCGAAGTAGAGCTTGAGCGATTCGGCGAGATAGCCGGCCTGCGAGCCGCGAGCCGTAGTGTCAACGGTGAACGGTTTGACGTTAACGATGCGTCGTGCGCCGGGCTTCGCATATCGCACCGACGCGCGGTCGATGTCCTGGATCGCCTTTGAGACGACGATGCGAAGGTCCGCCTCAGCGAATCCCGCAGTCACCTCGGTGTCCTCGCCATCCACGATGCGGCGCGACCTCTCGGTCGCACAGCCGGTGGCAAAGACGGACGAAAGAATGATTGCACAGTAAACTAGCTTATTCATCATGTGTTTCCTTTATGGCTGTTCAGTTTTTCACTATCACTGTTCCTGCCTTCAGAATCCAGCGTTGATGATTGGCAGGCACGCGACGCCGGTTCCGTTGAAGTTGAGGACGCCGATCTGAACGCCATGCAGGTCCTGCGCGAAGTTTACGGCACCGACCTGGAGTCCGTACGCGCTGCCCTCGACCGCATTGACGACGCCGACCTGGAGTCCCTTCATCGTCCCCCCGACGTAGTTGCCGAAGATCGTCGGGGAGATTCCGCCGAAGTCACGCTTCGTGTACGAGAAGAGACCCGAGTCGAGTCCGAACATGTCTACGAACGCGCCCCATCCGAAGTTGAGCCTCACGCCGTAGACGCTGCTCTCCTCGTTCGGAATCGACCACGGCAGGACCGTCACGCCGATAACGGTGTCGTACGAGCGCCACCCGTAGTCGTTTCCGCCTCCGCGCTGGATGAACGTAACGTCACGCTCGTTCTCGCCGGTCGCGAGGTCGTTTGCCATTCCCTGTCCGGCCACGAATCCGGCCGCCGTCGCGCCCGCCGCTGCGAACGCACCAAGAATGATCGCGAATGTCAGTTTTCTCATCTTCTGGCCCTCCTTGTGTAGAACAGCATGTCGACTGCGTCGGCGCGCGGCGCAGTGCCCTTGAGCGCGCATATCTCGTGCGGATGCAGCATGCGCGAGCTCCAGTTCGAGACGACGGAATCAATGGCGACGCCGTCGGCGTCGAGCCACACGACCTTCCAGTCGACGGCTATCTCGCTCGACGTCGTGTTCACCATGTTCGCCTGGAATGTGTAGAAGTCCGACGCGCCCTTCGTGCAGCGGATGTCCGTTATGCACACGCTCGTGCCGAGATCCTCGGCGATCGTGACGCGTCTGTCCTGCGGCGGAACGTTCGTCGCGACGCATCCGCACAGCATCGCCGCGCCAAGCGCGGCCGCAATGATTCTTTTCATCTGCTCGGTACCTCCTTGTGTTGTTCAACCTTCCGTTGTACGGTCGGTCTCAAGTTTCGCAAATATATTACCAAAAAATCACAGCCCTGCAAAGGGATTGCATGAGAATCCACCTCCGCCGTTCGACGGACCGAACGACGTGCGCGGCCCGCGGCGCTCCCGCCGCGCACCGCCGGGGGCGCCTCCCGCGGCCGCGCCGACGCCGGCTCCGCCGATCACAGGATTCGACTTCGCCGAGAGCGCTATGCGCCCCCTCGCGCGGTCGACGCCTATGACAGTCACCTGAAGCCTGTCGCCCGCCTTCACCACGGACGCCGGATCGGACACGTAGTTGTCGGAAAGCTCCGAAAGGTGGACGAGTCCGTCCTGATGCACGCCGATGTCTACGAACGCACCGAACGCCGTCACGTTCGTAACGACGCCCTCGAGCTTCATGCCCTCCTTTACGTCCTCGATCTTCGTCACGTCCTCGCGGAACTTCGGCGGCTCGAAGACGGCGCGCGGATCGCGTCCCGGCTTCACGAGCTCGCTGACGATGTCCTTCAGCGTCGGCTCGCCGACTTCGTTCGTGATGTAGCGCCTCAAGTCGATCTTTTTTGCGGCCGAGCTGTTGCCGACGAGCTCGCCCACCGAGAGCCCCATGTCGGACGCCATCCGCCCGACGAGCTCGTAGCGCTCGGGATGCACCGCCGACGAATCGAGCGGATTCGCCGCGCCGCGTATGCGAAGGAAGCCCGCGCACTGCTCGAACGCCTTCTCGCCAAGCCCCTTCACTTTCTTCAGCTCCGAACGCGACGTGAACTTTCCGTTCTCATTGCGCCACGCGACGATGTTGGCCGCAAGCGACGGAGTGATTCCCGAGACGCGCTCGAGAAGCGGAGCGGAAGCCGTGTTGAGCTCCACGCCGACGCCGTTCACGCACGAGACGACGACCTCGTCCAGCTTCGCGCCGAGCATCGTCTGCGAGACGTCGTGCTGGTACTGTCCGACGCCGATCGCCTTCGGGTCGACCTTGACGAGTTCCGCGAGCGGATCCTGCAGACGCCTTCCAATCGATATTGCGCCGCGCACCGTTAGGTCGAGGTCCGGGAACTCCTTGCGCGCTATCTCGGACGCCGAATACACCGACGCTCCAGCCTCGCTCACGGAGACGACTATCGGCGTCGGAATCTCCGGATGCTGCGCGTGCAGCTTCTTTAGCGTCTCGCGCACGAAGGCCTCCGTCTCGCGTCCGGCAGTTCCGTTGCCGACGGCAATCGCCTCCGGACGGTACTTCGCGACGATGAGCGCGACGGTCTTCGCCGCCTCAAGCGGATTCTGCTGCGGAAAGATGACGGTCTTGCCGAGGTACTTGCCCGTCGCGTCCATCATCGCGACCTTGCATCCCGTGCGGATGCCGGGGTCGATCGCAAGGACGGCCTTCTCTCCGAGCGGAGAGGCGAGTAGAAGATGACGCAGGTTTTCCGCGAACACCTCGACCGCCGCGCGGTCGGCCTCGTTCTTCTTGTCAACCGTGACGTCCACCTCGCACGACGGCGCGAGCAGGCGCTTGTACGCGTCTCGCGCGGCAAGGGCGATCTGGTCGGAATCCTTCTTGATGACGTCGAGTATCGCGTTGACCATCGTGTCCTCGTCGATGACGAGCTTCACCCACAAGACGCCCTCCTTCTGTCCGCGCCTGATGGCGAGGTAGCGGTGCGAGGGAATCGTCGCGATCGACTCCTCGTAGTCGTAGTACTGCTCGAACTTCGTCGGCTCCTTCGGCGCCGGGCTCGCGACTTCGCTCTTCACACGCGAGTGGCGCGCGAACTCGTTGCGGACGAGTCCGCGCACGTCCGCCATGTCGGCGATGCGCTCCGCCACTATGTCGCGCGCATACTGCAGATCCTCGTCCGTCGGCTCCGCGCCGTTCCAGAGAAGCTCCGCCTCCTCCCACATCGCGTCCGCGAGCGGCTCGTAGCCCTTCTCCTTCGCAACCTGCGCACGCGTGCGGCGCTTTGGCTTGTAAGGCTGGTAAATGTCCTCAAGACGGGACTTGACGAAGCAACCGGCAATCGCGGCGCGCAGCTCGTCCGTGAGCTTGCCCTGCTCGTCGATGGACTTGAGTATCGTCTCCTTGCGGGCCTCGAGCTCGCTGTAGTACTCGAGACGGTCCTTGATCTTTCCGATTGCAACCTCGTCAAGGTTTCCGTGCGCCTCTTTGCGGTAGCGCGCGATGAAGGGTATGGTGTTTCCGTCTGCAAGAAGCTTCTCGACTGCGGCGATCTGGTTCGGGGCGGCCCCGACCTCGGTCACCATCCTGCTAAGTATCTCTGGTGTCATTAGAATGGTTAGGTGGTTAAATGGTTAGGTGGTTAGGTAGTTAGGTGTGCACGCGGGCGGATGTTCCTGATGCGGAAGGCGGATTATTTCGGAACGACGAAGCTCACGCACCGCGCGCTCTTTCTGAATATGGCGCGCGCGACGGACTTGATGTCCTCCTTCGTCACGGCCTTTATCCCGGCGACCTGCTCGGCGGGAGTGACGAGCCTTCCGTATGAAAGCATCGTAGCCCCGTAGAAGAACAGCTTTGACGTCACCTTCTCGTGCGACAGGCGGAAGTTCCCGACGAGGAACTCCTTGGTCCGCTCCAGTTCCGCGGCGGATACGCCGCGCTCGCAAATCTTGGCGAGCTCGCGGTCGACGACCGAAAGCGTCTTCTCGGCCTTAGAGGAATCTACGCCCGCCGCGACGACGAACATTCCGGCGTCGCGGAAGAACTGCATGCGCGACGAGATGTCGTAGCTAAGTCCGCGCTTCTCGCGCACCTCCTGGAAAAGGCGCGAGGACATGCCGCGTCCGAGAACGGCGTCCATGACTGTGGCGGAGTACTTCCTGGGGTCGCCCACGCCGAAGGTGCGGTATCCGAGCGCGATCTGCGTCTGCTGCACGTCCTTCTCCTTCGTCACGGACGGCACCACGCGCCCGAAGGACGCCTTGCCCTCCGCGGCACATCTGCCGCGCGCCGCCTTGAGCGAGGAAAAAGCCTTCTCGACGAGGCGGAGCGCCCTTCCAGGGTCGAAGCGGCCCACTATGACGGCGACTGTGTTGTCGGCCCTGTAGTGGGACTTCATGTAGCGCCTTAGGTCCGTCGGCTTCATGGGGACGAGAGACTTCGCGCTTCCCGCGACGGGCGCGCCGAGGCGCGACTCGGGGAACAGCGCGCGCTGGAGGTTTTCCATCGCGACTGAGTCCGGCTCATCCTCGTACATCTTGATCTCCTCGAGGATGATCTGCTTCTCGCGCTCGAACTCGTCGTCGGGGATCGTCGCGCGCAGGTACATGTCGGAAAGGATGTCTACCGCCTCGGGGAGGTAGTCGTCCGGCATGTGCGCGAAGTAGCACGTCGACTCCTCGCCGGTCATCGCGTTGAAGTTGCCGCCGCGGCCTTCGATGGCGCGCGTTATGTCGAGCGGACTCCTCTTCGGCGTTCCCTTGAAGAGCATGTGCTCGATGAAGTGGGATATTCCGGCCGTCTTCTCCGTCTCGTGGCGGGATCCGCTTTCGACGAAGAGCCCGACCGCAATGCTCTCCGCCTCGCACGGAACGAGCACGACGCGGAGTCCGTTGCCCAGCGTCGCAAGGCTTGCGCCGGACGTGAACTGCTGTATTCTTGCTGATTTCATATGAAGCTGTGGGACGCGCGGTTTACCGCTCAGGCGAGCATCTTCGAGATGCGCTCGACCGCGACTTTGATTTTCTCGAGGGAAGTCGCGTAGCTCATGCGGACGAAGCCAGTCCCGCATGCGCCGAAGGCGCTGCCTGGGACGCACGCGACGCCGTGCTCCTTAAGGAGCCTCAGCGCGAATTCCTCGTCGGAAAGACCTGTCTGCCTGACATCCACGAAAAGGTAGAACGCGCCCTTCGGCATGAGCGTCCTGAGTCCGAGCGCATTGAGCGCCGGAACAAGGTAGTCGCGCCGCTTTTTGTATTCGCGGCGCATCCTGTCGACATCCTTGTCACCGTGGTCCATCGCCTCGACGCCCGCCGCCTGGGAGAGCGTCGGGGCGGACATGATCCCGTACTGGTGTATCTTCATCATCGCGTCGATGACGTCCGAGGGACCGCACGCGTATCCGAGGCGGAAGCCCGTCATCGCCCAGGACTTGGAGAATCCGTTGAGGAGAATCACCCTCTCCCTGTGCTCAGGGAACGCGGCGAAGGAGTCGAGCTTCCGCTCCGCGTCGCCGTCGTACACCAGTTCGGAGTACACCTCGTCCGCGAGGAGCAGAAGGTCGTGGCGCTCGCAGAACGCGAGGATGTCCGCCATGTCGGACCGCGAAAGCGTCGCTCCCGTCGGATTGCACGGAAAGTTGAGGAGAACCGCCTTCGTCTTCGGGGTGACCTTTTGCTCAAGCGCCTCGACGGTAAGGCGGAACTCGTCCTCCACGCGCGTCTCGACGCACACGGGGGTCGCGTGCGCGAGGCGGATCGTCGGGGCGTACGAAACGAAGCACGGTTCGTGGTAGAGCACCTCGTCGCCCGGAGAGCATATGGCGCGTATAGCGAGGTCTATAGCCTCCGAAACGCCGACGGTCACGAGCACCTCGTTCTTCCACTCGAAGGACGCGCCGAAGCGGCGGTCGAGATAGCGGCAGATAGCCTGCCTGAGCTCTGGCGTGCCCAGATTGGACGTGTAGTGCGTGCCGCCGTTCTCCAGGCACGTCACCGCAGCCCTTGAGATGTGCCAGGGCGTGTCGAAATCGGGCTCCCCCACACCGAGGGAGACAATGTCCTTCGACTGCGCGACAATGTCGAAGAACTTCCTGATTCCGCTCTTCGGCAACACCGCGACATGTGGCGCGACTCTGTCCTTTTTCTGCATTTCTGAATATTATACCAAATCTGCGGCACTCATGTTGCCGCAGATTTTCTGAAGTGTGAATTGAAAAGTCAGATGCGCTATTGCAACGTCAGATGGACACATGTAGCAT
>JAEDKA010000032.1 GCA_016296065.1 Kiritimatiellia bacterium
GATTCGTGGTCCCGCGAAGCGCAAAACATGACAACATAGACTATGCAGCGACGTTGGGCACTACATAAATGTCTCGTTGCACCCTACTACCGCTGGCGGCGGAAGAGCCACACGCCGACGCCGAGGAAGAGAAGATGAGGCAGAACCGCCGCGGGGACGGCCGGAATGAAGCCGATGTCCGCTCCGACCATGCCGCCTATCACGAGCGCGTAGAACGCGAAGAACATGACGAGCGCGCCGACGATGCCCTTGAAGACGCTCTGCCGCCCGGAGGCGATTCCCGCAGGAATCGCGAACAGCGTGATGACTATGCACGCGAACGGCGCCATTATCTGCGCCCAGACGTCGTAGCGGTACTTGCGGACCATCTTGTCGGAGAGGTCGGGATGGTGGCGAATGTACCTCATGCGGTCCCGCACGGAGTTGTACGCCCAGTCGCGGTTCTGGGCGATGAAGTCGCTCGGGCGCTCCTTGAACTGCGGGAACGGCCGGAACGCAAGCGCGTCCAGCTCCGGCGTGGGAGAGGCGACCTCGCGCCCCTGCGAGTCAAAGTGCTGCACCTGCGCGTTCGTAAACCACCACTCGCCGTCGAGGTAGTCCGCCCTTTCCGCCGTCACGTTCATTAGGCGAGCCCCTTCCACGCGGTCGACCGTGACCTTCACGGACTTTAGATGCTCCCCAGATGCCCCGGCCATCTCGTCGATCGTCCACGTGCGGTCGGCCTTCGCGTTGCGGAACACAATGTTGTCCGCCTTGGCGACCTTCTGCATCTCAAAGCGCGCGTTGCGCAGCTGCTTCGCCCACTGCGCATAGCGCGGGACATAGCTCTCGTTCACCCATGCGACGAAAAGCGCCATCGCGCACGCGACCACGAGAAGCGGCTTCACGATCGTGAAGAAGCCGATTCCGTTCGCCCTCATCGCGATTATCTCGGAATGCCGGCAGAACGTCCACATCGTGTACAGCGTCGCAAGCATGAGCGCCGCCGGCGCGAGGTACTGGAAGAACGGAGCGAGGTACGCGCAGAAGTACTTCACTATCTGCAGAAACGGCGGCTTAGCCTCCGCCATGCGCGAAAACGACCCGAAAAGCTCGAAAAGAACGTAAATGGACGCGAATCCGCACAGGCAGTAGAAGAGCGGAACGAGAAATTCGCGGAATACGTATCTTGTGAGAATTCGCATATCTTTAAATTATACCAAAAATCGGACGCCTCCGTGCGCCGACTCACCACATCCCGAGCCGCAGGTACGGAAGTATCTGCTTCTGGAGCGTCGTGTCGAGGTCGAAGAGCGCGTTACCGGCAAAGCCGCGCCTGCGCGTCATGTTCACCTGGTCGATCACCTTGCGCGCGTCGAGGCGCGATTCGTTCGCAGTGACGCCGATTCCGACGATCGTGCGCTGCGCGTGCGAGCGCGTGTCCGACTGGTCGGCGAGGAGCTCCTGGAAGAACTTCGGATCCTCCGTGTAGTTCATCGGGACAATGTAGTCGACAATCCGCGCGTCGAGCCATCCCTTCCAGTCCTGCCCGACTGTCGTGATGCACAGCGGATACTTCCCGTAGACCGCCGCGGTGAGCCACTTCGGACGCGCCACGCGCCGCCGCGCGTCCGCCACGAAGCGCGACACCGCGTCCGCCGCGCCGCGCGGCTTAACGGCGGAGTCGCCCCACCTCACGAAGTCGAGGTGGATCCCGTCGACAGCGTATTTCCTCTGCATCTCATCTATCGCCGCAAGGACGTGCGCGCGGACCGCGGGGTTCGACGGGTCGAGGTACTCCGTGAGCTTGCCCGACTGGTTCTTGAGCCGCCAGCCCTTCTTCTCGAAAAGCGCCATCTGCTCCGGCGAGGCGCGCGTCGCGGAGAAGCAGAGGATCCACGCGTGGACCCTGATGCCAGTTCCGCGCGCCGCCGCGAGGCACGCGCGCAGCTGGTCTCCCTCGTCGCGGAACGTCTTCGAGCGCGGGAGGACGTCGGACGCATAGTGCGCGAAGCCCGCTCCAGCGACGTTCACGAAGAGGTCCGTGACGTGCCCTTCGCGCAGCACCTTCATCGTCTTCGCCCAGTCGCCCGGATAGAGTCCGCACCCGGAGTGGTCCCACACCGCGTGTATCTCGCCCTTTCTCGG
This sequence comes from Kiritimatiellia bacterium, assembly GCA_016296065.1. Classification (GTDB taxonomy): domain Bacteria; phylum Verrucomicrobiota; class Kiritimatiellia; order RFP12; family UBA1067; genus UBA1067. The sequence continues at coordinate 2,128 of JAEDKA010000032.1, forward strand.
AACCTGCTTCGCCGCATACGCCCTCATCGCCTTGAACTCGGCGTCCGCCTTCGCCGCGGCCTTCGCGGGGCTCCACAGCTTCGGATCCGCCCCGCCCGCGAGCGCCGCACAGAGCCGCGCCTTGAGCGCCTCGTCTCCGTCCGCAAGGAGGACGTGAGTCATCCACCACCCCTGCGGGGACGAGAGCCACGCCGCGTCGCCCGTGGACTTTCCGTTGCGGTCCACCCACGTTGCCATCACCTGGGAGCGGCCCTTTATCGGGACGGCGCGCTGGAGGACGGACGACGTCTGGAGGATCGAGGTCGGCAGGCCCGGCGGAGTCTTCGACGCGAAGTTCATGCGGCTCCACTGCCCCGGATACGCCGCGGCCTTGTATCCGACGGGCTTCACGCCCATCAGCTCGCCGAGCTGGGGAGAGGCGGAGTGGAACACGACGAGCTTTCCGCCGCGCGCGGAGTAGTCGCGCAGGGTCTTCATCTCGGAGGCGGAAGGAGATTCGAAGCCGACGAGGAACGCGATCTTCTCGCGCGCAAGCGCGCCCTGCATCTGCGCAGGCGTGACGACTTCTGAAGCGACGTCCTGTCCGCGCAGCCAGCGCGAGATGTGGTTTGCGAGCGACGTATAGTACCCCGGCTCGTGGGCGACGATCGTCACGGCGACTAGAAGTGAGCTTAGCATGGTTCAAAAGATCAAGGGTTCAAGGGTTCAAAGGTCTACAGGTCGGGGCGGCGCAGTTCGGTGAGGCGGCGCGCCTCGGACTTCTTCCACGACTCGATCTTCGCGTGGTCGCCCGAGAGCAGGACTTCGGGGACCTTCATCCCGCGGAACTCCGGCGGCTTGGTGTACTGCGGCGCCTCGAGGAGTCCGTCGCGTCCGAAGCTCTCCGACGCCGTCGCGGCGGGCCCTCCGCCGAGCACTCCCGGGATGAGCCGCACCGTCGCGTCCACCATCGCGGCCGCGGCGAGCTCGCCGCCCGTCATCACGAAGTCGCCGACGGAGAAGAGGTCGGTCGCGAGCGTCTCGATGCGCGCGTCGAAGCCCTCGTAGTGTCCGCACATGAACACGACGTGCTCCGCTTGCGCGAGCTCCTCGGCGTCGCGCTGGGTGAACTTGCGCCCTGCAGGGGAGGTCATCACGACGCGCGTCTTGCGGTCTCCGCCATCGGCGGTCCGATCCCCAAGCACGCTCTCCACCGCCGCGAACCAGGGGCCGCACTTCATGAGCATGCCGGGTCCGCCCCCGTACGGCTTGTCGTCCACCTTGCGCCAGCGGCCCTCGCCGAACTCCCTAAGGTCGACGATGTCTATCTCGCACGCGCCCTTCTTCACGGCGCGCGCGACGATGGACTCCGTCAGGAAGCCCTCGAACATCTTCGGCTGCACGCTTATGACACTTATCTTCAGCATGGGCTACTGACGCCGCTCGTCGCTCTTCCTGAAGCAGATGCGGTTGATGATCTGGTCGAAGCTCTCGCGTCCCGAGAGTATCTCGATCGCGATGCGCAGGTAGAGGCACTTCACGGGCGTCGTCTCGAAGCGCGGGAAGCGCACCGCGTCCTTCTCGGTGGTGACGAGCGCGTCCGCGCCCATGTCGGCCGTGCGGTTGAGGGCGTAGAGGATTTCGGACGAGTCGTAGCGGTGGTGGTCGGCGTAGCGCTCGCACCAGACGACCTTCGCGCCGAGGTGGCGCAGCGAGTTCTCGAAGCCCTTCGGCGACGCGATGCCGGAGAGCGTGCAGGTCGTCTTGCCCTCAAGCCAGGAGAGCGGGTACTCCTCGCGGCTCCAGACGTCCTTGAGGACCTTCGGCGCGTGGTTGCACTCGACTATCTCGGCCTTGCTGTTGTACTTCCTGACCTCGTCGCGAACGGCCGAGACGTCGCCGCGGCACTTGGTGAGGAAGATGATGTCCGCGCGCTTCAGATGGCGCACCGGCTCGCGCAGGACGCCGCGTGGGAGCATCTGTCCGTTGCCGAACGGATTCGTCGCATCGACAAGCACCACCTCGATCGAGTGCTTCAGCTTCTGGTACTGGAAACCGTCGTCAAGAATGAGCGTGTCGCATCCGAGCCGCTTGATCGCGTAGCGCCCGGCCTTGACGCGATCGCGGTCGACTACAACGGCGACGCCCGGCAGGTTGGACGCGAGCATGTACGGCTCGTCTCCGCCCGTGGCGGAATCGAGGAGGACGTGCTTTCCGTCGGAGACCACGAGAGGCTTCGTGACGACCTGGGTGAACATACGCACCCACCACGGCGCCTCCTTGCGGCGGTATCCGCGCGAGAGGATCGCGACCTTGCGCCCCTCGGCGGCGAGAGTCCTCGCGAAGATTTCGGTGACCGGGGTCTTGCCGGTTCCGCCGGCCGTCACGTTCCCGATCGAGATCACCTGTATGCCGAGCGGGTAGCGCCGCTTGAGGCCCGTGCGGTACAGGAAGTAGCGCACGGCCACGGCGGCAGCGAAGATGCAGCTCGCGAACTTTAGGAACGCGAGAAGCATCCGCACCGAGAACGGCTGGTCGAGGTCCGCGCCACGCTCCTGGATGAGCTTGACGAGGTAGCTCTCTAGCCGCTCTACCGCGTTTGGCCTGGCCTTGCGCATTTCAGGCGACCGGCGTCACGCCCTTCTTGAGGATGATGTTCCCGTACTTCGCCGTCTCTCCCGAAACGACGACGGCGTAGGCCTTCTTCGCGCGCTCGTAGAACGCATAGCGCTCCATCTGCTCGATCTTGCCGTCGTACTTGAGGGCCTTGCGGTACTTGGCCTCAACGGACGGATCCAGCGTGTCGCCCGGCACAGGCGCCATCATGATGACGGGCGTCGCGTAGGCGTCAAGCTCGAAGAGCGGGATGATGCCGGCGAGAAGCGCGTCGGCGCCGAGTCCGTCGGCGCGAAGCGTGCGCGAATTGAATGTATGGCCCGGGAAATGGGCGTCAGAAATCACGATTTCGTCGCCATGGCCCATTTCGGCCAGCGTCTTGAGCAGATCCGGCGAGACGACCGGAGATATCCCCTTGAGCATTCCGCTACCTTCCTTTCGTATTGCAGTGCCTGTTTCGGGAATGGTTGCGCGCGCGCCATCCGCCGCCCCTGCGGCGAACGCCGCCGAGGCCACTATGAACTCTCTGCGCGTAACATCCATCCCTGCGGACTATTATATCATATTCTTCCGCAGGGTGGACGCCGACCTGCGCTACAGCGTGACGCCGTCCTTGAAGATGGCGATGCCCTGCGCGCCGGATATCTCGTTCTTCGCCTTTTCGCCCGAGGCGACGGCGAGGACCTTCTTCGCGAATTCCTCCACGTCGGGATTCGCCATCGCGTTCCAGTCGATCCAGTTCGGCTTGTTCGCCGCCAGCGTGTCGTTCGTCGCGACCTTCATCGTCGGCACGACACACCCGAACGGCGTGCCGCGTCCGGTGGTGAAGAGGATGAGGTGGCATCCCGCCGCCGCGAGGACCGTAGACGCGACGAGGTCATTGCCCGGGCCCGTCATCAGCGAAAGTCCGTGAGCCTTCACGCTCTCGCCGTAGAGCAGAACGTCCTCGACGGGCGAGGAGCCGCCCTTCTGGACGCAGCCGAGTGACTTGTCCTCCAGCGTGGTGATTCCGCCGGCCTTGTTGCCGGGCGAGGGGTTCTCGTAGCAGACCTGGTTGTGCGACGTGTAGTAGTCCTTGAAGTCGTTGATCATCTTGACGCACTTGTCGAAGACGCTGCGCGTGCGGCAGCGCTTCATGAGAAGCGTCTCCGCGCCGAACATCTCCGGCACCTCGGTGAGCACCGTCGCGCCGCCGCGAGCCGCGAGCCAGTCGCTGAAGCGCCCGACGAGCGGATTCGCCGTGAGGCCCGAGAAGCCGTCCGAGCCGCCGCACTTCAAGCCGACAACGAGTTCAGAGACCGAAACGGGGACGCGCTCCTTCGGACGCGCCGCGTCGAGCTCCTTGATAAGCGCGAGGCCCTTCTCGTATTCATCGCCAGGGTCCTGCGCCTTGAGGAATCGAATGTTCAGCCCGATCTTCGACCCGTCCTGATCCTCCGGCGCGAGCCCGAGTCGCCCTTTGAACGACTCCAGCGTGTTGTTCTCGCAGCCGAGCGAGACGGCCAAGACGCCGCCGGCGTTCGGATGGCGGCAGAACTGCGCGAGCATGTTTGCCGTCGTCTCGTGGTCCTTGCCGAGCTGCGAGCAGCCGTAGGGATGGGTAAGCGCGAGGCCGCCGCACGAGGCGGCGAGGCGCTCGGCGAGGCGGTTGACGCAGCCGACGAGCGGTATCACCCAGATGTCGTTGCGTATTCCGACGCGCCCGTCGGGATGGCGGTAGCCGAGGAACGTCTCCTTCGGCTCGACCGTCTTCCATCCGGCGATCGCCGCCTCGTCGGGCTCGTAGCGGTACTCGAGCACTTCGCCGAGGTTCGTCTTAACGTTGTGGACGTGAACGTGCTCGCCCTTCTTTATGGCGCACGTGGCGTGTCCGATGGGCATGCCGTACTTGATGACGTTCTCGCCCTCGGCGATGTCGCGAAGCGCGTACTTGTGTCCGTCCTTGCGAATCTCGACGTTGTCCTTCGGATTGATGATCATGCTTCGAACCCGAAATAGCGGTTGGCGTTGTTGAACGAGATGTCCTCGACGATAGACCCAAGCCACTTGAGGTCGTTCGGGATCTCGCCCTTCTCGACTTCCTCGCCGAGCTTCTGGCAGAGGAGGCGGCGGAAGTACTCGTGGCGCGTGTAGCTGAGGAACGAGCGCGAGTCGGTGAGCATTCCGACGAAGTTGCCGAGGCAGCCGAGCGTCGAGAGGACGTCGAGCTGGCGTCGCATGCCGTCCTTCTGGTCGAGGAACCACCACGCCGCGCCGAGCTGGATCTTCCCGCGCGCGGGGGCCTTCTGGAAGCAGCCCATCAGCGTCGCGAGCATCTCGTTGTCCTTCGGGTTGAGGGAGTAGAGGATGCAGCGAGGGAGGGAATCCTCGCGCTCGAGCCGGTCGAAGAGCTTGGCGAGGTTTTCGGTGACGGACCAATCTCCGATGCAGTCGAAGCCGGTGTCGGGTCCGAGCTTCGCGAACATCGCAGTGTTCGTGTCCCTGAGGCAGTTGTAATGGAGCTGCGTCGTCCAGTTCGATTTCGCGTCGGCCCTGAGGCCCTCGAAGAGCCACGCGCTCTTGAACTTGAGTGCCTCCTCGGCGGTCACGGCCTTGCCGGAGCGCGCCTTCTTGAAGATCGCCTTGAGCTCCGCCTCGGTGTAGGGCGCGGCGAAGATCTCGGTGATGCCGTAGTCCGAGACGACGCAGCCGGCCTTCTCGAAGAACGCATGGCGCTTCGCCATCGCGTCGCGGAAGTCGTCCATCGTCTTCACCGGCGTCTTCGCGGCGGCGGCGAGCTTGTCCATCCACTCGTTCCACGCCTTGACGTTCTCGATCTTGGAAGCCTTGTCGCTGCGCCACGCGGGGCGGATCTGGGTCCAGAACGGCTTCTTCGCGATCGCGAGGTGGTGCTCGAGCGAGTCGACAGGGTCGTCGGTCGTGCACACGACCTTGACGTTCGACTTCTTCATGAGCCCGCGCGCGGAGAACCCCTTGCCGGCGAGTTTGGCGTTGCACTTCTTCCAGATGCGCTCCGCACTCGAGGCGTTGAGGATCTCGGTCACGCCGAAGTAGCGGGCGAGCTCGAGGTGCGACCAGTCGAAGAGCGGGTTGCGGACGAGCCGCTCCATCGTCTCGGCAAACTTCACGAACTTGTCGTGCCACGACGCGTCGCCGGTGCAGAAGCGCTCGTCGACCCCGTTGGAGCGCATCTGGCGCCACTTGTAGTGGTCGCCTCCGAGCCAGACCTGCGCGATGTCGGTCCAGCGCTTGTCGTCGGCGATTTCCACGGGCGGGAGATGGCAGTGGTAGTCGATGATCGGCATCTTCTCCGCGTGGCGGTGGTAGAGCTCCTTCGCCGCCTTGGTCGTGAGAAGGAAATCGTCGTTGATGAACGTCTTTTTAGTCGCCATGTTGTTCTCCTGGTTCGGTTAGTTTCTGCACATATTCTACCACCCAAACCCCATGATATGATATAACAAATGATAATCAATAAATAGCATTTTTCAATCGTGGCCTGCTTCGGCCTAAAGGGCCTCGCAGCAGGAAGCCGCCATCAAGCGCCCCGCCTCGCCACCACCACCGAGAGGCCGGCCCCCTTAGCGTTACGTCTTGGTCCGAGGCCCTTCAGGCCGAAGGACACTCAGGCCGAAGGACTACCGAACCTAAAGTCTTTTGCCGACGTCACATAGAGCGACACGCCGCTGCCCCTTGTGGCAAAGTCGGCGAGGGCGTCGTTTATGCCGTGCCAGGCGTCATAGCGGCTCGAGCCTGGCGCGGCAACTCTCGATAACAGCAGCAACCGCCCGTCGGCAAACTGCCGCGGCTCGTCGCCCTTGGGGCGGTATACCATCGCCAGCTGGTCGGGAACTGCCCTTATCATCGGCGCCCCGCGCTCGACGAGAGCGCGCGCCACCTCGCGCTCGCACGGCGAGATGAACGTGCCGACGAGAACATAGCCCTTGTCGACGGCCGTCATGAGCCGCGACACGACTGCGGCATGGTCGGCGACTGGAATTCGCCGCGACAGCCTTATCGAGCAGACTTTACGCTCGCTGTCGGCGAGGTCAAGAGAGCCGACGGCGCTCCACCACTCGTCGCCGGGGATGCGCGGCAGAGAGAGCGGCTCGACGACCGCGAGGGGCGGCGGATGGCCGTGCATCAAATGCCACTTGAGCGGGTTGTTCTCGATGTACTTGTCGGCAAGGGCGATGATCTCGCGGCTGAGGCAAAGCCGGTCGTGATAGCCCTTCTCCCACTCGACGGCGACGCCGAGCTTCGAGCAGTTGTACTTTGCCCACCGCTTGAAGTTGGTGACAAACTGGGCGAGCTTCGCGAGCGGCTTGTCGAGCCCTGGGTGCAGATAGAGACGAAGATGCACGTGGTCTGGCATTATGACGAAGGCCATGAGGTCAACGCCGCCGCCACGGCGCGACTCTTCCATTAGGGCGGCAAGCGCGGCATGCCCGGCAGGCGACAGCACGAGACGCCCCTCGCCGTCGATGTGGCCAAAGAGCTTTGCGCGGCCGACAACGCCGAATGTGATGAAGATGGCCGCGCCTCGCGAGTAGTCATAGCCCTTGAAGCGCCGGTAGTGGCCGGCCGCCTCGCGACCAGCCGGTGGCAAAAGTCGTTTCATGGCCGCTATTATACCAAATTGGCAGCGAGTTCTGCTTCGGCCTGAAGGGCCTCGCAGCAGGAAGCCGCCGCCAAGCGCCACACCTACCGCAGCATCTTGCCCTCGCCAGCGCCGCCGATAGCCCCGCCTTATCGCGACGTCTTGGGCAAGAGAAAGCCCCTCGACAGCACCGCCGCCGAGAGGCCCGACCAACCGCGGCGTCACGGCAAGAGAAAGCCCCTCGGCACCACCGCCGAGAGGCCCCCTTTGTGTTACGTCTTGGTCCGAGGCCCTTCAGGCCGAAGGACACTCCCTTAGAACGCGAGGAATATGAGGCCAATCACCTTCTTGACAAACGTCTTTGTCTCGTTATCGAAGTTCCAGCCCTCGGCGCTCGTCGTCGCGCTGCCATGCAGCAGCTTGATGACCGCGCCCTTCACGCTCGCGTTGGCTTCAAGCGCCTCGGCGACAGAGGCATACTTTCTGCCATTCTGGTCGATGGCCATCTTGCCCTCGTACTGAACGCCGTTGATTGCAGCGAGCGACCCTGCGCCGAGGAAGTCGATGTCCTTGACGCTCGTCTGCGCCTTTGCGAGAGGAACGGCCGCGACATCGCCAACCGTGAGCGGCGTGCCATTGACCGTGACTTTATAGGTGTTGCTGATGTAGTCGAAGGTCATCACGATGTCGTAGACCCCGGTTTCGAGAACCGGCGTGACGCCCGCCGCCTCGTACCAGCCGACGGTATCGTTCTTCTTCGTGAGCAGCATGAACTTGGGCGCCGCCTCGGTGCCGCCGACTGCAACAGCGCCCTGCGCGTCGGTATCGGCCGAGGTAAGGTCGCTCAGGCCCGTGTAGACGACATCGTCGATCGTCACCGTCACGACATCGCCCGTCGTGCAGTTTGTGGCCGAGAACTTGTTGTCGACAACCGCCGCCTTGTGCGTCGTGGCGTCGTAGGTCACAGCAGTCTTCCACGCGCCGCCCGCAGCAGCCGTCGTGGTCGTCTCATAGTTCTCATTCACCCAGTCGATGGTGTCGGCGAACATCGCCGTCGTGGCGTCAGAAGTCGCGGCAGTCACATTGTCGCCAGAAGCCTCGACCGTGTAAGAGATGTTGCCGTAGCGAGTGAGGCTGGAGACATTGGCGTTATTGAACGTCACAGACGTCGCGTCACCCGCGGCAGTCGTCGTGGCAATCGCCGTCCCGTTCGCCTTGAGCGTGTAGGTGATCGTCGTCGCCGCAGGATACGTAGAGGTCACTTCAGCCGTCACCGTGACCGTCGAGAAGTCATTGCCATACTCACCGACAGTAGGCGCGGAGATGGAGACATCACCAGTGGGAATGAGCGTTGCTGTCGGGCACTCCGGCGTGACATTCTCTGTCGGGGAGATATCCGTCGTTGCCGTGGTCTCCCCACCAGCAAACTCATATCCCTCCGCCGCAGTCCAGGTAATCGTTACCTGCGCGCCAGAATAAACCGTATAGACATTATCGCTCTTTTCAATGTAGCTGCTTGCATTTTCAATCGTGCCTGAAGCAACCCCCGCCCCCGGAGTAACGGTCACCTTGACAGTTGGATAAGCCGTATACTCTGTCATCTCGGCGCCAACATCCTTCTTCAGGGCGACATTCTCAAGGGTGGAAGCCAGAAGAACATGACCATCAATGCTATACTCGCCAGGGACAACACGGAGCTTCTGCCAGACGGCCGTCATCTTAACCGTGTCTTCCTGTGGAAGGCTGGCATACACGTATATCCACGCCGCGTTGTTGTCATTGCCTGCCGCATTCCATGCATTGGCAAGTGTCGAATAGCCTACATTGTTGACAACCAAGGGGGCTGCATTTGCCGTATATGTCTTGAGACCATCCGAAGTAGAATCCGCAACGAGATACGTCGCGTTGGCTGCAGCGACGGAAGAGATAGTGCCTCCATCCGTTACTACCAGTGAAGCATTGTTGTTGAGGGTTACTGGAGCCGAAATGGTTGTTCCATTGTCCGTGTTTATCCTAAGGGAACCAGACAATGTGCATCCAGTTCCTGAAATAGAACTCTGGGATTTGTCAGTGCCCAACCAAATGTTTGCACCTTCCCCGGATGTAATGGAAACATTGTTGAAGACAAGACCCTTTACACCGTCACCCCAGCAACCAAGATGCGCGTTGGACGAGAATATCAAGCTTCCACTAAATGTGTTATTCGCACCCCAAATGACAAACTTGCGCTCGACAGTAACGCTACCGCTCATAGTTATGTTGCCACCTGAAATCCACGAGTCCGAATCAACTCCGGGATCAGCGATCACAATATCTGGCGCGATCGTTATTGCCGCCTCCGAGGAATTCGCAAAACCAGTGTGAACGAGTTTAATCGTCCCTGTGCCAGTAATATTACCATACATTGCTATGGCGTTGTGAACAGTTGTTGCCGCATTTTCCTGGGAGAAATACACCTTCCCGGAAATATTCATCGCCTTGCATTCCGCCCCTGCTGTCAGATACACATTAATGTAGTCATCACCTACATTGCTGATCACAACTTCGGTGTAGCGCGACGGAACAACACCGGTGTTCCAGCTCGACTCAAGATTCCAGTTGCCTGCACCACCTTTCCATGTCGCCGTCTCGACTGCTGTCCAGCTCTTCGTCGTTTCATTGTAGGAAACGGAAATGTACTGTGTAGCGCCGCTCACCGTGCCACAAGAATTATCGCCAACGACCAGAACCTGTCCACGCTTGAGGGAAACACTATCGGTTGTCGAGCCTGTCATTGTGATCGTAGCACCTTCAGCCGCAGCGTCAGCAGCGCCCTGAAGCGTCGCGTACGGCTGCCCGTCAACCTCGGCAACAGAAGACGCCTCTACGAGAGCATAGGTATTATAAGTCTCTCCCTCGGAAAACTTAATCTCATAGCCTTCGCCAAGTGACTGGGTAATCTTGCTCGCATCTGAGAGGGTGACAGTTTTCAATACATCGAGCGAAGTCCCGACTGCTGTCAGAGACACCGAGGCGAAAGCCGTAATGTCCATATCGCTCGTTACCGATCCCTCAGAAATTGTCAAAGTTGACCCTGATGGCATCACGAACCCCGACCCAAGAGAGAGAATCGTAGAACCACCCGACTTGATAAGATTAACAGTCTGTCCGCCAAATCCGCCATTGAGCGCACTTGACGCTTTCTCTCCAACCTCAATATACGTACCTTCATTAACAATATCAACAAGAGCATTTGCAGCTATATCAAGAGCACCCAATTTAAGCGGTGCGGCTACTGTTGTCGATTCTACAGAAATCGCTCCTGCATACCCATTGCCATCATTTGACCCTGAGAACTTGTATGTTGCCGCTTCACTGCCTGCAGCAACAGCAAACAAGCCATGCTGCAGCGAATATGTTGGAGTCGCAAAATCCAATGTGCCGTTAAAATTAGCGGCAGACCCCTGATACGAAAACGCTTTACCACCCAGCGTCAAATATCCAGACCCAGACAAGGCTTGACCGCTGATAATTCTCGCTTTGCCAACAGTGATACTCGAACTTGTTCCATCAACCACCTCCATTGAGGAATTGGCCAAGGTCGTGTCGGCCGTTACGGTAGCGCCTCCGCCGGAACCCCGAATCGTTCCACCAGCCAATGTCAACTTACCAGTTCCCAAGACATTGCTACGAGAGCGTTCAGAAATTTGAATCGTCGAATTCTCTTCTACGCGGACTTCACCTTGAAACCTTGACAGATTATGAGGATGATTATTGTCACTTCCCTTGCTGGAAACGAAGGTAGCTCCCGAAGTTACTATGAACTTACCATTTCCGGAGAGATTCAGAGCATCATCAGTTTGCCTGAAATCTCCTGGTGTGGCTTCTATCGATACTGTAGCACCAGAAGCTATATCCATTGCCATAGTAGCTGATATTGCACCCTTTGTGTGTAGGGCGCCACTATCAACATCTATAGAACCTGTTCCAGTTATAGCTCCAAGATAAACATTTTTGTTGCCAGCATCTATTTTAATAACACCTCCGTTATCAGTGATCGCGCTGTTATTGAGTGCATTCGCCGCAAATGAAAGGGTACCTGCATTCAATGTTACAGAAGAAAAACTGTTGCCTTCGGTTGCAAGTTCCAGTGTACCTGCGCCGCTCTTGACAAACGTAGCATCAGTATTTACAATTGCGCCATCTCCTGTTATGGTAAACGTCTTACCTTCAGGGATTTCAGCAGTAAATGAAAGTGGTGCAACCGTTGTGCTTATTGTGAGTGTTTTGTCTGTTTCCTCGTCACCAAACGACGCAGCTGCAATTGTGACATCGTCACCATTGGCAAATGTTTTTCCAGAAACTCCCCCTTCTGTCCAAGCGCCTGCAGCAGTCCAATCAGTGTTATCGGCATTGTCAGCAGACCACACTAGATTTTGTCCTTCGACAGCAGGCACCTTGAGAATTACATCATCTATACCATGGTTTAAACTATAGGAACTGGCCCTGTAATACAGTCCAGAAATAAAAGAGGGTGTATCAAAGCTATCTGATACACTTACCTCAGAAACACTGGAGTTGCCAACCGTTAGAACACTTGTCGTCTTATCCCTATCTAGTATGCTTAGCTTGATGCCAGACGTCTCATTACCCTTAATTACAAAATGACGCCAATATGCTGAGGTCGCAGCAGCAGACTCACGCCCCGCTACACTAATTTCGCCTATTTCCGTGGCGTCGCCTTTGTATATTTTGCGTCCAGTCTGCAAATTGGTATTCCAGGCATAAGTGAGTTCAATATAGAACAAGACCCCATTCCTTCCTACTACTTGCAAGTAACTTGAGCCTGGACTATTGTTTGCGTACGGGGACGACATAAAAACATCAAACTCTAAGATATAATCTGTAGCAGACTTTACTTTTTCATGAAAATTATAAATCAAGGCATTAGGATTATTTTGTCCATTGCGAGTCACATTCAAAAAATGAGATGTTCCACCTTCAACCAACTCTCGCTCACCCTGAGATAGCGTTGGACTAACTCCTCCTGTCGTAATCTCAGATGACCCCGGCAGGGTATATTTACCTGTTTCTACATTTGCTGTGTACGAATTACTATCTTCAAAGTCATCACAAGCATCCTGAACTGTAACATATTTCACATCCGCCCACGCTCCACCTACAATGCAGGCGGCGAGGATAGCGAGGGTAGGCTTGAGGAACTGCGCGGCGAGGCGCGAGAACATGCACTTCATTTTGTTTATCATGGCCGGTTTCCTTTGTAACACAATAGACTTTTACAGCTTTTCGTAACTGTTGGCTACGGTTTTACACCGTTAAGTATACCACTTTTGGGGTATAGAGTAAATGCCCCCAAACGGGGGAACCAGGGCGCTACGGGCGCGAGGCGCGGGGATGGTTGCTTGCCAGTGATTCGCTGCCTTGCTGTCGCAAGGCCCGGTGCAGAACCTTGGTGCGACATCGATTTCGCGGTCTTTTACCTTTTTGCCGGTGCCGCCGGGCCTCCCGGCAAAAAGGGCGACGCGACGAAATCGGGTCGCCCTCAAGGTTCCTCACCGTCGCTCATCATGCTGCGCAACCACCCCGCGCCTCCCGCCCTCCGCTAAAATAATGGCTTCGCTCGCTTGGGAATCATACTCTAACGGCAACTCCGTTACCGCGGCGATTTGGTCGCGAGCATACTCTGAATAAAGCGGAGGGCGTGAGGCGGGGAAGCGCACGAGAGGAAATTGGTGGCCCGACGTGGCTGCGGCGCATTTCGTAAACAGCGGTGGACTTCTAAGCGTAAGCGACAAGCGGTGTGTAGAATTGACGGTCGCAGAGCCATGTCGGCGGGCTGCCACCAATTGACGGTTCGGGCGCTGCCCCGACGAACGCCCGGAGCGCGGCGCTACGGGCGCTCGGCGCGGGGCTCGCCCGAACCGTCGCCTGCGGCACCCCGCCAGCATGACTCACAGCTATTTATGAGATTCCCCGCTTGTCGCTTACGCTTATGAGTGCACCGAGGTTAATGATATACACCGCAGTCATGCTGGGCCGCAGGCTCCTCTCGTGCGACCCCTCGCCTCCCGCCCTCCGCTATATTCATGGCTTCGCTCGCTTGGGAATCATACTCTAACGGCAGATTCGTTACTGCGGCGATTTGGTCGCGAGCATACTCTGAATAAAGCGGAGGGGTGTGGAGGCGAAGGTCTCACAAGAGGAGCGGTCCTGGCTCGCCGGCGTAGGAGTTGCCCGAGCACGCAACCAGTGATAGATGCCGAGGCACGGCTGGCTGAACACGGCTTATTGTCTGAAGCGCGAGAGCCGTCGCGACGCCAGGACCCGACGGTTTGGGAGACCTTCGCGAAACACCCCGTAGCGCCGCGGCATTCCAGATTAGATTTTCTCCGCCGTTAATCGCCTGATTTGATATAATGTATGCACAACAACGACAAAAGAGGTGATCGTCATGAACTTCGCATTCTTCGACCAGTCAGCGGCATACTTTCCGGACATATGCTTTTCGCGTCCGCCGGACCTCGGCATACTCCTAGGCTCCGGATGGGGCGAGGCCCTCGAGATGGACGAGGTTGTGTTCCGCGCGTCCTACGCCGACATCCCAGGCCTCGGCGCATCGACGGTCAAGGGCCACGCAGGGGAGTTCGTGCTGTACACGCGCAAAGGCAAGCTCGTCGCCGCGTGGTGCGGACGACGCCACTTCTACGAGGGCGTCGGCTGGGAGCCCGTCGTTCTGCCGATCGAGATGCTGCGCCGCATGGGCTGCGGGACCATACTTCTCACGAACGCGTCCGGCGGAATCAACCCCGCGCTACGTCCAGGCGACTTCGTTATCATCCGCGACCACATCAACCTCATCAACGCCAACCCCCTAGTCGGGGCGCATGTCCCGGTCTGGGGCGAGCGCTTCCCCGACATGTCGGAGGTCTACAACAAGCGCCTGGCGGAGCTTCTCCACGCCGGGGCGAACAGGCTCTCGCTCCGCGTGATGGACGGAACCTACGCCTTCAACGTCGGGCCCGCATACGAGACCCCGGCCGAAATACGCGCCTACAAGGCGCAGGGCGCAGACGTCGTCGGAATGTCGACCGTCCCCGAGGCGGTCTTCGCCAAGGCGTGCGGAATGAAGCTCGCCGGCCTCTCGCTCGTCTCGAACCTCGCCGCCGGCATCGCGCTGAGGCCGCTCGAGCACACCGAGGTGATCGCCGCAGGCGAAGCCGCCAAACCGAAGATGCGCGCGCTCATCGAGGACTTCATTGATCGACTCTGACATAGACACGTTCCTCGGCTCGCTCAGGTTCGAGCGGTCCATGGCGGAGAACACGTGCGCCGCGTACGGACGCGACCTTCGCTTTTTCTCGGAGTTCCTGAAGAAACGTGGGAAGACGGAGTCGCGCGAAGTGACGCGCGAAGACATCGACCTCTACCTCGGCGAGGAGCGCGAAGACGGGAAGAAATCAACTACGCGCGCCCGCCGCATGGCCGCGATAAGGATGTGGCTGAAGTTCCTCAAGGAGAGGCGCTACATCCGCAAGAACCCCGCCGAGCTCATCGACGCGCCGAAGAAGGCGAAGGCTCTCCCCAAGGTGCTGTCCGAAGAGGAGACGTTCAAGATGCTCGACGCCGTCTCTGGGAAGGAGCCGCGCGAGCTTCGCGACCGCGCGATGCTGGAAGTCATGTACGGCTGCGGGCTTCGCGTGTCGGAGCTGTGCGCGCTCTCGACGGACGACATAATCGCGGACGGCGAGCTGCTGCGAGTCCTTGGCAAGGGGTCGAAGGAGCGCGTCGTCCCCATCGGCCATGCGGCTGGCCGTGCGCTGAACGAGTATTTCGCGTCCGCACGCGACGTGTTCACGAAGGGCGACCCCTCGGTTACAACTGTCTTCGTGACACGTCTCAAGAAGCCGTTCACCCGTCAGGCCGTGTTCAAGATGATCCGTGAGCGCGCCGCAGCGGTCGGAATCGACCAGTCGCGCATCTCCCCGCACGTACTGCGGCACTGCTTCGCGTCGCATATGCTCCAGCACGGAGCGGACATAAGGGCGATCCAGGAACTTCTCGGCCACGCCGACATCGGCACGACCCAGATCTACACGCACGTGGATGCCCGCCGGTTCGGCGAGCTCCACAGGCGGTTCCATCCGCGCGCGTAGGCGGCGGAAGCTACAGGCTGCGCGGGAGTTCCTCGAGGACGTAGCACTCGATGATGTCGCCGACCTGGAAGTCCTCGTAGCCGGCGAAGCACACGCCGCACTCCTGCTGGCCGGTGACCTGCGCGACCTCGTCCTTGAAGTGGCGAAGCGTCTGGACCTTTCCGTCCCAGATCTGCTGGCGGTTCCTGAGAATGCGGAACTTCTCCTTCGCGACGAGCGAGCCGTCGAGCATCTGGGAGCCGGCAATCTTGCCGAGCTTGCCGATGTCGTAGATCGCCTTGATCTCGGCGTGGCCCTTGATGGCCTCCTTGTATTCGGGAGGGAGAAGGTCCAGCATCGAGTTCTTGACGTGGTCGATGAGCTCGTAGATGATGCGGAAGGAGTTGATCCTCACGCCGTCGTGGCGCGCCTGCTGCTGAACGCCCGAGTCGTTCGAGATGTCGAAGCCGACGATGATCGCCTTGCCGGCGGCGGCGGACTTGACGTCCGTGAGCGACACGTTGCCCGTGCCCGTTCCGATGACGTTGAGGCCCACCTTCTCGGACTTGATCTCCTGGAGAGCCGCGACGACGGCCTCGAGGGTCCCCTGGTTCTCGGACTTCACGATGACGTTGAGCTCGCGCTTGCCCTCGGCCGCCATGCGGCTCATGAGAGCGTCGAGCGTCGTCGCCTTGGAGGACGAGAGCTCCTGCTCCTTGCGCTCCTGCGCGGTCTGCTCCGCGAGCGTGCGGGCGCGCTTCTCGTCGAGCATGACGCGGAACTCCGCGCCCGCCTCGGGAACGCCGGAAAGGCCGGTGCACTTGACGGGAGTCGCCGGAGGCGCCTCCTTGATGCGGCGGCCGCGGTCGTCGATGAGCGCGCGGACCTTGCCGAAGTGCTCGCCGATGAGAATCGCGTCGCCGACCTTGAGCGTTCCGCCCGTGACGAGAAGCGTCGCGCACGGACCGAGTCCCTGCTGAAGCTCTGCCTCGATGACGAATCCGTTCGCACGGCGGTTCGGGTTGGCCTGAAGCTCAAGAACCTCGGCCTGGACAAGGATGTTCTCGAGAAGCGCGTCGACGCCCTCTCCGGTAACGCCGGAGACGGGGCAGCAGATGATGTCTCCGCCCCAGTCCTCGGGCGTAAGGCCGCGCTTCTGAAGCTGCTGCTTCACGCGGTCCACGTTTGCCGTGGGCTTGTCGCACTTCGTGATGGCGACCATGATCTGCACGCCGGCCTGGCGGCAGACCTTGATGCACTCCTCCGTCTGCGGCATGATTCCGTCATCCGCCGCCACGATGAGGACGGCGATGTCGGTGATCTGCGCACCGCGCGCGCGCATCGCGCTGAACGCGGCGTGGCCGGGCGTGTCGAGGAAGGTGATCTTCCTGCCCGCGACCTCGACCTGGTATGCGCTGATCTGCTGGGTGATACCGCCGGCCTCGCCTGCGGCGACGCGCTCCTTGCGGATCCAGTCCATGAGCGTGGTCTTGCCGTGGTCGACGTGTCCGAGGAAAGTGATGACCGGCGCGCGGGGCTTCAGCGTCTCGGGCGGATCCTCCGGAATGAGGTCGTCCGCGTCGATCGCCTTGAGGACGGGCTTCGCGGCCGCCTTGTCGCGCGCATGCTCGATCGTGACCTTGAAGCCGTACTTCTCCGCGACCTTCGTCGCAACGTCCGGCTCGACGCGCTGGTTGATGGACGCGAGGATCTTGAGGCTCATGAGGTCGGCAATGAGCCTGTTCGGCTTGATGTTGAGCTTCGCCGCGAGATCCTTCACGACAACGGCGCCGCGGATCGAGATCTCCTTGGCGTCCTCGTTGACGGAGATGCGGCTCGCCTGTGGCGAAATTCCCTGCGCGACGCGGGACATGTTGCCGCCGCGCTGCTTCTCGAACGCCTTCTGCGCGTCGCGGCCCTTCTTGCCCTTGCGCCCGCGCTCGTCCTCGAAATCGTCGACCTTGGCGGGTTTCGGCGGCTTCGGCTTGGGAGCGACGGCGACGGAAATGGAAATCGTGCGGGCGGGGGCCGAATGCTGCAGCGGACGGAAGCCCGTGGACGTGAGCCCCGTCTTCGCCGCGCTGACGGCCTTCACCGGCTTCGGCGCGGGAACGGGCGCCGGAGCCTTGGCGGGCGCCGCCTTCGGGGCCTCGGCCTTCGCGGCGGGCTCCGGCGCAGGAGCGGCGGCCGGGGCCTGCTCCGGCTTCTCCTCCGCCTTCACCGCGGCCTTAGGCGGCTTCACGGGCTCATCGACGACCTCCGGCGGCTCAATCACGAACTCGCCGCCCTCTGCGGCGGCCTTCGCGATCGCGAGATGCTTCTCGAGTTTCGCCTTCTGTTCAGCGAAGAACTTCGCGTTAAGCTCCGCAGCAAGATTGCGCTTCGCGGCGCGAACACCATCGTGGTCGCCCTTCGCGGCCTTCTTCAGCGCAGACCTCAGCGTCTCCGCCTCACCGTCGTCGACAGAGCTGATGGCGCTAGAGACCTCCATGCCGGACTCTTCGGCCGCCTTGAGGACTTCGACGCTGGTAACGCCCGCCTCCTTCGCTAGTTCATAAATTCTCATCTGCCTTACGCCTCCTCGCCTTCGGACGACTCGGCGGCCGTAAGCTCGGCTACCGCCTTGGCGGCGGCGTAGATACCCTTCGCCGTCACCTCGTCCAGACCCGTCGACGAAATGAACGTCGCCTCATCCTCATCGGCGATGCCGTCGACGGACAGGAAGCCCGCGTCCGCCATCTGCGTTGCGATCGCGGTGGAGACGGAAAGCGTCTCGGCGAGTTCCTTGATGGCCTCCGCCTTCTGGTCCTCGAAGGAGGCCGTCGCCATGGACTTGCGCACCTCTATGTGCCAGCCCGTGAGCTTCGTCGTGAGGCGCACGTTCTGTCCGCGCTTGCCGATCGCAAGCGAATACTGGTCCGCCGCCACAACGACATGCACCGTGTTCGGCGCGACAGGGTCGACCTCGATGGACTCCAGCTTCGCCGGCGCGAGCGCCTGCGCGACGTACTGGCGGATGTCCTCGTTCCAGCGCACGATGTCGATCTTCTCGCCGGAAAGTTCGTTGACGATCGTCCTCACGCGGCTGCCACGCTGGCCGACGCACGCGCCGACAGGGTCCACGTTCTCGTTGGATGTCCTGACCGCGAGCTTCGCGCGGAAGCCGGGATCGCGGCTGACGCCCATGATCTCGACCACTCCGTCCGCGATCTCGCTGACCTCGAGGCGGAACAGCGCCTCGACGAACTTGCCGCTGGCGCGGGAGAGAATCACGCTGGGCCCCTTGGGATCGGGATCGACGCGCAGGATGATGGCGCGGATGGGATCGCCGACCTGGTATTCCTCGGTGGGGATGCGCTCCTTTGCGGGAATGATCATCTCGACCTTCCCGACGGTCACGTATGTATCGCGGTGGGAGACGGCTGAAACCGTGCCGGAGACGATGTCGCCGACGCGGTCCTTGTATTCGGAGAAGGTGTTTGTGCGCTCTGCCTCGCGGATCTTCTGCATGATCATCTGGCGGGAGGTCTGCGCCGCGATGCGGCCGAGGCGCGACGCAGGCATCTCGATTTCGATCGTCTGCCCTTCCTTCACGGGGTTGCCGTGGTTGGCGCGCGTCGCGCGGGCGATGGAGATGAAGCCGGGGCCAGTATCCTCGTCGGACGCGACAAGCGTGTCGAAAACGTGGAGGGAGAGGTCCTTTCTGTCAATTACGACGCGAAGGTCGTTGGTGACGTCGCGGTTCTTGCGCGCAGCCTGGCTTATCGCCTGCTCAATAGCCTGCAGGACGATCTCGCGGCTCACGCCACGC
Organism: Kiritimatiellia bacterium; assembly: GCA_016296065.1. GTDB lineage: Bacteria > Verrucomicrobiota > Kiritimatiellia > RFP12 > UBA1067 > UBA1067. The sequence goes on from JAEDKA010000032.1 coordinate 21,263, forward strand.
TCGTTCTCTATGTGCTGGACAACCGCCAGCAGCTGATTGTTCATAGCCATCTCTCAACCTCCTGTCAAAAATCAACGCGTCCCCAGCGGATCGACCCACTGAGTCTCCGTAATTAGGTAGTAGTATATCAAAATGTGCCGCCACGGGTCAACTGCCCTTTCTGGCCCTTTCTGGCCGGGCGGGGATTTAGAGCGGCTTGACCTTGAGGGAGCGCAGCCACGTGCGGCCGCCTGACGGCGCGCTGTCGTGATGGAAGAGATACCACCGCCCGTCGACTTCGGTCACGCAGTGGTGGGTCGTCCATCCGACCTGCGGTTCGAGCAGCACGCGGCTGTAGCGGTACGGACCCTCCACCGCATCCGAAACCGCTTCGCATATGAGATGCGTGTCGCCCGTCGAATATGAGAAGTGATACCTTCCATCCTTGAAGTGGAGCCAGCTGGCCTCGAAGAAGCGGCGCGCGTGGTCGCCGGACCTGAGCGGCACGCCTTCTTCATCGACGATCACGAGGTCCCTCGGCGGCTCGGCAAACGAGAGCATGTCGTCGGAAAGACGCGCGATCTTCGGACAAAGCGCGTTCTCGCCGTCCGACGGCTCGAGAGCGCACCGCGTGCCGTCGGGGAGTGTATCCTCCGCCGCCGAATAGACCGCCTTGTTGCCGCGGTAGCGCTGGAGCTGTCCGCCCCAGATTCCGCCGAAGACGAGGTAGTACGCGCCTGTCTGCGGATCCCTGAAGCAGCACGGGTCGATTGAGTAGCTGCCCGCGATCGGCTTCGGCTCGGCCACGAAGGGCCCCTGCGGGCGATCTGCCGTCGCGACGCCGATGTGGAAGACGTCATCCGCGTCCTTGGCGCAGAAGTAGAGGTAGTAGCGTCCGTCCTTCTCCGCAACGTCGCTGTCCCAGAGCTGCCGCTTCGCCCATGGCACGCCCGCAAGATCGAGTATCACGCCATGGTCGACGACCTTGCCGGTCATTGGGTCAAGCCGCCCTTCCGCATCGGGCTCGATGGACAGCGCATGGTAGTCGACCATGTCGAAGTGGTCGCCGTTGTCGCGCTCGGGAATTCCGCTTTCGCGGTCGTGGCTTGGATATATCCAGATGCGTCCGCCCCACACGTGCGCGGCGGGATCGGCCATGTAGTCAGCGGGGAAAAGATAACGTGCGTTCACTTTGACCTCCTTGCGTTCAGTTCGAGCTGCATTTCCTTCTCGGTGCGCTTCGAAATCGGGTAGAACGCGAGCGCGAACACTCCGATCGAGAACAGAGCGGCCGGGATGAGCGAGACGCTGAGGCGTATCGCCTCCTGCGCGGCAGGCGTCTGGGTAGCCGCGGACGGATCGAACCCAGCCGCCCCGAGAATCCATCCGCAGACAGCCCCGCCGAGTCCGAGCCCAGCCTTGAGCGCGAAGACGATGCCGGCGAAGACAAATCCCGTCGCGCGGCGGCCGGACTTCCATTCGCTGTGGTCCGCGACATCGCCCATCATCGCCCAGAGAAGCGGGATCGTAGGCGCGTAGGCGAGCGACTTTAGGGCACCGAGCGCGAGAAGCCCCCACCTGCTCGTCGGCGGCACGAAGTAGAATCCGGCCGTGAAGAGCGCGGTGAGCGCGAGGCAGACGAAATACGTCTCCTTCTTGCCGAAGCGCGCGCTGAGGACGCCCGGCAGCGTCACGACGGCAACGAACGTTATGCCCTGCCCGACGCCGTTGAAGAGCGAGAAGCCGAGCGTCTCCTCGGGGACGCTGTACTTGAAGTAGTACGCCGACGCGCTGCCCCAGAGCGCGAGCGTCACGAAGAGGAAGAGCGTGAGGGTGAACATCGCACGCCACGGCGCGTCGCCGAAGACGCTCCTCAGGTCCTCCCGGATGGAGTTCTTCTGCGTCGGCGGAGGCGCGATGCGCTCCTTCGCAATGCATCCGCTCGCGACCAGCATCACGGCTGCGAACGCCGCATATATGCCGACCGTGACGCCCCAGCCCGTCTTCGGGTCGTCGAAGAGCTTGACGAGCGGAAGAGTCGCGACCTGCACGACGATCGTCGCTATCGTGGCCGCCACGAAACGCACCGTCGCGACGGAGGTGCGCTCGCGTCCGTCGTCCGTCATCACGCCCCCGAGCGACGAATACGGCGTGTTGTTGAAGCTGTAGAGCGCCATCAAAAGCGCGTACGTTCCCGCGGCCCACGCGGTCTTCGCGCGCACGCCCCAGTCGGGCGAGAGGTAGGAGAGCGCGAACACGACGGCGAACGGAATCGCCGTGCCGACGACCCACGGACGGTACTTGCCCCATTTCGTCTGCGTGCGGTCGCTGAGTATGCCCGCGAGCGGATCTATGAACGCGTCGAAAACGCGCGCGCCGAGGAGTATCAACCCCGCCGCGCCCGCGCCGATGCCCAGGACGTCCGTGTAGAACATCAGCTGGAACATCATCATCAGCTGGAAGACGAGGTTCGCGGCCCCGTCGCCAAGGCTGTAGCCTACCTTTTCGAGAAACGGAACTTTCATGGGGCAATTATAGCACATAGCGCCAGCCCCACACATCACCCGTTCGGGCTATTTGGGGACGGCGCGCACCATCGCGATTTCCGGACAGGTGAACGGGTCCGTGTGCTTGGTGCAGTTTATGCAGCCGGTGTAGAGCTTGTGCATCACCTTCGTCTTCGGCACCTCGACGAACCCGAGGGAGCCGAAGAACTCCGGCGCGAAAGTGAGGACGACGGTCTCGCGCGGACGGAACGCCGCGACGCGCGCGGACACGGCCTCAATGAGCGCGCGGCCGATTCCGCGCCGGCGGAATATGCGCTTCACGGCGACGGAGACGATCTCGACCGTCGCCGACTCCGGAGAGCCGATCTCGGGGTGTATCTGGTACGACGCGCAGCCCGCCATCTCCCCGTCCGCCTCGGCGACGAAGAAGCGGTCGATCGACTCGACGATGTTGCCGAGCGAGCGAGGGACGAGCTGGTCGTCGTTCAGCCTTATGAGCGCATAGATGCGCTCCGCGTCGCGGAGCTCCGCCTGCCGTATCGTATAGCCGCCCCTTGCGCCCATGTCAGTGCCTCCATGTAGTCTTGTACGTCGGCTGCTGCTTGGAGCGTCCGTAGCCGCCTCCGCCATAGCCACCGTAGCCGCCGCCGTACGGACGCCGCTGCGCCTGGTACTGGTTGTCGTAGCTCATGACGCGCCGCGCCTGCACTAGCGCCGGGGGTATCTCCTTCACGAACATGCTCGGCTCGACGGGGAACATCCCGCCGTCGGACATCTTGCGCATCGACGGAGAGAAGAGGTAGAGCTTGTCCTTCGCGCGCGTGACGACGACGTAGAACAGGCGGCGCTCCTCGGCAAAGCGCCCGTCTTCGTCCGCCTTCGCGCTCGGGAACATCCCCTCGGAGCACCACGGGACGAACACGACGGGCCATTCCATTCCCTTCGCCTGGTGTATCGTCGAAAGCGTCACCTTGTCCGCGTCCGGGTCGTTGCGCCTCACGTCCAGGTTGGTGAGAAGCGCGACGTCCGCGAGGAAGCCCTCGAGCCCGGACTCATGCCCTGCGATCTGCGCGGCCAGTTCGTGGACGTCGTCAAGGCGATCCGCAGCGTCCTCCGGCTCCATCTCCTCGTTGAGGTAGTCCTCGTAGTAGTAGTCGACGAAATCCTCGACGAGCTCGCCTATCTCGTCGTCCTTCAGGTGCCCCTCCGCAAACTCGAAGCAGCGCTTGAGCGTCGGCCAGACGGCTTTCGCCTTCGCGCCGAGCGCCGCGCCGAATGCATCGCGGGAGGCGGCGCTCTTCGGGTCGAAGGACTTGCCGAGCTTCGCCCACAGCTTCTTCGCGCCGACCTCGCCCACTCCCGGAAGAAGCGTCGCGAACCTGAGGAAGCTGAGCTCGTCCGCGGGGTTCACGAGAAGCCTGAGATACGAAAGGACGTCCTTTACGTGAATCTGCTCGAAGACTCCCACGCCCGAGGTGATGCGGAACGGAATCTTCATCCGCGCCAGGGTCATCTGCACGTCGATGGACTGGTAGTGGCTTCTGTAGAGGACGGCTATGTCGCTCCAGCGGTAGCCGAGCTCGTGAGCCTCCTTCGCGAGCCTCAGAATCTCGCCCGCCTGCGCCCTGCCGTCGTACACCCTGTACGTCCACGGCTTCTCGCCTGCGTCGGAACGCGCGGGACGGAGCATCTTCTCGAACTGCCCGGGGGAGTCCTTCATCACGACGTTCGCGACGTCGAGAACACCCTTCACGGACCTGTAGTTGCGCTCGAGCTTTATGACGCGGCATCCTTCCCAGCGCTTCGGGAACTCCATGATGTTCTCGATCTGCGCTCCGCGCCAAGTGTAGATGCACTGGAAGTCGTCCCCAACCGCCATTATGTTGCGGTGGCGCTGCGCGAGGATGTCGGTGAACTCGGCCTGGAGTCCGTTCGTGTCCTGGTATTCGTCTACGAGCACGTACAGGAACTTCTCCTGCAGATGCTCGCGCACCGACTCGTTCGACTTCAGGAGCTCCAGCCCCTTCACGAGAAGGTCGTCGAAGTCCATCGCGTCCAGCTCGCGCTTGCGCTCGGCATATAGGCCGCCTATCTTCGCGATGGCCTCGGGGTCTATCCCGGCAGTCTTCGTCTGCCAGCGCTCGGCGATGGACTTCACCGTGCGCGACTCGTTCGCCGCCTCGGAGATGATCTTGGCGATGACCTCCTTCTTCGGGAAGTCCTTCACGTTCTCCACGGTCGCCTTGATGATGTCGCCGATGAGCTTCTTCTGGTCGTCCTCGTCTAGGATGCGAAAGCCCGGGGTGTGCCCCACGACCCCGGCGTAGCGCCTGAGGAGACGCGCGCAGATCGAGTGGAACGTGCCGGACCAGATGGACGACACGGCGGGCCCCACGACTTTCTGCGCCCTTTCAAGCATCTCGCGCGCCGCGCGGTTGGTGAAGGTGAGGAGCAGAATCCTGTCCGCTGGAACGCCCTGCTCTACGAGAAACGCCACGCGGTGGACGAGCGTGCGCGTCTTGCCGGTGCCGGCCGCCGCGAGGACGAGGAGAGGTCCGTCGCCGGCCGTAGCCGCCGCGCACTGCTCGGGATTCAGTAGTTTAGAAAAATCTGTCATTCGACATATTATACCAAATCCGCGCACCGCCGTACGCAGGCGCACCTTGTTGCTGCCCTATGGCTGTGTTTCCGGCAGCGGCTCGGCGTCTGCGGAGCGGAGCAACAGGGACGGATTCTCCTTGACCGCAGTGGCGAATTCCTTGACCTGCGTCGCCGCCTCGTCCATGTTGCGCACTATCGCCTCTATGCCGGACTTCCCGTTCTCGACAAGGTCGTCGACATTGCCGGCGATGTTCGCGGCCGACTCGGCGACGGAGGCGATGTTGCTCCACGCGGAGACGAAGTCCATGCTGTTCAGCTGGTGGATGAACTTCCCGACCGCGTCGGAGAAGTTCTCCATCATCGACGGCGCGGGCGGGATGCAGACATGGCGCGGACGCCACGATATCTTCTCGTCGGCGATTTCCGTGCGCGGGAAGTTCAGCTCTATTTTTGAAAGCCCGGTGACTCCGCTCGAAGTGACCGTCGCGTGTAGGCCCTTCGCCACGAGGCGGCGGAGATTCTCCTCCGCTTCCATATCCACGCCCTTGCGCATCTTCTTGGCGGCGAACGACATGAGGATGTATATCTTCGGGGCGTCGCGTCCCGACGCGTCGTCGTATTCCGAGCCGATGAACGATATCTCGCGCACTTCGCCGACCTTGACTCCGCGCAAGTTGACGTCGCTTCCCACCGAAAGCCCGGTGACCGGATTGTCGTAGTACGACTCCGCGTAGACGACGTCGTTGTCGCCTCCGGCTCCGCCGAGGTAGATTAGCGTGCCGACGATCGCCACCGCGGCGGCGACGACGGCGAATCCGATCCTTCCGTAGTTTGCATGCATTGAATCAGCCATGTGTTTCACCCCTGTTGAAGAATTTCCTCACGAATTCGTCCTTGCTGTTCGCCCTGAGCTCGCGCGGATCGCCCAGCGCGATCATCCCGCGCCGAGCCTTGTCGAACATCGCCGCGCGGTCCGCTATCTTGAAGATGCTCGGCAGCTCGTGCGTCACGACCACGAACGTCATGCCCTTCGCGGCGCGGAGCTTCAGGATGAGGTCGTCGAGGGCAGACGACGTTATCGGATCAAGCCCCGCGCTCGGCTCGTCGAGGAAGACGATCTCCGGGTCGAGCGCCATCGCGCGCGCGATCGCCACTCGCTTGCGCATCCCGCCCGATATCTCGCTCGGCATCTTGTCCGCCGCATCCGCAAGCTCCACGTCCGCAAGAAGCGACATCGCCTTCTCCCGCCGCGCAGTGCGGGAGAGCCGCGAGAACTCCTCGAGCGGAAGCATCACGTTCTCGAGGCAGGTCATTGACCCGAAGAGCGCACCCGATTGGTACATGACGCCTATCTTGCGGCAGAGCCCAGCGCGCGTCTTCCTCGTCCACTCCTCGCCCGCGACGCGCAGCGTGCCGGCAAGCACCGGGTTGAGTCCGATCATGTGCTTCATCACCGTCGACTTTCCGCATCCCGATCCACCAAGGAGTATGAATATCTCTCCGCGCCTCACTTCGAACGAGACGTCGTGCAGTATCACCGCGCCGGGATATCCGGCGTCGACGTGTTCGAGTTCTATGATTGGATCGGACATGGGAATTGTGGATGATGAATTGGTTACAGATCCCAGAGGTAGCAGAGATACGCGAGAAGTCCGTCGGCCACGGCGATTGCGACAATTCCGCCGACTACGGCCGACGTCGCAGCGACGCCCACTCCGTCCGCAGTCGACTTGGTGCGCATCCCCGCGCCGCATCCGATGAGACCGACGAGTCCGCCGAAAAGCGCGCCCTTGACGAGTCCGAAGGAGATCGAGAACACCGTCGTCACGGACGCCGCATGCCGCCAGAAGACCACGGTCGGCACGTCCATCATCTTGAGCACAAGCGCGCCGCCGACAAGTCCCGCGAGTTCCGCGAAGATCGTGAGCACGGGCATCGCGAGTATAGCCGCGACGACGCGCGGAAGGACGAGGAAGCGCACCGGCGGGAGACCCATGGTCGTGAGCGCGTCAAGCTCCTCGTCCACCTTCATCGTGCCGATCTCCGCCGCGAACGCGCTCCCCGTGCGCCCCGCGAGGACGATCGCCGTGACGAGCGGACCGAGCTCGCGGAAAAGCCCAATCGCGAGGAGGTCGGATACATACACCTCGACGCCGAACATCTTGAGCGCGGCAGCCGACTGAAACGCGAGGATGAGTCCGAGCAGAAAGCCTATGCCCGTCGTAACGGGGAGCGCGTTGAACGACGCGCGCTCGAACGCGAGGGCGCAGTCGCGGAAGCGGAAGTTCCGCGGACGTACTATCATCGAGGCGGCGCTCGCGAACGTCTCGCCTATGAAGGCAAAGTCCGCGGCGGCCGAGGAGGCCATCTCGCACGTGCGGCGTCCAACTGCCTCGAAAATCTTCATTTCGCGTCTTCTGCAGCCTTGACCGCCTGCGCGTAGGCCTTTTCAAATGCGCGTGAAAACGCCGCAGTGTAGTTTCCGTCGGCCGTCGGAACGGACGCCGCGCCATTGCCAGTCTTCTCGCCGAGGATATAGTCTATTTCCACAAGCGCGTCGCGGCGCCCTGCCGCGCGGCAGTCCAGCGCCAGGCGGCGAATCATCACCGCGCCCCTCCCGCCGCGCACTACGAGCGCATCCTTTATGATCGCGGCGGGCGACGCAGCGAACGAGTTCGCCGGATCGAACGCGACCGAACCGTCCTGGCGGAGGACCGCGATGCGCTGGCCGCCGTACGGCGCGCACACGGTCACGAACGCCGCCTTCGCGCCGGAGTCGACGTCAATGGTCCAGTACGCGGGCACCTTCGGAGCCGGGCCGAGGCAGCCGGCCAAAAGGAGGACCGAAAAACATGCTGCAGACTTCTTCATGTCCGCATTATACCATATTCCGGCCGTCTGCGGGCCGCGATTCTCGTCCACCCCCGATCCGACGTACCGACGCCCAGGGCGTCTAGTCGCCGGTGACAACGGCGGCGCGAAGCCAGGGCAGAACGGATGCTGGGTCTTCACAGGCCTCGAGGCGCGACGCCGCACGGCCGCCGCCTGCGCTCGTGAGCACGAATGTGCCCTTTCTGTCGACGCCGTAGCGCGCAGCAAGCGGATGCTCGTCAATTCCGCCCATGTCTACGCGTTCGACGACGACACGCCCCTCGGCGAAGTCGGCCCACTTCTGCGTCGAGAGGAGGTCCTTCTCGATCCTGATGCACCTGCGGCAGTTCTCGGAACGGAAGAAAAGGAGCCTCGGCCTAGGCTCGACGGCGGTCGAGCAGGAACGTACACCGAGTTCGCGGCTGCGCTCGCACGGCGCGGCGGAAGCCGCCCAGACGGTGCACTTCCCCGCAACGGGCCTGAGGGAGCCGTCTTCGCCAACCTCCGTGAACGCCTCGGGGTCAAGCGCCACGGATGCCTCGACCGACTTGCCCGCCGGCACCTGGATGCGCGCAAAGCCCCTAAGCGAGACGTTGGGAGAGCCCTTGCCCGAGTTCGGCGTACCCACATACACCTGCACGGTCTCGACGGCATCGCGCCCTCCTTCGTTGCGGAGCTTCACGACCGCCTTGGAGAAGCCGTCGGTTACGGCAACGGACTCGTACTCCGCCTTCGCATAGGCGAGTCCATAGCCGAACGGAAGCGCAACGCCCTTCGTCTGGTAACGGTATGTACGGCCTGCCATCGAGTAGTCCTCGAACGCAGGAAGGACATCCGCCGACACCGGGAACGTGACGGGAAGCCGTCCCGTGAAGTCGACTCGCCCGAAGACTAGGTCGGCGAAGGCATGTCCGCCCTCTTCGCCTCCGTACCAGGCCATGACGAGCGCGTCCGAAAGCCGCATGACCTCGTCTGTCTCGATCGGGCTGCCTCCCGTGACGACTACGACGAGCTTCGCCTTCGGGCTGCGGTTGTCGCATGCGCGGCGGAGGTTGCGCAGGAACTGGAGCTGTCCCTCGGGCAGCGCGAGCGTGCTGCGGTCGCCGCACTTGCCGGACGACGCCATCGCGTCCCCTTCCTCGCCCTCGAATATTCCGGTGTTCCCGACGAACGCAAGCACCACGTCGTCCTCGGCCCACACGCCGGGCGCCTTGTCGGCCGGCATCCCGTAGTAGTAGCCCGGCCAGAAGTGGAGCCCCGTCCCGGGGGATATCGAGTCTGCGATCCCCTCCAGGTAGGTGACGAGCTTCGGGGAGAACCCGTAGTAGTTGCCCATGAGGGCGAATCCATCCAGCGCCGCAGCGCCCATCACGGCAAAGGACTTGGACTTCGTCTCGTCGAGGGGCAGCGTGCCGTCGTTCTTGAGGAGGACCATCGACTCGGCCGCCGCGCGGCGCGCAAGGGCGACGTGACTCTCGCCGCAGAGACAGGACGGATCGGCCCGGTACGGGCACGACGGGTACTTCTCGAGGATGCCGAGCCTGAGTCGCGTCGTGAAAAGATGTACTATCGCCTCGTCGAGCTCCTTCTCGTCGACGAGCTTCTGCTCGACCGCCTTCTTGAGCGCATGGAACGACCCGCCGCACTCGATGTCGAGTCCGTTCCTTATCGCCCTCGCGCTCGCCCCCTCGGCGGTCTTCTCGAGCGCGTGCCCGTTGTAGATGTCCGTGACGGCCCCGCAGTCGCTAACGACATGCCCCCTGAAGCCGAACTCGCCGCGAAGGATGTCGCGAAGGAGGTAGGCGCTTGCGCTGGCACTCTCGCCGTAGACGCGGTTGTACGCCCCCATGACGGACTCCACGCCGCCTTCCTGCACCAGCGCGCGGAACGCCGGGAGGTACGTTTCGTAGAGATCCTTCTTCGACGGGGATACGTCGAAGGAATGGCGGAGGCTCTCCGGCCCGGAATGGACGGCATAGTGCTTGGCGCAGGCCGCCGCCTTCAGGTAGACGGGATCGTCCCCCTGGAGGCCCTTCACGAACTGGACGCCCAGTCGGCTTGTGAGGAACGGGTCCTCTCCCCACGTCTCCATGCCGCGCCCCCAGCGCGGATCTCGGTAGATGTTGACGTTCGGGCTCCAGAACGTGAGCCCCGTGCAGTTTCCGTGCCTGCCGACCGCCTGCGCGGCCTCGTACTTGGCGCGGCCTTCGTCGCCGATTGCGGATGCAACCTCGTGCACAAGTCCCTCGTCGAACGAGGCGGCGAGCCCGATCGGCTGCGGAAACACCGTGGCCCTGCCGTTGCGCGCGACGCCGTGCAGGGCCTCGCTCCACCAGTCGTAGTCGCTTATGCCAAGCCTCGGCACCGCCGCGCTCTGGTTCATGAGCTGAGACACCTTCTCGTCCAGCGTCATCTGCGAGACGATTTCGCGCGCCCTCCTGCGCATCGCCTCAATCCTGTCCTCGGAGGTTTCGGCTGCGGCGGCAAAAGCCACCGCCGCAAGAGCCGATGCAACGAGACTCTTCATTATCTCCCCCTTGTCTTTCCTGGTTTGCGGATGCACTCAGCTCACGCCGCGCTGCGAATTGCGGTAGAACGCGACGAGCGCCTTTATCTCATCGAACTGCTCGATGTCGTTCTCCACGCGGTCAAGCGCCTGGGAGCGGTTGAGTCCGTCGCGGTACAGGAAGCGGTGCGCCTCCTTGAGGGCGTGGATGACGTCCTTGGAGAATCCGCGGCGCGTGAGGCCGACGACGTTCGGACCGATGACCTTCATCGCCCCCTCGACCATGTCGCCGAGCATGTAGGGCGGGAAGTCCTGCCTTATCTTGCACATTCCGCCGACCATCGCGTGCGCGCCGACCGTGCAGAACTGGTGCGAGGCGGAGCATCCGCCGACGATCGCCCAGTCCTGGAGATGCACGTCGCCGGCGAGCTGCACGGAGTTTGAGCAGATCACGTGGTTGCCGAGTATCACGCCGTGCGCCGCATGGCAGTAGCACATGAAGAGGCAGTCGGACCCGATTATGGTCTTCTCCCCGTCGGCCGTCCCGAGATGCACCGTCGCGAACTCGCGGATCACCGTGCGGTCGCCGATCTCGACGTAGCTGGTGGAGCCCTCCTTGTACTTGAGGTCCTGCGTCTTCATTCCGACGCAGGCGTACGGGAATATCTGGCACATCGAGCCGATCGTGGTGTGTCCGTCGACGATCGCGCCCTGGCGGACGACCGTGCCGTCGCCGATCTTCACGTCGCGCCCGATGTGCGCGTAGGGTCCTACCTCGACGTCCGCGCCGAGCTGCGCGCCGTCTTCGACTATCGCTGTGGGATGAATCTTCATGGAATTATGAATTATGGATGATGGATGATGAATGGGGCTACAGGTTCTTCGGGATGAGATAGGCCGCGATTCCAAAACATGCCGCGACCGGGAGCCATATGAGGAACTCGGGGTGGATGGAATAGTTCTTCTGCATCGATAGCATGAGGATGACGACCATGTAGTATCCGAGCGAGATGGCGAGCGATATCGCCATGCCTATCGAGCTCTCCTTGCGCTGCGCCTTTATGCCGAGCGGGACGCCGACAAGGACGAAGCATATCGACGCCATAGCGAACACGAACCGCTTCGAGAGCTCCGTCTTCGTCTTCGAGAGGTCCCTCCTCACGAACTTCCTCTCCGCGCTCCTCACCTTGCCCTCGGCGCGCATGGTCTTCACAAGCTTAGACTGCGCCGCAATCTTCGCGGTGATCTCGCCGAAGTCCAGGTCCTTGTCCTTCTTGTTGTACTTGACTTCCTTTATCGCGTCCTTCACTACGTAGGGGAAGCGGTTCGCGCGGGCCATTGTCGGATGATCCTCGTCGATCGGGTCGACCGTCATCTGGTACAGGTCGAGGCGGATGTCCTTCCCCTCGCTCACGACGAGCGCCTTCGAGGCGGTGATCATGCGGTCCACCTTCTGCGAGTAGTCCAGCACCACCAGGTCGTACAGCCAGTTGCCCTCCTTCGCGCCGAAGTACAGCTTCATCTTCGGGAAGTCGTCGATGACATGCCCCGGCTCGAGGAGGTCGATTCCCGTGTTCACCGACACCTTCGTCTTGAGGCTGCGCCTCACCTCGTGTCCGCGCGGAACGATCTCGTTGTTGATGAAGACTCCCAGCACGACGCAGACGACAGAGAACAGAATCGGCCACTTCATCACGGAGAGGAGGTTAACCCCGCAAGAGCGCATCGCGGCGATTTCGCTGTCCGCGCTCATGCGCGAGAACACCAGCACGCTCGACACGAGAAGCGCGAGCGGCATGGTCCACTGCATCGTCTCCGGGAAACTCACTAGCGCGAACTGCCCGATGAGGGAAGGCGAGACGCCTTCGAGGATGAACCCCACGATCTGCACCATCAGCCCGATCGTGAGCACGAACGAAAGCACCAGGAACGCGAGCAGGAAGCTCGAGAGGAATGACCCGAATACGTATCGCTCGATTGTCTTCAACCCCTCAACCTTTCAGCCTTTCAACTCACCTTAAGCACGAAGTAGTTCTTCTTGCCGGAACGGAGAACCGCCACGCCGTCCTTCACGTCGCCCTCGGCGAAAACGCGGTTCGCGTCGATCTTCGCGTCGTTGAGCGAAAGGCCGCCCTGCTGCGCCATGCGCCTCGCCTCGCCGTTCGACTTGAACATCCCCGCCGCGGCCGCGACGGCATAGACCTGCTTGCCGACGCAGTCCGCGAGCTTCACGTCCGCGCTCGGGACGTTCTCCGCCTTCGCGACGTCCGCCGCGCTCTTCTTGGCGTAGAGCGCCTCCGTCGCCTCCTGCGCCTTCCTGAGCCCCTCCTCGCCGTGCACGAGCCGCGTGAGCTCCTCGGCGAGCGCCTTCTGCGGAATGCGCGCCTCGGGATGGGCCTTCATCTCCGCCTCGAGCGCCGCGATCTCGCCCAGCGAGCGCATCGAGAACACCTTGAGGTAGCGGATCACGTCCGCGTCGGGCGTGCGGAGGAAGTACTGGTACCAGTCGAACACCGGCGTCATCTCTCCGTTCATGAAGAGCGCGTTGCCCTCGCTCTTGCCGAACTTCTTGCCCGTCGAGTCGAGGAGAAGCGGGAACGTGAGGCCGTAGGCGGACTTGCCGCGCATCTTGCGGACGAGGTCCGTTCCCGCGGTGATGTTGCCCCACTGGTCCGCGCCGCCAACCTCCATCTGGCAGCCGTAGTTGTCGTAGAGGTGCAGGAAGTCGTTGCCCTGGAGTATCTGGTAGGAGAACTCGGTGAACGTGAGCGCGCCCTCGCTCGCCTCGAGGCGCTTCTTGACGGATTCCTTCGCGAGCATCTGCGGCACGCGGAAGTTGATCGCGATGTCCCGCAGGAACTCGATCGCGCTCGTGCCCTTGTACCAGTCGTAGTTGTCTACCATCACCGCGGCGTTCGGTCCGTCGAAGTCGAGAATGCGCGAGAGGTTCTCGCGGATGCCCTTCTTGTTCTCCTCTACCTGCTCGACAGTGAGCATGTTGCGCTCGGCGGACTTCCCACTCGGATCTCCGATAAGCCCTGTCGCGCCGCCCACGAGCGCGATCACCTTGTGCCCGGCGAGCTGAAGACGCCTTAGGACTATTATCGAGACGAGGTTGCCGGCCTGGAGCGAACGCGCCGAAGGGTCGAAGCCGCAGTACACGGTCATCGGACTCTCAAGTGCATTCTCTATCTCCGGATCGGTCAGCGATTCTACGAGTCCGCGGGCCTTCAGTTCGTCTATAAGCTTCATTTTTTCGTCTCGGGCAGATACTTTTTTGATGTTTGCTGGCGGTCCTGGCGGGACTCGAACCCACTACCCGCTGCTTAGAAGGCAGCTGCTCTGTCCAGATGAGCTACAGGACCATACAATTCAACTTGTCGGTAAATTATATCACTACATATCGCAGACTGTCAACGCCGGGCACAACGCACGTTTTTGCGATATAGGGAAAGTCCGTGCCCGTCAGCGCAGGCGGATGATGCGCTGGTTGGAGCTGCCGCGGAACTGGAGGGAGATGTCCTTCTTGGCCTCGAGGAAGGGACCGTCAACGAGAACGTCGGCGAGCGACAGCATCTCGTCCGTCACCTCGGTGCGCCAGCGCGACTCGGCCTTCAGGTCCGTCTCGAGGACGCATCCCGTGTATATCCAGAGCGTCTTCGCGTCGCCGAACTTCTCGCGGAAGCGCCGGAGAAGCGGCATCAGCGCGCGCTGGTTCTCCGGCTCCATCGGCTCGCCGCCAAGGATCGTGAGCCCGTCGATGAAGTCGGGCTCGAGGGCGGCGAGGATCTCGTTCTCCGTCTTCTTCGTGAAAGGCTCACCGTAGGCGAAGTCCCACGCCGCCTCGTTGAAGCACCCCTTGCAGTGGTGCGTGCATCCCGAGACGAAGAGGGAGACCCTCACTCCCTCTCCGTTCGCGATGTCGCAGGTTCTGACGGACGCGTAGTTCACGACACGTGCAGCACGCGCTCCTTGATCTCCTGCGTGCGGCCCTGGTTCCAGAACTGGGAGCCGATGTATCCACACGTGCGGCGCGCGACGTTGAGCTTCGCCTCGTCCGTGTTGCCGCACTTCGGGCAGCGCCACACGAGCTTGCCGCTCTCGTCCTTGACGATCTCGATCTCGCCGTCGAAGCCGCACACCTGGCAGTAGTCGCTCTTCGTGTTCAGCTCGGCGTACATGATGTTGTCGTAGATGAACTTCATGATCGAGAGGACCGCCTTCAGGTTGTTCTGCATGTTCGGCACCTCGACGTACGAGATCGCGCCGCCGGGCGAGAGCTTCTGGAACTTCGCCTCGAGCTCGAGCTTCTTGAACGCGTCGATCGGCTCCGTAACGTGGACGTGATAGGAGTTCGTGATGTAGTTCCTGTCCGTGATGCCCTTGATGACGCCGAAGCGCGCCTGGAGGCACTTCGCGAACTTGTAGGTCGTCGACTCGAGCGGCGTGCCGTAGAGGGAGTAGTCGATGTTCTCGGCCTTCTTCCACTTCGCCGTGTACTCGTTGAGCTTCTTCATGATCTCCAGGCCGAGCTTCTCGCCCTCCGGCTCGGTGAGCTTCTTGCCGTTGAGCGCGAGTACGCACTCCCAGAGGCCCGCGTAGCCGAGCGAGATCGTGGAGTATCCGCCGTGCAGGTACTTGTCGATCTTCTCGCCCTTCTTGAGGCGGGTGAGCGCGCCGTACTGCCAGAGAATCGGCGCCGCGTCGGAGAGAGTGCCCGTGAGGCGCTCGTGGCGGCACTGCAGCGCCTTGTGGCAGAGTTCGCAGCGCTCGCCGAAGATCTCCCAGAACTTCTTCATGTCGCCGTGCGCCGAAAGCGCGACGTCGACGAGGTTGAGAGTGACGACGCCCTGGTTGAAGCGCCCGTAGTACTTGGGCTTCCCGTTCTCGTCGACGTACGGGGTGAGGAACGAGCGGCAGCCCATGCACGTGTAGACGTTGCCGTTTCCGTTCTTGTCGACCTTGTACTCGAGCATCTTCTTCGCGGAGATGTAGTCTGGGACCATGCGCTTGGCCGTGCACTTCGCGGCGAGCTCGGTCAGGTACCAGTACTTCGACTTCTCGGTGATGTTCTGCGGCTCGAGGACGTAGATGAGCTTCGGGAACGCCGGCGTGATGTAGACGCCCTGCTCGTTCTTGACGCCCTTGATGCGCTCGTTGAGGACCTCCTCGATGATCATCGCGAGATCCGCGCGCTCGCGGTCGCTCCTCGCCTCGCCGAGGTACATGTACACCGTCACGAACGGAGCCTGCCCGTTCGTCGTCATGAGCGTGACGACCTGGTACTGGATCGTCTGCACGCCCTTCTCGATCTCCTTCCTGACGCGCTTCTCGACGATCTTGTCGAAGTCCTTCTTGGCCATCTTGACGCCCGCGCCCTCGCACTCGTCCTTGAGCTCCTTCTGGATCGCCTTGCGCGACACGTCGACGAACGGCGCGAGGTGGGTGAGCGAGATGGACTGGCCGCCGTACTGGTTGGACGCGACCTGCGCGATGATCTGCGTCGCGATGTTGCACGCGGTGGAGAAGCTCTTCGGCTTCTCGATCATCGTGCCGGAAATCACGGTGCCGTTCTGCAGCATGTCCTCGAGGTTCACGAGGTCGCAGTTGTGCATGTGCTGCGCGTAGTAGTCCATGTCGTGGAAATGGATGATGCCCTCCTTGTGGGCCTGCACCACGTCCGCCGGAAGAAGAAGCCTCGCCGAGACGTCCTTCGACACCTCGCCCGCCATGTAGTCGCGCTGGACCGAGTTGATCGTCGGGTTCTTGTTGGAGTTCTCCTGCTTCACGTCCTCGTTGTTGCACTCAATGAGCGAGAGGATCTGCTTGTCGGTCGTGTTCGCGTGACGCAACAACTGCTGCTTGTAACGATAGACGATATACTTCTTCGCAATCTCCTTGGCACCAAACTCCATCAGTTTCGTCTCAACGACATCCTGAATCTCTTCAACCGTCATCGCACGATCACGCGCCGCGCACACGCCCGCGACTTCCTCCGCGATCAGCTTGATACGGCCCTCGCTCAACGCGTCCTTGTAATCCACAACCGCCGAGGCCTTGCGGATCGCGTTCTCGATCTTCGTAACGTCGAATACCACTTCCTGACCGCTACGCTTGATGATCTTCATCGACTTCATAGTTTTAGCTGTTTTTATTAGTTGTTATGGTTTTTACGGCGCAAATATACCTTCTATAGGGGTCTTGAACAATATGATACACTAAATCTTGTATGTGCGCAAGGGGGAAATTATAAAAAGTTTTCAACAGGTTGTGTACATCAATCGTTTGAAATACAAGAAATTGTGTATTTCTGATAAAAAACTCAAATTCTCGCTCAATTGCCCTATATCTTCACTTTTATTCACTTTTAGATACTATGCCGAAGTCTAAGACAATCATGCGTCACAAAGCCATCTCGGACTCAGCCACAATATCACTTCTTGAGGCGGTCACGGAGATCTTTATCACGGAGTTTGCGGTGGAATGTAATGGCGAAACGATGCGCTTCGTCACGAAGGCGAGTGCAGACGAAGAGCGACTGGGAGTCGCGGGGGAGGAGAATTGAGTTGGAGTTAAGAGTTGGAGTTGGAGAAAGGCGGGACTCAGGATCAAGGACAATCTCCTCCTGGCGTTCGGCGAGACCGACCGTCGGGATATCGGAAAGACCAAGCGCCGCGAGCGCGGCACGAGTGGCGCGGAGCTGCGTCACACCGCCATCGCAGATGATCAGATCTGGTTTCTGATTGAAGGTTGAGGTTGAATCAGAATCTCCATTCGCTACCTCAGACCTCAACCTATCACTATGCGTAAACCGCCGAGTAATGACTTCCGCCATCGAACGCGGATCGTCTGCGCCCTCAATCGTCTTGATCTTGAAATGACGGTAATAGCGCTTGTCAGGAAGCCCATCCCTCGCAACCACCAGCGAAGCGACAGAATGCGTGCCGAAAAGATTGGAGATGTCGTAGCATTCAATCCAGCGGGGCGGCTTGGCAAGTCCGATCGCTTTCGCAAGTTCGACAATCCCCTGCTCGGCGCTCTCCTTCATCATCTCGGGCGAGTGCCGGACAAAGTTGTGCTTCGTCATCTCCTTAAGCGCGAAATACGTGTCACGAAGCTTCGCCGCAGCCTCATAGTCGCCCCTCTCGGACGCCGCCTTCATCGCCACTCCGACCTCGGCAATAACCGACGGACGCTTCCCGTCTAGGAATTCGCACGCCTCCTCAAACCGCGCACGATACTCAGCAGACCCAATCCTGCCAACGCACGGCGCCGAACAGTTACGGATAATATCCGCCGAGCAGTGCTTATGCGCCTCAGCATCGGGACACTCACAACGACAGTTGCGAATACCGTACTTCTTCTCAACGAAATCCTTGGCAGCGCGGACCACGGGACTTGAAGGGAACGGACCGAAGTATCTCGCCCCGTCGTCCTTCACCTGCCGCACGCAGCTGAAACGCGGCACTTTCGCCGCGGTGTCTGCCCGGAGCGCGAGATACCGCTTGTCATCGCGCATCAGAATATTGAAGTGCGGCTTGTACTTCTTGATGAGCGAAGCTTCTGTCAGAAGCGACTCGGCCTCATTACGAACCGTCATGAACTCGAAGTCGTAGATCGTGTCCACCATCGAACGGACCTTCGGAGCATGATGCGCACCCGCGCGGAAATAGCTAGATACGCGACGTCGGAGGTTCTTGGCCTTGCCGACATAAATGATCACGCCCCGGCGATCTCGCATGAGATAACAGCCGGGGCGCTCGGGAACTTCTTTTAGTCGCTCTCTAATTAACGAGCTAACCATCTCCACATTTCGTGATTCGCGGTTCGTGATCACCAACCACGATTCACCAATCACCAGTCACGAATCAAGCCAGTTCCTTGGCAGGCTCCTCAACCTTGGCCTTTTCTGACTCCTTCTCCTCCGCCTCACCCTCGGCAAGCCCCTTCTTGAATTCGCCCTTGGCCTTGCCTAAACTGCGCGCGAGTTCGGGAATCTTCTTGCCGCCGAACAACAGCGCAATCACGACGATGCAGATGATGATCTGCCACGGACCCATGTTCTGAAGAAAGCCGAAAATCATTTTATGTTCTCCTTGTCTTGCCCATATGATACCAAATCCTCCATCCTAAAATCAAGTAGTCTAACCGATTACGATAATCGCGCGGGATTGGCGGAAGTCGTCTCGGTCAACGCGCGAAATCAGGAGTTCTTCGCGCACCCCTGGTAGGGCATCGCCTTCGGCGACTCGCTTCGCTTGGGGGATATGCGTAACCGCGAGGCGCGAAGCGCCGAAGCGACTAAAATCGACTTGAACAACGTCGATCACTAAACTGACTTTCCGATGATTTTACGGATCTGGCGGGCGACGGCGTCGGACGGATCGAGCACTTCGGCGCGGCCGGCGCAGACCTTCTCGATGAGCGGCCTGAGCGTCGGGAAATGCGTGCAGCCGAGGACAATCTTGTCCGCACCGGCGGACAGCAGCGGCTCGATGCGACGCCGCACCACCTGTTCGAGCCGCGGCAGTTTTGCCGCGGGAAGTCCCTCAAGCCCCTGCTCGCCCAGCTTCTCAACTTCCGTGACAAACTCGTCGGCGACCGTCGCCAACACCGTCACATTCTTGGCGAAACGTGCCTTGGTCTCGTTATAAAGGCGGCCATTAAACGTTCCAGCAGTCGCGAGCACGCCGACGATGCCCGACTTCGACTTGAGGGCCGCTGGCTTGATTGCTGGTTCAATACCGACAAACAACACCCCCGGATATTTCACACGTAGATAATCGATCGCGGCCGCAGTCGCAGTATTGCAAGCTACAACAATAATGCCGCAGCCCCGACACAAAAGCTTCTTCGTGTTCACCTCGGAAAGCCGGATAATCTCATCCGCAGGCTTGTTGCCATAAGGACAATTCTTCGAATCCGCAATATACTCCGTAGGCACCCCTGGACATAGCCGCTGGAAAGCCCGAAGGACGTTGAGTCCGCCAAAACCGCTGTCAAAGAATCCGACCTTCATCACCTTAATAGCACTTCGCCGCCCATGAGCGCATGAACTTGACCGAGCGGGAGAATATCTGGTCCACGTTCGCCGCGGACGACACCTCGAGGAAATCACGGATCTCCTCGCTCGACAGCGAATGCCGCGTCTTCAGCAGGTGAATATAGCAGCGGACCGGATCTTCGTTCCACAGCATCCGAAAACACCAATGCGTCATCCGCCACGCCTCGGCACGTATCGTCTCGTGGTCGTCCTTCGGAATTTCCATCGCCTCGGACTCCCCGTCCTCTCCTTGGTACGCACCTTCGATCGAAATCTCGCCATGCTTGTTCGGATCAGCACGCAGGATATATCCTCGCACATAAGTCTTGAGCCATCCCGCAAAACTGCCCTCACCACGAAAGAGGTTTATCTTTCCGCGTCCGATCATGTCCTCGTAAAGCCATCCCATCAAATCACCGGGATCGATGGTGTACTTTTTCATTAGCTCCGCGGACCTCATGGATTTGGCCTCTGGCTCGACGACTTCCTCCCAGATGCGTTTCCAGCCCGCATCCTCACCGTTCCGCACCAGGTCCACCCACTCTGCGTCAATCATATCTTCTCCGTCTGTCAGCATCCCTCATTTGCTGGCACTCATCAACAACACCGGACCGATCAGACCGCTCGGCTGGAGCGGGTCGTTCGACGCATAGCCGGAATACCGGTGGAGTGTCTTGCCGTTCGGCTTCCTTCGGCTCGGAAGGAGCTGCAGGCACGAAGTCGTCACCTGATCCGCCTTTGGAAGGAAAGTGTCTCCGATCAGACGGTTCTGCCAGTTGTTCGTATATTCAATTTCAATCCGGTTCTCGCCTACCTTGAGCGTACCCGCGGGAATCTTCGCCTCCCACGGGGGACACCAAACGACGCCGCAGTCAACGCCGTTGATCTTTACGGACGCCACACCGGTCGGCAGCTTCCCGAGCGCCAACGCCGAGAGCTTCGCATCCGCCGGCAGCTCGACTGTCGTCGCGTAAAGCGCGTGACCCGAGAAATACCTGAGGTCCGCCTCGGACGAAAGCGTCCAGTCCGTCAGCCTCGTCATCTTCATCGGCTTCGGCAGATGACGCGTGTGGTCGATGCGGTGATAGCGGAAAGAGACGTCCCACGGACCCGTCACCACGACCGATTCGTCATTGACCGCCTGCATCCCCTCCATCGTTGCGTTGTACTGGTTCGCTAGCTCCTTGTTGTACTCTCCTCGCTTCAGCACGACAATCGCCGATCCGTTCGCGGTGGTGTCGAGATTGACGAGAGTCCGTCCGTCCTCAACCGGAGTGATCGCGATCGGCGAGATCTCTCCGGTGACCGCATCGAGCAGCATCGCGGACGCTGCCTTGACGCGGAAGATCGCCTCACCCTTCGCGAAACCCTGCAGGAAGTACATGTCCTCTTCGTCCGTCGCGCGGTGACAGAAGGTCCAGGGACCAGTCAGATCCGGGAGCGCCGGCAGCGCTTCAGGATACTTCATGCCGGACGGGAACACGCGCTGTCCGTCCACGACCTTCGACTGCGCCCAGGCGACATCGCTCACGAGATCGTAGTTGTAACCGGCGGGAATAACCGTCGAGCCGTCCGGCGTGCGATAAAGGTAACGTCCCCAGTCGGCATACGGACGCGTCCCCGACTTCACCGCGATATCGACGACCGGCTTGCCCGCCTGCAGCACCGCCTCGCAACGCGCGAGGTAACCGATGAACGCCTTGGCCTCGTTATGCCAGGTCACGTTGCGGTTGATGTGCGTACCGGCGAAATACTCGTACCCCGGCACGCCCCAGCTGTCGAACGCGTGCGTGAACGTGTGCCAGACGACATGGTTGCCGCCATCCGCGAACACGATGTCGATCGCCCGCTTGAGCGCCCAGGGCGAGATGGACCAGTGCTGGTTCATGTGCGTGAAGCTCTCAACGGAGATGCGCTTCTTGCCGTAGACGTGTCCCGTCGAAACCGCGCCGCGCATATGGACGAACT
>JAEDKA010000033.1 GCA_016296065.1 Kiritimatiellia bacterium
GCTACCGTTTCGCCTACGAGACAAACGACATCGGCCACAGCTTCACGATGCCGACAAACGCGGCATACGTCGGCAACGCACACATCCACGGAGCGGCGTCGAGCTTCGGACGCAACCTCGTCGACTTCGGCGGATGGTCGTTCCTCTTCGGGACGAGCGACACGCGCTATTCCTCCGCGTGGTGGTTCATCGACGGGCGTATCCGCTTCGCGCCGCACGACGCAAGGAGCGAGATATCCGTCGGCGTCAACTGCGGAGTTCTCGCCGTGCAGGGCCGAAGCCGCGTTTGGCACGGGCCATGCGACGGCGGCTACGCAATCTGCTGGGAGAATGTATTTCTCGGCAGCGACACAAACGCCGCGGCGAATGCGCAGATCATAATGAAAGACAACGGATTGTTCGAGACATGGTCAAACGAGGTTGGACGCGTCTACAAGCGCATCATCCCATACGATTGGGATGGCGACGGACTCGACAATACGATTGACTCCGCACCGAAGACATACGATGGCGACTGCTTCGGCACAGGCGTAGACTGGCTCAACGCCAACTGCGGCGCAATCCTCTCCGCTTCGCTCGACGCCGACGATGCAATACGAATCGACTGGAACCCCAACTCCAGCGAAAACGCCTACTACTGGCTCTCCTTCACCGCGACTCACGACAGCACACGCATCACGATTACATGCGACGGGCCAAGCAATCTCGGCGACATGGTTGTGATCGCGAACGAAGGTCAGGCATGCTCTGTGCCGCTTCTCATTGGAGCCGTCTACAGGGTGCAGTCGAATTGGCCAGTCGACGAGATATCGGCAAGCGACCCTGCGGCCACGATAAGACTGGCCGAGCCCATGCATCTGCTGAGCGGCGGAAACGCCGCGCCGCGCGGGCCTTGCGGCGACTTCGATATCGAAAGACCGCTGGACTTTACCGTGTCGGACGGCGAGAGCGGCGGGCATATCTCCACCGTCCCGGATGTCGGTGCCGCCATAGAATCGATAGTCGGCAGTTGCTGCCCCGTCAATCTAAACGGCAGCAACTACGTATGGAACTGCACTGGTTGCCACTGTGCCGGCTACTGGCAGTCATGGCATATTGGGGCAACATGGGAGGGATACAGACGATTCTTCTGGACGACAGTCCAATGTCCGTGCCAGCGTAGCAACGAGCAGAATCCCGACGCCTGGTTCTCGCTGTCATGCCCCACAGTGATCATAAAGGGCGGGAACAGCCATGTCGTCGCGGGATCGTTCAATCCGCCGTGCGAGACGAACGCGACGATGTCGCTCGCCTGTATCGCAGGTGCAGAGAAGATAGAAGTCCTCGACCAGGACGACGACTGGCAGGAAATACGGGGCGTTGCGAAAAGCGGCTCTATTGGCGATGTCGCATTCGCGCTTACGCTCGAGATAGGCGGGGAAACACACTGTAAGACCCAGACGCTCACCGTCGCGGAGGTCGTCAGAATGGATGTCACATCCCCCGTACAGGGCGCAAGCGCAAATCCGCCGCCGTTCATGACCGGCGTCGACTATCCTTTCTCGGTCACCAACAGCCCCCTTCCCGACAAACACCTCGTCGTTCCGTTCTGCAATGTCGCGACGCTCACTGAGGGCGGCTTCGAAGTCGCGGATTTCTCTGTAAGCATGAATCTCGTCCTTGAGCCGGAGGGCGTCAACGCCTCCTCGCTTCCCTGCGAATGGGAACTCATCGAAGCCCTGCCACAGATGAGCGGTATGCTGCGGCACGAAGATTCTATTGATGCGCGTTTCATCAATCCCAAGCAGGGAGGAGTCTACCGCTTCAGAGGTCGCTGCGACGGCTCGCCGTGGACGCAGGCGAATGTCGTGCTTCCCCTGTGCGGTGCAGTCATCGACGCCGTGTTCGACGCCGACATGGCCGTTGTTGCAAGAACCATGCAGACGCTGCGAGACACGAAATCGTGGTACCAGAAGCAAGACGGAGACTTCGGCGACAAGTGGTTCTACGACCACAACGTCATGGACTACATCGGACGAGTCGACAACACATCATGGCCGACAGTCTGGCGATACAACCAAATAACCGACGACGTACTCAACGAATACTACAGAATGGGCGCAGTCGCAACTTTCCGAGGCGTACCGACGCCTGTTGCCAAACTCGGCAACTTCATGGCGGGGTATGGGACGGAAACCGTCGGAGTGTGGCGTATACTGCGCTGGGCATCCCAATTCACCCGGGGGTTGGCAAACGATGCCACGGGGAGCATGAGCTGGACTGTCGGCGAGGACTTTGCGAGCTCTGCAGGGTCCAACCTCGTCGAATGCACAACGACACTTGCGACAAACATGTGGTCTTTGGTCGCCAGCGGACAAGTGGAAAACGGCAAGGTCTTCGCTCTTTGGCCAAATCCTGCGAATACCGACAATCATGCCGAGACTCTGACGGCAGACTTCGACCACAACCGACAGTTTCTGTCTCCTGGCATCGTTCGCCAAACCCCACCTCCGCAGAACTAACACACAAATAAGGAAAGACAAATGAAAGCAAGATCAACGATCATGGCTGCCATATCGGCCGCCGCCCTCGCCGTCAATGCGACGCCGACCCAGAACACCTACCATGCCGTCACAAACGACTGGCGAAGCGGCATGTATTCAAATGTCCTTGAACTCGCGCAGTCGCGTCTTGCGGCGAACACGAACGACATCGTCGCGGCGTACATCATGAAGGACTACGACATCATGTTCTCCGACTTCACGGCAATGTCGAACTCGCTACAGCGCCTCATACGCGTCGGTGCGCTCGTCACGCTCCCCGCCTACACGAACAGATTCCCGCGGTTGCGACAGGGCTACGAGGATTTCCTAGAATTCGTCATTCCCGCCCACGACGACAACTTTCGGATCCAGGAGCAGCAGCGCCCCATCCCGCCCGGAACGCCGATGAACAGCGAGCATCTCCTTCAGCTCTTCTGGGAGAACAACCTGTGGTAAATGATAGGCTGTTTAGACAGGGGCATATTTAGAGGGGGTTATGTTGCGGTTGAGTCGTGGGTGTTTGCCAACCGCGGGAAGACCGAGAAGGCCGGCGGCGAAGGATCCTGACGCGAAAGAACAAAACGGCAAAAAGAAAGGGCCCGCGCGAGCGGACCCTTTCTTTTTGCATGATCGTGAAAGCATTAGGCGACGGAGCCGCCGGCCTTCTCGATCTTCGCCTTCGCGGAGGCGGAGCACGGAACCTTGACGGTGAACTTCTTGGTGAGCTCGCCGTTGCCGAGGATCTTGATCTTCGGCTGCTTGTTGTCCGTGAAGCCCGCCTTGGCGAGCGTCTCGACGGTGATCTCCGCACCTGCCTCGAACTTCTTCTCGAGGTCCGAGACGTTGACGGCGAGGGCCTTCGCGTTGAAGCGGGCGTTGTTGAAGCCGCGCTTCGGGAGGCGCCTGACGAGGGGCATCTGGCCGCCTTCGAACACGAGTTTGTGCTTGTGGCCCTTGCGGGACTGCTGGCCCTTCTGACCCTTCGTGGAGGTCTTGCCCATGCCCGAGCCGCAGCCGCGGCCCACGCGCTTGCGGCGCTCGCGGGCGCCGGGTGTGTTGGTAAGAGTGTTAAGTTCCATTTTCAGTTACTCCTTCCTTACGCGCGGAGCGCCATGATCT
This sequence comes from Kiritimatiellia bacterium, assembly GCA_016296065.1. Classification (GTDB taxonomy): domain Bacteria; phylum Verrucomicrobiota; class Kiritimatiellia; order RFP12; family UBA1067; genus UBA1067. The sequence continues at coordinate 3,642 of JAEDKA010000033.1, forward strand.
CGGCTTCGGAGCGGAGCTTCGAGAGCGCGTTCATCGTGGCCTTGACCACGTTGAGGCGGTTCTTGGAGCCGAGCGACTTGCCGACCGCGTCGCGGATGCCGGCCGCCTCGAGTACGGGGCGCATTCCGCCGCCGACGATGAGGCCCGTGCCGTCCGGAGCGGGCTTGAGAATGACGCGGCCACCGTCGCAGACGCCTTCGACGTCGTGCGGGATGGTCTTGCCCTTCATGGTGATCTTGCGCATGTCCTTGCGGGCGGCCTCGCCGCCCTTGCGGATAGCGTCCGCGACCTCGTTGGCCTTGCCGAAGCCGACGCCGACCCTGCCCTCCTTGTCACCGACTACGATGACGGCGGAGAAGCTCATGCGGCGGCCGCCCTTGACGGTCTTGGCGCAGCGGTTGATGAACACTGTGTGCTCGTCGAGCTCGTCGCCCTGGTCCTGGGGACGCTTGTCACGATTCATGGCCATTACTTGTCCTCCTTCTTCGCGCTGACGGAGAGTCCGGCCTCGACGGCGGACTCGACGATTGCCGCGACGCGGCCGGTGTACTTGAATCCGCCGCGGTCAACGACCACGGTCGAGATTCCGGCGGCCTTCGCGGCCTCGGCGGCCTTGGCGCCGAGGGACTTGGCGACCTCGATGTTGGCCTTCTCGTCCTTGAGCGTGTTCGCCTGGGCGAGGGTCTTGCCCGCGTCGTCGTCGATGAACTGGACGTACATGTTCTTGTTCGTGACGCAGATCGACATGCGCGGACGCTCCGCGGTGCCGATCACGCGCTGGCGAAGGCGCTGATGGCGCTTCTGACGCTGAACTTTGCGATTGAACATCTCTGTTGCTCCTTACGCCGCTATTAGGCGACCTTCTTGCCCTGTTTGCGGCGGATGTGTTCGCCGACGTACTTGATGCCCTTGCCCTTGTAGGGTTCGGCGGGGTAGTACGAGCGGATGCGCGCGGCGCACTCGCCGACGAGCTGCTTGTCGATACCCTTGATCGTGACCTGGAGTCCGTCGTTCTCGACGCTCGCCGTGATTCCCTCGGGGACCGTGAAGATCTTCGGGGAGGCGAAGCCGAGCGAGAGCGCGAGCTCCTTGCCCTTGAGGACGGCCTTGAAGCCGGTGCCCTCGATGGACAGCTGCTTCTGGTAGCCGGCGGACACGCCGATCACCATGGAGTTGATCAGCGCGCGGGCGAGTCCGTGGAAGTTGCCGTGCGCTTTGTCGTCGTCACATTCGACGATGATCTTGCCGGCCTCTTCCTTCGCCGTGATGCCGTCATGCATCGTGTAGGAGAGCTCTCCGAGCTTTCCCTTGACCGTCACCTTCTGGCCCGCGATGGAGACGCTGACGCCTTCCGCGAGCTTGACGGGTTCTTTTCCGATTCGAGACATTGTCCTTGCTCCTGAATTATGCGACTGTGCAGATTACCTCGCCGCCGAGCTTCTCCTTCTTGGCCTGGACGGCGCTCATGACGCCCTTCGAGGTCGAGAGGATGACGAGACCCATTCCGTCGAGGACGGAGGGGATCTTGCTGACGGGAGCGTAGCGGCGGAGACCCGGCTTCGAGACGCGCTTGATCTCCGTGATGGCGGGAACCGCCCTGTCGGAGTACTTCAGCGTGATCACGAGCTTCTTCGGGAACTCGCTTGTCGTGACGGCGTCGGCGATGTAGCCGGCCTCCTTCATGACGCGGGCGATTTCGCCCTTGAGATTGCTCGCGGGGGTGGCGACGGAGTGGAGGCGGGCCTTCAGACCGTTGCGGATCGTCGTGAGCATGTCGGAAATGGGATCCATTGTCATTTCGGTGATTCCTTTCCTTTTACGTTACCACGAGGCCTTCGTGACGCCGGGGATGAGTCCGGCGACGGCGAGTTCGCGGAAGCAGAGACGGCAGACGCCGAACTTGCGGATGTAGGCGTGGCGGCGGCCGCAGCGCTGGCAGCGGTTGTACGCGCGCACCTTGAACTTGGGCGTCTTCTTCTGCTTTTCGATAAGACACTGTTTAGCCATGGATTAGTTCCTTCCTGCGAAAGGCATGCCCATGGAGACGAGAAGCTCCTTGGCGGCCTTGTTGTCGGTCGAGCTGGTCACGAACGTGATGTCCATGCCGGAGTGCGCGCTGGCCTCGAGGAGCTCGGGGAATATCGTGTGCTCCTTGATGCCGAGCGTGTAGTTGCCGCGTCCGTCGAAGCCCCTGTTGGAGACTCCGCGGAAGTCGCGGATCCTGGGGAGCGCGACCGAGATGAGGCGGTCGGCGAACTCCCACATGCGCTCGCCGCGGAGGGTGACCTTCGCGCCGATGACCATGCCCTCGCGCAGCTTGAAGTTCGAGATCGACTTCTTCGCCTTGCAGAGCTGGGGCTTCTGTCCGGTGATCGCCGCGAGGTCGTCCACGAGGGACTTCTGCTCGTCCTTGGAGACGATGCCGAAGCCCATGTTGATGACGATCTTCTGCAGGCGCGGAACGAGCATCCTGTTCGTGGTGCCGAGCTTCTTCTCAAGCTCGGGAACCATGCGGCTCGCGTATTCGTCCTTTAGTCTTGCCATGATGATTCGTTCCTTCCTTAGAGGGCCTTGCCGCTCTTGACCGAGACGCGGGCCTTCTTGCCGTCCTTCTCGCCGGTGCGCACGCGCGTGCCGGCCTTCTTGTCGGCGTCGTAGGGCATGAGCTTGCACAGCCTGATGGGCAGCTCGACGTCGATGATGCCGCCGGGCGTCTTCTCGGTGCGCCTCACGGCCTTCTTGTGGACGTTGATTCCCGCGACGACGGCCGTGCCCTTCTTGGGGTCGACCTTCGTGACGGTGCCCGTCTTGCCGGCGTCATTTCCGCTGACGACGATGACGGTGTCGTTTTTCCTGATTCGTGCGATAGCCATTTTTCAGCTCCTTCTCAGACCACTTCCGGCGCGAGCGACAGGATCTTCATGTAAAGACCGTGGAGCGCGTCGTTGTCCTTGTTGATTTCGCGCAGTTCGCGCGGAACGGGTCCGAACACGCGCGAGCCGATCGGGTTCTTCTTCGAGGAGTCCAGCAGCACGCAGGCGTTCTGGTCGAAGTGGACCGTCGAGCCGTCGGCGCGGCGGATGGGGTTGCCGGTGCGGATGACCACTGCCGTGGCGACCGAACCCTTCTTCACGGCCCCGGTGGGGGACGCTTCCTTGATCGCGACGCGGATGAAGTCGCCGAGGTGGGCGTACTCCTTGCGCTGCTTGAGGATGCGGAAGCACATCGCGCGCTTGGCGCCTGTGTTGTCCGCGACTACGAGGTTGGAGAGTTCCTGCAACATTTCGGGGTTCTCCTTACTTCACGATGCGCCAGCGCTTCGTGGCGCTGAGCGGACGCGTTTCCATGATGGTGACGGTGTCGCCGACCTTGGCCGTGTCGGCCTCGTCGTGCGCGTGGTAGTTCTTCGTGCGCGTGATCACCTTGCCGTACACCGGGTGAAGCTCGCGGTACGAGACCTGGACTTTGACGGTCTTCGCGCCGGACTTCGAGACGACGACGCCCTTGCGGACCTTGCGCGCGCCGCGGTTGTTGTTTTCCGTGCTCATTAGATCTTGACTCCTGCGCGGGTTATGAATTTCGTATGGATTCCGATCTTGGTCGCCGCGAGACGGAGGCACTCCTTCGCGACTTCCTCGCTCACGCCGCCGACCTCGAAGAGGACCTTGCCGGGGAGGATGACGGCCGCCCAGAACTCCGGGTTGCCCTTTCCTCCGCCCATTCGGACTTCGATAGGCTTGCGTGTGACGGGCTTGTCGGGGAACACGCGGATCCAGAGCTTGCCCTTGCGCTTCATCTCACGGTTGATCGCGACGCGGCACGCCTCGATCTGTGTAGCCGTGAGAAGGCCGCGCGTGAGCGCCTTCAGCCCGAACTCGCCGTACGCGAGCTCGGTGCCGGAGGTGGCGTATCCGGAGCGGTTGCCCTTCGAAACCTTGCGGAACTTGACTCTCTTAGGCATCAAAGGCATGGCTTACTTCCCTTCCTTGCGGTCTCCGCGCTCGCGGCGCTCGCGGCGCTCGCCGCGGGGCTGACGGGCCTGGAAACCCTCTTTCTTGCAGATCCACACCTTGATGCCGATCTTGCCGGCAGTGGTGTTGGCTTCCGCGAATCCGTAGTCGATGTTCGCGCGGAGCGTGTGCAGCGGCACCTTGCCCTCGCGGGACCACTCGACGCGCGCGATCTCCGCGCCGTTGATTCGGCCGCCTGCGTGGACCTTGATGCCGTCGACGCCCATGTCCATCGCGACCTTCATCGCGCGCTTCATCGCGCGCTTGAGGGCGATGCGGCGCTCGAGCTGCTGGGCGATGCCCTCGGCAACGAGCTGCGCGTCTGCGTCGGCTCCCTGAACCTCCTTGATCTCGATGTAGACTTCCTTCTTGGTCATCTTCTCGAGCTCGGCGCGGATCGCCTCGACGTCACCGCCCTTGTGGCCGATGATCACGCCCGGACGGGCGGAGAACAACGTCACGCGGACGCGGTTGGCGTAGCGCTCGATGAGTATCTTGGAGATGCCGGCCTCGGCCAGCTTCTTCTTGCAGACCTCGCGGATCTGCTGGTCTTCGACCAGGTACGCGCCAAACGTCTTCTTGGGCGCGAACCAGCGGCTGCCCCAGGCGTGGTTGACGCCGATGCGGAAGCCTACGGGGTTGACTTTCTGTCCCATTTTACTTCGCTCCCTTCTTGGACTTCTTCGACTCGGCGAGCACGACCCTGCAGTGGCAGAGACGGCGCGCGATCGGATGCGCGGAGCCGCGGGCCGTGGGCCAGTAGCGGCGCATCCTCACAGACTCCTCGAACACGCAGAGCTTGACCGTGAGATCGGCCGCGCCCTTCGCGCCGTGGTTGTTCTCCGCGTTCGCGATGGCGCTGAGAATCGTCTTCTTGATGATCTCGGCGGCCTTCTTGGGCGAGAACTCGACGACCTTGAGCGCCTCGGAGGCCTTGAGCCCCTGGCACGCGGACGCGATCGGACGCCCCTTGAACGCAGACATGCGCGTGTTGCGCGTCGTCGCGACGTAGACCTGCTCGATGCCGAGCACCTTCGTCTTCGACCCCTCCGGGAACTTCGCGTCGACCTTCGCCTGCGCGTCGGCCTCGGAATCGGCCTGGACGTAGCCCTCGGCCGTCGTTCCGTTCTTGTTGAACTTGTAAAGGAATGTCATTTCTCAGTTCCCCTTACTTGTCGGCCTTCGCGGCGGTGTTGCCGTGCGACTTGAACGTGCGCGTCGCGGCGAACTCGCCGAGACGGTGCCCGACCATGTTTTCCGTGATGAAGACCGGCATGTGCTGACGGCCGTTGTGGATGGCGAACGTGAGCCCGACGAACTCGGGGAGAACCATCGAACGACGGCTCCACGTCTTGATCGGCTGCTTCTTGCCGCTCGCCTGCATCTTCTCGACCTTGCGGAGGAGGCTCTCCTCCACATAGGGTCCCTTCTTGAGAGAACGACTCATGTGTTACTTCCTCCTCTTGACGATGACCTTGTTGGACGCCTTCCGCTTCGCGCGGGTCTTGCCGCCCTTCGCGAGCTGGCCCCACGGGGAGCACGGATTGGTGCCGCCGGACGTACGGCCTTCGCCGCCGCCCATCGGGTGGTCGACAGGGTTCATCGCGACGCCGCGCACCGTCGGGCGGATGCCGAGGTAGCGCTTGCGGCCGGCCTTGCCGAGCTTGATCGAGCCCCAGTCCTTGTTGCCAACCGAGCCGACGACCGCGAGGCAGCGTCCGTTGAAGATGCGGACCTCTCCCGAGGGCATCTTGAGCTGCACCGTGTTGCCGTCGCGCGACATCACCTGGCAGGCGTTGCCGGCGCTCCTCGCGACCGACGCGCCCTTGCCCGGGACGAGCTCGATGGCGTGGACCATGAGGCCCAGCGGGATCTGGCTGAGCGGCAGGCAGTTGCCGACCGTCGCCTCGGCCTTGGGTCCGTTCATGACCTTCATGCCGACCTTGAGCCCCTCGGGCGCGAGGATGTAGCTCTTGACGCCGTCGGTGTACTCGATGAGCGCAAGGTACGCGCTCCTGGTCGGATCGTACGCAATGTCCTTGACCGTCGCCTCGACGCCGAACTTGTTGCGCTTGAAGTCGACGATGCGCATGCGCTGCTTCGCGCCGCCGCCGTGGTGGCGCGTCGTGATGCGGCCCTGGTTGTTGCGGCCCGCGGTCTTGCGGACGGCCTTCGTCAGGCGCTTCACCGGCTTCTTCTCGGTGATCTCCTCGAACGTGGCGGATTCGCGGAAGCGCATGCCGCACGAACGGGCTTTGTATTTCTTGAGTGCCATATCGTTAAGTCTCCCTTACGCGAGCTCCACGCGCTCCCCGGCCTTGACCGTGACGATGGCCTTCTTCCAGGTCGGCTCCACGGTCGTGCGGCGGGTGCCGCGGATGTACTTGATGCCGCCCTTCATGTTCGCGGTGCGGACCGCGAGCACGTGAACGCCGAAGGCCTTCTCGACCATCGCCGCGATCGCGGGCTTGCGGGCGTCGCGAGCGACCTCGAGAGCGTAGCGGTTCTCGGTCGAAAGGCGCGAGCCCTTCTCGGTGATGAGGACGTTAAGAATGACGCCCCCGGTCTTTTCCTTGAGTTCCTTGATCGTCATGACGTTCTCCTTACTTGGCGATTCGCGCCATGAGCGCATCGAAACCAGCCTTGTCGCACACGAGCTTGCGGCTCGCGAGGACCGTGTAGACGTCGAGCGCCTGAGCCGTCGAGTAGTCGACGCGCGGAAGGTTGCTCGTGACGAGCAGCACGGTGTCGTCGACGTCCTTCTGCACGATGCAGGCGGTGCGGTCGACCCCGAGCTCCTTGAGGAGCTTCGCCATGAGCTTCGTCTTGGGGGCCTCGAACTGGAACTCGTCGACGACGATCACGTCGCCCGCCGCGAGCTTGTCGGAGAACGCACGCGCGAACGCAAGCGCCCAGACCTTCTTGTTGAGCTTCTGCTCGTAGCTGCGCGGATGAGGACCGTGCGCCACGCCGCCGCCGCGCCACACAGGGCTCTGACGGAATCCGGCGCGGGCGTTGCCCGTACCCTTCTGCTTCCAGGGCTTCTTGTTGGAGCCCGCGACCTCGCCCTTGGACTTCGTCGACGCCGTGCCCGCCCTGAGGGCGTTGCGGATCGCCGTCACCGCGTCCTTGACCGCCTGCGCGCCCTTGTCGAGCGTCAGCTGGGACTGGTCGAAAACGACTTCTATCTTCTTCATTGCTTAGGCCCCCTTCTTCACGTTGTTCTTGAGGGACTTGCGCACGATCACGATGCCGTTGCGCGCACCGGGAACCGAACCCTTCACGAGAAGGGCGTTGTCCTCGGGACGGACCGCGACGACCTCGAGGTTCATCGCCTTGCGGCTGACCGCGCCCATGTGGCCGGGCATCTTCTTGCCCTTCTCGATCCAGCCGGGGAGGTCGCGAGCCGCGAGACCGCCCGTGCGGCGCTTCGAGTGGCCGCCGTGCGTCATGTTGCCGCCGGCGAAGCCGTAGCGCTTGATCACGCCCGCGAAGCCCTTGCCCTTCGTGATGCCAGTGACGTCAACGTACTTGACGCCCTCGAAATTTGCGACCGTGACGGCCTTGCCGACCTCAAGCGCCTCGCCCTCGTCGAGCGCGAACTCCTTGAGAACCTTCATGGCCTCGACGCCCGCCTTCTCGAAGTGCTTCTGCTGCGCCTTCGCGAGGCGGCTCGCCTTCTGCGCCCCGAAACCGACCTGCGCCGCCGCGTATCCGTCCTTCTCAAGCGTCTTGAGCTGGACGACCGGGCACGGACCGACCTCGATGACCGTAACGCAGGTCCTGACGCCCTCGGCGTCGTAAACCTGGGTCATTCCGACCTTCTTGCCTATCAAACCTTCCATGTCGACCTCCTATCAGACCTTGATGGTGATGTCGACGCCCGCAGGAAGATTGAGCTTCTTGAGCTCGTCGATCGTCTGCGCGGTCGGGTTGACGATGTCGAGAAGACGCTTGTGCGTCCTCATCTCGAACTGATCCATCGACTTCTTGTCGACGTTCGGCGAGCGGTTCACCGTGAAACGCTCGATGCGGGTCGGGAGCGGAATCGGCCCCACAACCTGCGCACCCGTGCCCCTGGCCGTGTCGATGATGCCACCGACGGCCTGGTCCAGCACACGGTGATCGTATGCCTGGAGCCGGATGCGGACTCTCTGCTGCTGCATTTTAGTCTCTTTCTTTGTTCTTTTCTTCTGTTTCGACTCGGGCGCAGAACCTTTCTCCACGCCTTCGTCCCTCTTTTCCTGAGCCTCGACGGTCGCGAAATCCGCGTTCGCCTTACCGCTTTCGCGGCCTCTCGGCGTTGACGCGGGAAGCCCCTTGGGGCGCTCCGCTCGCGACTGGGTTCCGGCCCAGCAACCCCCGCAAAAACAAGGCTCGCGACTACATCCGTAACCGCGAGCTTGGCTTCACGGTCACGACGCGACGGGATCTACTCGTCCGTATCGCAACCCTTCTCCTTGCGAGAATTAAGAGAAATTATATCAAAAATGCGCACTACCGCGCAAGGGGGTATTTTAAGTTTTTTTCACTCTCGCCCACCAATTGGGAAATTAGCCCCTTTAGACCGATTAGCCCACCTCGCGAGGTGGGCATAGGGTACCTCCCGAGGTGGGCATGGGGTACCTCGCGAGGTGAACATAGCGTACCTCGCGAGGTGATTTTGACGGTGCTTATATCAGCGGCGGAGGATGCCGAGCGCGCGGCCCATCCACGTGCGCCTGACGCGCGACTGCGCCACGACGTTGTCGGAAAGGTCGCCCGAGCAGGTCGCGACGGCCTTCTCGCCGAAGTCGACGTCGCGGTCGGCGTACGGACACACCGTCCCATTCGCGTCGACTACCTCGGCCGTCACGTACGTGTAGCGTCCGATGGTCTCCTCGGAAAGGCGCACTTCCTTCGGCTCCCCGGCCGTCCTGAGGACGCTCTCCTCCTTCGTTCCGTCCGCCGCGATGCCGACGGCCTTCAGCTCGCCCGGCGCGTAGTCGAGCTCGAACTCCGCCTTCCACGCGGTCTCGGCGGAGACGTCCTTCGAGCCGACGAGCTTGCCGTTAAGATACAGCTCCACCTTCGGACGGCGCGTGTAGACCTCTGCCGTGACCTTCTTCCCCTCCCATCCGGCGAATGTCCAGTGGTCGTACGTCGGCCACACGCTCCACTTGGAGGTCGCGATCTTGCCCTTCCATCCGTCCGGCTCGCGAACGGCGAGGTACGTCTTCGCGCCCTCGTTCCACAGCGTCTCGCGGTAGTGCGAAACAGGCTTGCGCGTCCCGGCAAGGTCAATGTCGCCGCAGTACGCGCCATGCCACGGGAACTGCGGGACGTGTCCCTCCCAGTGCTCGCCGTGCGGCTCCTTGTCGGTGTAGAAGTTGCGCCCGATGCCGGTCTCGCCCAGGTAGTCGATGCCGGTCCAGACGAACTCGCCGATAACGTACGGATGCTTCACGACGCGGCCCCAGACCATCGCGACGTCGGCGGGGAACGTCTCGGTGTACACGATCACGCGGTTCGGAAGACGCTCGTGGTCGCTCTCCGTGAGGTTCTCAAGGTAGTTGTATCCGACGATGTCGAGGTTCGCCGCCATCGCATCCTGGTCCTCCCACTTCTCGCCCCAGAGGCAGAGCGCCTGGGTGATCGGACGCGTCCCGTCCAGCTTGTCGATGAACTCGTGCATCTTCTTCGTCGTCTCCGCGGCGAAGGGCTCGTTGCGCTCGAGGACTTCGTTTCCGACGGACCACATCACGACGCTGGGATGCACCCTGTCGCGCCTGACGATCCAGTCGAGGTCCTTCTGCCAGTCCTCGTCGAACACCTCGCAGTAGTCGCCGTTCGTCTTCTTGCGCTGGCGGCCGTCGAACATGTCGTCCATCACGAGGAGGCCGATCTCGTCGCACGCATCGAGGAACGCCTCGCTTACGGGGTTGTGGCTCGTGCGGACCGCGTTGAACCCGGCGCGCTTGAGCTGGAGAGCCTTCCTGCGCTCGAACTCCCACTCGCTCGCCGCGCCGAGCGGACCGTGGTCGTGGTGCACGCACGCGCCGTGCATCTCTACCGGCTTTCCGTTGAGGACGAAGCCCTTCTCCGCGCTCCACTCGACGGTGCGGAATCCGAAGCGCACCTTCTCGCCGCCGATGTCCTTCTCGTACAGCTTCGGGGTCTCGGGCGTCCAGAGGACGGGATTCTCGATCTTCCACGTCCCGCTGACATCATGCGCCGGGCCGTCTTTGGTCATCACAACGGTCCAGGATATCTTCACTTCGCCGTCGAGCTTGGTGCGGACGTCGACGGAAAGCGGCTTGACGTAGGGATAGTCCCTCTTCTCGAGCCGCACGCTGCGGTAGATTCCGCTGCCCATGTACCAGCGGCAACCGGGAAGCGCGGAATTGTCGACCTTCACGAGGAGGTCGTTCTTCCCCGTCTTAACCTTGCCGTCGAGCGAAAGGCGGAAACCAGTGTAGCCGTAGCGCGTGCCCTTGCCGACGAGCTCTCCGTTGACGTACACCTCGGCGAAGCGGAACACCCCGTCGAACGCGAGCTCAAGATGCTTGGCGAGGTCTGCTTCGGCGATGTCGAAGGTGCGGCGGTATTCGCCCTTCCCTCCCTTGTAGAAGCCCCACTCCTTGCCGGTCGGCGCGCCCTGGGTGGGCACGGACTCGATAGACCAGTCGTGCGGGACGCGCACGCCGCGCCACTCGCCGCCGTCGAGGCGGAACTCCCACGCGCCGTCGAGCGACGCAGTCTCAGTCGCAGCCGAGCAGGATCCTGAAAACATGCGAGGAAACGCCATCGCGCCACACGCAGCCAACGTCAACAGAACATACTTTGCATTCATAATGTTGTGTATTATACTGAAGTTTGCGGGCAAAATCTATCGCCCTGTGGAGTTATTTTTTCGCGCCGTCCGACCCCGGACGGTCAAGAAATACTGTTGAGACGCCGAGCGCGGCAGATACGCCGCGCGCAAGCGCCTTTACGCCGAAAGTCTCGGTTTCGTAGTGTCCGGCGCAGACCATCGGCATCCTGACGTTCTCCGCCGCTATACGGTCGCCCCAGCTCGCCTCGCCCGTGACGTACAGGTCGCAGCCGAGCCGCTTCGCCTCGACAACTTCCTCTCCCGCGCCTCCGGAGCACACGCCGATCTTCTTTCCGTGCGCGTTGTACCCGACGACGCCGATGACGTTGCCGTGGTACGTAAACGCAGGCGAGACGCGCTTGAGGCCCAGGTAGCGCGCGAGCTCCCAGTTGTTGCCGTATTTTTTGTTCGCGTCGAGCGGAAGGTGATACGCGGCGAGCGCGACGTTCGCGTCCATCGCCGCCTTCACCACGGCGTACTCGCTGTCGGTTATGCGCCTTATGCCTCCGCCCCAGCTTATGCCGTGGTGGACTACGAGGAGCTGCGCGCCGGCAGCGGCAGCAGCCTTGACGCTCTCCGCGCTGCCGTCCACCGCGAACGCGACGAGCGACACCTCGTCGCCCTCGCGCGCGATCTGGAGTCCGTTGTTGCTGACGTCGTCGAACGACTTCACGTCAAGCGCGGAGTCGATCCAGGCGAGCACCTCGCCAACCGTCACGCGCTTCGTCTTCCATTTTCTTCCCCTCATTATTCCTTTCCTTTCGTTTCAATCCTCTCCAGGTCGCGCAGCCAGCCCAGCTCGCGGCGGCGCATCCTGTCGTACTCCGGCGGCGTAAGGTCGTCCGCACCCGAAAGATGGTCCATTCCGTGCGCCACGTATAGAAGCAGCTCCTTCGCCGCGCTCCATCCGGCGCGACGCGGCGCCGCCTCGAGCGCGCGGTCGCAGTTGACGTACACCTCGCCGTAGACCCCGTCCGGCTCGCCCGGCATGGGGTCGTACCGCTGCGTTATCGCGTCCGTCGGACCCTCCGCGCCGTTGACGGCGAGATGGACCTCGGCGGAGAACGCGTTGTCCTGGAGTATCACGGCGACCTCCCTGAACGGAACGCCTACGCGCGCCGAGGAGCGCGCGGCGAAATACTCCGCCGCCGCCTTCAGCGCACCCTTCGCGATCGCGATCCCGCGCGGAACGCGTCCGTCTACCGTAACATGTGGCTTTGACATTTCGGCGAAGATTATAGCATACCCCGGAGCGCGCGGGCAACCTCAGAAGCAGTCGAGACGGCACTCTCCGAAGCGAACCGGACGTTCGTCGAAGTTCGCGTCCGCGTCGGGAATCGCGTAGAGCACGTTCTCCTCGCCGAAGCGGACGTGGTTCGTGATGTCGACGTCAGTCTCCTCGCCGAATCCGTGGTGGTGGCGGCGCGCGACGTATCCGTTAATCCTCACGCCCAGCGGAGTGCCGGAGCCGCACTTCATCCACACGCGCACGCGGCGGCCCTTCCACTCCGCCGGAATCCTCACGGTGCGCTCGCGCCACTCGCCCGCGAGGTCGATGGAGTCGACGGGCTTCTCGCGGCGGTAGAGGTAGACTTTTCCTGTCATGCCGACGTACTTCGCGCCGCCCTGCATCTCGAACGCGAGGACGTTGCCCTGCGGACGCAGAAGGTCCGTAACGTCGAACGAGTCGTAGTGTCCGGTCTTGAATTCGTGCAGCTCGCGTCCGTTGAGAATCATCCTGGTCGGAGTCATGTACTGCTGGCGTCCGCCCTGCCACTGTCCTGAGACGAGCGTCACGCGCGAGCCGTCGCGCCACTCCTCGCCCGCGTCGAACGTCTTGCGGTACCAGACTCCCTCGCCCGGCTTCGCGCCCCAGAAGTACGGAATCGACACCGGCGCGGCAGTCCAGGCGGAATCGTCGTACGCCGCGTCGCGATCCCATCCCTCGCCCGGCTTTTCGTTCGTGAAGCGAGCGTCCTCCGCGAGCTCCATCGTCGGGTCTGCCCAGCGTCCGCTCCTGTACGGCTCGAAGTCGATCGACGGCTTCACGAGCGGATGCCACAGCTCCTGCTGGCGGTTCCACCAGTAGGCGACGGAATCCGCTCCGCCGAATGTCTCCGCCTCCACGATCGCGACGTCCTGCGAGCGGAGGTCGACCCTGAAGCGCGCCTCGCCGGACTCTGCGTCCCATTCGAACGGAACCTTCGCCGCAGCGCCGGGCGTATACACGACGAGCGACGCCGGCTTCCTGCCGGGACGGAGCGTCACGCCGACGTTCTGCGTGCCGGACTCGTTGAAGTTGCACAGCACCGTCACCGAGTCGACGCCGTTGTTGGAGCGGTACGGCTGCGCCCACACGCGGGCGTCGTCCGTCTCGCCGAGCGGCTTCGGGAACGCCAGCCCCTCGAGGATCGCGCGCATCGCGACGCGCTCGCCCTCCCCGGGGACCCAGATGCCCATCGTGTCGGAGACGGCGCGCCAGAACATGGACCCCATCGCGACGACGCGTCCCTTGCCGAGCGGACGCACGACGATCGCGGCGGATCCGTTCTCGAACCTGGCCGCGACGAACGACCCCTCGCTCGGCTCCAGCTCGACGCTGTACTCGTTGTGGTTGTTGCCCTGCCAGTCCATGACGCGCCCCTCGTCGCGGAAAGTGCGAGCGCGGAACGCTGCCGGCATCCCCTGTGCGTCGTCCAGCGTGACGGAGCCGCCGAGCGGCCTGACGGACTTCACCCTGCATCCGGTGAGCGCGGAAATCGGCCATGCGTCGACCTTGTCCGGCGTGCTTCTTCCGGTGAACGGAAACGCCACGAACGTTCCGCCGCGCTCGACCCAGTCCCTGATTCGCTCGACCGTCTCGCACGTCATCGTCTCGTTGCCGCAGTCGATTACGAGGGACTGTCCCTCCAGCTTCCCGTCCGCGATGCCGCTGTCGTCGATGTAGAGCGGGGACTGTCCGACGGACTGCAGCGTGCCGCGTCCGAGGTCCCAGTTCCAAACGCTCGCCTTGGCGTACGCGCCCTTTCCGCCAGGAACCGGATACGGCGCCGTGAAGTCGCCCGTGCCGGTGGCGCGGCGGTAGATGATCACCTGCGGACCGAAGATGTCGTACGTGCCCATGCGGCGCAGGACGTTCTTGTGCGAGAGCCAGAACTCGCGCAGGTCGCTCTTGCGCGAATAGACCTGCGTCTGGAACACAGGCTCGTGTCCGTCAAGCCCCTCGAGGAACACGCGCAGCGTCGACATGCGCATCTCGCGTTCGTTGTTCGACGGACCCGCCAGCTCGCTCGAGGCGGGGATGCCGTAGAGCTTCGCGTAGCGTTTGTACCACGGATAGAACCAGATGCCCTCGCCCGTGAAGTGCGGGAACCCGCCCCAGTCCAGGCACAGGCGATGCGTCGTCTCCGTGCCGAAGCCCTCCGGCGCCATGAACTTAATCGGCGCGTCTGGATCGACCTGGCGCATTCCGTCGAGGATGATCTTCCACGCCTCGTACTTCGCGTCGCGCCTCCAGGATTCCCAGAGCCCCCACAGCCTGTCGCGCCCGGCGAGGAGCCCTGGGTAGGTGCGGGGAGGCTCGACGGACAGGAACGCGCGGCCCTTCCACCAGCAGCCATGGAGCTGGATGGCGACGGTGTTGCGTCCCTCTGCGAGGAACTCCGTCACGTCGAGCGCGCCCCACTGTCCGACGCCGCCGACCTCGCGTCCGTTCACGTAGATGCGGTGAAGGCGGTTCCCCGTCCTGGGAGTGTGCACGGACGAGTCGCTCATCGGGAAGAAGTACAGCCACACGGGCTTTCCGCCGGCGAGCGCGCCCTTCCACTCGAAGTCGCGGCGGAACCAGCACGCGGACGTCGAGCCGTCCGCACCCCAGCCGACCTGCTTCGGGAATATCCTGCGTATGAACTCAGGGCTGCCGGGCATGTCGATCGAGCCCCACTGCGAGAGGTCGGTCTCGGGGAGATACCATTTCTCCCTTATGCCGGGATACCTCTCCTCCTCGCTCTTCTCCCACCATCCGTCCTTTCCGTCCTGGAAGTCGAACTCCTTGCGCCAGCGCCACGTGCCGAAGAGGTCGAGAACGCGCCCCTGGAGTCCGGAGAAGTGCGCGAACTCCGGAACCGGCACGTCGTCCCACGTCGCGTACGAGCCGGAGGGGACGCCGAAGAGATCCTCTGCGGAAGACGGCGTCTCGCCTTTCGAGGCAAGGTAGTCGTGCCAGCTCTTCGCCGCAGCGGGCGAATAGTCCTGGTGCATGTCGTACCAGTACTGGTGGAAGAGCTCGCCGTGCGGATGCATCCAGCCGCGCGTGTTCGGAGTCTTGACCTTGCGCATTCCGTCCATGACGGTGCGCGCGACGTACTTGTGCACCTCGGGCTGGTACCAGCTGAAGTGCGGCGCCACGTCGTGGTAGCGGAGCCATCCGTTGACCATGAAGTCCGCGGGCTGGTTCATGAAGTCCGGGAAGCGCCTGAGCGACCAGTCGAATCCGCCGGCGATTCCGTACACGCGGAACGACGTCGGTATGCCGAGCTTCTCAGCGAGGCGCGCCTTCCACGGGATGCCCTGGTTGGCGAGGAGTCCGTCGGAGTTGTCGAACGTCGCGGGGTCGAGCCACTGGTCGAAGTGCATCGGACCGGACTTCCCGTCGTCCATCAGCAGGTGGAACTGGAAGTCCTCCTCGGGGTCCTTCTCCCCGCCCTTGCCGTCGAGCGACATCCATCCGAGCATGTTGTCGAATCCGCCCATGCCGTACGAGCCCCAGCCCATGCGCTTCATGTACTCGGGAAACGCGCCGGATTCGATCAGCGCGCCGTCGGGCGCGAAGAGCGCGTCCGCCGCGGCCTTCGCCACGGCGTCGGCGCTTCCGGACGCGATGCGGCACTCCGAGCCGACGACCGCCACGGCGAAGCCCTGTCCGCCCGGCGTCGCGAACCACGGACGCGTCTCCGTCCCACGCCTCTCGACTCCGTGCGAGAGGCGCAGTTCGTAGATGAACTTGCCGCCGACCATCCTCGCCTTCTCAGGGGAAGCCGCGGCGAACGTGGCCACGGAAACCTCCTCTCCGCCGAACTTCCGTTCCGCGCTCGAGAAAGCGCAGCTCCCGAAGCCCCTCAGTTCAGCGGACATCTCGCCGGCCACCGCCGCCGAGGCAATCAACAGCCCGGTGAAGAACCACCCGGCCCTGCTTGTCGATTTCATTCGCATTGTTTTCTCCATGTGTTGCTATGGTCACCACTCGAGCTTGACGTCGGTGATCTCTCCGCTGCGGGCCCACTCGCCGAAGTAGTTGCCGACGAGCCATATCTCGTTCTTGGCACCTGGCTTGAGGTACGGGGTTATGTTGAGGACCGTGCGGTCGCCGTGGCGGTGGTGGTGGCGGCGGACGTAGTGTCCGTTAACCACAACGCCGTGCAGGAAGTCTCCGCGCGACGTGAAGTCGACGCGCACGGTGCGTCCCGCAACGTCGGACGGAAGATCGAACTCGCGCCTGAGCGCGACGCCGCGGTCGTACCTGCCAGGAAGCGTAACGGTGTGCGAATCGACGTCCGTCATCCTCTCGAACACCTGCCACTCACCCGCGAGCGAAAGCGTTCCCGCGGGCTTCGGACGATACCTGAGGAACGTCACGCCCCTGAAGCCCCTCACGCCCGGATGCCTGTCGTCCTTCACAGTGATCTTCAGGTGCGCCGTCTCGCCGGCCTTAACGTCGAGGACGCGTCCCTTGATGCCGCCGTCGCTGTAGTGAATCTCCTTTCCGTCGAGGTACACCCAGAACTGCGCGTTGTTGTACGTCTGCGAGTACTGCCCGACGCCCCACAGCTCCACGTCGCCGTCGTTCCACTCCGCGGGGATCTGCACGTCGCGCTCGCAGGTGTACTCCGTCACGCCCTCGGGCATGTCGCGTCCGACGACCCAGGGCTCGAGCGGACGCGTCTCGGGCTTTTCCGAGCCGGCGAAGGTCACCTTCCAGTCCAGGCTCCCGATGTCAAGCACGTCGGAATGCTCCTCGCGCGCGGCCGGAGCGGCCTTCGCGCCTTCCGCTCCGCGCCACCATCCGAACTGGTTCTTCACCCAGTGCCACGCGCTCTGCGCCTGCGCCGCCGCCGGGCGTGGCGAGGTGGCGAGGAGGAATCCGTTCGGACCGAGAACCCCCTTCGTCTCCGCGGGCCTGCCGGTCAGCACGTCCGTGAGCTCGCGCGCGGCTCCGTCGCGGAACTTCAGCTCGTACGGAACGTCACCGTCCCAGCGCTCGTTCGCGAGAAGCCAGACGTCCTTCGTTCCGTCCGTCGTTATGAAGTGACGAGCGTGCACGCGGTCCGGCGAGACGACGGGAATGCGCGTCGCGCCGAGCGCGATGAGCATCTGGTCGAGGATGCGCGTCTCCACGTCGTAGTAGCGCGCACGCGTGCCGAAGGTTATGATGCGTCCCTCTCCAATGCGGCGCGAGACGATCGCAGGCGTCGTCGGCGCTTCGTTCTCTCCGTCGCACCAGCGGTAGAGCACCTCGACGTCGTCCGCCGTCGGCTCGAGGAACGTGCCGTCCGCCCAGAACTCCCACGGGAGGGTCGCGTCGGGCGAGCCGTTCCAGTGTTCGTCGGCAGCGCGGCGCACTTTCACGCGCTTCTCGGGCTCGATGCTGGCGCCCCACGGGTTGTACTTGATGTAGTAGCGCGACATGTCCTTCACCCTGCACCCGGCGAGCGACGAGAGCACCCACTGGTCCGGCTTCTCGGGCGTGTGGCGTCCGGACTGGAACATCGCGACGTACGTTCCGCCCGCGCGCACATAGCGCTCGACGGCCTCGGCCATCTTGGGCGTCATCACCGTGTTGTTGCAGTCTATGAGGAACCTGTAGCGCGAGGCGAGCGCATCGGAGACGTCGCCGGGCGTCACGGCGTCCATCTGGAAGTTGTCCTTTAGCGTCTCGTTGAGGCGCCAGTCCGAGTAGCCGGACGGGAACGCCGAGTTCGGGTCGCTGCGCCACGGATAGCCCATGAGGGCCTCGATGCGCGAGTCCATCACGAACGCGACGTCCGTCGGCGCGGAGGACATGCGGCCCATCATCTTTATCGCCGGAAGGATGCGCTCGAACTCGGCGCGGATGTCGTCCTTCCACATGATCGTTCCGACATGGATGAAGTAGTGCACCGCGTTCACGCCCTCGCGGAGGTAGAGGTTGAAGTAGCGGCGGAACTGGTTGAGGTCTCCGGCCGGAGAGCCAGGCTCGACCGAGAACGGCATGTCGGCGGAGCGCATGAGCATCGGCAGGAACTCCCAGTACGCGGCGGCGGTCATGCCGGTGTCGTGGAAACGCGAGCCGTAGCGCATCGCGAGCTTGCGCATGGAGTTGAAGTACGAGCCTGGCGCCATCGCGACGATGCTCTTGTCCGGCTCGACGGACCTCAGGGACTCAAGCCCCGTCTTCACCGCCCTCATGCGGCTCCACTCCTGCCATCCGCAGAAGTCGACCCACTTCGCGTTCATCCCCTCGCCAAAGTACGGATACGCCTTCGGCTCCTGCTGCGTGAGGTAGATGCGGTAGTTGATAACGCCGTGCGGAAGCTCCAGCGCGATCACGTTGTCGCCGTCCTTGAGGAGATCGGTGACTTCGCAGTGCATCCAGTGGCAGCTCGCATGCCCGACGCCAGACTCTCCGGCGAGCTTTCCGTTCACATGCGCGGCGACCGTGCTGCCCGTCGCCTGCGAGAGGTCCCACACGTAGAGCCAGGTCCTGCCCTTGCGTGCGGGGAGCTTGAAGTGGCGGCGGATGACGGCGGGGCGCTTTTCGTAGAGGTAGCCGATCTCGTTCCCCGGCATGCCGCGGTAGAGAAGCGGCCAGGACGAGTCGTCGCACGCGGGATCAAGCCACTCCTTCGGAGCGCGCACGTTCTTCTGCTGGCGGTCCTGGTTGAGGCGCGCCGGATAGCTCGACCCGTCTTCGGCGGCAAGAGGACGTCCGCGCCAGTCGCCGGAAAGATCGACCGCGTCCGGACCCCATCCGGCGAATTCCGCGATCTCAGGGAGCCTCACATCGCCCCACGACTTTACGGACGGCTCCTTCCAGCGATTCGCGACTGCGGCGGCCTCGCCGTAGCGCTCGCGCATGTACGTGCGGAAGCTCCTGTCGGCGAGGGGGCCGTGCTCGATGAACACGGTGTAGTCGCCGTGGTTGAGCTCACCGTGCGGCTCGAGAAGCTCGATCACCTCGTTGCAGTCGTACTTGCGAACCACGTCCAGCCAAGGCGCGAACGCATCGCGATGTCCCTTCGAAGAGGCCCAGCTGAGGAACGGGTGCGCGTGGTTGGGCTCTCCGACGGAGTGGTAGGTTCCGATGAACTGCGGCGCGTGGCGCTCGTTGAGCTCGCGGTGCTCGTCGAGGTACCAGAACGGAACGGAGAAGTTCGTGTTGAGGACGATCGGAAGGTGGCGGTCCTTGGCGAGCTTGTAGCCCCAGTTCCACAGCTGGTTGTCCATAAGGCCCTTCGCGTTGCCGTTCGGCTGCGAGTCGCACCAGAAGATGAACCCGGCGTCGTCGCACTTCTTCGCGAAGTCGAACTCGCCCCGCGGATCGTACTCGCCCCAGTCCTTTCCGCCGAAGCCCATTCCCTTCGGAGACTGCCCCGGCCAGTAGTAGAACCTGAAGCAGTAGTCGTCCCAGCTGTTGAGGAACATCGGTATCTCGGGCAGCGTCCCGAGGTCAGACGCGGCGGGCTCGGACGCGGAATGCGTGATCGTGACGGTCTTCCCGTCTACGGCAACCCTGTCGAACGTTCCGTCCGGAAGCTTCACCACGCCATCCTTGACGACGCGTCCTTCCTTTCCGTGCACATGCAGATAGCGCGCGGCCCAAAGCCTCGCCTTCTCGGGCGACTCGGCGCGAATCGTCACGTCGTCGCCGCTGCGCTCTGCGGACGTCTCGCCGTATCCGCGCAGGCGGCGCTTTATCGTTTCGTCGTTCTGCGCGAATGCCGAAAGCCCCGCGCATGCGGCCAGTACAAGGCCGATGTGTCTCGTTTTCATATACTCCCCTTTTCTGTGAAAATCGTTTTTCCGTCAGCGGATCATGACGCGCATTCCGTTGTTGTATGGCTTGACGGTAAGCATGAGCGTCTTCTGACCCCAGTCTGGATTCGGCGAGAACTCGAGAAGCGACACCGTGCATCCGTCGGGAAGGTTCTCGTTCCACGCGGCAATCGTGTCGGCCGATATTCCGGCGGCGTTGCCGTATCCGCAGCCGCGAATGAGCGGAATTGTTGTCGCGTGCATGATGCTCTTCGAGAACTCGAGCGCGTCGATTTCGAGGGTCGTGTCCTCTCCTATAGTCATGAAAACACCAGCCGTGACAGGGACATAGTCGTACCCACCATCCTCGCTCTTCGAATTACCAAAACTTTCGTTGAGTTCCGCGAATCCCTCCGGCGCGACATAGCCACCAGCAGGCACGACGAACTTCAGGACGGCGCCGTTAACAGCTTTGAAATCGTATGACGTGCGGATCCACGGCGAACGCCCCGCCACCGTAAGCTTGTTGCCCGTAACCCCGTTCCCGGCTTCGGTCGCGAGCCTTAATCCGCCGTTATCCAAACGTATCGTCCCGTTCGAGACGACAACCTCGTTCCCCGAAGACCGTATCTGGAAGTCGTTGTTGCAGTGAAAGAAACCGCCATCGCTCACGATAACTTTGTTCCCAAGATTCTTAAACTGAGTGTCGACGTTTTCGCCGATCATGAAGTGCGATTCAATGTAAACTTCAGAACCCGCGCCGTCAACCACAATAGAGTTTCCCGACGGTGCATTGCTCGCATCGGACACATTGTCGAGATGAACATTGCCGAGATGAGTGTAGTTGTTTCTGTACAAATATCCTCCGTTCTCGACACGCAGAGAATTTCCGCTCGTGTTGCAACCGATGTACATCGTCGACGCCGTGTTGGTCACGATGCCGCCGTTGCGGATTATCATAGTGTTGTCGTCCTCTCCGACTTTCTGACCGACGACAATGCCCCAGTTTGCATGACCGTCTGAATTGCTCATCATGACGACGCTGCCCTTGTCAACTACGAAAGTATTGCCGGTGGAGGTTCCGCGTCCGACGCCGATGGACTCGGGGTACAGCACCTTCGTGTCTACGACTGTCATTGTATTGCCGTTTCCGTTGTCGTTGCCGACGCTGATCTCCTTCTTCACGGAGAACGTTCCGTTGGACACGACGATGTCTCCGTTTGTACCCTTGAAGAAGAATCCCCACGCATCGTTCACAGTCGCGAAGTCGTGTCCGTTGAGGTCCATAGTCATCTGTCCGCCCGTCACCCCCTGGAACGCCGTAACGTTGCGGCACGCGAAGTCATTACTGAGCGAAACGGTATATCGAGTGTCCTTGAGCTCGAAGATGGCCTCTTCCGACTCCCATCTCGCGGCATTGATCGAATCGTGTCCGCCTGCGGAGTACCAGGTTTCGTACGAGATTCCGAATCCTTCCCAGTAGTCGTTGTTCAACGAGCCGTCCTTGGACCAGTTAAGGCCCTTCCAATACGCCGCCTCCGCCACGCCGGATGCGACAACGACAACGGCCGCGACAAGCGGTCCCAGTGCCTGAACTTTTCTGCAACCCATAAACGCCCCCGTTCCTGTGTTGTTTCAGTGACTTGACCAAATGCGTTCCCCCGCATTTCAATGCTATTCTACCAAAAAACACTTCGCCACAACTGCGTTTTCGTCCTACAGAAAACTATGGCTCTTCGGAGTTTTTAGTGGAAGCGCATTAGTAAAAACTCCGATGGTTAGGGTTCTCGCTACCGCTTCACAGCTTCGCGCTTTTCAACCACGATTAGTAGCATCTGTTGTGCAGTGATTAGAGCGGCCTTCGGCCGATTTATGCGACGCAGTCGCATCCCCAAATACTTCTATCGACATATGCAAAGTCGTTGAGTGGCGCGAAGCTGCGGAGCGGTAGCGGGAGCCCCAACGCTCGGAGTTTCTATTACTTAGAGGCATGCTGTTCCACTAAATTCTTTGAAGAACCAAAACTATTGCGAAGTTGAGTTAACTGTCATTTGCCGCCAATGACAAAACTCTTTTCCATCGTCTATTTGCCCTTAACACCGCTTTGCAGGAACATGGACGGCGTAGTGGGAGGTACCGGCGAAGCGGCGAAATGCGCAACGTTCCGCGTGACGATCAACTCGCACTTTTCTGCCAGCGCCGACGACGCAACAACCGCATCTTCGAAATCGTCCACATCACCATTTCGCGCCATGCGGAACTCGTCTGCACCGCACCGCGCGACCCTGAAAACCGAAAGCATCCAGTCGATGGCCTTGTCCGCAAGGGCCTTGCCCCCGCGCTTTCGCACAATATAGTAGATTGTCGTAAGCGCGTGGGACGGGACAAAGCCGATTATTTTCCCCTCTGTGCACAAGGCGCAGACGCCAGCAGACGCAGACACCCATTCAGCCCTGTTTTCGAGGACGTCGAGGATGACATTCAAATCGACCATGACGCGCATTTTCATGCATAGCGCTCCATTAGATGGTCATGGTACTCGTCAATCACCTCGCGATCCTCCGCCGGAATGATACCCACCATGTCGCGGACGGCGTCCGGCAGCTGTTCGGTTGCGGACATAGATTCCTTCAGCCGCTTGAAATACCCTACGACAAGATCCGTAAGAGTCATGTCACGCTTTTTTGCATAATCTCGTGCAAACAAAAGGTATTCGCCGGGAAGCCTCATCGTCAAGCGTGCATCGTTCATATAGTGCTCCTTTTCTTATGCCATCTCCTTGTCGCACATTCTATCAAATGTTGTGCGACAAAGTCAATCCCCGTCCCTCTTGGAGGTTCCCCAATTTTACTTTGGGATGCCGAACCTTTGCGACCCCTGCGCGGTTTTGGAAAAACTCCGACGGTTGATGTTCTCGCTACCGCTCCACGGCTTCGCACTTTTCAACCATAATCAGGAGACGCTGTTTTGCAGTGATTATAGCGGCCTTCGGCCGATTTATGCGGCACAGCCGCATCCAAAAACACTTCAACCGACACATGTATAGCCGTTGTATGGTGCGAAGCGGCGAAGCGGTAGCGGGAGCCCCAACGCTCGGAGTTTCTATTACTTAGAGGCATGCTGTTCCACTAAATTCTTCGATGAACCACTCATTGAGGACTTGCGCGGAAATCACAAACCCATTGCCGCAAACAGCCGCCTCTACAATGTCGCAGGCACGCGCAAACTTGTCGGCCTGAGTATCCTCAGCAGCGTATATGAGAACATTTGAATCAAGGAACTTCATGCGTACTCACCCTCCGGATACGCATCAGCACGATTGAACTTATACGGCTCAGACAGCCGGCCACGCCCTTTGCGAACCAATTCGCGCCATTGTTCCATCAACCGCGAAGCGTTTTCACTCCGATTTCTGCTCCGTTCCAATCCAGCGGAAATACAGTCAAGCAGCGCTTTTTCAAGCGTAGTCCCACGAAGGTCGGCATAGCCCTGCGCCTCCTGCGCCATGGCAGGAGGAAGATCGATCATTATGCTCATTATATTTCCTCCTTTCTAGATTCCAACATCGCTTGCGCGTCGTATCCACCAGTCGTAGACCGCAACGCAAAATTCTTATCGCCTTATCGGGATTTCTCCCCCGCATCGGCTGTTCCCCACACGGCACCCGCACCCCTGCTAGGGCATCCGCTTCGCGGACGGCCTGCGGCCGGGGGATATGCGCAATGACAAGAATATTATAGCAAAGTTCCCCAATGCGCGGCGTAATGTGGTATAATGTCCGTAGTCAAGCATAAAGGCAATGTTCAAAACTATAATAAAACTCTTAAAGGGGAAACACCATGCCGGAAGCAATGAAAACGCTGAAAATGTCAGACAGCAACATGTCTGTAGCGGAATTCATCGCTTCGCGTCCAGGCGAGAGCAGGCCATATCTGATTGCTGCCGTGTCCGACTGCTTGCGAAGGCGTTGCAAGATCAACGAAGCAGAGCTTCAGATTGCAGCCCGGGCGATCAGGTACGCGAACTAACAGAGATCGCAAAAGCCGCAGGCCTTTGGATTGACTACAACCAAGTTGCAGCCTTAGGCGCCCTTGTTTCAAAACGAACAGGTGAAAGCGAAGTATACTGGAACAGAGCCGAGAGCTCCTTCTACAAGATCAAAAGCCCCGAAGCCAAACGCCCTCTAAAGCATACAGGCGAAACGGACTGGGTCTACGAACACATAATACACAACATCCTATTCCCCGAATGCGCCTATGAACTCATTGGCGTAACAGCCAAAATCAGAGAAATCCGCGTAGTCCTGAAGCAACAAGCCGTCAAGACGGAGTCTTTCCCAACATTGCCAATGATCGAGTCAGCGCTGGCCAGCAGAGGACTTGTCAAAGAGGATAGATTCTTCTATGGTGACGGAGTTGTGTCTGTTACCGATGTTGGCGAGCATGGCGACAATGTTCTTCTCGGAGACGATGGCCAAGTCTATTTCATCGATCCGCTAATTCGCCTTCATAAAGCAGCCGAAGACGTCATCGAGTTTTTGACAGGATTCAACCCGATGCGGGAACTCAGCGAACAACCAATCAATGCGACTTCTCATCCCAATGCAGCCGCAGACATACACATCTTTGATTCTCTGCACACCGACTGGGGCGGAACTGGAAGCGCCTCAGAGATTGCTGATTCGATTCGAAGCGCACGGCATACCAACCGTCAGAGTGAGTTGTGGTAAGGCAAGGTGACGACATGCGGTACCTTCTGGACACCAACATCTGCATTGCGCTGATCAAAGACCTACCCGGCGTCCGCGAGAAAATCATACAGGCAGGAATTGAAAACTGCCTAGTCCCAGACATTGCCACAGCAGAACTCTACTACGGCGCAGCAAAGAGCGAACGACCTGAGCACTTTGAAGACGTTGACTTCATCGTACAGCACTTCGGGATGCTTTCCATCGACCCCGCGCTTGAGACATACGAATGAAAAGGCCGGCGCGTCTGCGACGTGCCGGCCTTTTCGCGTTGCCTATGCGCGGATTACTTGCGCAGGGCGGCCTGCGCGGCCGCGAGGCGCGCGATCGGCACGCGGTACGGCGAGCAAGAGACGTAGTCGAGTCCGATCTTGTGGCAGAACTCGACGGACGACGGATCTCCGCCGTGCTCGCCGCAGATGCCGCAGTGGAGCGACGGACGCGTCGCCTTGCCGTCCGCGACGGCCATCTGCATGAGCTTGCCGACGCCGGTCTGGTCGAGCTTCGCGAACGGGTCGTTCTCGAAGATCTTCGCCTCGTAGTAGGCGTTGAGGAACTTGCCGGAGTCGTCGCGCGAGAAGCCGTAGGTCATCTGCGTGAGGTCGTTCGTGCCGAAGCAGAAGAACTCGGCCTCCTTCGCCATGTCGCCGGCCGTGAGGGCGGCGCGCGGGATCTCGATCATCGTGCCGACCTCGTAGTCGAGCTTGATGCCGGAACTCTCGATCTCGAGGTTCGCGGACTCGACGACGATGTCCTTCACGAACTTGAGCTCCTTGACCTCGCCCGTGAGCGGGATCATGATCTCGGGCTTCACCTTCCAGTCGGGGTGGCGCTTCTGGACGTTGATCGCCGCGCGGATGACGGCGCGCGTCTGCATGCGCGCGATCTCCGGATACGTGACGGCGAGGCGGCAGCCGCGGTGGCCCATCATCGGGTTGAACTCGTGGAGCGAGTCGATGATCTCCTTGATGCGGGAGACGGGCTTGTTCTGCGTCTTCGCGAGAAGCGCGATCTCGTCCTCGCTGTGCGGCACGAACTCGTGCAGCGGCGGGTCGAGGAAGCGGATCGTGACCGGATTGCCCTCGAGCGCCTCGTAGAGCTGCTCGAAGTCGTCCTGCTGGTACGGGAGGATCTTCGCGAGGGCCTGGCGGCGCTCCTCCTCCGTGTCGGAGCAGATCATCTCGCGGAACGCCGCGATGCGGTCGGCCTCGAAGAACATGTGCTCCGTGCGGCAGAGTCCGATGCCCTCCGCGCCGAGCTCGCGCGCCTTCTTGGCGTCGCGCGGCGTGTCGGCGTTCGTGCGCACCTTGAGGCGGCGGAACTTGTCGGCCCACGCCATGATGCGTCCGAACTCGCCCGCGATCGTCGCGTCGACCGTCGTGATGACGCCGTCGTAGATGTTGCCGGTCGAGCCGTCGATGGAGAGCCAGTCGCCCTCGTGGAACGTCTTGCCGTTGAGCGTGAACTTCTTGTTCTCCTCGTCCATCGCGATCTCCTGGCAGCCGGAGACGCAGCACGTTCCCATGCCGCGCGCGACGACCGCCGCGTGGGAGGTCATTCCGCCGCGGACCGTGAGTATGCCCTGCGCGGACTTCATTCCCTCGATGTCCTCAGGGGAGGTCTCGAGGCGCACGAGCACGACCTTCTCGCCGCGCTTCTTCCACGCCTTGGCATCGTCCGCCGAAAAGACGATCTTGCCGCACGCCGCGCCCGGGGAGGCGGGAAGGCCGCGGCCCATCACCTTGCCGCGCTTGAGCGAGGCGGCGTCGAACTGCGGGTGGAGGAGCGTGTCGAGGTTGCGGGGCTCGATCATGAGCACGGCCTCCTCCTCGGTGCGCATTCCCTCGTCCACGAGGTCGCACGCGATCTTGAGCGCAGCCTTGGCGGTGCGCTTGCCGTTGCGCGTCTGGAGCATGAAGAGCTTCTTGTTCTCGATCGTGAACTCCATGTCCTGCATGTCGCGGTAGTGGCCCTCGAGCGTCTGGCAGATCTTCTGGAACTGCTCGAAGACCTCGGGCATGACCTCGGCCATCTTAGCGATGGGCATCGGGGTGCGGACGCCTGCAACGACGTCCTCGCCCTGGGCGTTCATCAGGAACTCGCCCATGAGCTTCTTCTCGCCCGTCGCAGGGTCGCGCGTGAACGCGACGCCAGTGCCGGAATCGTCGTTGAGGTTGCCGAACGCCATCATCTGGACGTTAACGGCCGTGCCCCAGCTGTAGGGGATGTCGTTGTCGCGGCGGTAGACGTTCGCGCGCGGGTTGTCCCAGCTGCGGAACACCGCCTTGATCGCCTCGACGAGCTGCTCCTTCGCGTCGGACGGGAAGTCCTTGCCGATCTTGCCCTTGTACTCGGCCTTGAACTGCCCGGCGAGCTCCTTGAGGTCGTCCGCCGTGAGCTCGACGTCGAGCTTGACGCCCTTCTTGGCCTTCATGTCGTCGATCAGCTTCTCGAAGTACTTCTTGCCGACCTCCATGACGACGTCGGAGAACATCTGGATGAAGCGGCGGTAGCAGTCCCACGCCCAGCGCGGATTCTTCGTCTGCTCGGCGAGCGACTCGACGACCGTCTCGTTGAGGCCGAGGTTCAGGATCGTGTCCATCATGCCGGGCATCGAGGCGCGCGCGCCGGAGCGGACGGAGACGAGAAGCGGATTCTTCGCGTCGCCGAACTTCTTGCCGGCCGACTTCTCGAGCTTGTCGATGTACTCCATGACCTGCGCCATGATGTCGTCGCCGATCTTCTTGCCGTCATCGTAGTAGCGCGTGCAGGCCTCGGTAGAGATGGTGAAGCCCTGCGGAACGGGAAGTCCGAGACCGGCCATCTCGGCGAGGTTCGCGCCCTTGCCGCCCAGGAGTTCGCGCATATTTGCGTTTCCTTCGGTCATCCCCGCACCGAAGAAGTACACGTATTTCTTGTTATCACTCATTTGTTTTTCTTTCTTAGCTTGTTTTAATCTATATATTTTACCAAAAATCGGCCCGCCCGTGTGAAACAGCCGTCGCAAAAGCGCTGACCGCCGCCAGAAAAACTGCGCCGCGCTTGAGGCGCGGCGCAGTTTCGCAGCATTGATTATTCCGTGCGCGTCACTCTGTGGGCTGCTCGCCCCAGTCGTCCGCCCACCAGTCAGGCTCGCCCTGGTCGACGGCGAGGAGATTGAACGGAAGTGAGAACGTCCAGTTGCGCGACGTAGTCCTACCCGTCGTCTCGTTCTTTTCGGTAACCTTGAGCGCCTTGTAGCAGAAGCCAGCCGCTGCAACCTCGTCCGAGATTGGTGCGAGAGCGTCGCGGGAGAGGAGCAGAACGCCGTTGTGCTTGATGCCGGTGATCTCCTTCTGCGCAGTGCCGGCCTCGTTCTCGCTCCAGAGGGAGAAGGTGCCGGAGACAAGTCCGGTCGCGCGGGCAAGCTTGACCTGGACGTTGAGCGGGTTGACGCTCGAGACGAGGTCGTTGAGCCGTCCGTCCTTGACAAGGACCTTCTTGTCCGTTGCGAACGCGTCTCCAGCAACCTTCACCGTCGTCTCGTTGGGCTCCACGGACGCGACGAAGTCGAATCCTGCGGCAAGGCTCTCCGTCGGGAATTCGGTGATATCGCCAGTCTCGACCTGAAGAGCGCAGTTAATGTAGTGGGCCTGGAGGTTGATGACTGTGTCGTAGAATCCGCCGACCGGATCAAGGTCGATCGAATAGCCCTCCTCGCCGAAGTAGGTGACGGCCGCATTGTCGTTCTTCCACACGAGCTGTTCGGAGGAGTCGACCACAACCGTGCCGGACTCATCTGCGTAGAGCCTCATCTCGCCGCCGAAGACAACGGGAGACTTGCCGAAGTAGAGCGGAACGCGCATCGAGTATCCATTGGCGGACGACTCGTCAGGGACGAGCGCGCACGCCTTGACGGAGAGCGAAGGCTTTGTCGCGCCGTCGGCGAGCATGCCGGCCGCCTTGACCGTGCCCTTGTTGTCGATCGTGAGAGTGACGTATCCGTTGCCCGCCGGGATTCCGTCGGACGCAGAAACGGCGCTCGGCGCGAGGGCGACGGTGTAGTATCCGGTGAAGTTCGTCACCGCCGTCAGGTAGTCCTGGATCTTGGCGTTGTTGCGGTAGATTGAGCCGCGGTAGACGATCTCCTCCTGATAGCCCTTGTT
The DNA here is from genome assembly GCA_016296065.1 of Kiritimatiellia bacterium. Classification (GTDB taxonomy): domain Bacteria; phylum Verrucomicrobiota; class Kiritimatiellia; order RFP12; family UBA1067; genus UBA1067. The sequence continues at coordinate 32,406 of JAEDKA010000033.1, forward strand.
GTTTGCGTCGGGGACGTTCATGACGAGCGTCGCCGTGCCGCCGGCGCGCTGCCAGTCGTCAGGCGTGGCGGTAGCGCCAGACGCGACGGTGACCGTGAGGACGTTCGTCACCGTCACGGAGACGGACCTTCCGGTCTCCTCGTCGATCTTGTTGACCTTCTGCGCGAGCAGGAACTCCTTCGAGACGGTGTCATCCTCTTCGCCCTCGTCCCATCCGGTCGCAGCGAACGTGTAGTTCTTCCCTGCGAGGGCGACCTTGGCGGAGAGCTTCGCGGGGTTGGACGTGGAGGCGGTGAGCGTGACGGAGGCCATCGAGGGGAATCCGTTCGTCAGGGCCGATCCGTCCTCGGAGAGAAGTCCGAAGAACGTGCCGGTCTCAAGGCCGACCTGCTCGGTCTTCACCGTCGCGAGCTTCGGCGCCTTCTTTGCGTAGGCGGACTCTACGGTGTCCGTCGGTCTCGCCGTCTCCGTAAGCGTGACGACGCATTTGTCCATTCCAATCGGGAAAGCCGCGGCGTACTCGCCCTCGGCGCGCTCGTCTTGCTCGAAGGCCTTGAGCTCCACGGAGAACGTCTTGGTGCCTTCATAGACCGCGACAAGGTCGGGGATGAGCGATATCTCGATTGTCTTCGCCTTGTTGTCGCCGTCGGTCCACTCGATGACGCCGCTCTGCGGGACATAGTCGACGCCGGGCTGCGCAGTGCCCGCGACAGTTCCGTACTTTACGCGGACGTATCCGTCCTTGGCCGTGCGGTTTACGGTAAGCTTTACCGTCGCCGCGTTCTCCTTTGCGGAAACTGCGTTCTTCGCGAACTTGATCGCTCCGACGTTGGCGAACTTTCCGGCGAGCGTATAGCCGCCGTAGGACTTCGCGTCGTCGAAGCTGTGGACGGAGACAATGTACTTTGCCTTGGTCTTCGGGAGCTCGAGCTGGCTCACGGAGGTGGCGTTCTCCACGACAGGCCCGATGTCGTCGTTGATGATCGAGAACACGACGCCGTCACCCTCGGCCCCGCGGATAGCAAGGTCGTAGAAATATCCGTCGACGCCGGAGATTGCGAAGTTGTCGACATCTCCCTCCCAGAGAGTGCGCGTGGCATAGACGGTGTCAACGTTCTTCAGTGTGAGCGAGGTCGCTCCAGCGACAGTGTCATCCTTAGGATCGAACGTGTCGGTATACTTGACCTCGACGACCGTGGGCTCGCTCCCGGGCTTGACGTCGCCGGTCCAGGTCGTGGTCTCGGCCTTGTATCCCTTCACGGACGAGAACTTGATCGTCGGCCTTCCGCCGATGAGGACCGAGGATCCGCTCGGATACTTCACCGTCTCTGAGCCGATGGACCACGTAGCCGAAGGCGCTCCAGGCGTATTGACCTGGAGGATGCCGAGCGGAGTGGTGGTGTCAGATGAATAGGCGACCGTGCGGACGTTGTATGCGGGATAGTCGAGTCCGAGCGTCGTCGCCGTCCTCACGCGGATGTAGTATGCCTGGTTGGCCGTAGCCGTGAACTCGAAAAAGTTGCCCGACGCTGGATCGATCTTGTCGGAGACGACAACCTTCTCTGCGGAGCCGGAAACCGTGAAGACGGCGACATCGAGTCGATAGGCTGAAGTCTCCTCGGGGTTCGCGAACTCAAAGCCCACGCGATAGGTAATATCCTTTCTTGCGGCGATCACAAACGTGTCGTACCAGTCAGTCGCCGAAAGCGCATGCGGTCCGTTAACGGATCCATCCTCGTCGGGGATGGACGATGCGGTGCCCGGCAGAGCCATGAGACCCGTCGCGCCTGCGATTACGTCGTCGGACGAGTCCCATGCGTCTGGCGAGCCGTCGACCTTGTCGGCGAGCATAGCCTTGAGGGTGATCTCGCCTCCCGTCACAGGTTCGTTCGGAAGCAGGAAGTAGTTGCACACGCCGACGTAGTACGTGCCCGCCGCGGGCGCCTCAAGCACGGTCCTGGCGTCGAAGGAGTATCCGTCGATGGTCTCGTTCTTGGCGAGGACATTTCCCTTGGCATCATAAACAACCATAAGGATGCGGTTCGTCGCACCGGACGTCTCGAACGCGCGGCGCTCGCCCTTGGCGAGGGTGATTGAGCACAGCGCCTCGTCAATCACGTTGTCGCCGTAATTCCAGTTCGCGATCTGGCGCCCGGGCACGAACGTCGCCTCGTATCCGTTCGCGGCGGTGAGGGGGATGAGGTCGTGGTTCGCGGGGAGCCTTGCCGTCAGCATCTGATATGTCACGGAGAACGTCGCGTTGGTGCCTTCGGCGACGATCTCGTAATTGCCGGACACCGTCGGTGCAAGAACCAAAGACATGTTGCCGGGCGCCGCAACGTCTTCATATGTCTCGAACTCCTCGTCGTCGCCGGTGTCGACAGACAGCGTTACCGGACTGTCGACGGTGCCACCGGAAGTGGAAATTCGATACATGTGGTTGGCGGTGAGCCTTGCCGTCATGTAGTACGAACCATCGAGGAATGCATCCGTCAAGGATACCGGCTTGTTGCTGAAAGTCAGAGCACGCGGATTGTCCTCCGATCCGACCGGAACGAACGAGCGGTACCCGTTAGCCGAATTAAGAGTGGCAGACATGCCGATCTCGCCCGAAACCTGGATGTAGAACGTCACCTTCGAGGGATCGTCCTCATCCCAGTCGCCGGAAGCGAGCCTCGCGAACTTCACTGTATCGGTTTCGTCGGACTCGAACTGGGTGTAGTAGTCCTTTTCGAAGTCTGTGTAGACATACAGCTCCATGTCGTCTACGTTGCCGCCCTCGAGCCAGATTGAATACGCGGCCCCCTTCGAGAGCGTCACTTTGTAGTAGTATACGCCTGTATCGGAAAACTCCTTCCATTCGGGATCCCACTCGTTGACGAGCGTCACTGTCTGGGAACCCTTGATTGCAACGGCCTTCGATTCGCAGTTGCCAGCCGCGGCGGCGGCAACTGCCGCCGAACCCACGAGGGCGGCAAGCGCAGCAAAGAGAAACTTTTTCATGATGTAAATCGCTCCTTTCTTGAATTACGCGTCATTCAGCCTTGACATTGCCGCCGCGCTTGACGGTAACGGTCTTGTTGCGACCGCCGACCTGGTAGCCGATCTTGTCGCTGAAGAAGAACGTACCGTTGATGAACGGCCTGTATTCTGTGTTGATATCGCCGGGGCCGCAATCGAGGCACCCGGGGCCCCATCCCTGGAGCAGGACGCCCTTCCACTGCGCGCTGACGAGTTTAGTGCCAAACGTGATCTTGACCGATCCGCGTACGACACCCGTGGAGCGGTTGAGCGTGAGCGTAAGCCCGGCAGGCGCGCCAGGCGCGAACGAGAGGCGCGCAGGCGCGACGACGACCGTCGCAACAGGCGATGCGCCGGGCTCGCCGTATGAGACGTCCGTGAGCGCAGACGTGTCGAACACGGCCGTCGGGCTGTTCGTCTCGTATGCCTCCTCGCAGCAGGCGGCAAGGTCGAGCCCAGGGTCGAACGGCCCGCCGTGGACGCCGAGCTCCACGATGTAGTCGGCATTTGCCTCCGCATCGCGCTCGACGTGCTCCCAGCACGAATTGACGCCGTCTGCTGCCATGACGCTCCGCGCCTCGCGGCGCTCATATCCGCCGGCGAGCACCTTGAGGAGGACCGACAGCGCGTCGCTCGTCGAGGCCTTGAACACGGGAAGCGTTCCCCACTCCTCGCCATAAGTCATCACGGACGAGCCCGAGATGGCCGTGCCGTTTGGGAGGACTCCCGCCCAGGTGAACTTGCCCGCGTTGACGGCGGAAGACGTGTTCATCTTGAGCGTAAGGTATCCGGTGCCGCGCGGCGCAAGGCCCTCCGTATCCTCGTCGACTCCAGCGAAGGAAAGCGCCACGGTGTAGTATCCGGCCCAGGCGGACGCCGGATTGGACTTGCTCCAGGCGCTTCCTGCCTCGACGGTCGCGTCAAGCGAGATGCCTGGATAGTTCGGATCGGTCAGGACAAAGTCGACGCTGCCGTCGGCCTGCGCTATTACGGAAAGCGTATAGCCGCTCTTCGTGGAGCTAAGCTCGGCGGAGAGGTCCTTGGAGGCTGCATCGAACTCGTTCCAGTTCTTCGCGGAGAAGGACACAGTTCCGAATTCGCAGGAGTACTTGGCGCTCACATTGCCCTTGGTCGGGACCGTGACCTGCAGAACGCCAGCCAGCCTATTGTTCACATCGTTGATCACCGGGATGTCCTTGAAGGTGCGGGACACAGCCACCGTCGGATTCGCCGTCTCCGGCGAAGAAACGGGGTCGGTCGGATCGATCACCACGATCGTCAGCTCGAGCGAGAGTCCAGCCGTGGCACCGTCTTTCGCGCGGTACACCACCGTGTACGTTCCGGCCTTTGCCGTCGTCGCGCCGAAGAGCGCCAGCGCGTTGGCCTCCGCGTCATACGCGACCTTTAGTCCGGACGGCAGCGTGCCGAGCGTCTTGGAGAACGTCATGCGTCCAGTCGGCGCCTCCGCAAGAGCGAACGTGTTGGACGACGCGACATAGCGGTAAAGGGTCAGCGAAGCCGAGTTTTCAGCGAACTCCGGTGCCGAATCAGGCACGGAAACCACCGTCACGGCGTTGGACGCGGAGAGGACCTTGAGACCGCCGGTCGGATTGGAGAGCGTGAGCCTTGCGGTCTTGCCGGCGGCGAGTCCGCTAACCAGGATCGACTTCTCCTCGAACTTGTGCGTGCCCCAGGAGACGATGCCGTTCTCGACATCGCCGGAGAGCGTCACCCCCGCGGCCGTCGTGGAGACCTTCACCGAGACGGGACCGTCGGAAGCCTCGACGCGCCCGACCTTCACCGTCGCGCCTGCGGACGCCTTCGCGTAGACCGTTGCCTTGGCGGAGAAGAACGGATCCGCCCCGACGAACGCTGCCTTGCCGGGCGACTGGGTGTCGTTCTCGTTGACGTTGATCACAAATGTCGACGTCCCGAGCTCCGATTCGCCTTCCGTAACCGACAGAAGGAGCGTCACCTTGCCCTGGCCGTCATAGCGGACGTCGTCAAGTATCGTAACGGGCACCTCGACTGTGACGTCGTCGCCTTCATCCCAGGTCGTCTCGAAAGGCTCGAACTCGAACTTGGCCTTTCCGTCGCTGTCGTAGAGATCCGTGTTCTCGGCGTCAAGAGTGACGGACACCGTGACAGCCCCGGAAACGCCGCCAGCACGCGCGATGGGCACTGCAACGATGCCGGCGTCCTCGCGGACGGAACGCGACGCCGCAGTGAAGCCGACCTCGCCCGGATGCCAGATCTGATAGGACACCTTCGAGCCAGGAGTGACGGCGAGAACCGCACGGTACGTCTCGTTGGCAATCCAGAGTCCATTGGTCTCGGTGAAGGAAGTCGCGAGGTCCAACCACGCGCCTTCGAGCTTGTAGACCTCTCCCTCGACGACATCAAGCGTGACCTGCGAGGAAACAGGCGTGTACTCCGCCGCAACCTCGCCGGGGGTCAGCACCGGAGATGAACCAACGCCAACCACAAATGGCTCAGCGTCTGCAGTAGGCGTAGCGGCTACCACCTTCAGGACGAAGGTGCCCTTCGCGTCCTCTGCAGAAAACTCATGCACAAGCGCCGATCCTGCAGCTGCGTCTGCCACCGCCTCCGGCATGACAACCGTTTCCGTAGATACCACCTTGCCGTCGCCGTCCTTCCTGACAAGCTGATGCTCGACTAGCTTGACGAGGGACAGAGAAACGGAGAACGGCGAATCGTTCGAGGAGATGTAAAGACTGACCTTTCCCGAGGGAAGGTTCTCGAGAAGCATGGTCTGCTGCGGAGCATTGACGGAAAGCTCGACGTCGGCGCCGAGTCCGACCTGCAGCGAAAGAGGCGTAGTCGTCGCGTAACGTCCGGCCTCGCGCGCCTCGGAGGCGTTCTTGAAGAGATCCGCAAGACGCGTCATGCTGTCCGCAGAATCGTATTTATAGCGCTTCTCGGAATCACGGTCAGACGAGGAGACCGTAGCCCAGCGCCCGACGATCTTGCCGGCCTTGTCGAGGAGAATCATTGTAGGATAACCCGTGCGGTACGCATCGGGCGTCGCATAGGCGCCTCCGACATATCCAAGCTCGAGATTGCGCTGGAGGACAGCCTCCGCATCTTCCGGCGCGATGCCCTTGCGCGAAAGATAGGACGTGCCGGAGGCAGTGCCGTTGCCGGACGTGCCGGACTTGTAGCTGAGAAGCGAAGGACCCGCGCCGGACGGCGTCGCATTGACGCTCATCACCTCGTTGGTGGCATTGTACGAGTCGTACTTGCCGCGCCTGAGGTTGTCAAGGCAGACGAGGGACACGTTCTTCTCCGCCACGAACGTGGCGAACGCTTCGGTTTCAAGGACGTAGTGGTCGAGACCACGGCACCACGGACACCAAAGTGCGCCGGTAACGTAGACGAGCGTGTACGCGTCCCCGGTCTGCGCAGCCGTGCGCGCAAGCGCAACGTCGAGGTCCATCGTCCACTCGCCGGCCTGCAGCGTGTCAGCCGTGCGCTCGCCGATCCAAAGCGGATTGGTCGTTGAGTTTTCCTGCTCGTCGACGCACTCCACAGCAGTGGAGGACATGAGGTCGCCAGTCTCAGGATTGTACATCTTAAGCTCTATGCGCGCCCCGGCGGAATAGTAGGTGCTGCCGAAGTTGGGAATCTCAATCACCTGGTTTGTGACGTTGGCAGACCAGGAGAACTCGAAGCTTCCGCTGGGCGCACCCAGGAGCTTGGTTGAGCGAACGATCTCTATTGTCTGGCTTGCAGCTGCCGTGGTTGAGCGGCGGAGCGGGATGTAAAGGCTCTGCGTATCCGGCTCGATCTGCAGGGAATCCCCCTCGGGGACGTCGAAGAACCCACCATCGTAGGAAACAGGATTCCACCCCTCGAACGCCTTTTCGAGGCGCTTGGTGATATTCTCGATTCGCTGAGGAATCGTATTGTCCGCAAAAGAGAGAAATATCGTGTTCAGAGCCAACGGATCGCCGCCCTTGATGTTGGCGCAGAATTCATCGCCGGTCATTCGGACGTTCACGCCCTTTTCCTTCCACCACATGACCACAAACGGAAACGCGCCAAGCTTACGCCCGCCTTCGTAGTACATCCAATTGTACCACTTACTGTTCTTCTGGTCAGGAAGACCAGCCTCGCCGCCCGCCATAATGCAGCAGATCACCTGTCCCTGGTTATGGGTAGCCTGCCACTCCTTGAACGCATCCTGAATGAAGCAGTACTCCGTGTACCAGCAGTGGATGCATGATGCGTTGCCCCATACCGCCAGCAAGGGCATTCCGTTGTCGTCGGCATACTTCTTGCAGACTTCCATGTTCGTATACCACTTGCCGGGCTCAAGCTTCATGCCGGGCGAAGCATACTCCGCACCGAAGGCAGCGCCAGGCTTCCCAGCCGGCAGCTCGTACGGATACATCGTCTTACTGAAGCCAAAAGCCTCCACAGCGCCCAAAATGGCGATGCAGAGAGCCGATAGTCTTGCGAATCTGTTCATTATTATCTCCTTCTTTTAAATCTCGGCATTGTAGACGAAGTTCGTCCCCTGGGGATATTCGATCTTCATCCCGTCATGCAGTTCCTTGAAAAAGCTCATTTGTGCATTCTTCATCTTCCATTTCGTCAGCGCCTCACGGACATGCTCGCGAGTGCGGGGCTCTGGATCTGGAACAATCATATAGAATCCGATTCTGGATAGAGTGACATTCGCCACAAGTTCGGATGCCAAAGAGGGCTCAAGCGGGCCGTCCGAGCGATCCACTATCTTCACAATCGCAAGCCCGTCGGGTACGTCAAAAGGTCCGCCAATGCTGCCGACCGGAGCCGAAAACGCCCAATCCCTAAGCTTTTCGTTCGCAATCTCGCTGTATTCATCCATCGTCCAGCGTTCCGCTTCGTCCGGACCAAACACGCTGTATTTCTTCGCCGCCTCGACGAAGTCAAGTCCGTTGGTTACCTGGTTAAGGACGTTAGAAGCAGTTGCCCAGGTCACTGCATTCGACGCCACCGCAAAATCATGGTACTTGTCCATGCGCTCAAGACCCTCGTCAATCTCCTTCTCGGAGACGGAAAAGCCTCCGCCGTTGAAGATCTCCCTAGCGCTTTCCATGCGGCTCGGTACGAGAAGCTGTCCTCTTAAATACTCTGCATCAACCTTGTTGGCCGCTGCGAACTGCGCAAGGTCGCCCTTGAAGCCGAAGGCGGAAAGCGACTTCTCGATAATCGCATCATCAGCTTCTTCGGAAGGTTTGAAATCGTGCTTTGTCAAATATTCATCTACAAGAATCTGATTGACAAGTTCGGGTAGAATGCTGCCAGCGCGGCTTGCCAGAAACTGCGGGCGCGCCGCCTCCACCTTATCGGCAGGCTGCTTTCTGCTCTGATAGTTGAAAATCGCCGTCTCTACACCAACGCGGCGAAGATAGTCGTCGCTCGTCACGGACCTACCGTTGACCTTGACGAGGACCAGTCCTGGCTTAAGGGCGGCAAGATCAATCGGCTCCTTCGATGCCGAGGGCGTCAATTCAGCCTCACGGGAACATCCTGCGACCATTGCTGCAACTGCCAAAACTAGCGGGAAGAACTTCATTTCCAAAATACTTCGACTAGACAAACACTTAAAGAGGGGAAAAAATCAGGGGTGGCTGATGAATTTATCATCTACCACCCCCGACCTTGAACCGTTATTGATTCAATGACTCATCGTCAGCTTATTCGTAGGTCACGTAAGCCGGGACGTTGAGGTAGCCGTTACGCGCATACTTCTTGGAAGCGGACGCGTTGTACTTGGCCGACCAGGTTCCGTAGTAGACCGTGTCAGCGTCAACGAGCGTCGTGAGGTCGGTGCAGAGCCAAACCTGGGACGGATCGCAGATCACGTTCTTCTTGGTCGTGAGGTCGTAGGACGCAGCAGCCGTGCCAGCGAAGTTGCCGGAGAAGGACGTGTAGAAGCCCTTCGCGACGCTGAACTTGCCAAGAGCGGCAAAGATCACCTCGGTGAGAGCCTGCTGACGGACGGTGTCATACTGGAACGTGCCCGTGAGCTTGAACGCGAACTCAGCGTCAGCCTGCTTCTTGCCGATGACCTGGAGGAGAATCTTCTCCATCGCGGCATCATTGAGCTGAGCCTTGCGCTTGGAGTCCCAAACGACGATCGAGCCAGTGCCGATGGTCTCGCACGTAGCCGTGCAGTCATAGATCCAGCCAGCGAGAGCGGTCGTGTCGGGAACGCGGATGACCGTGCTCTGAGTCTGAGGATCAGGAGCGCAGACGGAGCCAGCATCCCAGGAGGTCGTGCCAGAGAGACCCTTCGTCGTCTTGACGTTCGCCTTGAACGAGTAGACGAGCGTGGGCTCGGTAACAACAGGATCATCCGGAGCGCAGGTGTTGTCCGCGAACGCGGTGATCGAAGCAACGGCGAGAGCCGCAATCATGAGCTTCTTCATTTTCTTTTTTCCTTTTTTTGGACTCGGGCTTGTTGGACCCTTGTCCGGTACCTTCCGCTTTCCAGAACTCTTGCGGTCACCCGACCGCCTTCGTCCAAGTCCACTTCAGGTGGTTAACTTGTTGTCCTCTTGCTCGGTTGAGTCAACTTTCGTTGTGCCCAAGTCTGTTAACCAAGGCCCGGACACCTCGTCCGAATCCTCTTCCTTGCTCAAGAACGCCAATATTGTACCATAATTTGCGTTCAGAGCGCAAGGGGGTGCGGGGGAAAAATATACAAGGGTATAAAATACCCCTTAAACTGCGTCAGACCCTTGAATTTATTAGGTCCTCTGCATATGTATATGCACGCGCCCTCACCCGATGACAAAAAAATTTTAATTTTTTTTCATTGTTTTGGCTCTTCGGAGTTTCTAGTGGAAGAATATGAGTAAAACTCCGATGGTTAGGGTTCTCGCTACCGCTTCACTGCTCCGCACTTTTCAACCACACCCAGGAGACGCTCTTTGCTGTGATTATAGCGGCCTTCGGCCGTTTTATGCGGCACAGCCGCATCCAAAAACACTTCAACCGACACATGTATAGCCGTTGTATGGTGCGAAGCGGCGAAGCGGTAGCGAGGTATAATGTAGAACCAACGCTTTTCAAACTGGGAAAAGGCTTCGTTCTTTGACAACTGGCTACTGACGGG
>JAEDKA010000107.1 GCA_016296065.1 Kiritimatiellia bacterium
GTCTGCGGCAAGGAGGAGGCTCGCACCGCCTTTGAGAACGAGAAGCGCAAGGGCGTCGACCCCGGACTCGTCGAGCATGTGAAGGGCAACGTGTGGAAGACGCGCATCTATCCTCTTCTGCACAAAGTGCCGCGCAAGGCCCGCGTGGAATACATCCAGCCTCTCGCTGCGCCCGCAGGGACTGTGGTTGTCGAGAAGGACGGCGACGACATCTTCGTTGGCGAAGCGTTTGCGCCGTCCGTCGAATCGCGGGCCGATCGCTTGCGCAAGGCCTCTCAAGCGACGGTCTGGTGGGATGCGTCAATGTCCCGTCTGGGACGGGTTGCCGCGGACCGCAACCTGCTCGAATGCCTGCCCGGGAAGGGGAGTTACAAGCTCGTGGTCTTCCGCAACGTGATCGAACCTGCGCGGACGTTCGACAGTCGCGCATCGCTGCTGCAGGCCATCGATGCGCTCGTCTATGACGGCGGTACGTGTCTCGACAAGGTCCAGCGCGCAAGGAGACCCGAGGATTTTCTCTTCACGGATGAATTGGACGTCGAGGCGGCGGCTCGCCGTCGCGTACGCGTCAAGAAGCTCGCGAAGGACGAAAAGGCTCCGTCGGAACCGCATGAGGGACGCTTGCTCGCGACCGCATGGGCGGCAGACTACATTGCGGACCATGCCGCTCAGGCCGCGGAGAAGAAGGCTGAGTTCATTGCTCTCGGGCGCCGCTATGGCGTGGCCTCGCCGGTGACGTCGCTCATCGTCCTCGAGACGCTCGAGCAATATAAGACGAACATGATCGAGCCGCCGACGAGCATGAGCTTCTATGACGAGTGGAAAAAATGGCGCGCGTCGGAGGATGATCCGATTGCCGCGGAAAAGGCGAAGAGCGAGCATCGCGCGTCGCTGCTCCGCTTCTGGGAGGAGCGCGTCAAGTGGTGGAACGATCCGATTCCGCCGAAGACGACGCCCACGAGCGGACTCTTCAGGCGTGCTGCGGAACGTGTCTCTTCGGCATTCGGCGGCCTGGCGCGGTCGGAGAACCGTTCGATGGCGGCACCTGCAGCGGAGGGCGCCATTGCGGAGGACATTGCGGCGGAGGAACCCGCCCCGATGGCAGCATCTTCGGCGCCTGCGGAAAGAAGCCGCCGTGCGGTCGGTGTCGAGAGGACTGCGTCGTCGGCGACGATCGCGATTGCCGCGTGGAATCCCGACACGCCGTACCTGAAGGCGCTTGCCGCGGCGAAAGACGCCTACGCCGAATACCTGGTGCAGCGCGAGGCCCATGGCAAGGCGCCGGCGTTCTATCTTGATTGCGCGGGCTGGTTCTTCAAGGCGAAGGAAACGAAGCTCGCGATCCGGATTCTTTCGAATCTCTCGGAGATGAAGCTTGAGGACGCGGCACTTTGGCGCACGATGGGCTGGAGGCTCCGCGAGGCCGGCGCCTACGAAGAGGCGATCGCAACCTTCCGTCACGTGTTGGAGATGCGCAGCGAGGAGCCGCAGTCCCGTCGCGATCTGGCGCTCGTGCTGACTGAGGCCGGCAAGGCGGCGAAGGACGAGATAGGACTTTCCGAGGCGGCGTGCCTCCTGCATGCGGCGGCCTTTGAGCCGGCGGCGCGGCGTTCGGGCCGGCGAAGCAATGACATGCAGACGAGCGTAATCGCGCTCGAGGAACTCAACGGACTCCTTGCCTGGTGCGCGGCCAATGGCGTGAAGGTTGACGCACCGGCGCTGGACGCAGCCTTCCGCCGCGACCTTCCGCTCGCGCTCAGGATTACGCTAGCATGGGACGTGGACGAGACGGATGTCGACTTGCATGTCCTCGAACCGGATGGCGAGGAGGCGTTCTACGGACACCGTCGCACGTCGTCGGGTGGCTTTGTTTCGGAAGACGTGACGACGGGGTATGGCCCCGAAGAGTATCTGCGCAAGACGGCCGACAAGGGCGTCTACAAGATTCTGGCGAATTACTTTGCGTCGCACCAGCAGTCGCTGACGGGCGCGGCAACAGTCACGGCGACAGTCTACACCGGATGGGGGACGGATCACGAAAAGCGCGAGATACTCTCGTTCCGTCTTGACAAGCCGAAAGACAAGCATCCGATCGG
>JAEDKA010000108.1 GCA_016296065.1 Kiritimatiellia bacterium
CCCCAAGTATGTATTGCGTCAAGGGGGAAAGTGAAAAAACTTTGCTTGGAAGCGGCCTTCGATTACAAACGAGGATAGCGCGGACGTATTCGGCCGCGCGTCTAGGGGTTCAGGGGAGCGGGCTCCCCTGATGGGGGCTGGGGCAAGGCCCCAGTGTTGCTATTGATATTGGCGCGCGCAACCCGACGAGCGAACCGGGCGCGCGCCGCTCTTAGACAGTGTCCGTCTCCTTCTCGGCGACAGGCGCCTCCGCAGGCAGGTTGCCGTAGATTGTCTTCGCCTGTGCTTCGGCAAACTCCCTTTGTGTCCCGTAGCCCAGCTCATGCATTCTCTTCGAGCCGATCGCCTCGTGCAGGCGCTTCATCTTCCGTTTGAAGAACGCCTCGCTGTCGCGGTTTGGGGTCGGGTCGCCACGGAGAATGTGCCAGCCGTAGGTGACGAGTTTCCTTCCGATCGCGCAAGCGACCTTGTTGCGCGCCACCCCCCGATTGACCATTGCCCATCCCCACTTGCCGAGCTTCGTCTTGCCGCACGAGGTGAGGACAGACTGCCCGGCTTCGGTGAAGAAGAACTTCACGTCCTGCCTCCCCTCGCCATCGAGAGGCTTGTGGGTTCCGCCTTTCTTCCTGGCGCGATCCTCCTCGTCCCCGGTCGTGTCGAGCGTCGGCGAGAATCCGCTGTAGGCCGCAAGTTTCGAGGCCTGCGGGAACCTGTGCGGATCCTCGACGGCCGCATCGAGGGCGAAAGCCCCCTTGTAGTTGACGCCGTGAAGCTGCATGAGGGCGAGCATCCGGGGATTGGCAAGGACGATCTCGGCGATCTTCCGGGAAAGGTCCTCCTTGCGCTTGAAGAGCCGGTCGTAGTCCTCCAGCAGCGTCTCGAGCTGCTCCTTGGCGAAGCCGCCGATCTGCGTCTCGGCGATCATCGCGCGAAGTGTGGCGGTCTTGGCCTTGCCGCCCTTGATCGGGAGCTTGTACCCCTTGCGGCTGCAGACGTTCCAGATCCTGTTCGAGACGCGCGTCACCTCCTTCGACGCGTCGCGGTAGGCGAACAGGATGTCTCGGTATTCCGTGTACTTGTCGGACGGGGTCCAGACGAACTCGTCGATGTCGCCCTTGATGTAGGCGAGCGCCAGGTTTCCCGCGTCCACGATGTCGCAGACCTTCCTCTTGCGCTCCTTGTTCGCGATGGTGTCTGACCGCACCACCTCGGCACGGTATCCGGCCTCGTTCAGCAGCTGCTTGAGCTTCGCCGAGTTGTTCGAGGCTTCGATGACGGTGATCGAGTCAAGGTCGACGTTTCGCTCATACGTCGCGACCATCGCCTCGATGTTCACGCACTTGATCTCCCGGTGGAGTCGGGCGTTGAAGCGATCCGACCAGTCCCAAATGGAGACGGACAGCTGTTTCGAATGTGCGTCCATGCCGATCACGTACCGCGGCTCGTCCCCGACGTCCCGGCTTCGCTGTTGTTTTTTTGTGCTCATTGTGCTACCTTATGCGTGCTGTCGCGTATTGGAGCAGGCGGGCTGCAAGGTTGCATTCAAGTATCCGGGGTCTTTCGCCCCAAGCAGGTGGTTTCCGCCGGCGCTCAAACAGACCTTCGAGCGTGAGCCGTGTGACCGGCCTAGCTCATGACCCTCACGAGCGTCTCCCATGCGTACAGCAAGTGGTTACCAGCCACCTGCTGTTCCGTATCATACTCCAATACGCGGCAGTCTTTCAACCCCGTGTACTATTCCTTTTCAGGGGAACGCGCAATATATTACCAACACCACTTTTACCCCACCATTATGTCCCAATGTTGGGTTTACAAAGATAACATTGTGTCGTTGACCTTTCTTCGGTTGAATGATATCATTAGCGGCATGGCAGAAGAGAATATGACGCTTTGTTATTCGTTGGGTGAGGGATTGAAGGGACGGAAGGACTCACGAAAGGTACGGTAGAAGGGGAATTATGAGACCTAAGAGGGGGATTAATGAGACCTTGGCGAGGGATTTATG
>JAEDKA010000109.1 GCA_016296065.1 Kiritimatiellia bacterium
GATATTAGCGGCAGGTTAGCGGGAAATTAAATATTGGTTAAAAGTCGCCGCCGGTCAAGTATGGATTGCGTGTACTCGGTCAGTCAAGACCGCGCCAGCGGTATTGACTGACCGAGTACACGCCGTTTCCTTAGGTGATTTTATGCCTTGTCGCCGATGATTGGCAGTGTAAAGCCGAACGTCGTCTTGACGCCCGGACGCGAGCTGACGAAAACATCTCCGCCATGCAGGCGCACGATGTGCTTGACGATCGCGAGGCCGAGCCCGGTTCCGCCCAACGTCCGGCTGCGGGACTTGTTCACGCGGTAGAACCGCTCGAACAGGTGCGGCAGATGTTGCTCCGCGATGCCGATGCCGAAGTCGCAGACGGTCACCGTCACCTTGTCACGGGACGCGACGGAGGCGACTTCAATGCGGTCCGTTCCCGAATAACGCAAGGCATTGGCGATAAGATTCTGCAACACCTCCTCGAGCCGACAGGCATCGCCTTTCACAGAGGCGGCGTCGTTCCGCGTGATCTCGATGCGGACCTGTCCGGCGGCCTTGCTCTGCTCCAAGTCAACCACGGAGGCGACGAGATCGTCAAGCGATACGGCCTCGAAACTTCCGACGTTTTCGTCCTCCTCCCGCTCTATCTGCGCCAGTGACAGCACGTCGCCGACCAGCCTGCCCAGCCTTCCGCTCTCGCCGCTGATGATTCCGAGAAGGTCCGCGCGCTCCTCCTCCGACAGCTGGGAGCCGTCTCCCAGCATCTCGACGGCCCCGAGAATCGCCGTAAGCGGGCTTTTGAGCTCATGTGTCACGTTCGCCGTAAACTCGCGGCGGAAGGCCTCATTCGCAGCAGCGACCTCAAGTCTCTTTTCCTGTTCGTCAAGTCGGCCAGTCAGCCGACGCGTCAGGACGAACACGAGCATGACGACAAACGCCCCGAGGACGCCCGCCACCGCCACGCCCGTCCAGGCCAGGCGTTCCGACCGCCGGACGCCGGTATAGGGAATGGCCAAGCGCACGACGCGATCTCCGACACGGCGGGCACAGTAGAGAAAATCGCGCTTCATGGTGTCGGAATGGCGCAAGGACGTTCCGCGTCCGTCTGCAAAGGCTCGCGCGACCTCTTCGCGGCCCGCATGGTTAGCCACCGCGTCGCCCGTATCGTAGAAGACGGAGCCGTCCGCATTGACAACAGTCACCCGCGTCTCTGACTCGGCGATGTCCGAAATCGCCAGACGGAAACTGCGGACCACGACGCACAGCAAGGCCGTGAATCCCGCAATGCAGACGGCAGCCGCAACGGCTGCCAGCCAACTCCGATCAACCTTTGCCGCCACGTTCGTCCAGCCGATATCCGACGCCTCTTATCGTTTCAAGATGTCGCGACCAGGTGCCGAGTTTGCGGCGAAGGCCGAAGACCTGCACGTCGATCGTACGCTCGGTGACGATCTTCTCGCCGCCGGAGATGCGGTCGATGATGTGCGAACGATCGAAGACCCGCCCCGGATTGCGGAGGAGAAGCTCGAGAATGCGGTATTCCGTCAGCGTCAGCCTGAGTTCCTCGTCCTGCAACGTCACGCGATGCGTCACATCGTCAAGGACAAGTCCGTCGAGAGACACCCGGTCGGCAGCGCAGGCCGTGTCCTTGCGCAACGCGGCGCGGATCCGCGCGAGCAGCACCTCCTTCGAAAACGGCTTGGTCACATAGTCGTTCGCCCCGGCATCGAGTCCGGCGACGATGTCACGCTCCGAGCCCCTGGCCGTCAGCATGACGATGGCGACGGCGGACGTCTCCGGATTCGACCGCAACTGGCGGCAGACGTCAAGTCCGTCAAGGCCGGGAAGCATCAGGTCCAGGAGGACGAGATCCGGCCGCTTCTCGAAAGCAACCTCCACGGCCACATCGCCCGATTCGACCTCCTGGACGTCCGCGTATCCCCCGCTCTTGAGCGCAAGCGCAATCACCCGACGAATCGACGGGTCGTCCTCCACAACGAGTATCTTCTTTCC
>JAEDKA010000077.1 GCA_016296065.1 Kiritimatiellia bacterium
TTGCCGCTTCCGCGAAGACGTCGACGCCGAAGGGCTTCACGGACGATCTGGACGCCGCGCTGCGGCGCGCCGCGGAGAACGGACGCAAGGTCGTCGCCGTGTTCAGCGGCAGCGACTGGTGCGGCTGGTGCAAGGAGCTCGACAAGAAGATACTGTCGAAGGAGGCGTTCCTCAAGGTCGCGACGAACGCCTACGAGCTCGTGTACATCGACAACCCGATGGACAGTAAGGTCCTTTCCGAGACGGGGCGCAGGAACAACCGCCGCCTGACGGAGAAGTACGGCGTCAGGGGATTCCCCGCGGTCTTCGTGCTCGATGCGAAGGGCGCGGTGATCACGACGGTAGACGGCTATGACGGGGAGTCGGGACCAGAGGACTATCTCTCCATGCTCGAGTCGGAGATTCGCGACGCCCCGGACGTGAAGAAGTACATAGAGCCCATCAAGGACGTCCTGAACCGGCACGACGCGCAGATGGAGGAGGACTCGAAGGCGGCGATGAAGAAGGTCCAGGAGAAGTTCCCCGAGCCTGCGAAGGACATGGACAAGAAGGAGCTTCGCAAGTACATGCGGGAGGCGATGAAGTACGCGAAGTCCGTCATGTTCGAGGAGGTCTACGCCAAGTACGTCCCGCTTTACGAGAAGGTGTTCGCCGAGGCGAAGGCGATGAAGGTCCCTGAGAACATGGAATCGCGCAAGAAGGAGCTCGTCGAGGAGCAGGAGGAGCGCTTCGAGATGCTCAAGGAGGAGATCAGGAAATACGAGGCCGAGAAGAACGCGCCGAAGAAGGAGTCCGCAGACGACGAGGATGAGGAAGACGAAGAAGACGACGAAGAAGACGACGAAGAAGAGGAAGACGTGTCCGCCGTTCGCCGCGGACTCGACACGTGGCTGAAGGACTGGAGCGAGAACGTCCGCACGAACGCGGCGATCGAGACGTGCGCCTCGTTCCGCGACAAGAAGCTGCGTCCGTTCCTGATGGCGCAGATGGATCCCGGCGGAACGGCCACTGCGGAGGATCGCAAGGTGATGGAAAAGTCCATAGATTACATCTGGGGAGACGGCGGATACAGGCACTTCGGCGACAGGAAGAAGCTCGTCGAGATCCTCGACCGCACGGCGAAGAAGCCGTTCGCGGCGATGGTACGCGCGCTTTCCGACAACAAGGGCATCTCCGGTCCCATGGTCGACTGGATGATCGACGGCGACTTCCACGGCGAGGACATGCGCTGCGTGTTCTGGACGCTTCGCAACAACGGCGCGTTCGGCGACGCGGGGGCGAAGGTCCTCGAGAAGGTCGACAAGTCTTCGGCCGACGAATGGCTCAAGCTGATTCTGCGCATCCACGTCGAGCGCAGGGCCGCGTGGAAGGCCCGCGGCAGCGGGTACGCGAACACGGTCACCGAGGAGGGCTGGGAAGGCTACGGCAACCACGGCGACGCCTGCAAAGCCGCGTTCAGGCGCGCGATGGAGCTTCACGACTATCCCGAGCCCGCCTACCTGTTCTCGTCGCTCGGACCGTTCGACGACAAGATCTTCGTTGCGGCGACCTCTAAGCAGCTCGACTTCGACAATTTCTACGGGAACTTCCTCTGGTATAACTGCTATCCGCGCTGGTGCGGGTCGCTCGCGAAGATGAAGGCGTTCGCCGAGCGCTGCTACGAGACGAAGCGCCACGACACGATGATTCCGTACATGTACGCCGAGTCGATGTTGCGCATGGCAAGGGACTCCGGCGAAAAGCAGGAGGACTACTTCCGTAGGCATGACGACGAACTCGGCAAGATACTGGAGGTGTGCCTGCCTCAGATCAAAAACGCAAACGCCTTCGGGAAGGTGCGCCAGGAGGCCGGCGTATTCGCCACGCTGGCGCATTCCTTCAGGGGCGACTGGGCGAAGGCGGGCGAGACCTGGAACTCGTTCTGGCACGGGAAGCTTCCGACCGAGACGTGGAGCGTCGTCCATGAACTCAGCCACTGGTGGATGATCTGGGACGGAATCTCCGGCCGCAACGGCAAGGAGATGCAGCGCCTGCACGCGGCGTTCGTCGCCGGCGACTTTGCCGGTTTTGTCAAGGGCGCCGAAGAGCTGCGCGCGGGCGGCGCGCAGCTGGACGGCACGGAGAAGACCTACCTCGACCAGATGGAGCTCGCGGCGCGCGTTCAGACCGACCTCCCCGCCGGAAAGGCGATCACCGCCGGTTTCCCGAAGGACAAGATGTCCTGGCTGACTTACGGCGGTCACTGGAGCATGAACGGCGAGTGCGCGTACCCAGGCAATAACTACCGTGCTTCCTGTCCCATCGAGTGGGACATCATCATTCCCGGGGAGTTCAGGCTCGAGCTCGAGCTTTCACCGGAGCCGAAGCGCGAGACGTGGCGCTTCGACTTCTGCCAGAAGCCGGCGGACCCCATGCTTGTCAAAAGGGATTATCCGTACCTCATGCTCCGCTTCTCGAAGGACGGCGCAAGCGCGGTCTACGGAGAGTGGGACGAGGTGAAGGACGGCGGCAGCGGCACGCCCGTTCCGTTCGCGTATGCCGGCGGGAACGTGCGGCTCGCCATCGTCTGCAGGGACGGCAGGACGACTGCATTCGTAGGCGACGCGGAGAAGCCCGTCATCGACTCCGACGAACACGCGGAACTTCTCCGTGCCGTGAAGGATGGCAAGTTCCAGTTCAACGGCGAAGGGATGCGGCTCACCTCGATGAGCGTCCGCCGGCCCTGAGCCGTGCTGCTCAGGTGGACGTGAAGGCCCGACATTTTGGAAGGGGGTCCGCGAGGGTCGGACCCTTGCTCGAAGGGGTGAAGTTCGGATAATGGAATGTGGTATAATATGTGGCATGGATAGCAAAAGATCGAAATCGTTTCTTGCGGTGGTTGCCGCTTCGGTTCTCTCGCTTGCCGCTACGGCAGGCGAGGACGAGGTGCTGCTTGACGTAGCCACGAACTACGCGCAGAACGTCAGCCATGCACGCTGCCTGACGGCGGCGGAGGCGAAAAAGACGGTCGACGAGGTCTTTACGAAGGTTCCCGTCTATCAGAAGCCCGGACGCGCCGAGCGCGTCAAGCGGCTGATCGACGACGGCATGGCGACGCTCGTCCGGTACGAGGCGGACAGGGAGTGGGGGGATTCCGAGAGCGCAGACAAATCCCTTAAGCGAAAAACCGTCTACAAGCTATTTAAGAAGTGGATGGAAACGGAACTGCCGGAGGATGATTACGGCGGCAAGACGCGCATCTATGATCGTCTCGGCGCAGGGACGGACGGCGACGAGGTGGCGGTCTATGCGGATGGAACAATCAAAACTTCGTATGGGTGGTTGCCCGAAGGCGACTTCATCAATCTGCTAGGCGCGGCGGAGTCGCTTGAACTGGCCGCCGGAGCACCGACCAACGCCGAAGAGGTCGTTGTCGTGGCGGATGTCGAGATTGTCGATCTTGCGTCGCTCGCGAATCTGGCCCATGTCGAGCCGGAACATGGACTTCCCGGCGAGGAGGATGTCTGCTTCGAGCATTCTGTGTGCGCCACTTACAACGTCGACATGCGCGTCAGGGAGGTCCGGCGCGGGAAGTGTCCGTTTCGCAGGTTCTGCTTTCCCGCGGTTCACGACGCGGTGAACGCTTCGGCAACGGGGGATTGGCTGTTCTTCCGCGGGATGACGCTTGAAGTCGGGCTTGCCCGCGTGGACGGCAAGCTGAAGATCAACCGCTTCGAACCTGTGTTTCCGTATCCGCCCTATTCGAAAGACGGAATAAGAATCATCAGGAGTGGGACGGATGACGTTTCGCCGTTTTTGGCAGATGGCTGCGTTGCCGAAGATGTGCGTGAGTATACCAACTGGCGTGGACTGAAAGACGGCATCAGCGGCAGCCTCGTTGCATTGCAGTACGGCGATCGCGAACTGGCGCTGTTCGCGTCGACGACAAACCTAATCGAGGGTCTTTACGGAATCTTTCCGGACTATGGGCCGTCCGTGAAGATTACGGTGTATGGAGACGGCGAGTCCAACTTCGACTATTGGCGGAACGCCTGGTTTGCGGAATCTGCCGTGACCATAAGGTCCCTTGGCGAAGATGACGGATTCGTACGCACCAAGGGAGCCAAGACCGTCGCGGCGGGAACCTGCCCAGATCTTGATACGCTCACGAAAGAGCTGTCTTCGATCGGATTTGCGGATGTCGCCGGGGCGACGTATGCTCAGGTGAGTCCGTATCTGGCGGATTCGGACGCTTTTTGCGCGGATGAATACATAAAGATGAGCGGACTGTATCTGGACGAAAGACTGAGCGGCAACGGATGGATCGCTCTGCCGAAGGACGGCACCGCGAACGCGAAGTTCCTGGCCTACGGCTGCGTCTGGTGGGAGGCTCGGCTTAAACCTCCGGAAACAAACGATGTCCGCAGGGTCTCGTACGACAAGGCGCGGCTCGCGCGCGACGTGGTGCTTGTCCGCACCTATGTGGAGGACGCCGCGGAGCTCAAGGCGACGCTGAACGAAGACCGTGCGGCGGACATTCTGGCGTTTGCGCTTCATGCCCGGCAGTCGGGCTTCGCGAAGGAATCCGAGCGCATCGCCTCCGCGCTCTTTGCGATAAAGGAAAGCGGAGACGCGGCGCTGTCCGGCATCAGGAAGCGGCTTGCGAAGATCGCCGCCGAATATCCCGACTTCGCGACATGGGAGAAGAAGGGGCTGGCGCGGAAAGAAGAGCTTGAAAAGAGGAGGAAGGCCGATGAAAGCGACAGTGACGCCGAAGAGGAGTTATAGCGCACCGCGCTATCCGACGATCCACGAGATCGGCGCGCCCGATTTCGCCCGCGTGCCGACGCGCTGGCGCGGAATCCGCGCGCTTGCGTCGACGCTCGGCGCGGCGGCGATGAGCCTCAAGTCGCTTGCGCTCGACGCGGCGGCCGAACCGACTCCGAAGACGGCGCTGCCGACGGCTGTCGCGCCGGATGCGGCGGCAAGGAATGACGAGAAGCGGGAAGCGCCGGCGACGGACGTGTGTCCGTTGCCGCCTGCGGCGCTGGCCGGCGACGGATTCGGCGCGTTCGGATGCGTCGCGATGAATCCGCCGGTCATGCTTCCCGAGGCGGAGGCGCTGGAGATCATCGAGCGCGAGTTCGCGAAGCGCGGCATCGAGCTTGTCGATGCGCCGGAGATCGACGGCGTGGAGGCGCCGGTCAGCAAGCTGGAGCGCAGCCGTGAGGACAGGAACCTTGTCGCAAACATCGCACGTGGCAGACTGCAGGGCGACGAGGTGCGGCGGAAGAAGCGCAGGTGGATGCTCGATCTTGGCACGAAGGACGGGAAGATCATGGTGGAATACATCTCCCGTGCCGACGAGCGTGTCTGGGTGCGCGACCCCGCAGAGGAAGACGGCATCTACAGTTCTGCGTTCAGTTGCCATATCCGCAGAGCCGCCGAAATGGCCGTCAAGGGCTTCAGTGCGCGGAAGGAGGGAAGGCCCGTCAAGATCGGTGTTTTCTACGATCCGATGGCGAGCGTTCCGATAAGCGAAATGGAGAAGATATACCAAGATGCAGACCCCGGACTTGATTGGAGCGCGAAAGACGAGCTGACGGAGAAGCGCGGGCGTGAGCTGGCGGGCAAGAAGCTCGTCGCACAGATCGAGGCTTTCTTCAGGCATCTTGCGAATGCACCTGACTCTTCATCTCACTGACCGCTGCAATGACGTGAGCGGTAAGCATTCGGAAAGGAGATGGCGAAATGAAACTGACGGCAATGGCGCTTATTGTTTTCGCACTTGGGCTTCCGTCGTTCGCCGATGTGGCTTGGACTGATGCCGAGACGGTCACGGCGTATCTCACCAATATGCTTCCGGCGGCCGTATCGGACGTGCGGGTCTATGCGTCAAGCGAGGCGGTGCCGATAATTGATCGGTATTTCACCTCTGTGCCCGAGTATCTTAAGGATTGCGAGGGGAATTGCAGTCTGGAGCCGGAGATCCGTCTGAGGCGGATGAAGCACATGCTGGAAAACGAATTTGCCTTTGTCTATTCGTTTTCGACATCGGTGAGCAATCTGGAATACGCCGCCTCGGGAAAGGTGTCCGGTGACGTTTTCGTGTATGTGTTTCAGCCTCGCGTGTTCAGCAGGTTCAATATCGTGCCGGATCCGCCGCGCGTCATGATTGGGCTGAGGCGTACGGATCCTGCCGAATATGTCGTTCTTTCCAAGACGGACGGGCGCTGTTACGACCGCTTGACCGACGACGAGCCGACGCGCGAGGGCCAACCGCTTCCCTTCAAAAATCGCAAGCTTGAGACGGATATCCGCGTTCCGACCTCGGATGCAGATGATAATGATGATGAAGTGGAGCCGGAAGCCGTCGTCGTTGCGGATGTCGAAGGCGCGTTCTTCGATTCCGTCCGCAACATGAACCCTTCATGTGTCAAGGGGGTGACGCCGACTTCATATACCTTGATCTCGCCTGTCGCGACCTATCGCGTGGAGCTCCTCGTCAGGAGGGTGGAAGAAGGGGCGTTCCCGTATGAGCGTCTTGCGTTTACCGTTGATCCGGAGCGGGATCGGGCGCTCTACGAGGCCTGGCCGTTCTATCGGGGAATTACGCTGGGTGTCGCGCTGTGCCGGATCGACGGCGCGCTGCGCATCCGGCGCGTCTGGCCAGTTCTCCCCTATCCGCCGTTCACGCGGAGTACGGAGATTTTTACGGATTCTCCGAGTGTCTGCCGAAGTATGTCCAGGGACTCACGTTTCTCGCTCAACAAGCGCGCGGCGGATTTGCGGCCCGGCGAGGCCGCTGCGGGGTTGGCCGTCCAGTATGGCGAGCACACGCTTGCCAAATTCATAGCGACGCGCAATGGAATTACGGGGCTGTACGGAGATTTCCCTGATTATTCGAGCGGCATCAAGGTCGAGGTCTGGACGGCGTCCGAGGGGGCCAATCCAGACTATTGGCGCGATGCCTGGTTCGCGAGTCCAGGGGATCGTCCGCCGGAGCCGTCGGATGCCGGTAAATTCTGCACTGTCCAGAATGCCGAGGAAGGTCTAGACGACCTGACTCTGCTGAAGTTCAAGTGGATACCGTGCCGTGTCGACAACCGGATTCTCGGGGTGAAGACACTCGGGGACTTCGCAAAGTATCTTGATGAGGCGGCGGTCTGCGTCGGATGCGGACGGAGGCATTACAAGTTGTCGGTTGACTCGACAGCCGCCGCTCGGAAGGTGAGGGTCTCGTGGGCTCTCCCAAATGTCTTCGATGCGCTGGCGGATGTGTGCGAAAAGAACGGATGCGAATTTAAGGTTGACGGAACGAACGTTGTCGTTTCGGCGTGGCTCTCGGATGCCGACCTCGCCGACGATTCGCTTCGGGGGCGGCTTCGTGTTCTTGAAAAGGTCGGATTCGCCTCTGTCGCCGGCGCGCAGTACGCCGACGTTTCCTTTTGGCGAGGCGACACAAAGTCCGGAACGAAGTCACCGGTCGGCGAGTTGCCTTTCGAATTTTCCATTGGCGATTATGTCCTGACTGGCGACGGGTGGATCCGCATGACAGCGGACGGCCGCCGCGAGACGCTTGCGTTTGACTGCTCCTGGTGGCCGAGCGACGGCTCTGAAGGATTCCACGAGCCCCAAAAGGCGCGGCTGGCGCGCGACATTGCGAAGGTGCGCGCCTATCTGCGCGATGCCGCGGCAGATTCAGAAGATTCGGGTCCGCGCTGGGACTCGGAAAAATACGACCGCCTCGCGCTGGCATTCGCACTTCATGTCTACCAGGCCGGGTATGCCGAAGAGGCGCAGTCGCTGTGCGATGCGCTTAAGCTTCGCCCCGGTGCCGAGCCGCAGGCTTTCAATTCGCTTCTGTCCAAGATAAAGCGGGATAGGAAGGAATATCCGGATTTCCAGACTTGGCTTGAGAAGTCTGTTGATCCAACGAAGAAAGGGGGTTCCGACGATGGTGAATAAAGTTACGCCTGCGCGAGGACTGCATGTGCCGCGCTATCCCACGATCCACGAGATCGGAATTGCGGAACTGTCGCGAGCTCCTTCTCGCTGGGCGAACCTGAAGTCTGTCGTCGCCTCAATAGGAACGGCGGCGATGGCTCTGAAGTCGCTCGCGCTTGAGGCGAATGCGACAGCCGAGCCCGTCGCGCCAAGCGCCGAAGCTCCGAAGCGCGACGGCGAGACCGCGCGGCAGGCGGTCGACAATGCGCCTTCAACAGATGTCTGTCCGCTTGCAGCCGTTGCCGTCGGCGGCGAAGGGAGGGGCGGCTTCGGCTGCGTGGCCATCAATCCGCCGGTTATGCTTGCGGAGGCTGAGGCGCTTGAGATTATCGAAAAGGAGTTCTTCAAGCACGGCATCAAGCTGAAGGACTGTCCCGAGCTTGACGGCGTGACTTTGCCGTCCGCCCCCGAAAAGAAGCGCCCCGTGATGCTCGACCTCGGCACGGAGAAGGGGGATGTTATGGTGGAGTTCATATCGCACGACGACGTCCGCCGCTGGTCGGAGCGCGGCGACGCCATGTTCGTTTCTTCCTTCAACGTCTACGACACCCGCGCGGCGGCGACGAATGCCGTGAACGCGATCGCGGCACGGAAGGGCGGCGAGCATGTGACAGTCGGCGTCTTGTACGATCCGTTCGCCTGTGTTCCGGAAGACTGGAAGCCTTCCGGTGCATCCGCCGACTCCAGTGAATGGTGGCGGGAGCGCTGCGCGGAAGGAAAGCGCATTGCCGTTGAAAAGCTGAAGGCGCAGATCGATTCGTTTTTTGAGTACCTCGCCAGGAGGGGCAGATTGCCCGCACGGGACGATGCATCTGACTCTTCATCTCACTGACCGCTGCAACCTCGCGTGCCGGTACTGCTACGCGAGGCACGGGACGAGCGACATGGCGCTCGAGACAGCCCTTGCGGCGATCGACGAGTGCACGCGCGGCGAGGAGAACCCGGGGATCATCTTCTTCGGCGGGGAGCCGCTTCTGCGCGAAGACCTCATCTTCGACGTGATTGACGCCTGCGAACGCCGCGAGCCGCACCGTTTCCACTACAAGGTGACGACGAACGGAACGCTCGTGACGGATGCGTTCCTGGCGCGTGCCGAGGCCGTGCGTCTGCATGTGGCGGTGAGCTGCGACGGCGCCCCGAAGACGCAGGACGCACACCGCGTGGCGGCGTCCGGCGAAGGCTCGTCCGCGGCGCTTCTGCCGCGGCTGAAGGCCGTGCTGGCGTCCCAGCCGTACGCGCCGGTTATGATGACGGTGAATCCCGACACGGCCGCCGATTTCGCCGGAAACGTCCGCTACCTGCGCGCGCTCGGCGCGTCGTACCTTATTTCCAGCGTGAACTTCCAGGCGGACTGGGACGCGTCCGCCTGGCGCGCCCTCCGGCGTTCGTACAAGGAGCTTGCGGAGTGGTATCTAGACGCATACCGCCGCGAGGAGAAGATCTACTTTGCCGCGTTCGACAAGCGCATCGCGACGCGCATCTGGCCCGGACGCGGCGCGTCGTGCCAGCTCGGGCGCCGCCAGATATCGGTTTCGCCGGACGGAACATACTATCCGTGCGTCCAGTTCGTCGGCCATCCGGAATACGCGATCGGACGCGTCGGCGAGGGGCTTGACGAGACGCGGCGCGGATGCATCTTCGAGCGCAACGAGCGCGCGAAGCCGTCGTGCGAGGAATGCGCGCTTCTCGGACGGTGCAACAACAGGTGCGGATGCCTCAACTTCTCGACGACCGGCTCGCTCGACGAAGTGCCGGCGTTTTTCTGCGAGCACGAGCGGTTCCTCATCCCCCTCGCGGACTCGCTCGCAGAGCGTCTCTACGCCGAGCGCAACGCGATGTTCATCCAGCGCCACTACAATCCGGCGTTCCCCGTCGCGTCCATCCTAGAGGACATGACGGGCTGACGCAGCAGGGTTTACGCATTTGAACTTACGCGCGTCAGGCGGCATGGTCTCTGGCTGTG
>JAEDKA010000078.1 GCA_016296065.1 Kiritimatiellia bacterium
GCGCAAGGCTCTCCAAGGGCTCGGCAGCGTTTCCCAAAGGTGGGGATATTCCAGAAAAAGTCTGGCCGTGCTGGCTCCGCTTAAATATGGTATAATACGTGCCGTACGATGGTGAGAGGAGCTTGTAACCTTTGCTGCGTGCGCGTGTAATCACTACGGAGAAGCAAGTAGGACCGCTACAGGAAACTTCAAAAGAATGGAGCAAACACATGGCACTGCCTGACATAACTCTCAGCCTGAACGACTTCAGGAGCGTACTTGGAAACGTGAACGACGGCAACGTCGTTTTCAAGGCCGACAACACCGGCATCGAGAAAGCCAACTACGGCAGCAAGTTCCTGAACCTCTTCCGCACGACGCGCGAGGCGCCGGACAAACCGGAGGAGAACGCGCGCATCCGCCTTTTGCTGATGGACGCGATCGCGAACTCCGCCGAACACAAGGTCCTTTCGCGGGACACGCTGGAACGCATCTACGCGGCGCTCGGAATGCCGGACGGCAGCAGCAACCAAGCCGACATGCAAAAGCCGCTTTCGCGCCGCGAGCTGAAGGCCGCGCTCGACATCATCGACCAGGCCACGATGCGCAATACGATGATCACGAAGAATCTGAAAGCGCTCGATGCCGCTGGGCTCCTCGACAAGGACGTCTCCAAGGCTGTCGCCAGAGCGTGCGACAAGGCGCCGTTCCTGCAGCTCCAGAGCGACAAGAAACAGGGCCTCGCGTTGATGAAGAGCGTCTTCGGCGACGATTTCCTCGGCCGCAGCCCGAAGGAAATGCAGCGGTTCGTCTCCGACAACTACGCCGTGATCCGCGAGCAGGTGTTCGACCGCCTCTATTGGACGAATCCCTCGCTCAAGGACTTCTCCGAGGACGACAACCTGAACGCCAACATCCCGGACGAGAAGGACGAGGCGCAGTTGCCGGTTGTCGACCAGGAGACGGTCAAGGACGCCTTCAAGGCCGTCGTCGAGGACCTGATGCAGAAGTTCGCGGCGAACGAGAAGGTGACGACGCGCCTCATGACGCTGGCCGGTCCGCAGAAAGATGTGAATTTCAGCGATGACACCGCAAAGAATATCTGGAACAATGTGCTCAAAGGCGCGGAAATCGAGCAAGCCGTGCGCAACATCTTCGGCGCGCCGAAGGAAGCGGTGGGCGTCCTCGGCACGCTGCAGCTTCAGCGCGCCTGCGACAACATCCTCAACGCCCTGACGGCCGGCCTCAACGCCTCCTACGCCCAGGAACACTACGACACGCAGCTCACCGAAAAAGACTTCAATGCGAAGTTCGGCCCGCTTGTGAACGTCCTGAAGGAAGTCTCCGAGGACCTCAAGAACATCGGCGAGGACGCTGCGGGCACCGTGCGCGCGGAACTCGCCGCCGAAATCGGCAGGCTCGTCTTCGCCAACGACGCCGGCGACATTCCGGGCCGTCTCCAGGATGCCGTCGTCAAGGCGCTCGACAACGTGGTCAAGGGCTTTTCTTCGCGCCACATCGTCGAGGATTTCGTGAACGAGAAGTTCGGCTATCTCGCAGACAAGACGTCCGTCCTCGCCTACTTCATGGAGAAGATTTCGAACGGCAGCGAGGAGCAGAAGACGGCGCTGGCGAACTACCAGAAGGCGGTCATCGCCGGAAGCGCCCAGGCCGTGCGCCTCGATTTCGAGCTCACCGTCCTCGACCCGATCGTCGTGGCCTACAACAACAAGATGGCATCCGAAAAGCCGGAGATGGTCCTCAAGATGCGCAAGACGCGCAACGACACTTTCTTCCAGGCGGCACTCGCCAAGATGCCGGGCATCGACACGATGAGCGAAGACAAGAAGACGGAGAAGCTCCTCGACATCAAGGTGAAGACGCTCGTGGCGAAAATCGGCTCCGAAAGCGCGTTTGCGCTCGGCATTACGGACTCGACGGGCTCGTGGAGCATCAAGACGCGTTCCGTTAAGGTCGTGGATCCGGAGCAAGCCCAAAAGGAAAAATATATCACGCAGATCGACCAGGAAGCGGTGGGGAAACTCGAAAAAGCGCTTCTCGACATGAACGACAAGGACTTCGAGTTCTACTCGCAGTACACGGTCAAGGGAATGTCCATTGCCGACAACGACATCGCGGTGATCTCCCTGTCGGCCTTCGGACCAGGGAAGAACGAGAACATCTTCCAGACCGCGCTGCGCGACGGCGCGATCAGCATCGCGTCGATTCCGAAGAACGCCGTTCCGCTTCTCCAAAAAATCCTCCAAGCGCAGATCTACGCAGCGCTCCCCGACGAGGAGAACTCCGGCATGGGCGAGGGCATCGGCCTGAAAGAACTTCTGCCGCACGACGAAGCGCACGGCTCGCCGCTCGCGAAAGGACTCGTCGAGCGATTGTCGCAGCGCTTCGCCGCCACCGGCATCAAGCCCGTGCCCCATAACTTCATGCCGATCGCCCCCAACGAAACAGACAAAGCGACGGCCTCGCGTCTCAATATCCAAAACAGCAACGGCATCATGCGCGTCCACGGCTTCGGCACGATGGATCTCACGCGCATCCTCAAGCTCTTCAACGACGTCGGCCTTTCGCTCGCGCCGCTCGAAAGCAACGACATGAAGGCCAAGATCGACGTCTACGAGA
Organism: Kiritimatiellia bacterium; assembly: GCA_016296065.1. GTDB lineage: Bacteria > Verrucomicrobiota > Kiritimatiellia > RFP12 > UBA1067 > UBA1067. The sequence continues at coordinate 2,620 of JAEDKA010000078.1, forward strand.
AGGTCATGTGCCTGTCGATGCTCGCGTCGATGAGCGGCTTCAAGCTCGAAGGGCTTGCCGAATTCACGCAGCGCGTCACTGGCAAGAGCTTTGCCGACGTCACGTACGGCGACGTCATCCAGGCGCTCAGCAAGAACAAAATCCTGTTCGAGGGCGAGACGATGTCCGGCGGCAGGGCTCTCGCGCTGCCGAAGAACCTGACGATGGACGACCCGCTGAACGCGCTCAAGGGCGTGCAGAAGACCGCGAAGGAATTCCTTTCCGGCGAACTGCCGCTTTCCGGCGTCGGGCTTTCGACGGGCGAGACCGTCGCGCTTCTCGAGAAGGTGCGCGAGCTCGGCGCAATGCCGCCGGGCGCGACCAAGACCGTGAAAATCGTCCTCAACGGTGCGGAAGTGGAGCTCACGCGCCTGCCGGGCGGAGATTTGAGCGCCAAGTGCGGCAATCTGCCGTTCCGCGCCGCATTCGACGCCCACGGCATCGTCAGAATGATCGAGAACGCCATCACGACCAAGCCGGACGCGTTCGACGCGGCCGTCGTGAAGAGCGCGCTGCCTTCCATCGAAGCGGTCAAGAGCGGAAGGGTCCCGCTCGTGCGGGCGCGCGAACTGTACGCCAAGACCGCAGCCGCCAAGACCGGGCTTTTGCCCGTCATGTTCTCGCACTGCACGACGGAGGAGATGCGCGACATCGCCCTGCGCGCCGTAGACGGAACGTTCACCGCCGCCGACCTCCCGAAGGAGCCGCCGGCCACCTACAACTCCGGCGCCATGATCGAGATGCACGACAATCTCGCCCTCACGTCCTCCGCCGAAATCGACGCCAAGGTGAAGATCAACGTGCCGGAAGGCAAGTCCATAGAACTGCGCCGCGCCGTTCCGCCGGACGCCCCTACCGTCCACAACATCATCGCCGACCTGTTCCTCAACAAGGATACGTGGGAATTCGATGCCGGCGCGAAAGGCGATGCGAAGCCCGGCGAGCGCATCCGGAAACTCCTCGTCGAACACGGTCCGGAGCTTTCCTTCATCCTAAAGGGGCTCGACGCAAACGGCGGCAACGACCTTCTGGCCTCGCTCCCGGAACTGGTGCGCAACGCCGCCAAGGGCGTCCTGGAAGACATCAAGAAGCTCGACCTCGGCTCGCTCGCGAACGCGCAGGACGTCTCCGACGAAACGCGACAGGCTCTCGCCGCGATCGAGACGAAGGTCGACGGCGTCGCGAACGCGCTCGTCGACGACATGCAGACGAAAGTGACCGCTCTCTTCGCGCCGAAGGCCGGCGACGCCGACGGCAAGGCGCCGTGGCAGAAGACTTTCGCCGAACTGACCGGCAAGGAAGGCATCGACGTCACGACGAAGCAGGGCGCCTTTACCATGAAGGTTCTCCAGAACTACTTCAAAAATTCCGCGCCCGTCGACAAGCGCGCGATGCTCTCCGCCTTCATCCGCAACACCGACGCGAACTCGAGCGACGCCAAGCAGGTCGCCGAGCTGCTGAAAGGCGCCGGCCCGCTTCTCCAGAAGATGCTCCAGGGTCTGCCGCTCAGCTCCTTCAACGCCGAGACGCAGCTCGCGCTCAAGGACATGAAGTCGCGCCTCCTTCCGATTCCCGACGCGGCCGTCAAGGCGCAGATGCTCGAACTCGTGCGCAGCTCCAACGGCGAAATCCTCTCGATCGAGGTCACCAAGAGCCTTGGCGCCGCCTCCGTCGGACAGGCCTTCCTCTGCACCATCAAGACGAAGGCCCATCCGTACATCGGCGAAGAATGCGTCGTCAAGCTCCTGCGGCCGAACGTCGATACGGCCATCCAGCGCGAAAAGGCGCTCATCGACCGGCTGATCGCCGACGACCCCGCCATGAAGGCGACGTTCGACGGCCAGTACCGCAAGATCCTCGAAGAATTCGATCTGACGCTCGAGTCCGAGAACGTCGGCATCGGCACGAAGGTCTACGAATACCCGGGCGGCGTGCAGACGCTGAGCACCATGCAGATGCTCGACGGCACCGTCCCGACCATGACCGCCATGATCGTCAAAAAGGCCGATGGCCAGACTTTCGACGCGATGATCGACAAGCTGCGCGGCGAAGCCGAGGATATCCTCAATGATTTGCGCACGACAACCGAGGTGGGCGGCAAGACAAAGACCGTCTACAAGGCGCAATCCGCGGTGGATTCCGCCGCCGCGCGGCGTGACCTGATGGGCAAGATCGCCTCGCTCAACGACCGGCGCAACCATATTCTCGACGTCGCCAAGGCTTGGTTCGACAACGCCCTCTTCGGCAACGGCTTCTTCCACGGCGACCTCCACGGCGGCAACCTCATGACCGCCGCGACCGGCACCACCTTCATCGACTTCGGCAACTGCTCGCGCCTCTCCACCGTGGAGCAGAACGCCTTCAAGATGATGTTCGCCACCATCATGTCCGGCGATACCGACCGCATGGTCGGCAATTTCATGAAACTCCTGCCGCAGGACGCGCAGACCGCCTTCCGCGAGAAGTTCCCGAAGGGGTCCGACGCCGAGAAGGAACTCGTCTCCTTGCTGCAGCGCGGCGACGCGTTCGACATGATGCCGCGCCTCCAGGCGTTCCTCGCCGCCGTCCAGGGCGCCGACGTGCCGATTCCGCCGGCCGTCCAGAACTTCGTCCAGAGCTACATGCGCCTGAACGACATCATCGTCGAAATCGACAGGACGACCGAAGACCTGCGCATCGCCGCCAACGCGATCTACTGCGATCTGCCGCAGACGGAACCCGTGCCGGGCGAACCGAAGCTCTTTTCCGCCCTGCGCAAGATCGCCAAGGCCTTCACGGGCGACGCCAACACGCCGTATTCCCGCGAAGCCGTGAACGCCGCCGCGGAGGACTTCACAAGGTTCGTCAAGAGCGAAGATGGCAAGGCCGAAATCCTCGAACTCACCTCGTCGGAGGAAAAACTCTTCGGCGTCCTCGAGCCGTTCATGCAGGAAATCAGAAAGGTCGTCTTCAACTCGCGCACCCAGATAGACGTCCGTCCGGGAGAGCGGAAACAGTCTCGCATGCCCGAAGGCATTTCCTCAATCATGAACTCGTTCACATCGCTTTCCAGGCTTCGCAAAGATGGCAAATACGACACCAAGGAGGCGAAGGACATCATCTCGCGCATAGCGAGCGACCTTTCTACATGCGGCAAGGCTATGGCGGACGGATACAACAGCCAGATGACGACGGACCGCGGAAACGGAAAATCGGTGTTCGTAAATATCGCCGGCAAGCGCGACAAGTCGATGACGGACATCTGCTCGGACGTGATTTTCGCCCATCAGGAAGCCCTCAAGAACCTGTCCGTCAACGAGTTCGGCAACATGATTTCCGCGGGTTTTTTCGCGATGCGCCTGATGAACAACTACAACGCGGCAGATACGCAGGCGAGCGTGCGCAAGCGCGTAGGGCCGGCACTCGAAAAGCTCAACAACGCGCTTCCGGAGGCCGAACGTCTGAGTGCTGCGGAAATGACGACGCTCGCCCGCGCGACAAGCACGTTCCTCGTGCAGACGCCGCGTCCGGACGCCGACGCGAACTGGGGCGGCGACGCCACGAAGCGCGCAGACTTCGCGGCGGCGCTCTCCTACAACATCTCGCGCGCCATCGAAGCCCTCAAGCTCCCGCAAGAACAGAAGGCGTCCGAAGCCGCGATTCGCCACGCCGCCCTCAGCTGCGGCCTTTCGGACGGCAAGCTCGTCGACTCCGTCACGTCGCTCAAACAGGCCGACTACGACCTGCTTCTGGGCGAGGCGCAGAAAGACGGCAACCGCGAACTCGCCATCGCCCTTGAAGCATTGCGGGGCGCTAAGGCGCTCTACGATGACCTCGTGAAAGGAAGCTAAAGGCTGAAACGCTCGACCCTAACGGCGGCGCGGGAACGTGCCGCCCGAACTACCACTTTCAACTATACAAATACAAAAAAATGGAACTGGAACGACTGATAGCGGAATTCAACGCGCAGACCGGCATCGAAAAGACTGCGTCTGCGGACGGCGTGTGGAGATATTCGGCCGACGGGCGCGTTTTCGGCGTCACGGCGGACGAACAGGGCGAAAGGCTCTTTCTCTTCGGAGACATCCCGCCGCCCGACGAAGACCGCGAGGATGCGTTTCGCAAGACCGTGTTGGAGGCCAACTACTTCTTCCGCGGCACGGGCGGCGCGACGCTGGCTCTCAATCCGGATACCGGCGCCTACGCGCTCGTGCAGTCGGCCCCCCTCGCCGACATGACGCCGGAGGGGTTCTTCTCCCTTGTCGAGTCCTTTGTCAACGCGCTCGCAGTCTGGTGCTCAATCTCCGCCGGCACGCGCGAAGCCCCGCCCGCCCAGAGCGAAAACGCCGCGCCGCAAAGCTCACCGCCTGCGGAGGGACGTTTCGAGTTCTTGCAAGTATAGGCGGAACTCTTCGCCGTAGCGGTTCGGCGTGAGGGCAAAAGGGTCTATATAAGCCCTACAGTATATGCTTGCCTGCTTGCTGTGGGGAGTACAGGGTGATTGCCACCGCAAATTACCACAGTAGCGGGAGTTTATGATATACTATCAAAAAATGATTTCTCCGCTACAGGCAAGACGGGCGGAGGTTAACAAAAAACAAAAGGGGAAAGTAAGGACAAATGAAAAAGACGACACTGGCCGTAATGGCCGCCGCCGCGGTTTCGGCGTGTTTCGGCGCCGACGCGTCGGACGCCGAGGCCAAAATCGAGGCACTCCGTTCGCGCGCGAGGGAGATCGTATCGAAGATGACGCTCGACGAGAAGCTTCCTGAGCTGCTCAGCTGGGCGCCGGGAGTCCCGCGTCTGGGGATTCCGCACTACGACTGGTGGAGCGAAGGCCTGCACGGCGTCGCGCGCAACGGCAAGGCCACTGTGTTCCCCGAGCCGATCGGAATGGCCGCGTCCTTTGATCCGGAGCTCGTGAAGGAGATTGCGTCTGCCATCGGCGACGAAGGGCGCATCAAGTACGAGGCGGCTAAGGCGAAGGACAGGCACGGGACGTGCATCGGCCTCACATTCTGGAGCCCCAACATCAACATCTTCCGCGATCCGCGCTGGGGACGCGGCATGGAGACGTGGGGCGAGGATCCCTACCTCACTTCACGCATGGGAACGGCGTTCGTGCGCGGAATCCAGGGAGACGACCCCGTATACCTCAAGGCAGCCGCGTGCGCGAAGCACTACGCGGTCCATTCGGGGCCGGAAGGCCAGCGCCACACCTTCGACGCGCATCCATCGAAGCGCGACCTCTGGGAGACGTATCTCCCGGCGTTCCGCGCGCTTGTCCAGGACGGCAAGGTCGAGGCCGTGATGAGCGCGTACAACCGCGTGTACGGCGAGAGCGCAACGTCGAGCGAGTTTCTGCTCCGCGACGTGCTGAGGAAACAGTTCGGTTTCAAGGGCCACATCGTTTCCGACTGCGGAGCTGTAGGAGACATCCATAACGGGCACGCCCTTGAGAAGACGCCCGAGGCGGCGAGCGCGCGCGCGCTCAAGCACGGACTCGACCTCGAGTGCGGCAGCACGTTCGGTTCGCTCAAGAAGGCGATCGCCGAAGGGCTGGTCGACGAGAAGACGATTGACGAGGCGCTTGTCCACGCATACACGACGCGACTCAGGCTCGGCATACTCGAGAAAGATCCGCGCTGTCCGTACGGCAAGACAGACCCATCGCTCCTCTGCTCTCAGAAGCACGTCGCGCTTGCGCGCAAGATGGCCGCCGAGTCGATGGTCCTCATGAAGAACAATGGCGTCCTGCCGCTCGACGAGTCAAAGACGACTTCCTATTCGCTTGTCGGCGCGCTCGCGACGGACGCGTTTGCGCTCATGGGCAACTACTACGGAATGTCTCCGAAGCTCGTCACCTACCTCTCGGGTTTCGCCGATTACGTCGAGCCCGGCACTGGAATGCACTACTGGCCCGGATACTACCAAGGCATGCCGGCGTCCGAAGCCGCCGGCGTCTGGGTCGAAGACGACGTCGTGATCGCCTTTATCGGCAACACCGGAATCTTCGAGGGCGAGGAAGGCGATGCCGTTGCTGCAGCAGCCACACAGGGCGACCGCTCGTCGCTGAAGCTTCCTGCCGGACAGCTCGCGTTCCTGCGCAACGTCCGCCGCGCTGCGGACAATCGCAGCAAGGAGCATCCCACGAAGATCGTGACGGTTATCACCGGCGGCAGCCCCGTAGAGCTGGACGAAGTCATGGAGATGTCCGACGCCGTCGTCCTCGTCTGGTACGCCGGCGAGGAGGGTGGACGCGCTCTTCCCGAGCTGCTTTTCGGAAAGAGGAACTTCTGCGGCCGCCTCCCGATCACGTTCCCGACCTCCGCGGACGTGCTGCCCGCGTTCACGGACTACTCCATGGACGGGCGCACCTACCGATACCAGAAGGACGGCATTGCGTATCCGTTCGGCTACGGACTCTCCTACTCGAAGGTCTCCTACGAGTCAGTCGAGGTGGTGTCCGGCGGCCGCAAGGCGAAGGTCATCCTTTCCAACGACTCCGACCGCGATGCCGTCGAGGTCGCGCAGATCTACGTCGAGACGCCGAATTCCGGCAAGGGTTCGCCGCTCGTGTCGCTGCGCGGATTCGCCCGTGTCGCCGTTCCGGCGCATGCGAAGGCCACGGCCGAGATCGACCTCGACTCCTATGCGTTCACCGAGATAGCCGAGGACGGATCAGTCCGCAAGGTCGACGGCGAATGTCGCGTCTGGGCCGCCGCCGCCGCGCCGTGCGCGCGCAGCCGCGAGCTCGGCGTGTCGATGTGCTCGACCACTTTCGCGAAGAAGTAACATCCCGAAAATCACCTCGCGAGGTGTTCTGTTACCCGGTCTGCACAGATTGCAGTTGGAATTGACAGTAATTTTTGAGACGAAAAAGCAGTTTGATGGTATAATGGTTGCACAAGCAGATGAAACAACTGACGACAGTTCTGTGCATGGCATGTGCCGCCGAGGCGGAGGGCGACGATTTCAATCTCGTCTCCAACCGCTACGACCACCTCGGACGCCGCGTGCAGAAGATCACGCCCGAGGCGACGTACACCTACTTCTATGACGACTGGCTGCTTATCAAGGAGACGCGGCATCCTGCCGCGTCAAGGTCGCGAAAAGCTCGTGAACAATTGGAGACGCGGCATCCTGCCGCGTCGCAGTCTGGGAGTGACGCGGCTGGAAGCCGCGTCTCCATTGGGTTGGACGCGGCAAGATGCCGCATCTCCATTGGGTTGGACGCGGC
>JAEDKA010000034.1 GCA_016296065.1 Kiritimatiellia bacterium
ACTGGACAGAGCGACGGTTTCCTAAACCGTAGGTTCCGGGTTCGATTCCCGGCAGCCCCACCAGAGGTCCTGTTTACAAAAGGGATGCTCGATGTTTTACGAAATGGATCGTCGGTGCCGCTCGTTTATGGTATCATTTAGGCATCCAAACGAAAACTGTGGAGTCAGCACTATGAAAAAGACAATACCGTTTATGGCTGTGGCGCTTGTGTGCGCTGCGCTTCTTGCGCGGGCGGACGTCGTTTCGCGCGACATCGGCGACCCCGTGCTCAACGCCTGGAAGGCGGGCGAATGGGTGACCTGCGGCGGCGAGATCGTTCCGCTTGACGAGCGTCCGTCCGACCCGGCCGCGCCCAAGGACGCGAAGGCGCTCAGGCTCAAGGTCAACTATCTTCCCAAGAAGTTCGGCGGATGGAACGCCGCGCCTGTGGTCAACACCTTCCCCGGCACTCCCGTCAAGCTGACGGCGTGGATGCGCCTCGGCAACGACGTCTCCACTCCGTTCGAGTGGAGCTTCGAGGACGCGACGGGCAAGAAGTTCAAGGTGCAGTTCAAGGACGCCGGCGGGCAGAAGCTCGAGCTCACGCGCGAGTGGAAGGCCGTCGTCGCCGAGTTCCCGAAGGACATCACCCCTCCGGTCAAGCTCACCGAGGTCGCCCAGAACAACTGGGGCGCGGACCAGAATCCGAACCCCTGGTCGCGCATCCTCGACGTCTACGACCTCCGCCTCCATACGGAAATGGCCGGAATCGACGTCGCGGACCGTCCGTGCGGACTTTCCGTCAACTATCCCGCCGAGGGCGCGATCTACTACCTCGGCGTCGACAAGCCGGTGTTCACCATCTCCGCCTACAGCTGGACTGGCGGCGAGAACGTGATCCGCTTCGAGGCGAAGACGATCGACGTGAACGGCAAGGAGACGCCGTTCGAGATTGCGCCGCTCGCCGTCAACGGATCGGCGATGCGCGAGATCGCGCTCCCCGTCGCGTATCCCTCCGCCAGCAAGGTCGTCATCAAGGCGACGGGCTTCCCGAAGAGCGTCGAGCTTTCGAGCCGCTACGTCATGTGCCTCCCCCACCGCGAGTGGCGCGGCGACGAGCAGAAGAACAGCATCTACGGAATCAACATCCACGGCGGAATGTACGCCGGCTACGAGCTCTGGGGCCGTCTCGGCTTCGCGTGGATACGCGACTACGCCTATACGTTCGACTGGATGAAGGCCGCGCGCGGAACGGGCGACTACGGCGGGTGGCCGTGGTATCCGAAGCTCATCGGCGGCGCGGAGAAGGCCGGACTCATGACGCTCGCGTGCATGGTCGGCGCGCCGCGCTTCCCCAAGGACGTCAAGCCTGGCGACCCGACGCTCGAACCCAGCCTCGAATGGCGCCGCGACATCGCGCACGCCGTCGTCTCCATGCCGACGATCCCCGCCTTCGAGCTCGACAACGAGCTTGACCTCCGCATGCAGGTTCCGTACGAAAACTACAAGGAGGGCTACGCCGAGTACCACAGGGTCTTCGGCGAGGTCATCAAGGCCTGCCGCCCCGACGCACAGGTCGCGAGCGAAGGCTCCGCAGGCGTTCTCGTGAGCCGCGTGGAGCAGCTCGTCAAGGACGGCAAGTTCAAGAACATCGACGTCGTGAACGGACACCACTACTGCGGCGTGCGCGCGCCGGAGCTCGCGTCCGACAACCTCAACACCGGCATGGCGAAGGCCGGACGCAATCCGCTTCTCGACGTCTGGAAGAAGTTCCGCGCCGCAGCCGACGCGGATGGAGTCCACCGCCAGACGTGGCTCACCGAGTGGGGCTTCGACACGCTCGCCGTGCACATCGTCACAGAGGAGGAGCAGGCCGCCTATCTGCAGCGCGAGTGGCTGCTCGGCATGCAGGCCGGACTCGACAAGATGTTCTGGTACTGGAACTGGGACACGACCGGCAAGCCGAAGGTGTTCTTCGACGGATGCGGACTCTACGACGGCCAGAAGTATCCGAAGCCTTCCGCCTGCGCGTTCGCGACGCTCCGCTCTTACATCCCCGGACCCTACCGCTACGTCGGCTACGCGACGCCCGCGCCCAACATGCTCGTCCAGATGGTCGAAGCCGAGGGCAAGCTCCTCGCCGCGGCGTTCAAGGTCGACATCGATGGGGCGGACCCGACGATCGACGATCCGAAGGCAGAGAAGATCACCGACATGTTCGGCCACGAGCTGAAGCGCGGCAGGCGCACGCTCCGCGTCGCGCCGACGTGGTACGTCGGGCTCGACAAGTCCTGCGACTGGCTCAAGGCGTGCCCGCTCGACATCGAGAGCGACCGCTACATCCGCACCCGCGCTGGCGACTCCTTCGTCGTCAAGCCGGCCAAGGCCGACGGCGCGAAGTACTCCGTCGAGGTCCCGAAGGGCTGGACGGCCTCTGCCGCGGCCGACGGAAGCATCACGGTCTCCATTCCGGAAGATCAGGACGACGACAACTACGCCGCGACGTTCGTCGGCAAGGTCAACGGCGTCGAGAAGCGTATTGCGCTCGACATCGACGTGTTCCCCGCCGGATGGGACGAGAATGCGCCGCCGCCGAAGCTCCCGACTTCCTGCGAGTTCGCGAGGATCGACTCCTCCAAGATCAAGCTCGACGGCAAGCTGTCCGACTGGCCCGCGGCCAACAAGCTCCCCGCGTCCCTCTTCGGACTCAAGGAGGCCCGCGCGAAAGCGCATCTCTACGCCGGATGGAACGAGCAGGGGCTCTACCTCGCGCTTGACGTCCGCGACTCCAAGTGCGTCGCGACCGACCCCGAGTGGTTCTGGAGCGGAGCCGACTGCTTCGAGATCGGCGTCGACACGGCGTTCGACCAGAAGGGCGAGCGCACTTACGCCGAAACCGACCGCCACTACTGGATGTGCCCGGTCCGCAAGGAAAACCGCCTCTACGTCGGCCGCTGGGGCCACGACGGCGCGAAGATCGCGAAGGACGACGAGCTGAAGTCCTCGGTCCGCACCGCGCTCGTCAAGACGGACAAGGGCTACACCGCCGAGATGTTCTTCCCCGCCTCCGAACTCAAGGGCTGGAAGGGCAAGGCCGGACAGAAGATCGGCTTCGCGTCCACTCTAGTCATCCAGGGCAAGTTCATGGAGGACGACGTCTCCTGGCCGATCGTGCGCAAGTTTGCGCCGTTCGCGAAGGCCGGACACTGGGGAACAGTCACGCTTAAGTAACATAAAAGAAAAAAGGGGATAATCCAATGAAATCGCTTATTATAGCGGCCGCGTCGATCGCGGCCTTCCAGACCCTCGCACTCGAATACCACTGGCGCGGCGGAGAACCGGGGACAGTCCCCGACGGACAGGGTGTCGCGAACCTCAGCGGAGACTGGCACACTGCCGACAACTGGACCGACGCCTCCGGCTCGCCGATCGGCGACTATCCGCGCAAGGCTGGCGATGTCGCGGTGTTCCACGGCATGGCGCACGGCGGGTATGCGCGAATCGACGCGGCCGATTCCATCGAAATCGACGAGATACGCTTCGCCGAAGGCATGACGACGGTCGCATGCGCCGCGAATGCCCATGTCGCGGTCGGACGGATGACTTTCGGCGAAAAGGCGACGTTCTCCTATGTGTCGTCGGACTACGATAGCTTCACGCCTCCGACCGACTTTACAATCGGGAACAGGGACGACCTCCTTGTCAAGGACGCCGAAGGAAACTACGGTGCCTTCAAGGGCGGCACTTGTGCGAAGAATTGGGCAACAGCCAACATCGGCAACCGCATGTCGATTTCTATCGACGAGAACGGGAAGCTCATTGTAAATCAGGGACAGGGTGGCCTAATGAGCATCGATATTAACGGTGACACCGTTCGAGATGATCTCTTCGGCGTGTTCTTCGGCAACTGGGGCGACTTCCGCGGAATCAACTACAACAACGGCGGCGCATGGAAGTACACCATCCCCGGCGGTCTTCTCGGTTCGGTTAACGCCATCAGCCATGTCGGCAGACCTTCGGACGGCAAGCAGGGGAGCATCTGCACGCTTGGCGCGGACCTCTACTGCCTGCCCAACAACAACGGCACCGACGGATCGATAATCTACTTCCGCTCGCTCGTCGACGCGACTGCGTTCGTGCAGTCCGGATACGGCACGACGGTTCTCTTCGACGACCACTCGTCCGAGACGAACGACTACTACGTGACGTCCGGCACGCTCCGCCTCGGCGGGGACGTTTGCAACGGCAGCGTCGACAACGTCGAGCAGTGGCCGTGCAAATTCGGCTCGGGAGACATCCATGTCGCTTGGAGCGGAAAGCTCGAGTTCGGCTGCAACGACGTAATGCCGAAGAAGCTGCCCGGATGCATCTACGTCAATTCCTACGGCGGCAACGGCAATCTCTACGGAAAGATCGTGCTCGGTAGCGGCATCGAGGCGAAGGCCGAGCGCGTGTACGTCGACGGGCGTCCGCTTCGCTGCGGGAAGTGGGGTTCCTCTGCGGCGAAGGCGCTCGACTCGTCCGTGAACGCTGAAGATAAAATCTTCTCCGGCGCGGGCATACTGACGATTCCGAGCCACGCCACAATCATCAAGATCAGGTAGCGTCCGCCCGCAGGGCGACAAAGATTTTCTCAATATCCCCTCAATGCCGCGCCTCCACCGTCTGTTGGAGTCGCGGCATTGTTTTTCGTCAGTTTAATTGGCGGACGAAAAAGCAGTTTTAGTTAGTTGGATTGTGCTATAATAGGAACATAATGTTAGGGGGCGGCTTATCGTCACCCCCGTCAGTGCAAAAATAAGGAGATGCGAATGTCTGAGAAAATCATTGCCGCGCTTGCGGTTTTGTCGGTCGCCGTCGCATTTGCGGACGTGCCTGAACTCGCCGTCGGATATGCCGACGGGGACAACGCCGATTTCAGTCCGGCACTTTCGTGGACCGCGGTCGATTCGCCGCTGACGCTTCAGCGCGCGGAGTGGGCGGACGGCGCGTTCGCAGACATCGCAACGCTTGAGCCCAACGTCGGCACCTACAATGACGATTCCGCTCCCGTCGGAGTGCCCTGCAGGTATCGCCTTGTCTCCGGCGAAGAGGCCGGCGAGCCAGTCGAGTTCAGGCGTATCGGGAAACTCTCCGTCCCCATGGAGTCCGTGTTCTGGACCGGTGTCGACAAGACCCAGGGGTGGTATAAAGAGGGCACCAACGCCTTCGACGGGGATACGACGACGCATCCGGATCTGGCCGACGGCTCGTCAGGCGTCTCGAAGGTCGGCGTCGATTTCGGGAGACCCATGCCGCACCTTGCGATAGTCAGGGTTCATACCCGTCCGGGCGATCACAGCGACCGCGCCAGCGGCACCGTTGCGTACGGGAGCATGCGCAGCGGCGAGGCGTTGAAGGTATCTGCGAACGCAGATCTGGACACCCCCATCACCGACCCCCTGCCCGCAGTCGGGGCAAATGTCAACGCGTGGTTCCAGATGCCCGTTGTCGGACCAGAGGCATATCGTTCCTATTATCTGACTGCGACCAACGGCAATCTTACCGAGATCGAGTTCTACGGTTGGTACGAGCAATTCGCCGTAGAGACGGAACTTGTGGAGGTTGACGAATGTACAGCCGTGCTCTCGCCGAAGCTCACGTGGTTCGCGTCGTCGCAGGTAACGGTTCAGCGCAGCGAAAGCGCTGAAGGTCCGTGGACGGATGTCGCCGAATTCCCAGCTGGGGTGGGAGTCTGGCTCGACACTCCCGCGCCGGCCGGAAAGGTTCGCTGGTACCGCGTCACCGATGGCGAGCATAGTGGCGCGCCGGTAAAGGTTGTCGGAGTGCGCAAGCTCTCGACGGATGGATACACCGTGATCAGCGACGGCAATTTCACTGTCTCCGACTGGGGCAAGCCTCCGTCCAACGCGTTCTCCGGCAATCTGGAGCGCGATTCCTATCCCGACGGCGATCCGAAGCATTCGCCGAAGATCGGCATCGACTTCGGGGAGGCGACGAACCATGTCGCATGGGCAAGGGCCTTCCCTCGCTTCGTGAATAACGCCCAAGGGCGCATGAACGGACTTGTGATCCACGGCATCGACGAAGGATTCAATTCCAATACCACAAACGCCGAAGAGACGACATGGACGTCGCTCGGCACGCCGATTTCGCTTCCGCTCCATGGTGTATCCGCCATCAAGTGGTACAACATCCCCGTCAACGCCAGCAAGGCCTACCGCGCGTACTATTTTGACGGGGCAGAAAACGGAAACGTCGTGGAACTTGAGTTCTACGGCTGGGCCGATTCCGACATCGAGGCCGCGGCGTCCGTCGCGGACCCCGTCGAGCCGATGCTTAGGCTGTCATTCGACATGAGCAGCGGTACGCCCGAGAAGCCGCGCGTCGCGTATGTCGTCGGAGGCATGCTCAACGGCAAGGCGAAGCTTCAGCGCGCGACGTACGAGTATGGTCCGTGGACGACCATCGCGGAGGGCCTCAACGGCGTCGGAACGGTAGAAGACAATTTCCTCTCCGTGCCCTACGGAACGAAGCTGTTCTACCGCGTCGTTACGGATGACGCGTCGTCGAACGTTCTTGCGACATACAAGATGCGCAGGCTTGAGGTCGATACGGCGCAGGTGTTCGGTCCGACGAGAGATGATTGCGTCCCGCCTGGCACCTGGTACAATTCCGGAAGCGTCGCTATGTTCGACGGAAACCTCAACTCGTATGGAGATTACCCCTATTCCCATTACCGCGCCGGAGTTGACTTCGGCGAGGCGACGAACTTTGTCGCGCACATGCGCATCTACCCGCGTCACGACGCGGACTACAGGGCGCGCGTACGCGACGTGGTGTTCTCCGGCAGCGACTATTCAGGCGAACGCATCATGGGCGAGGAGTATTTGGACTCCTTTGGGACTGCGCTGACCGATCCGTGCGTCGATAAATACGGATATCTCGGCTGGTACGACCTGCCGGTGGCGAATCCCGCGGCCTACCGTACCTACTTCATCTCCCGTTGGGGCAACAACGGCTTCTACGGCAACATCGCCGAGGTCCAGCTTTACGGCTGGACGGCGGATGACATCGGGGAGTCCGCGTCCGGCGATCTCCACGTCCGCATGTTGTACGCACCCGATGAGAACGGAATCTATCGTCCGAATCTTGTCTGGAACGGATTCGACCTTCCGGAAGGCACGACGGTGGTCGTGCAGCGCGCCGCGACCATGTACGGTCCGTGGGAAGATTTCTCAGAGGAGCTTTCCGAGGGTGCCACGGAATACGTTGACGGCAGCGAGTCCGTCGTCGGCAAGTCGTTTGCGTACAGGCTTAAGATATCGGCTGGTGACGATGTCTCGTATTCCGATGCGTGTAGGGGCGCCGGCATCAAAAAGATATCAACGGAAGGTCAGGAGATTTTCTTCTTCGGCACGCCCTGGGCGAACATAGATGCCATCAAGGGCCCTGCCGCTTTTGACGGCGATATAAATACGTACACCGACTTCAATGTTCCTTCCAAGGTCGGCGTTGATTTCGGCGCTGCCACAAATCATGTGTCGCTCGTCCGCGTCTATCCGCGCAATGGTTACCTGTACAGGCTTAATGGCGCGGCCGTGTACGGCAGCAACGACGAAGCAGCAACAGAAGGAGCGGATGCCGTCACAACGGGAGATGCGGCGCTTTGCCCCGGATTCTCCGGCGTATCGGAATTGAAATGGTACCAGTTCACGATGTCCGACGATGCAACGGCGTACAGGACGTTCTATCTGTCCGGATTCTACGAATACTCCAATATCGCTGAGTGCGAGTTCTACGGATGGCAGGATGCGGGTATTTCCGTGTCTGGCGTTACGAACGAAACCGGAATCGTGCTGACGGCGTCGGGTGTCGGCCTTGCCGAAGGCGACAGCGTCACGTTCGGCGTTGTCTATGTCGGACCCGGGGTCGAGCCCGACTTCGAGAACGCCACTACCTATACGGTGACGGCCGCGGACGGTGAGGCGACGCAGACCGTGGAGGCTGTGTTCGGCGCGAGGGCCGTCTTCTACGTGAAGAAGGGCGACGACTATGCCAGCGGCGAGCTCATCGTGAACGACAACGCCGGATATGGCTGGAAGCCCGACGCGACTGGCGAAAAGCTCTGGGAGGATCCCGCGAACTGGAACTGCTGGGCCAACGACGGCAAGAGGCATCTCGGTTATCCCGGCTATCTCGACACGCGTTCCGCGAACGTGTCGTTCAACGATGCAGGCGATGTCTCGGTCACGCTTTCTGCGACTTACACCGTCCGCGAGTTCTGGATCGACGGCAGCACGCAGAAGACGATCTCCTTCCACGGCAACGGAGCGGATACGAGCGGAATCGTCTGCGGCAACGGCACCTTCGTCCTCGGAACGAACAAGAACGTCACCTTCGACGCGATGTCGTTCACATGCAACAACACGCGTCTCAAGGACAATGTTGAGATGACGCTCGCGAATGGGGCGAAGTTCTCGGTCGCGTGGTGGTTCTACGTGACGGGCGAGAACGCTGTTCTGCGTGTCGGTGCCGATAGCTTGCTGGAGACCTCAAGGAGCGATGTCTGGTGGGGGCTCATGCTGAACGGCAAGGACGCCTGGATCGACCTCGAGGGCAAGATTACCGCGCCGCGCGTGAGAATCGGCGTCACCAATGACAACGACAAGCCCGGGGGTGTCCATGATTACGCGCCGAAGGGCATCACCTTCCGCGGGAAGAGTCCGCTTCTCGAGTGCAGGTACGAACTCGTGTGCATGAACTCGTTCGGGGACGAGAAGGTTCCGGTCTTCGAGTTCATAGTGCCGGAGCAGGGATATGCCGAGCCGCCGGTGCGCACCGACAGCCAGAAGACAAGCGACATAGCGTTCCAGATGTTTGGGTCGCACTACCAGGGATGGAGCGATCCGATCATCGGGTCCGACGCGAAGGTTGCGTTCCACGTCTCGACCGATTCGCCTGTGTACGGAAAGCTTGCGGAGCGCGGAATCGACATGCCGCTCGTCCACTGGCCGGTGTACAACTCGAGCAGTCTCGGCGGCGGAATCGACAGGTCGCGCATCTTGCTGATGCGTAACGCAACTGCGTCGAAGCCGTCCGACTTCACGTACGGGTACGATGCGGACAACAATGCGACGGCGATCTTCCTGCGAATCGACAAGTCGCGCGGAACGTCCGTTACCGTCAGGTAAAGAGATCCGGCACCTCGCGAGGTACCCTATGCCTACCTCGCGAGGTACCCTACGCCCACCTCGCGAGGTGCCCTATACCCGCCTCGCGAGGTACACTTAGTCGTTGCAGGCAAGGGTGCCGCTTTGCCGCGGAAGCCGGGCGATACGGTTGTCGTGCCGACGCAAAGAACGACACATGACAGGGAAACTTTCCGTAAACTCCAAAGGGGCGGGGATGGTGTATTCGGCGGCGGCGATTTGGTATAATATCTGTCAAACGCGAAGAATTTTGCGTAAGGGTGTGTAACCTTCCCACGCCTGACGTGTAGTTTTGGCGGAACGAAATGGAAATTTAAGAGCAAGGAGCAGACATGGACGCAAAAGAACTCATAGCGGATATCGCTAAGCGCATCAACATCGAATACGACGGAGGCGACGTTCTCTCGTTCGAGGCGGACGGGCTCGGCGTGGCGATCAGCATCCTGCCGGAGCTTGACGCGCTCGTGCTGACGGGCGACATCGGCGAGCCGCCGCCGGAGCGGCTGGAGGGGCTGTACAAGACGCTCCTCGGCGCGAACCACCTCTTCGGCGGAACGGCCGGCGCGACGATATCGCTCGATCCGGACGGCGGACGCATCGCCATCTGCCGCCAGATGCCGCTCGCGATGCTCGACGGCGACAAGCTCTATGCGGAGGTCGAGCGGTTCGTCAACACGGCGGAGACGTGGTCGAGGGTCGTCGCGGACTACCGCAGCGCGTTGTCGGAGGCGGACGAAGCGGCGGATGACGAGCCCCAGTCGTTCTCCGGAAGCGGCTTCATGCAGGTCTAGCTCGCGCCCCCTGTGCCGTTGTAACCTTGCCGGGTTTCGCGTGTAGACAGAACGACAAGAAAAAAGCAACGGTGCCCCGGCATCAAGGGTTCGCAGCCGCTCGGGAACGGAGACGACATTGCATGCAGGAGGAACGATGAACGCATGGAAGACGTGGGACAGGGTGTGTAACAGAATCAGCTGGCTGGTGCTGGGCGTTTACGTCGCCTACGCACTGGTCATTCGGCTTGCGCTCCCTGCGGACACGGTAGCCGGGATTGACCGGTACGCCGACTGGCTGGTCCCCGTTCTGCTGGCGGGCGCAGTCGGGTACATCACGAACTGGCTGGCGCTCTGGTACCTGTTCAAGCCGTACGAACCTCGTCTCGGCGGGCTCCTCCACGGGATCATCCCGCGGCAGAAGCGCGAAATGGCCGTGTCGCTCGGCAACATGGTCGGGAAGAAGCTGCTCAATCCCGATGCGCTCGTCGACGAGATGAAGTGCGAGGTGCTGTCATTCGTGAACGACGCGCGGCGGATGGCGCAGCTCCGCGACTGGATCCAGCGGTACCTTGTCGAGCACGAGGCCGAGATCGTCGAGTTCGCGTCGCCGTTTGTGGAGCGCCAGGTCTTTTCCGTAATCGACGGCCTTGCGACGGAGGATACATGGTCGAGGATATGGGACGAGGGGATACTTCCGCGGATCAAGAGCGAGACTTCCCGACGGTTCATGGTCGAAAAGCTTGTCGAGGCGCTTCGCGACAACGCGGGCGGGATCATCGACGAGGTGCGCGGCGAGTTGCGGGCGTTCCTGCGGCGGAAGCTGGCGGAGAAGCTTCCGCTGGGCATGGGCGCGGACATGATCACCGACTACGTCATGGCGAACTTCGCCGACTATGCGAGCATGAAGGGGAAGCTGGATGCATGGCTTCTGCGCGAGGCGACCCAGACCATGCTGAGGAATAAGCTTCTGTCGTACGCGGACCAGCTCACCGCGTGGATGAAGGGCGAGGAGGGGCAGAAGGTCATGGGCGGGATGGTCAGGGAGATGAGGGTGCGCGGCAAGCGCTACATCGCCGCGTACCTTCGCGAGAACGTGCCGACGCTGGTCGAGCGCGCGTTCGCGTCCGACATGCTCCGCGAGAAACTCGAGAAGGGCGTGCTGCCCAAGGTCGGCGAGAGGGCGGCCCAGCTCATCGCGGAGAACAAGCAGGCGATCCTCGACAGGCTTCGGCTCGAGCAGCGCGTGACGGAAGCGGTGGACGGCATGTCCGTCGCGACGTTCCACCGGACGCTCGACGAGTTCATGTCCGAGAATCTCTGCGCGGTCCAGGTGCTTGGCTTCCTCCTCGGCGCGGCGGTAGGCGCTCTCCAGCTACTGACGCGCATACGGATCTAGGAGGCCGTTCTGTTTTTGGGGATCGAGTGATTCATGGGGTTCCGTCAATGCCCCGCATCACACCGCTTTTGCAGCGACCCAGTTGCGTGGTCGGTTTTTAATCGACAAAATTTACCATGCTGGTCAAGAATATGATAGAATGTTCATCGTGCGAATCTGAGAAAAGGCAGGAGGAAGCGATGTACGGTTCTGAAAATCTAATACTGACCGGATGGGGCTATGTCGGATGCGCTGCGGCGGCTGAGGGTGCGAGACGTGAGCCGCAACACCGTGAGGAAGTATCTGTAGGGGATGTTTTTAGACAGGATTAACAGGATTTACAAGATTATGAGTATTGATGAACTTTGTTACAAGGTTATTGGGGCGGCCATGGCCGTACACAAACACAAATATCGTATCTACCATTCCCCTAATCCTGTTAATCCTGTAAATCCTGTCTAAAAACCAAAAGGAGCTTTTGCGAAATGATCAAGATAATCCAAGGCGACATAACGACGCTTGCGGTGGATGCCATCGTCAACGCGGCGAACCAGGTGATGCTGGGCGGTGGCGGTGTGGATGGCGCGATTCATCGCGCCGCCGGGCCGGAGCTGTACGAGGCGTGCCTCAAGGTGCCGGAGGTGAGGCCGGGCGTCCGCTGTCCGACAGGCGAGGCGCGCATCACGCCGGGCTTCAGGCTGCCCGCGAAGTTCGTGATCCACACCGTCGGACCGGTCTATCGCGATGGGCTTCATGGAGAGCCGGAGAAGCTCGCGGCCTGCTACCGCAATTCGCTCGCCCTCGCGGCGGAGAACGGCTGCAAGTCGATTGCCTTCCCCTGTATCTCGACAGGCGTGTACGGCTACCCGATTGAAGACGCCGCGAAGATAGCAGTACGGGAGGTGGAGGATTATCTCACGCAGAGTTGCAGAGAGGCAGAGGTCGCAGAGGAGGAATCTGGTAGGGCGCGATCACCGGTATCACCCGAACGCAGTGAGCCGCGTAAGCGGTCGCTAGAGGTGTGCGCGCCGCAAGACAGGGGGGCGGTCGCTCCGCGACCGCCTATCGAAGTGATCTTCTGCTGCTTCTCGGAACGGGATGCGTCGGTGTATAAGCGGCTTCTGAATATGGTATAATATCTTCGTCGGCCTGAAGGTATAGGGGTTCAATAAACCCAGTAGGGCGGCCATCGGAAATGATGCAGATTTACCTGCAGTGAGGAGAGTCCTGGAGCCAAGGCGTCGAAGGGGCGAATCTGCAGGGCCGTAGGGCAGCCGAGGCAGGGGCAATTCAACCAGCGGGGAGGAACCGCGAGGGGTTACTGCTGGATTATCCTGAATTGTCACTTGAGGTTGTCGTATGGGCATGAAACTTACCGATGAGCAGCGGCGGGTTGTCGAGATCGACGCGGGGAGCCATCTTGTGCTTGCGCCGCCCGGATCGGGGAAGACCGAGATTCTGTCGCAGCGAATTCTTCACGCCATGCGCACGGGCGTGAACCCGGAGCGCATGCTCTGCGCGACGTTCACAAACCGCGCGGCGTACGAGATGCGCTCGCGCGTGGAGGCGCAGGGTGTAGGCGTCGCGCTGCCCGAGGTGGGGAATCTCCACCACTTCTGCTTCCGCTTTCTTCGCTCGGTCGGCAGGCTTTCTCCCGCGAAGCATGTTCTGGACGACTGCGAGCAGCTTTCGTTCGCGAAGGAGGTCGTCGATGTCCTGAGGGCGGAGCTGAAGACCGGGAGGCCGTGCGGAAAGGAAACGCGCGGCGTGACGGTGCTGCGTTCCGTCAAAGGCGTGGTAAAGGAGCCGGAGGGTCCAATCAACGAGCTTCGCGTCGCGCATCTCCACGGGCTTCTCGAGGAATACTTCGCGAGCTGCGCGGAGAAGGACCGCTCTCCTTATCCCGCCATGCTCTCCGCGATGCTGATAGCGCATCAGCGCAGGATGGGGATTCCACTGCGCTACCTCCGGGCGATGCCTCCTGAGCTCTACGAGCTTGACGGCGAAGGCGTGGTGCGTGCGCTTTCCGGATGCTACGCCGCGCTCAAGCGCAGGTTCTGCAGCGTTGACTTCGACGACCTGATCAACGAAGCCTATCTTTACCTGGAGCGCTCGCCTTTGTCCGACGAGCGCAGGTTCCGCTGGGTGATGATCGACGAGGTGCAGGATCTGAATCCGCTCCAGTGGCAGATCGTGCGCGGCTTGACGTCGAAGGAGGCGGTGAGCGTCTACTTCGGCGACGCCGAGCAGGCGATATTCTCGTTCCTCGGCGCGTCGGAGGAGAGCTTCGCCTCCGCCGTGCGCGGCTGCGAGCGCCACTTCTTCAGGAGGAATTTCCGCGCGACGCCTCATCTTCTGGAGATACTGATGCGGTATTCGCTCGACGCGCTGCGCTCCGAGTGGGAGTTTCTCCCGCACCCTGCGGACGCGCATCAGGCAAACGGAGTCGTTGGCGCCTGCAAGTCGAAGTCGGGCGCGGAAGTCATGCAGCATGTGCGCTGGCTTGTCGATTCTGGAACGGCGTCGAACGTGGCGATTCTCGTGAGGCGCAACATTGAGGCCGACGCGCTCGAGGCGAAGGTGCGCGAACTTCGGTTTCGCTATTCCAAGGTCTCGGGAATTGACCTCTTCTCGCTTGCCGCCATGCGCGATTTCCTGGCATACGTCTCCGTCGTCGTCGGGACGGCGTCCCGTACTGACTGGGCGCGGCTGCTGCGCCGCTTTGCCCTCGGCGTGCATTCGCACAGCGCGGCGAGATATCTTGTGCGGGGGATGTTCGCGGCCGGGTTTGATCCGGCGAAACTGTGGGACGGCCCTAATCGCATTCCGCTTCTGCCCAATCCCCGCAGCCGCCGCCTGATGTGGGCGTGGCGAAACCGCAGGAAGCTGACGTCGTTTCGCGACGTTCTGAAGGATGCTGTTTCGGAAGGCAGGAAGTGCCTGTGCGGGAACTCGACGGTCCGCGCGCTCTTCGAGATATTCGCGGACGTTGCATTCGGCGTGGCGGGGAGGTATTCACTGCGCGAGCTGTGGCCGGAGGCGGGAAGGTGGCGCGACGAGCTGGACCCGGCGGCGCGAAAGGCGGCGGAAGTCCATTCGCGCGAAAGGATCGGAAAATTCCTTCGGTATGTCGAATTCGCCTGCGGCGGGAAGGGCAGGAGCCTCGGCGAGGTGCTTGCGGAAGAGTGGAACCGGCTGCGGCAGCTCAAGGAGGCGGATCTTCTCGTCGGCGACGAGAAGGTCGTTCTGTCCACGATCCACAAGGCGAAGGGGCGTCAGTTCGACGCCGTGGTGATTCCCGACGTGTCGGATGTGCTGGATTGCGCAGGTGGGTCGTCCGGCGAGGCGGATCGCCTGCTGTATGTAGCCATGAGCAGGGCGAAGCGTCACCTGATGCTCTTCGGCTGTCCCGACACGCCCGTTTTCAGCCGCCTTGAGCCTTGCTTCGAAAAGGGGTACGTCAACTACTATCTGCGTAAGGCGATGGGAAGCGTTGCAAAAGGTGACTGGCTGGCGGAATGGGAAAGGCTTGCCGAATTGAACGAGGCGGGGCGATGCGATGTCGAGTTGGCTTTGAAGGCTGTCGAATCGGGGAATGGCCCAATCGTGCGAATGGCCCTGAAGGTCATGCGGCATGACCCGGACCGCGCCACTTTGAGGCGAAGATATCTTGAGATGGCGCGATCGCTTGTGGTGCCGTTTGATTGCCTTGAGACGCTTGTCGACTGCCTGTCTGATTGCTTTGGGCGCGACCTTGAGGTTCTCGGGGTGATTCGCATGCTGGCACGGGCGTCGGCGCGGAGCGACGTGTGCAGCGCGGCATTGCGCTATGCCTGTTCTGCGGCGGAAGAAGCATCGCTGAGGGCCGATGCAATGGCCGCCATGAGCGATGCGCTGTACTGCCGCTCGGCCGAACTGCGCGTTGCGGCGGCGACTGCGCTCCTTGACCTTGGCGAAGGGCGCTGGGCGGGTGCCGTAAAGGGAACCGCGGGCGATTTCGAGCGGCTCGGCAGAATCGCCGCGCCGTCGCATGACGCCGCGCTGCGGGAGATTATCGCCGCTGCAGAACGCAATGGCGACAGCGCCTATGCCAGAAGGCTGAGGCGAGTGGTGTTTCTGAGGGCGGCGCGGGTTGGATTGGCAACGCAAGCGTTGCCATCAGGACAGGGGCAAGCGCTGCCATCAGGACAGGGGCAGGCGCTGCCATCAGGACAGGGGCGAGCGCTGCCATCGGGGCGGGGGCTGGCGTTGCCATCGGGGCAGGGGCAGCGCTGGTAGTTGGAATAGTGATGAAAAGAGAAAGGTGTTGATCATGAGGTTGAAAGAAAAGAAGGAGATTCGCAAGTACAGGCGGTTTAACGGGTATGACTACACCCGGGGAGCGGCGCTGTTCATTACAATCGTCACAAACCCGCGGCGGCGGCTGTTCGGGGAAATCGTCGGCGCCCGGCTTCGGAGAACTGCGCTCGGGCTTGCCGTCGAAAGCAGGTTGGCCGAGATGGCGCAGATGCCCGGCATCTGCCTCTTCAACTTCGTCGTCATGCCTGACCATGTCCATCTGCAGCTCCATCTCCGCGCGGGGCTGCAGGATCCGCTTGTTGTGCTCGGGCGGGCGATAGGCGCGTTCAAGAGCCTCTGCGCGAAGGACTTCCACGAGCTGACGGGCGAGAGTGGTCCGCTCTGGCAGCAGGGCTACCACGACTGGATATGCGTGTCGGAGGAAATGATAGCCGCGGTCAACCGCTATATCGACTACAATCCGCTGAAGTTCGAGCTGCGCTACAACCAGCCCGAGTTCCTTGCGATTCGCGAGCCGATAGCGGCTTGGCGGCTTTCGCCAGAGGAATTTTGGCGCGGCATCGGCGCGGTCGATCTCCTTGACGGAGACGCGCCTTTCGTCGCGCTGCGCATAAGCCGCAGGCTCTCTTCGCGGCAGATCGCCGAGGCGGTCGCGCGCATTCGCCGGCGCGTCGGCGACTATGTCTTCGTCGGCGGGTGGATAAGCCCGGGCGAGAAGGCGGTGCGCGACATGCTGCTTGCCGAGCCGCGTGGGAGGATTGTGCAGATACTGCCCTCGGCGATGCCGCACGACTACAGGGTGGGCAGCATGTGGCTCGAGGCGGTGCGCGACAGGCGCGCGGCGATCATCGCGCGCGGCAACAGCGAGGTCGAGTTCTCCCGCGTGGCGTGCCTGGAGGTCAACGAGGTGGCGGTGGAATTGGCAGCGCAAGCGCTGCCATCAGGACAGGGGCAAGCGTTGCCATCAGGACAGGGGCAAGCGTTGCCATCAGGACAGGGGCAAGCGTTGCCATCAGGACAGGGGCAGGCGGCGGCTTGCGGCAAGGCGGTGTACTGGCTGCCGGAGGGGCCGAGACTTGTTTCTTGACGACACCGCTTGCGGTGTCCGTTTCGGGAATCGACTCCAAGGTTGGCTTTGCGGCTTGGCACGGAAGTTGCTTTATGTTTGGCATGGAGCAGAACATGACATTGCAGAGCAGCAGAGGTGCCCGCAACACGGTGAGGAAGTATTTGTAAGAAAATATGGTATAATAGCGGCGCTATGGGATTCTTCAAGGCATACGACATGCGCGGCACATTTGCCGCGGACTTCGATCTGGACACCGTCTACAAGGTGGGGCGCGCCCTGCCGAAGGTGGTCAAGGGAAATCGCTGGCTCGTCGGGCGCGACTGCCGCACGACGAGCGACGCCGTTCACGACGCGCTCGTGAAGGGACTCGCCGAGGCGGGCGCCGAAGTGAGCGACCTCGGACTCTGCACGACGCCGATGGTCTACTACTTCACTGCCGCCGACGGATTCGACGGCTCGGTGATGATAACGGCGTCGCACAATCCGCCGTCCGACAACGGACTCAAGGTCTCCAAGGCGACGGCGCTTCCCGTCGGCTACGCGAACGGACTCAACGAAGTCGAGCGGCTCGTCGGCGGAATGCAGGCGAAGGCCGGCGGCCCTCTGCCCCCGGTGAAGGAACTTCCCGATGCGCTCTCGCGCTACGTCGCCTGGCAGAAGGGACGCTGCGGCGACTTCTCGGGCCTTAGGTTCGCCGTCGACTGCTCCAACGGGATGTCCTCGCTCTTCGCGCGCGAGATGTTCCCGGGCGCGGTGCTGCTGAACGACACGCCTGACGGGACCTTCCCGAACCACTCGCCGAATCCGCTCAAAAGCGACGCGCGCGAGCAGATCGCGAAGGCCGTGCGCGAGAAGAGGCTCGACTGCGGCGTCATATTCGACGGCGACGCGGACCGCGCGATGTTCGTGGACGAAAAAGGCGAGTTCGTCCAGCCCGACTACCTCGTCCCCATTGTGGCGAGAGCAACGCTCGGCCACCTAACCACCCAACTACCTAACCATCATAAGATCATCCATGACGTGCGGACTTCGCGCGGCGCTATCGAGACGCTGCGCGAGGACGGCTTCGAGCCGGTGATGGTTCCGGTGGGGCATGCCTTCGCGAAGCCGATCCTGCGCGAGTGCGGCGCGCTGTGCGGAGGCGAACTCGCCGGGCACTACTACTTCAGCGAGTTCTTCGGATGCGACTCGGGCCTTCTCGCCGCGACGCGCATACTATCCGAAGTCGCGAAGGCGAAGACCGCGGGAAAGACGTTCTCCGAGATGATGAAGCCCATCGTCTCGCGCTACGCGAACTCGGGGGAGCTCAACTTCAGGGTCGAGGACAAAGACGCGGCGATCGCGCGCGTCCTCGCGGCGGCGGCGAAGCTTGCGCGCGAGACGGGCAGGAGCGAGATGGACGGCTATCGGCTTGAGTTCGACGAGGGCTGGATAAGCGTGAGGAAGTCCAACACCGAGCCGTATCTGCGTCTTCTCGTGGAGTGCCGGACGAAGGACATGCTGGAAAAGTGGGTGAAGATTCTTTCGGAGGCGATAGAGGCGAAATGAAGGTAGACTTCCACGTTCATTCGACGGCGAGCGACGGGACGTTCGCGCCGTCCGAGCTCGTCGAGCAGGCGGAGCGCGGCGCATTTGCCGCGTTCGCGCTGACGGACCACGACAACTGCGACGGCGTCGCGGAGTTCCTTGCGGCGGAGGCTTCCGTTCCGCGCATCGCGGGCGTCGAGCTTTCCATCGATCCGGGCGAGGGCTTCGACAGGTTCCATCTGCTCGCCCTCGGCGTGGACTCGCTGAACGCGGAGCTGAGGGCGTTCCTGCGCAGGATACTCGAGGGGCGCAACGGACGCAACGAGCGCATCTTCGCGAACTTCCACAGGCTTGGAATCGACATAAAGCCGGAGCCTCACGGCGAGGTTCTGGCGCGTCCGCACTTTGCGCGGTGGCTCGTCGAGAACGGCTACGCGGCGGACATCCCGTCCGCGTTCGAAAAGTACCTCCTCTCCGACTCTCCCGAGGAGACGCGCTGCTACGAGGAGCGGTACCATCCGTCGCAGGAGGAGACGTTCCGCATCGTGCATGCGGCGGGCGGAATCTGCTTGATGGCGCATCCGAAGTACTGGCGCAGGGAGTGGAAGCGGAGCGGATGCGACTACGCCGCGGCGGAGCGCGAGCTTGCGCGGCTGAAGGAGGCGGGTCTCGACGGACTCGAGTGCCACTACCAGGCGAACCAGCCGGAGGAGAACATGGAGTTCACGCGCATCGCGGCGAGACTCGGTCTGCTGAAGTCCGCCGGGAGCGACTTCCACGGCGCGAACAAGCCGACGATTCCGCTCGGCATGGAGGTGGAGGAGTCGTTCATAGCTCCGCTGATGGAGGCGCTGGGGATCAGCCGCGCCTGACGCGCGGCAGAGAGGAAGACACAGGGGTTTTATGGGAACGGTAGAAAAAATAGCGGGTCTTATCGCGGAGACGAGTTCGTCTCTTCCGAAAGACGTTGAGAAGGCGCTCGCGGCGGCGCTTCGCAGGGAGGAGCGCGGCGGATCCGCCGCGGTCGTGCTGCGGACGATACTGGACAACGTGGCGACTGCGCGCCGCGGGGGGTCCCCGCTGTGCCAGGACACGGGGACTCTTGCGTTCTACGTGGACGAGTCGCTCAGGCGCAAGGTGACGCCGGCGGTCATAAAGAAGGCCGTCGCGCTTGCGACTAAACGCGGCGCGCTGAGGAAGAACTGCATCGACTCCGTCTCCGGGAAGTCGTACGACGACAACTGCGCGGACGGCGCGCCGGTGATACACTACGTCGACTGGATGGAGAAGGGCTGCGTGGAGCTTGTCCTAAAGGGCGGCGGGAGCGAGAACATGTCCCGCCAGTACTCCCTGCCCGACTCCGCGCTCGGGGCGGGGCGGGACCTCGCGGGGGTGCGGAAGTGCATTCTCGACGCAGTCGTCAAGGCGCAGGGGTACGGATGCGCGCCGGGGATTCTCGGCGTGTGCATCGGCGGTGACCGCGCGACGGCGTACGAAGTCGCGAAGGAGCAGCTGCTCAGGCCCCTGGGCAAGGAGGGCGATTCCGCCGATCCGACGCTGCGCAGGCTGGAGAGGCAGGTCCTGAAGGACGCGAACTCGCTTGGGATAGGTCCGATGGGGCTTGGCGGGAAGACGACCCTGCTCGGCGTCAGAATCGCGTCGCGTCCCCGCGTGCCGGCGTCGTTCTTCGTCACCGTCGCATACATGTGCTGGGCGTGCCGGAGAAAGGTTGAAAAGTTGAAAGGTTGAAAAGTCGAAGGGCACGGTATGATAAAGCTTGAATATCCATTTGACGAGGGGCAGGTGCGCGCGCTGAAGGCGGGCGATGCGGTGAGCCTGTCGGGGCTGGTGCACACGGGGCGCGACAAGTTCCACAAGTTCTTCGCGGACGGCGGGAAGATTCCGGTGGATTTCCGCGACGGCGCGCTGTACCACTGCGGGCCGGTGTGTGTTGCGGACGGCGCGTCGGGATGGCGCGTCGTGTCCGCCGGGCCTACGACGTCCGTGCGGGAGAACCCCTACGAGCCGGCGTTCATAGAGTCGTCCGGCGTTAGGATCATAATCGGGAAGGGCGGGATGGACGCGGCGACGCTTGCGGCGATGAAGCGCTGCGGCTGCGTCTACGTGCAGGCCGTCGGGGGCGCGGGGGCGCTGTATGCGGCGTCCGTGAAGCGCGTCGCCGGCGTGGATCTCCTGGACGAGTTCGGCGCGGCGGAGGCGTGCTGGCATTTCGAGGTGGAGGATTTCAGGGGCGTAGTGGCCATGGATGCGCACGGAAATTCCCTTTTTGCAGAAGTTGCCGCCGAGTCGCGGGCCAAATTTGATATAATATCCCAATCATGAAATGGACCAAGTCTCTCATCCAGACGCTCCGGGAGAATCCCGGTGACGCAGAAATCGACTCTCACAAGCTCCTTATCCGCGCGGGGCTCGCGCGCAAGGTGGCGGGCGGACTCTATGCCTACCTGCCGCTCGGGATGCGCTCGCTGAGGAAAATACAGCAGATAGTCCGCGAGGAGATGGACCGCGCGGGCGCGCTCGAGATCGTCTCGCCGATCCTCCAGCCGGCGGAGCTGTGGCGCACCACGGGGCGCTGGGACACGATGGGGCCGAACATGTTCAAGCTCCGCGACCGCGGCGAGCACGAGTTCGCGCTTGGTCCGACCGCCGAGGAGGTGTTCACCGACATCGCGAAGTCGCTCATCAGCTCCTACCGCCAGCTGCCGGTCACGATCTACCAGATCCAGTGGAAGTTCCGCGACGAGACGCGTCCGCGCTTCGGCCTCATGCGCTCCAAGGAGTTCCTCATGAAGGACGCGTACTCCTTCGACGTCGACGCCGAGGGGGCTGACAAGAGCTACTGGAACATGTACCACGCCTACGAGCGCATCTACGCGCGGTGCGGGCTGAAGGCCGTTCCCGTGCAGGCCGACGGAGGCGACATGGGCGACTCGATGACGCACGAGTTCCACGTGCTCGCCGACGCGGGAGAGGACGGCATCGCGTTCTGCGAGGGCTGCGGTTACGCGGCGAACCTCGAGAAGGCGGAGCGCAGGGTCGCGCCGCGCGCGGACGCCGAATGCCCCGCATACGAGGAGGTTCACACGCCGGGCGCGAAGACGATCGAGCAGGTCGCGGCGTTCATGGGCCTTTCGGGGTCCGCGTTCGTCAAGTCGCTCATCTACTCCGCCGACGGAAAGCCCGTCATGGTGTGCGTCGAGGGTGATCGCGACGTCAACGACGTGAAGCTCAAGCGCTTCCTCGGCGCGAAGAAGGTCGAGCTCGCCGACTTCGAGACGGTGCTCAAGGCCTCGGGAGCGAACGCGGGGTCCGTCGGGCCCGTCAAGCCGGCGGACGCCTCGCTCCGCATCGTGTGCGACATCGCGCTCAAGGGCGCGAGGGGCTGCATCGTCGGCGCGAACAAGGACGACTACCACCTCAAGAACGTCGACCTTGCGCGCGACTGCAATATCGCGGACGCCGACTTCGCGGACCTCGTCATCGCGAGGGAAGGCGACATCTGCGCGAAGTGCGGCAAGCCGATGGCGATCAAGCGCGGCATCGAGGTCGGGCAGGTCTTCAAGCTCGGCACGAAGTACTCCGCCGCGTTCAACGCCGTCTACAAGAACGACAAGCTCGAGGAGCACGTGATGATAATGGGCTGCTACGGCGTCGGCGTGAGCCGCACCCTGCAGGCCGTCATCGAGCAGAGCCACGACAAGGACGGAATCGTCTGGCCTGCGTCCGTAGCGCCGTACCAGGTGATCGTCGAGAACCTCGATCCCGACAAGGAGGAGGTCACGAAGGTCGCGGACGAGCTGGAGGCCGCTCTCGAGGCGAAGGGCATCGACGTTCTTGTCGACGACCGCGCCGAGAGGCCTGGCGTCAAGTTCAAGGACGCGGACCTCATCGGCTTCCCCGTGCGCGTCGTCGTGGGCGCGAAGGGGCTCGCGAACGGAGGCGTCGAGGTGAAGCGCCGCGACGAGGACAAGTCGAAGACGCGCATCGTCGCGCCCGCGGAGGCCGCCGCGCTCGTCGCGGAGGTACTGTCCAAGTAACGGTTCGGCTTCCGCCATTCCCATTGCTTCCCCTTCCTGCTGGAGGCGCGGCTGTAAGCCGCGCCTCCAGTCGTGTCTTCGTATCTGCGGCATGAACCGTCGGCTTTGCCCGCGATCCGGGAAGCAAAAAATCACGCCTACATGCGCGGAGTCGCCCAAAGCGCCGTTCTTTTTGGTATAATACACATCATGACTTTAAGAAAAGCTATCGTTTTGTCCGTTTTCGCGGCCTCGGCCTTCGTGGCGGCCGCCGTTTCGCCAGGCGCGAGTCCGGGGCCGGGAATCCGCTATGCGACCGACGCGTACCCCGGCTTCGACAGCGAAGACGAGATAATAAAGCCGTCCCGCAAGGAGCCGCGCTGGTTCTCGTGGCTCAACGGTCCGAAGCGCGACACGGCGGCGGAGCAGTTCGCCTACGCGGCGGAGCTCGCATCAGCGGAGGACTGGAAGGGCGCGCGCAAGGCCTATGACGCGCTCGTGCGCGAGTGGCCCACCTCGCCCGAGGCGCCAAAGGCGCAGAAGGCGATCGGCGACATCCTGCTCTCGCGCGAGCTCGACTACGAGGAGGCCTTCAAGGAGTACCGCTACCTCGTCGACTTCTACTCCTCGCAGTGCGACTACGACGAGGCGGTGGAGACGCTGTACAAGACCGCGGAGCTGATGCGCGAGGAAGGCAAGACGGTCATGTTCTTCCGCTTCGACAACACGGTGGACGTCCGCCGCGCGTACGAGGCTGTCGTCCTGAGGGCGCCGGGCGCGAAGTTCGCGCCCGAGGCGATGCTGACGATCGCGAAGCTGCGCGAGGACGAGGACAAGCCAGAGACAGCCGTCACGGTATACGAGAACCTCAGGAACCTTCATCCGTCCGCGCCGGAGTCGGACGAGGCGCTGTACCGCGAGGCGAAGGCGCGCATGGTCGTGCTGCACCGCTGCGAGTACAATCGCGACCGCGTGCGCGACAACATCGACTTCATGCGCATGGCGCTTGGCTCCCGTAAGCTGGACTCCGAGCGCCGCGCGGAGGTCGAGGGCTATCTCGCCGAGGCGAAGTCCATGATCGAGGAGGAGGCCTACAGGGCGGCGAAGTTCTACGACTCGCGCACGCGAACGAAGCGCAGCGCCATAAGCGCATACGAGCGTTTCCTCGACGAGTATCCGGCTTCCGACCGCGCGCCCGAGGTGAGGCGCCGTCTTTTCGAGCTGCAGGAGGAGGTCAAATGAAGAGGTTCTTTCCGATAGCCGCCGCGCTGGCGGTCCTCGCGGGATGCAGGGCGTATACATGGACCTCGTCCGTTCCCGAGGACATGCGCACCGTGTCGGTCCCGACGTTCCGCAACGAGACGGACGTCCTGGAGCTCGGCGCAGTAGCGACGAGGCAGACGCTTAGGGAGTTCCAGCGAGAGGGCACGTTCAGGATAGCGTCGCAGGACGACGCGGCGCTCGAGGTGCAGGCGGTGCTCAAGAGCGCGCATCCCGGGCTTCTCAACTACAAACGAGGCCAGTCCATGCGCGCCTTCGAGCACAGGCTCGTGCTCAAGGCCGACGTTTCGCTTGTCGACCGGCGGAACGGCAAGGTGCTTTTCGACAACCGCCCGTACACGGCGGAGACGACGTTCTTTTCGGACACGGACATCGTGACGGCGCGGCGCGACGCGTCGGGACGGCTCGCCGAGGACCTGGCCCGTCAGATCGTGGACGACGTGACTGGGTACAAGTGGAAAAATGGGAAGGAGTGACACATGGACGAAGTGCATGCAGTTATCGAGCTCAAGATAACGCCGCAGCGCGACTGCGGCTTCGGCAAGATCGCCGAGCGGGTCTCGAGGTTCGAGCAGGTTGAGGCCTGCTTCCTGATGTCGGGCGGATACGACCTGCTCGTGTTCGTCAGGGGCGACAGCCTGCAGGACGTCGCGCATTTCGTCGCGGCTGACCTCTCGACGCTCGACGGCGTCCTGTCGACGGCAACCCATTTCATGCTCAAGACCTACAAGGCCGAGGGCGTTTTCGAAAACATCGGTGACAATCGTCTGGAGGTATCGTAATGGCAGTAGATCTGGCACAGAAGGCGCAGAACTTCACAAACAGGGGACGGCAGGCCCTTGAGACGGGACGCTACGAACTCGCCGTCGACATGCTCATGGAGGCCGTGTCGGCAGCTCCTGACGTCCTTGAGACGCGTAGGCTGCTCAGGGCGGCCCAGATCGCGAACTTCCGCAAGAACGGCAAGGCGGGCTTCGGCGCGAAGCTCGGCTACAAGATGGCCCAGATGAAGATCATGGGCCTCGTCAAGAAGGGAGAGGGCGCGGAGGCGATGGCCGAGGCGGAGAAGCTCCTCTGCCAGAATCCGCTCGATCCGGACAACATCGAGGCGGCGGTCAAGGCCGCGGAGGCGGCAGGCAAGGCCGACCACGCCGCGATTACCGTCGAGGCGGCGTACGAGTGCTCGAACCGCGACCCCGCGCTCCTCGAGCGCGTCGCGACGTACTACACGATGGCGAAGCGCTACGACAAGGCGCGCGACGCCTACCAGAAGCTCTCCGAGATGAAGCCCGGCGACCAGCGGGTCCTTCAGCTCCTCAAGGACACCGAGGCGCGCGCGACGATGAACGCCGGCTGGGAGCAGACGGCCGGAAAGAGGGGCGGGTTCCAGAACCTCATCGCCAACAAGGACCAGGCGAAGAAGCTCGACCAGGCGAACAAGGCCGTCATCACCGGCGACGACGCGGAGTCGCTCATCCAGGAGAAGCTCGCCCAGATCGCCAAGGAGCCGAAGAACATGAACTTCCGCCGGGCGCTTGCGCGTATCTACGTGCAGAACAAGCGCTACGAGGAGGCGATACAGTGCCTTTCGGACGCGATCGAGGCCTCTGGGTCGATGGATCCCGAGCTCGACCGCATGCTTTCCCAGACGTACGTCAACTACTACGACCAGCAGATCGAGGCGTACCGCGCCGCCGGCGACGAGGCGAATGCCATCGAGATGGAGAACCAGAAGAACCAGTTCGTGTTCGACGACCTGGCGCAGCGCGTGGAGCGCTATCCGAACGACCTTCACCTGCGCTACGAGCTCGGCGTGCAGTACTTCACCTACGAGTACTACGACGAGGCCCTTGAGCACCTCCAACTCGCGCAGAAGAGCCCGAAGGACCGCCTCTGGGCGCTCTACTACCTTGCCATGTGCTTCCTCAAGAAGGGGCAGACGGACATGGCCGTCATGCAGCTCGAGACGGCGCGCGACGCGATTCCGACGATGGACGACCTCAAGAAGAAGGTCGTCTACCAGCTCGGACGCTGCGCGGAGGATTCCGGAGACCTCGAGAGGGCCTACCAGTACTACAAGGACGTATACGCTGCGGATGTCGGCTTCGAAGACCTCGGTGAGCGCATGCTGGCCGTCAGCCAGAAGCTGAAGCAGAAGTAATCGGCATGAAGAAGATCAGGCTCCTGCTGGCGCTGTGCGCCATCGCCACAGCGTTCTGCGCGCTTGCCTTCGTGAACAACGTCGCCGCCATATGGAATTGGTGGGCGGCGTTTCTTGCCGCCGGAGGCGACACGGCCGCTTTTTCCGCCAAGGCTCCGGGCGTCATCCCATGGCTAGACTGGACAGCCGTGGACTATTCCGCAGTGACGACTTTCATCCCGACTCTCGGCTTCGTCTGCATGACGGTCTCGCTCGCGCGCATGGCGCGGGGGCGGCGCTTCCGCGCGGGAGATTTTCCGTTCTTCCGCGGCTCGGACCAGCTCAACGTCGCGCTCGGACTTTTCGGGACGCTGTGGGGCATCATCGTCATCGGGTACTTCCAGCTCGACACGGTCACGATGGCCGACCTCATGCAGTGCCTCCACACTGCGCTTTTCTCGACGCTCATGGCGGTCGTATGGGTTTTCCTCGTCGACCGTCCGCTCGTGCGTCCGCTCTTCACCAGGCTCCTCGAGTCGTCCGGACTCGCCGAGACGGATGACGGCGACCTCGCCGCCGCCGTGGACAGGCTCGTCGTGCGGCTCGGCGCTGCGTCGGACGCCTTCGAGCGCCGGCAGAAGGAGTTCGAGGCGGCCTTCGAGAAGCGTGCTGCAGAGTACGCCGCAGCCTTCGAGAGGCGCGAGGCCGAGTTCTCGTCCGAGTTCGAGCGCCGCCGCGGCGAATACGCTGCGCACTTCGAGGAGAGGCTAGCGAAGTACGAAAGCGAGTTCGAGGCGAGGCAGAAGGAGTACAAGGAGTTCTTCAAGCGGGAGATGGACGCGATGGAGCGCAGGGCGAAGGACGCGGAGTCCGCCCGGCTCGCCACCGAGGAGCGTCTCGCGCGCGTCGCCGCAGCCCTTCGCGGCGTCTGACGTACAATGTTGTAAAAAAAGGAGAGAAAAACATGCAAAACAATGTCCTTCGGGGTTCGTTGCGCGCGAGTCGCGTGGCATGGGTGGCGCTGTGCGCCGTCGGTTTGGCGGGTGCGGCGTTCGCCGAGCGGGTGAATATATGGCCGGAGGGCAAGATGCCCGACGCGCAGGACCACCAGATCGCGGCGATGACGAACGAGAAGGAAAAGGGCAAGTCGCCGTACCTCGACTGGCGTCCCGCGCCGGAAAAGCCGAACGGCGGATGCATGATTCTCATTTCCGGCGGCGCATACGAATGCTGCTGCGACGTCGGGCT
Source organism: Kiritimatiellia bacterium (assembly GCA_016296065.1). Lineage (GTDB taxonomy): Bacteria > Verrucomicrobiota > Kiritimatiellia > RFP12 > UBA1067 > UBA1067. The sequence goes on from JAEDKA010000034.1 coordinate 26,942, forward strand.
CGTCGAGATGTGGGAGAGGAAGTTCACCGCGATCGGATTCCAGTGCGTCAACTTCGTGTACAGGACTCCGCGTCCGAAAGGGCTGCCGATCCACCAGAGCGCGTGGGAGGACGGGCAGCGCGCCGTGAGGATGGTGCGTTCCGAGGCGGCGAAGCGCGGGTTCGATCCGGAGAAGATCGGCACTATGTCGATGTCCGCGGGCTCGCATCTCGCGACGCTGCTCGCGACGAGCGCGCTCACCCCGGCGTACGAGAGGATCGACGAGCTGGATGACGTTCCGTGCCACATCAACTGGGCCATCACCGGCGCGATCGCTTACGCTGTTACGGACGGAATCGGCATTCCCAACACGCGCAACGGGCAGGCCGTCGACGCGAAGCTCGACTCGATCTTCAAGTTCGACGAGAAGACGGCGCCGATGTGCATGTTCCACGGCAGCGCCGACGAATACTCCCCGATGGCATCGACGCTCGTCTACCGCGAGCTGAGGAAGCGGAAGATCCCCGCCGAGCTGCATCTCTTCGCCGACCGCCACCACGGCTTCTGGGGACAGGACGGGAAGGGCGACAAGGCGGCGGCGTACGACAACTGGTTCGACCGTGCGCACGAGTTCCTGACGCAGATGGGCTTCCTCGGCGAGCTTGCGCCGGAGGAGGACCTTATGCAGCGCTATGCGAAGGACTTCCACGACCCGGCGAAGTACGCGAAGGAGGAGCTCTGGCCCGCGGGCAGGATTCCTGACTTCCAGGAGAAGCAGAACATCCCCTACCTCGAGTGGTACATCCCCGCGAACCTCACGACTAAGTCCATCCAGATCATCTACTCCGGCGGCGCGTACAACGGAAACGGGCCGGACGGATTCGAGGTCGCGCCGGCGCGTCGCTTCCTCAACGAGAAGGGCATGGCGGTCGTGACGATGAAGTACAGGACTCCTCGCCCCGCGGCTCCGCTCGCGAAGCACACGACGGCGTGGCAGGACCTGCAGCGCTGCATCAGGATCGTCCGCTCCAAGGCCGCAGCGAAGGGGCTCGACCCGAACCGCATCGGCATCATGGGCTCGTCTGCGGGCGGGCACCTCACGCTCATGGGAGTGACGAGCTCGCAGAGCCGCTCCTACTGGAACATCGACGACATCGACAAGATCCCGTGCAACGTGCAGTGGGGCGTCGGGATATATCCCGCGTATTCGCTCACGGACGGAGTCGACGAGCTCAACACGACAGGCGGGAACGATGACTCCGCGCGGCTCGTGCCGGAGTTTGCGTTCGACCCCGCGACCTGCCCGATGGTCTTCATCCACGGCGACTCGGATGGCTGGGCGGCGATGAACTCCGTCAAGGCGTGGGAGCAGATGCGCAGGATGGGCATCGCGAGCGACCTGCACACCCTCTGCAAGAGGAACCATTGCTTCCAGCGCATGGCCTCGCCCGGCACGGGCAGCTACACTTGGCTCGGCCGCATCTGGGAGTTCATGAACCACAAGGGCATCAACAGGTAAGGGCAGGGCACGTCGATGACGATCGATCAGCTTAACGCGCGCTACGGCGCTCCGGGGCGGATAGTGTTCCGTCCCGGACACTGCGGGTATCCGAACGTGGTGCTCGCGAACAAGTATGGAACGGCCGAGGTCGCGCTGATGGGCGCGAACGTGCTGTCGTACCGTCCGACGGGGCACTCGGAGGTCCTGTTCCGTCCCTCGAAGCGCGACTACAACCGCGGCGAGTCCTTCCACGGCGGAGTGCCGGTGTGCTTTCCGCAGTTCGGCAACCGCTTCTCGAAGGACCTTCCGCAGCATGGCTTCGCGCGCGTGATGCCGTTCGAGGTGAAGGCGACGGAGTACTCCGACGAGATGACCGAGGCGACGCTTGTCCTGCGCTCGGACGCCGCGACGCGCTCGTTGTGGCCGCACGACTTCGAGCTTGCGATAAAGGTGACGGTCTCGATGAAGCTCAACATCGCGCTTACGGTGACGAACGCGGACGAAAAGCCGTTTGACTTCAGCTGCGGACTGCATCCGTACCTGCTCCTGCGCGAGCGCGACGAGGCCGTCGTGCGCGGACTGGACGGCGCGGCGTTCCACGACGCGGAGGCGGATTCGGACGGCGTTCAGGTCGGCGACATCGCGATGACGTGTCCGAAGGACCACATCTTCTCGCTTCCCCCCTCGCCGCGGCACGAGTTCGCCGTCGTCGATTCCGGGCTGCGGCGCGCGATTGCGATTGCGTCCGCGGGGAACGACAGGGCGGTGGTGTGGAATCCCGGGACGAACTACACGCTCCCGGACTTCGACGAGGACTCGTGGCGGCGCTTCGTGTGCGTGGAGCCGGTGTCGGACTGGCCGGGCGGGCGCACGCTCGAGCCCGGCGGGAAGTACACGCTTCTCGCGGCGATACAGTCGACGATGGAGGGCTGCGATGAAGAAGCTTAAGCTCAATCCCGAGTTCTTCCGCCGCCATTTCGCGGTGTGTCTGCTGATGGCCGGGCTCGGATGCTGGTTCGGATACGACGGGCTCGTGTCGTACCCGAAGACTCCCGCCGCCGAGCTCTACGAGAAGATCGAGAAGGCGAAGGCCCCGGAGGGGTATCCGCTCGAGGCGTTCAAGCGCCAGAAGATCAAGTCGCAGTACGGCTTTGCCGCGCTGTGCCTCGTGGCCGCCGCGCTCATAGGCATCAACATCTCCGCGGCGGCGTTCTTCCGCTTCGAGTACGACGAGACGTCCTTCGTCTACGACGGCAAGCGCCGGATGCTCGGCGAGGTTAAGTCGGTCGACCGCTCGCAGTGGAAGAAGAAGGGCATCCTGAAGCTCGTGCTTGAGGATGGAACGAAGGTCGTTCTCGACGCCTGGCACCATCTGGGCGTCAAGGATTTCGAAAAAATGGTATAATCTACGTCATGGAAGCAATTGAAGAGGCAAAGGTGATCGCCCGTTCGCTGGAGGAATCGAAGGCGGAGGACGTGAAGATATACGACGTGCGTGGCAAGAGCTCGCTCACCGACTTCTTTGTCGTGGCGACGGGTTCGGCCGCTCCGCACCTCAAGGCGCTGGTCGCGAACGCCCAGCAGGCGATGCGCGACGCGGGCGTCAGGCGCAACCGCATGACGGGCGATCCAGAGTGCGGATGGATCGTGGCGGACTTCATAGACGTCGTGGTGCACGTGTTCTCGCGCGAGGCGCGCGCCTACTACGCAATCGAGAAACTCTGGGAATAAGAGGGGAAGCTGAAATGGACAAGAAGCTGTACATCAACCCGCCGCTCGTTGAGCGTGCGTACGACTGGAAGAACGGCCCGCAGCCGAAGACGCGCCGCGAGCTCGACAAGTTCTTCGACTCGCCTGCGATCAACAAGGTGAAGGACCAGATCTGCGAGATGGGCCGCCGCATCTACAACAAGGGCTACACCGACGGCAACGGCGGCAACCTCTCGGTGCGCGTGGGCGAGGATCTCGTCCTCTGCTCGCCGACGTTGTGCTGCAAGGGCTTCATGAAGCGCGAGGACATCTGCCTTGTCGACATGGAGGCTGGGCAGCTGTGCGGATACCGTCCGCGCACGAGCGAGGTCAAGGTGCACATCGCGATGATGAAGGCGACGGGCATGAACGCGTGCATGCACTGCCATCCGCCGCACTGCAACGCGTTCCTCTTCGCGGGCGAGGTCCCGCCGAACGGAATCAACCCCGAGGCGGACATCTTCCTGTCGCAGATCCCGCTCGCGCCCTATGCGACGCCCGGCACGGACGAAGTCGCCAAGACTGTCGCCGAGGCGGCGAAGAAGTCCAACGTCGTCTTCATGGCCAACCACGGCATCGTGTGCGGCGGACGCGACATCGAGGAGGCTGAGTGGTTCGCGGAGAACGCGGACGCATACTGCCAGGTGCTGCTTCTTGCGTCCGGACACGGCGGGAAGGTCAACCAGCTTGCGCCGAAGTTCGTGAAGGACATCGTCGCGATAAGGAAGGCGATGGGGCTTTCGGTCGTGAAGGGGCAGAAGCTCTACAACACGCACCGTTTCAACGGCTACACGATGAAGCACTGAGACATGGAAACCAACGAATACCGCGAGCAGCGCCTCGCGTCGATGAAGGCGCTCAAGGAAATGGGCTACGAGCCCTACGGCTGCAAGTATGACCACGTCGACCTCAAGGTCGCAAGGGAGACATTCGAGGAGGGCAAGGGCGTTCGCGTAGCAGGGCGCCTGCTGATGATCCGCCGCATGGGCAAGATGAACTTCTGCACCATGAACGACGGCACGGACCGCTTCCAGCTCATCTTCAAGCGCGACGAGCTCTCCGAGACCGCCTTCGCCGCGTTCAAGCAGCTCAACCTCGGCGACATCATCGGCGCGGAGGGCGTTTTCTTCACGACGCAGAAGGGCGAGAAGTCCGTCGTCGTCAAGGAGTGGACCATGCTCGCCAAGGCGCTCGAGCAGCCGCCGGAGAAGTTCCACGGGCTCGCCGACCAGGAGGAGTGCTACCGCCGCCGCTACGTAGACCTCATGACGAACGACGAGAGCCGCGCGCGCTTCTTCACGCGCTCCAGGCTCATTATGGAGATCAGGAAGTACCTCTGGGACAAGGGCTTCGTCGAGGTTGAGACGCCGATCCTCCAGGACCAGGCGGGAGGAGCGGCCGCGAAGCCGTTCTTCTCCCACTTCAACGCGCTCGACAAGGACTGCGTGATGCGCATCGCGCCGGAGCTCTACCTGAAGCGGCTGCTCGTCGGCGGCATGAACAAGGTGTTCGAGCTCGGCAAGGACTTCCGCAACGAGGGCATCGACCGCACGCACAACCCCGAGTTCACCGTGTGCGAGATATACGAGGCGTACGGCGACCGCACATCGATGGAGGCGATCATGGAAGGGCTTCTTCCGCACCTCTGCGACAAGGTCATCGGCACGCGCAAGGTCGAGTACGGCGAGGAGAAGACGGTCATCGACTTCAACCCGCCCTACAGGCGCGTCGCGTACAAGGACCTCGTCAAGGAGCTCATGGGCGACGACTGGTTCGACCTCGACTTCGCGACGCAGCTCGAGAAGGCCAAGGCGAAGGGACGCGAGACGGACACCAACCTCGAGCTGGACGGAATCACGCGCGAACTCGAGCTTACGCACGAGGTCTACGACAAGCTCATCGAGAAGAAGCTCATGCAGCCCACGTTCGTTACCAGAATCCCGCACGAGTTCGTCCCGCTCGCCAAGGCGTGCAAGGACGATCCGTCGCTCGTGGACGTATTCGAGTTCGTCGTCGCCGGACGCGAACTGTGCCCAGGCTACACCGAGCAGAACGATCCGCTGGAGCAGCGCAAGGCGCTCGAGAACCAGGCGGGCGAGGATACGGAGAAGATCGACGAGGACTTCATTTCCGCGCTCGAGTGCGGCATGCCGCCGACTGGCGGACTCGGCTTCGGCGTCGACAGGCTCGTGATGTTCCTGACCGGGACGGATTCGATCCGCGACGTTGTTTTGTTCCCCCAGCTGAAGAGGACCTGACAGATGAGTTGACATGGGAACGGACTGGAGAGAGCTGCTGGTTCCCGGAAGCATATTCGGGAATCTCCGCATCATAAAACGGCTCGGTTCGGGCGGCACGGGCGAGGTTTTTCTCGCCGAAGACCCGAAGGGCCTGCGGTGCGCGCTCAAGGTGCTCGATCCGTCCGTCTCCGGTTCCGACACCGAATTCCTCGAGCGCATCCGCCACGAGGCCGACTTCGCGAAGAGGGTGAAGCATCCTAACCTCGTGCAGGTCTACGGCGCGGCGCGCGACAAGGGGACGGGGCTCTGCTATCTGCTGATGGAGTACATGCCGGGCGGCTCGCTGAGGGATGTCCTCAACGCGAACCCCGGCGGGCTGTCGCTTGACGGCGTGATGTCCGTCGCGCGCGACATTGCGCGCGCGCTCGTGCTCATCGAGGCGAGCGGGATGGTGCACCGCGACATAAAGCCGGACAACGTCCTCTTCGACGCGAACGGCGTCGCGAAGCTTTCCGACCTCGGCATCTCGCGCTTCTCGAAGTTCGAGGACGTGCGCGCGACGCGCGCCTCAGCCGTGATCGGGACGCCGGCATACATGGCGCCCGAGCAGATGCTCGACTCGCATTCCGTCGACATACGCGCGGACATCTACTCCTTCGGCGTGATGCTCCACGAGCTGCTCGCCGGGAAGCGTCCGAACGAAGGCGAGGGCGCGATGAAGACGCTTGCGAAGGCGCTTGAGGGGCGCTCGTTCCCCGACGTGCGCCTCAGCAGGCCCGACACGCCCGCGCAACTCGCGGTGCTCGTGTCGGAGATGACGCTTCCGGACGCCGACCAGCGTCCGTCCTCGGCGAGGCTCGTCCTCGAGCTTCTCACCCATCCGGACCGCATACCGACCGGCGAGTTCGCGCCGCTCCCGGTACCGTGGTACAAAGACCGCTACGTCCTCTACGCCGCGACGGGCATGGCCCTCGCGCTGGAGGCGCTCGTACTCGCCATAATCAAGGCAGCAAGGGGGATGTGATCATGCTGTTCGGACTCTTCAAACGCCGGAGACGCATACGCGTGGACATCGCGCACTTGTCGGAGTGCGGGCCCGTCCGCCGCGAAAACCAGGACAGCGTCTTCGTCAGCAGACGCGGGCTCGTCTTCTGCGTCGCGGACGGAATGGGCGGCGGCGAAGGCGGGGCGGTCGCGAGCGGGATCATCTGCCGCGAGCTCTGCAGCGCCCTTGCGAAGCGCACGGACTTCCCCGAGCGCGTAAGGCTGGTCGACGACGCGGTGAGGCGTGCCGACACCGAGGTGCGCGCCTATGCGGCGAAGGCCGGATACAAGCAAATGGGCTCGACGGCGACGGTGCTCGTCGCTGATGCGGAGGACGGACGGAGCGCCGTAGTCGGCAACATAGGGGACAGCCGCGTCTACTGCCTTAGCGGCGCGGAGTTTCGCCAGCTTACCAACGACCACACGATGGAGCGCGAGATCATGCGCCACCACAGCTCGCGTCCGGGCGGTCCGATGGCTGACACTCGCGCCTCGATGCTTGCGCACGTCCTCACGCGCGCCGTCGGCGTCGGGCAGAACTCGCGGCTCGAGTGGAAGAAGGTCGACATGCATTCCGGGGACATTTTCCTGCTGTGCTCCGACGGCGTGCACGGAATGGTCCCGCCAGCGCTCCTGAAGGGCGCGCTTTCTGAAGGCGGACGCGCGAAGGAAATCGCGGAGCGAATCCGCTCGCTTGTCGAGAGCGCCGGCGCGTCGGACAACTTCTCCGTGATCGTCGTCAAGATAGGGGGGCGCGCATGAACTTCGGCAGGCAGGAGGTCTTCAGGAACGGGGAGAAGTTCCGCGGATACGTGATCGAAAGGCTTCTCGGCAACGGCTCCCTCGGCGCGGTGTATCTCGTCCGCCACGAGATACTCGACACCATCTACGCGCTCAAGGTGCTTTTCCCGGAGGTGGCGAAGGAGAACAAGGAGTACGTCAAGCGCTTCCTGCGCGAGGCGAAGATAGCGACGCGCATACGGCATCCAAACCTCGTCGCGGTCCATGACTGCGGCTACGACGAGGAGAGGGGGCTCTACTACCTCGTGATGGACTACATCTCCGGAGGCGACCTCAGGCAGGCGCTCGCGTTCGCGGGGCGCTTCGCGCCGGACCGCGCGGTGGAGGTCGTGCTCCAGGTCGCCGCGGCGCTCAACGCGGCTCAGAAGTACCACGTAGTGCATCGCGACATCAAGCCAGAGAACATAATGATCCAGCCGGACGGACTCGTCAAGCTGGTCGATCTCGGCATCGCCAAGTCGGACGACATAAAGGACTCGCTCTGCACGGAGGCGGAGAGCGTCTTCGGGACGCCCGCCTACGTCGCCCCTGAGCAGGCGCTCGACGCGTCCGTCGTCGACACGCGCGCGGACATCTACTCGCTCGGCGTCGTACTCTTCGAGATGATCGCGGGGCAGGTCCCGTACGACGGACCCAACGCGCCGCAGATTCTCGCGCAGACGCTTTCGTCCGATCCTTTCCCCGATATTCGCGACATAAACCCCGACGTCTCCCCCGATCTCGCGGTGATGATACGCCGCATGTGCGTCAAGGAGTACGACCGCCGCATACCGACGCCCGCGGCGCTCATCAAGGAGTTTGCGAAGATCGGCTACAAGCCCAAGGGCGGGCACGTCTCAGACGTAAAGTTTGCCCACCAGGCCGATTCCGCGCCGACAATCGTCAGCATGAAGTCGCTCATAGGGAAGGCGGAGAAAGCCGCAAAGAGGGAGACGCTCTCCTACGAGACGCAGGACGTCGAGATACAGGACTTCGTCGCGCGCATCAAGCGACGGAAGAAGATCCGCAAGATCGCCTCGTCCGTCGCGACTGGCGCGGCCGTCGTTCTCGGGGCGCTCGTCCTCGCATGGCTGCTTGGAGCGTTCTGACGGGGCGGTAAATTTGGTATAATTACCGCCATGAACAAACGTGTACTCGTTACAGGAAGCTCCCGCGGAATCGGCAAGGCGATAGCCGACGCGCTCGCGGCGGAGGGATACGACGTCGTGACGCACTCCGTGCGCTCGGGCGGGACGGACCTCGTGTTCGACGTCTCGGACCGCGCGGCCGCGAAGGCGGCGCTCGACGCCGACATTGCGGCGAAGGGGCCGTACTACGCCGTCGTCCTCAACGCCGGCATAAACCGCGACAACGCGTTTCCCGCGATGGAGGACGAGGAGTGGGACGCCGTGATGCGCACCGACCTCGACGGATTCTACAACGTCCTCAAGCCCTGCCTCATGCCGATGATCATGGGAAGGGTGCGCGGCAGGATCGTCGTCCTGTCGTCCGCCTCCGGCGTCGTCGGGAACCGCGGGCAGGTCAACTACTCCGCGGCGAAGGCCGGGCTCGTCGGTGCGGCTAAGGCGCTCGCCGTGGAGGTCGCGAAGCGCGGCATCACGGTCAATGCGATTGCGCCGGGCGTAATCGAGACGGACATGACGCAGTCCATTTTGCCCGAGGCCGTCGACGAGGTGAAGAAGGCGATTCCGATGCGGCGATTCGGCAGGCCGGAGGAGATCGCGTCGCTCGTTACGTACCTCCTTTCGGACGGCGCGGCGTATCTGACGCGCCAGGTAATATCCGTCAACGGCGGAATGTACTGAAAAATATGGTATAATATTCCCCATTATGGCAGAAGAAAGCAAATCCTCACTCGACGCCCTGTCGGCGCTCTGCAAGCGCCGCGGCTTCATCTATCATTCATCCGAGATATACGGCGGCATGCCGGGCTTCTGGGACTACGGTCCGCTCGGGTGCGAGCTCAAGGCCAACGTCAAGCAGGCTTGGTGGCAGTTCACGGTGCGCGGCCGCGAAGACGTCGTAGGCCTCGACGCGACGATCATCATGCATCCGAAGATCTGGAAGGCGTCGGGCCATCTCGACACGTTCGCGGATCCTATGACGATGTGCAAGGACTGCAAGAAGCTGATGCGCGCGGACCAGATCAAGGACATCTACGCGGACCAGAAGAAGAAGCCCCAGCCCAAGGTCGCGGGCAGCGACTTCTTCTGCCCCTACTGCGGCGGCGAGCTCACTGAGCCGAAGCCGTTCAACCTGATGTTCAAGACCGTCGTCGGTCCTATAGACGACCCGTCGAACGTCGCGTACCTCCGTCCGGAGACGGCGCAGGCGATCTTCGCGCAGTTCCTCAACGTGACGGCGACGTCGCGCATGACCGTCCCCTACGGCATCGCGCAGATGGGCAAGAGCTTCCGCAACGAGGTGACGCCGAGGAACTACACGTTCCGCTCGCGTGAGTTCGAGCAGATGGAGCTCGAGTTCTTCATCCGCCCCGACGAGGCGATAGAGCTCCAGTACGGGCATGTCGTCACGCTCGCCGACAATCCCGACCTGAACGGCCCGGTGCAGGACGACTGGGGCTGGGAGGTCTGGCACAAGTACTGGGTCGAGCAGCGGAAGAAGTTCCTCAACGCGGTGGGGCTGCCGACCGAGAAGTTCGTCGAGTACTGGCAGAAGCCGGACGAGCTGGCGCACTACGCCAGGGCGTGCGTCGACATCGAGTACGACTTCCCGTTCGGGCGCCAGGAGCTCGAGGGCATCGCGGCCCGCAGCGACTTCGACCTCACGCAGCACCAGATCCACTCGAAGGTCCCGCAGACTGTCTTCGACGATCCGCTCAAGCAGGCGTGCAAGAAGATGACGGACGAGCAGAAGGCCGCCTTCATCGCGAAGACGCAGGCCGAGTGGCTCGAGCGCAAGCAGAAGGCGGCGTCCGCGAAGGCCGGCAAGGAGGTCGCGTTCTCCGACGAGGAGAAAGCGGACATCGCGGCGAAGGCGAAGGTCTTCTGCGAGAACCTCTTCGACGGAAAGTACGTGCCGCACGTGATCGAGCCGTCCGCAGGCGTCGACCGACTCATGCTCGCGCTCCTCTGCGAGGCGTACGAGGAGCAGAAGCTCACGGACGAGAAGGGCAAGGAGGACGTCCGCACGGTGCTTCACTTCAACCCGAAGGTGGCCCCGATAAAGGTCGCGGTCTTCCCGCTCATCAAGAAGGACGAGGCGCAGTACAAGATGGCGCGCGACATCTTCCGCAAGCTCCAGCAGAAGGTCAACTGCATGTGGGACGTCTCCGGCGCGATCGGAAGGCGCTACCGCCGCCAGGACGAGGCGGGCACGCCCTGGTGCATCACCGTCGACGACCAGTCCACGAAGGACGGGACGTTCACGGTGCGCGAGCGCGACTCGATGGAGCAGAAGCGCATGACGTACGCCGAGTTCCTGGCGGAAATGTACTCCGCTCTGGAATTCTGACATTTGCCGTAGTCAAACCGAACCTATTTGTGGTATAATTACAGAAACGAAAGGACGAAACAGATGAAGAAACTCCTCGCATTCTCCCTTCTTGCCATCGCGGCGACCGCGGCGACCGCCGACGCGGCGTGGCTCCAGTACTCCGTCGCCTCGCCGGGCGACCTGCTCCTCCCGTGGAACCGTCCGGATGTCTACGGCATCAGGCTCGACATGCCCTACGGCCACAACAAGGGTAGCGTGATCGGCGTTGACCTCGGCATTGTCGGCGTTGCCGACGAGGATGTCATCGGCATCGCTGTCACTGCGGCCAACATCGCCGACATGGGAGCGACCGAAGGCCTGCAGTTCGGCCTGCTCGCCAACCGCACGAAGGAGCTCTACGGCATCCAGCTCGCAAGCGCGCTGAACTGGAACGAGGACGTCGCGTACGGCCTCCAGATGGCGCTCGTCAACTACGACGGCGAGTTCTACGGCCTTCAGCTCGGCGGCATCAACTGGTTCGTCGGCAATGCGTACGGTGCCTCCATCGGCGCGTTCATGCTGTCGAACAGCTCGTTCACCGGCTTCTCCGCGGGGTGCCTCAACTACGCGATGAAGAAGGTGTCGGGCCTTCAGCTCGGCGGCATCAACCTCGCGGCCGAGAGTTCCGCGGGCCTTCAGCTCGGTCTTGTGAACATCTCGAAGCACCACGAGGGCGTCCAGCTCGGCATCATAAACCTGAACAGCTCGGGCTTCCTTCCGTGCTTCCCGTTCGTGAACTTCAACTTCTCTCGCTAAAAATTTAGCGTACCCTGGAATATCCCCAGTTTTTGACCCACGAAATGAGTCGCATGCCTGATTTTATTG